>NZ_OZ032148.1:0-928669 GCF_964026495.1 Arsenophonus symbiont of Ornithomya chloropus | reverse complement strand
CGATGAATTCCCCTCAAACAAAGCAAATAAAAAATCGTTATATTAAATAGGTAATAAAATTATTAATATTCAAAAAAGACTGAACAAAGAATCAAGCAAATGAATTATATCTTAAAAAATGTATAAAATCTGTATTCTTTCATATAGTTTTAAAAAATTTTATTTTTTAAAATAAAATTTAGTATAAATTTTTATAAAAAATAAACAAAAAATTTAAAATTATTAACATATATATTATATATACATTATTATTTATTAATAAATAAATTAATTATATAATTAAAAATATAATTTGTAATATTCATTTTTTTCTAAATCATTTAAGATAGTTATCTTTGTATCAAAAAAATGGATTAGATTCATGCCTTATTTATGATATTAACAATATTGTTTTGTATTAATTTTTCTAAAAAAAATAAAAATATAGATTTTAATCGTAATCAATTTTACAATATATTTAATATTTATTTTTATTGCGAAATTTTATATCTTTTATTAGAATATTATTCTAATTTTAATATAAAATTATCAAAAAATATTTTTTAGATGTTATTGATACTGAGAGTAATGTTAATAACTAATATTATTTTTGATAATTAAAAAATAAATCTTGTTGATTCAAAAAAAAATTTTGTCAATTAGGTAAAAATTTTATGAAACGTACTTTTCAACCATCTTTATTAAAACGCAATAGATCTCACGGTTTTCGTGCTCGTATGTCTACTAAAAATGGTCGACAAATTTTAGCTAATCGACGTGCTAAAATTCGTTCTCATCTCACTGTTTCTTCAAAATAATAATTTATAAAAGTGAATAAATTGATTTTTCCTCGTAAATTAAGATTATTAAATCCTAAAGATTTTGATTATGTCTTTCAATATCCTAAAAAGGTATTTTCTTCAGAAATAATTATTTTTGGACGTACAAATACTTTGAGATATCCACGTATCGGTTTTACTATTGCAAAAAAAAATATCAAATTATCTCATGATCGTAATCGTATTAAACGATTAGTAAGAGAATATTTTCGATTACATCGATATAAATTACCATCGATGGATTTTGTAATTTTGGTAAAAAAAAGTATTGTAAATTTAAACAATGAAGAAATTACAAAAAAATTAGGTTACTTATGGTGTCGTCACTCTCATTTAGCACGCAAATTTTAATTTTAATAATAAAATTTTATCAATTAATAAGTCCATTTTTAGGATCTCATTGTCGATTTAACCCAGTTTGTTCTCAATATGGTATTGAAGCATTATATAGATTTGGATTTATAAAAGGTATTTGGTTAATAATAAAACGTATATTAAAGTGCCATCCTTTACATGTAGGTGGCGATGATCCAGTATCGTCCAAATATATTAATCATAATAGAGAAAATCAATAATGGATTTACAACGAAATATTTTATTTTTAGTTTTTTTATTTGTTTCATTTTTAATGTGGCAAACATGGGAAAATGACAAAAAAATGATTTTTGATTCTAATAAAAATTTAAAAGAAAAATATAGAATTACTTACGATGATCAGATTAATTCAGAAACTTATGAAAAAGGAAAAATAATTACCGCAAAAACTGATGTACTTGCCTTACGTATAAATACAGAAGGTGGAGATATTAATGAAGCTAATTTATTAGCTTATTCTCAAAAATTAAACTCATCTGAGCCTTTTCGTTTATTAGAAACTAGTAAAGATTTTGTTTATCAAGCACAAAGTGGTATAATTGGCAACGATGGTCCAGATAATCCTAATTATAATAAAGGTTTTCGGCCTTTGTACATCACAAGCAAAAATGTTTTTATGTTAGAAGATAGTAAAGATGAATTACGTGTTCCTTTGACTTTTATAGATAAAGACGGAATTATTTATCAAAAAGTTTATGTATTACAACGTGGTAAATACAATATTTTTATTGAATATTATATTAATAATATTAGTAATAAACCATTGATGTTATCTTTTTTTGGTCAATTAAAACAGACGATAGAATTACCAAAACATCGTACTACAGAAAATAGTAATTTTGATTTGCATACTTATCGTGGTACCGCTTATTCTTCTGATAAAAAAAATTATAAAAAATATAGTTTTGATGATATCATTTATGATGATTTAAATATCCAGACAAAAAGTGGATGGGTCGCTATGTTGCAACAATATTTTGTAACAGCATGGATTTTAAAATCTCAAAATATAAATACAATATATAGTATAAATTTAGATAAATCTATAGCTATTATTGGTTATAAAAGTTTTCCAGTAAAAATAATGCCTAAAACTAAGGCATACTATGTTTCACAATTATGGATCGGTCCTGAATTGCAATCAGAAATGGCAGTAATTGCAAGACATTTAGATCTAACAGTTGATTATGGATGGTTATGGTTTATTTCTCAACCATTATTTAAATTATTAAAATTTATTTATGGTTTTATTGGTAATTGGGGTTTTTCTATCATTTTTATTACTTTTATTGTTCGTTTTATTATGTATCCTTTAACTAAAGCACAATATACTTCAATGGCAAAAATGCGTTTATTACAACCTAAAGTTATGGCTATAAAAGAAAGAATAGGTAATGATAAACAAAGAATTAGTCAAGAAATGATGAAACTTTATCAAACAGAAAAAGTTAATCCATTGGGTGGATGTCTTCCTTTACTCATTCAGATGCCTATCTTTTTGGCTTTGTATTATATGTTGATGGGTTCTGTCGAGTTACGTCATGCTTCTTTTATTGCTTGGATACAAGATCTGTCAGATCAAGATCCTTATTATATTTTGCCATGTTTAATGGGTTTGACAATGTATGTAATACAAAAAATGTCACCAATAACAATTACTGATCCTATACAAGAAAAAATTATGACATATATGCCTGTTATTTTTACATTATTTTTTTTATGGTTTCCCTCTGGTTTGGTTTTGTATTATACTGTTAGTAATCTTATAACAATTGTTCAACAACAAATTATTTATCGTGGATTAGAAAAATGTGGATTATATAATTCTAATAAAATCAAAAAATAATGTTTGCATATAAAATGAATACTAGCAAATGTAATATTAGGCATTCAAAATGCTATTATTTATATGTAATCTTATTTATCATTTCAGTTTTCAGTTCAAGATATTTGTAGTTTTTTATAAAAAAGATAAAAATGCTAAATAAGTTTTTAGATATATATTTATTAAATATTTACTAATGTATTTTTAAAATAATTTTTGTTAAAATTTTTTTTTTGATATTTTTTTTTTGATATAGATAAATTTATAATTGAGCAAAAATTTTATTTTTTAAATCATAAAAAATATTAGATGTATAAAAAATAAAATTATTTTTTAAATAACAAGAATTTTATATAAATATTATTTTTTATGTGATATTTTAATTTTTATAAATATTTGATATTAATGATATATTTTTGTTTTTTATTATTTTTTATTAAAATAAAATTTTTTATTTTTCTTTTATCTTGTAGCTCGTTTTATGATGTGTTCTCTTTCTAATATAAAAAAAGTATATAGTTATATTAAATGAAAATTATATTTCAAAGATATTGAATTAGATATTATTAAAATTTACATTAAAATGATTTATATTAATGATACAATTATTGCACAAGCAACCCCAATTGGACGTGGCGGGATTGGTATTTTAAGAATATCAGGACCTAAAGTTGTTGAAATTGCTAAATTTTTTTTAGGTAAATTACCTCAACCAAGATATGCAGATTATCTCCCTTTTTGTAATAAAAATGGCCAATTATTAGATAAAATAATTGTACTTTATTTTCCTGCACCTTATTCATTTACTGGTGAAGATATTTTAGAGTTACATGGTCATGGTGGACGTATTATTTTAGATTTATTGCTGCAGGAGATTTTGCAGATAGATGAAGTACGCATTGCAAAACCTGGTGAATTTTCTCAACGAGCTTTTTTAAATGAAAAAATAGATTTAACTCAAGCTGAAGCAATTGCTGATATTATAGATGCAAATAGTGAGGCAGCAGCTCGTTCAGCAGTGAATTCTTTGCAAGGTGTTTTTTCTAAACATATTCATGTCATAGTAGAAGCTCTTATTAATTTGCGCATTTATGTTGAAGCTGCAATTGATTTCCCAGATGAAAAAATAAATTTTTTATCTGAAAATAAAATCAAATTGGAATTAAATCACTTGATTACTGATGTAAAAAATATAGAAAAAGAAGCTTCTCAAGCTAATTTATTACGAGAAGGAATAAAAATTGTTATTGCTGGTCCACCTAATACAGGTAAATCTAGTTTATTAAATGTATTATCAGGTTATGAAACAGCAATTGTAACTAATGTTGCAGGTACTACTAGAGACGTATTACGTGAAAATATTAATATCGAAAGTATACCATTTAACATTATTGATACTGCAGGCTTACGTGAAGCGATCGATGAAGTTGAAAAAATTGGTATTCAGCGAGCTTGGAAGGAAATAAAGGAAGCTCACCATGTATTATTTATGATAGATAGTACAAAAACAGGAATTCAAGAAACTAAAAATATTTTGTCAAAATTTATGACTAAATTAGATAAAACTATACCTGTTACAGTCATTAGAAATAAAGTAGATATTAGTAATGAACCAATAGAAAAAGTAAAAATTGGTGATTTTTTTATGATTCGTTTGTCAGTTCATAAAAAAAAAGGTATTCATTTGTTACGTAATCATTTAAAAAAAACTTTTTCTGGGTTGCATCAACATGTTGATAGTCGATTTTTAGCTAGGCGTCGTCATATTCAGGCAATTAATATAGCACTTAAACATTTACAACAGGGAGATCAACAATTCATTGTTTTTAATGCAATTGATTTATTAGCAGAAGAACTGCGGTTAGCTCAACTTTCATTAAATGAAATTACTGGAAAATTTACTTCAGATGATTTATTATCTGAGATATTTTCTAATTTTTGTATTGGAAAATAAACACAAAAAATTTAATTTTTTGTACTACTAAAACAATGAATTATCAAATTTATAAATATTATTTTTTAAATAAATTTTTTTAGGTAGTTTTTTTTATTACAAAGTATTCAAGAAATGTACGGATGCATTTTTTTTGAATTTTAATATGTTTATGTTATAAAAAATTAAATAAAGTATATTTAATATATTAAAATTATTTTTTGTAATTTATTAATTTTTTTATTTATTAAAAAATATTATATATAAAAAATAAATAAAATTTTATGTATTATAAAGAAAATAATCTTTAAAATTATTATATTTTTTAAAATAAAATTAAAATACTTTTAATATTTTTATGAGTATTTAATTGGTTCCAAATAAATCTCGCGTATAAATTTTTTCTTTTATATCTTCTAATTCTGGTACTATGCGATTTGCTAAAATAATATCACATTTTTTATTAAAATATTGTAAATCATTTATTACTTTGTATTTTGCAAAAAAATTTTTCTTTATAAATGGTTCATGTATTATTATTTGTATTCCATGATTTTTTAGTTTTTTCATTATACTTTTTATTGCAGATGTTCTAAAATTATCTGATCCAGATTTCATAATTAATCTATATATTCCAACTGTTTTTGGTTTTTTATTAATAATTATTTTGGCAATAAAATTTTTACGTGTAAAATTAGACTTTACAATGGCTTTTATTAAATTATTTGGTATATTATTATAACTAGCTAACAATTGTCTAGTATCTTTTGGTAAACAATAACCACCAAATCCAAATGATGGATTCTTATAATGCATTCCAATACGTGGATCGAGTGCGATGCCTTCAATTATTTTTCGGGTATTTAATTTTTGAATATAAGAATAAGTGTCTAATTCGTTAAAAAAAGCAATACGCATTGCAAGATAAGCATTAGAAAATAACTTAATTGCTTCTGCTTCATTTGGATTAGTAAATAAAACGGTAATATTTTTTTTATATGCACCTTCTAATAATAATTCAGCAAATATTTTTGCTTTTTTAGAATATTCACCAATTACAATACGGGAAGGATATAGATTGTCATATAAGGCTTTTCCTTCTCTCGAAAATTCTGGTGAAAAAATAATATTTTTGTGTTTTTTTCTTTTTTTATTCGTTTAGTAAAACCAATTGGAATAGTTGATTTTATAATAATTGTTGTAATTGGATTAAAAGTATGTATTTCATCAATTATTGATTCAATAGAAGAGGTATTAAAAGAATTAATTGTATTATCATAATTAGTAGGTGTTGAGATTATGACAAAATCTGCATTTTTGTAAGCTATTTTTTTTCTGTTGTTGCTATAAAGTTTAATTTTTTTCTTTTAAGAATTTTTTAATTTCCTTATCATTTATTGGTGATTGTTGCTTATTTAGCATGTTTACTTTTTCAGGAATAATATCTAAAGCAACTAATTATGCTGTGCTAATAACATGGCATTTAAGAGACCAACATAACCTATTCCTACAATAGCAATTTTCAATATTAACCTCTTAAAAAATATTTTCTATAAAAAATCAATCATATTATGTGTTTTAAATTACTCAAGAAATATTGATAGTTATTTTTGATTAAAAGTGTTTAATAAACTGTTTTTTTTAAAAAAAATAATTATCATTACATTAATGAATAATGTAATTTTTATCTTGAAATAGATGTTTTGTAAAACATTGATATGTTTAAAAATTGATCTTTTATTTTCAATAAAAAAAATGAAAATAAAAGATTTTTGAAGTAATGATTATAAAATAATTCATATTATATAAATAAATTTTAAGTATAATTAAAAAAATTCTTTCATAATTTCAAAAATAATATAGTAATTTATTACTAATTTATAAATTCTCTTTTTGTGTTTTTGATTTTCAATTTTTATATAAAATATTGAAAATAAGAAACCATATTTTTTTATTCTAAAATAGAATAATTATATTTTAAAAAAAAGTCAATATGTTTTTTATCAAATTATTTTTATTAAAAATTATCATTTTAATATTTTTTAAAAAAGTTATTTAAATGTTTATATTTCATAAAATATGATGATTTCATAAGATTATTTTTGAGTTTTTTATATAAATAATATTTTTGCATAAAAACAATTATTAATTTTATAATAAACAATTTGTTTGTTAATTTTTGTTAATGATATGTTTTTTGATCATTGCTTAATATTTTTTTAAAGCAATTAATTATTTGATAATATATCATTAATAATGTTTTATATAATAATATTTTGATTTTTTAATAAACTTATAATTTTTGATAAAAAATTTTTAAAAATAGTTTTTTACTGATTTTTTTTGAAATAAACACAATGAGAATATTGTTAATCTAAAATTTTTATAAAAAAATAAATATTTACTGTAGTTAAAAATATTTTTTTAAAAAAATTAAATTTTATTTTTTATGTATTAATTTCATTTAAAGAAGCAATATTAAAACCACCGTCAACGTGTATAATTTCTCCAGTAATACCAGATGATAAATTAGAGCACAAAAAAGCAGCACAATTACCAATATCTTTAATGGTTACCGTTCGGCGAATTGGTGTTATTGATGCACAATGTGATAACATTTTACGAAAATCTTTAATAGCAGATGCAGCTAAAGTGCGTATTGGTCCTGCAGAAATACCATTTACTCTAATGTTTTCAGGCCCCATAGCATTAGCCATATAACGCACGTTTGCTTCGAGTGAAGCTTTAGCTGGTCCCATGATATTATAATTAGGTATAGCACGTTCTGATCCTAAATACGTAAGAGTAACTAAAGCAGAATGAGAATTTAACATATTTCTGCAAGCTTTTGCTAATGCAATAAAGCTATATGAACTAATATCATGCGCAATTTGTGACCCTTGACGAGTAACTGTATCGATATAATTTCCATTTAATTGATCTGAAGGTGCATAAGCAATTGAATGAACAAAACCATCAAATTTTTTCCATATTTTTTCTAATTTAAAAAATAATTCTTTAATACTGCTATCTGAAGCAACATCACATGAAAAAACAATATTTGAATTAAATTTATGTGCTATTTCTTCTACACGAGATTTTAATTTGTTATTTTGATAAGTAAATGCAAGGTTTGCACCTTGTTGATGCATTGCTTGCGCAATCCCATAAGCAATAGATAGTTTACTAGATATACCAGTAATTAAAATATTTTTACCTTTTAGAAAACACATGACTTTTTACATCCCTTTTACATGATTAAATCACTAAATTAATTCTATGGATAAAGTTAATTTTTTATTTTAAATTCGTTTTTAATTAAATTATTATATCATATTTATGATATATGTCATTAAAATATGATATAATTTAATACAAGAATAATTCTGATTTTTTTAAAATTTTGTAGTTTTTTATGTAATTTCTTGACGCCATGAATCAGCTGATAAAAGTTCACCGAAATGACTAGAGATTAAACGTCGAGTTACTTCGTGTAAAGGTGAAGCAAGAACTTCTGCTGTGTTACCTCTTTCAACTACAGTACCATTATTCATTACTAATACAGTATCACTAATATGTTTCATCATACCAAGATTTTGGGTAACATAAATATAAGAAATTCCATATTTTTCTTGTAATTCAATCATTAAATTAATAATTTGAGAACGGATTGTCATATCCAATAAAGCTAATGCTTCATCTGCGATGATAATTTTAGGTCTTAAAATTAACGCTCTGGCTAGTCCTACTCTTTGTCTTTGACCTACAGCTAACATACGAGGATAATATCCTGCATGATATGGCAATAATCCAACTTGACGAAGTGTTGTTTTTATGCGATTTTTGCGATCTATAATAGATAATGAAGTATTTAATATCAATACAAATTCAAGAATTTGTCCAATGGTTTTTTTAGGTGTTAAGGAAGTACTTGGATCTTGAAAAATCATTCTTATATGTTGACTACGATAACTATAATCACCATAATTTAGTTTATGACCATTAATAAAAATTTCTCCATTACTTGGTTCAAGAACACCTGCTAACATACGTGCTAGAGTTGATTTACCAGATCCATTAGTACCAATAATAGCTAATGTTTCTCCACTGTTTAAAGTAAAACTTAAAGGTTTCACTGCTTCTAATAATTGACTGTTAAACAAATTAATACGATGATAAAAAAATTTACTTAAATTTTTTATTTCTAATAATGTTGTACTCATGGTATTTTGTTCATGTTAAGAGGAAAATGACATGCAAATGTTCGATTTTTGATAATACGTAATTGGGGTGTAGTAATGCATTTTTTTTGTGCATATGGACAACGAGGTCCAAGACGGCAACCAATTGGTAAATGTTTTAAAGAAGGAATAGAACCAGAAAGTGTGTTGAGTCGACTTTTATGGGGTAATGGATTTCCAAAGTTAGGGATTGCTCTTATTAAAGCTTGAGTGTAAGGATGATGAGGCAGAGTAAGTAATTCTTTAGGAGTTGCACTTTCAACAGTTTGTCCACAATAAAGTATATTAATACGATTAACTAACTTACTTATAATCTGCATATCATGACTAATTAATAAAATTGTCATATTGTTATTTTGATTTAATCTGTAAAGAAGACGAAAAATTTGATTTTGGATAGTAGATTCCATGTTATTTGTTGGTTCATCTGCAATTAATAGTTTAGGTTGATTTGCTAATGCAATAGCAATCATAACTTTTTGACATTCACCTTTAGTTAATTCATACGGATAATTATTCATAATATTATGGTGATTTTTAAATCCTACACGATGAAGTAATTCAATTGCACGTCGATTACGCCAAGTTAATTTTTGCCACCATGTACCTTTAAAAGTCCAGTTTGGTATTGATTGAATGAGTTGTTTTCCTATTTTGATAACTGGGTCCAAACAAGATTGAGGTTCTTGAAAAATTATTGAAATATTATGTCCTATTATTTTGCGTCTTTGATTTGGATTAAGTTTTAGAAAATCAATATCTAGAAAATAAAAACGATCAGCAGTAACTTTCAAATTTTCTTGATGAATACCACAAATAGCTTTAGCAATTAAGCTTTTTCCTGATCCTGATTCTCCTGTTAAGCTAAGAATTTCTCCTTCATGTAATTGTAAAGAAATATTATCAATAGCTTTTATTGATCCTTTATTAGTGATAAATTTAATTGTGAGATTACGGATATCTAATAACATTTTATTATTCCATTCCTGCGTTGATGGCACGATGTAAACCATCTCCTAATAAATTAATGAATAATATGCTGATCATAATGGCTGCATTAGGGAAAAAAACTGTCCATGGTGCAATGTAAATTAATTCCAAGCTATTGCCAACCATAGCTCCCCATTCAGCAGTAGGTAATCTTGCACCTAAATCAAGGAAACCTAATGCCACTATATCAAGAATGGCTATGGATAATGTATAGGTAATTTCAATGACTAAAATATGTATAACATTTGGTAATATTGTATACCATATAATATAAAAATTTGAAGCGCCATCAAGGCGTGCTGCAAGAACATATTCAGTATCTAGTTCATTAGAAATTGTACTGTGAACTGTTTTTACTATTCTTGGTAATAATGCTAACCAAATTGCAATTATTGCATTTTTTAAACTTGCACCAGAAAAAGTAATAATGATAATGGAGAGTAGTAATGATGGAATGGATAATAATGTATCTAATATATGATGTAAAATAACTGATTTTAATCCATTAGTAATAGCAGCCAAACATCCAAAGATTAATCCAAAAAGCATTACACTAATGGTAATGATACATGAAGAACCAAATGTAGATGCTGTTCCAATAAGTAATTGACTCATAATATCTCTTCCAAGATCGTCAGTACCTAAAAAAAAAGTGATATTACCATGATGGCACCAAGATGGGGGTAGTAATTGATATCCTAAAAATTGTTCATTAATGCTATAAGGTGCTAGGTAAGTACCAAATAAACTCAAAAATAAAAGAAATAAGACTCCATAAAATCCGGTCATAGCAAAAATATCATTATAAAAATAATGCAATATTATTTTAATTGGAGATGCTATTTTTTGTTCATAATAAAAATTATCTGAAAACATATTGATTTTTATATTTATAAGGGTTTGTTTTAGTTTTTAAAATGTCTGATACAAAATTTATAAAAATAACTAAATTACCAATAATCATTATACTGGAAGAAATAGCTGAGTAATCATTTTTTCGAATAGATGTTATTAACCAATAACCTAATCCTGGCCAATTAAAAATGAATTCTGTGATTATTGCTAGTGTAATCATTCTAGAAAATTGTAAACCAAATTTTGGAATAATAGGTGGAAGTGCATTGTGTAATACATGACGTCTTATTATAGTAAACTTAGAAAGTCCTCTAATTTTGGCTGCTGTAATATAATTTTTATTCATAACTGATTCGATACTGTTTTTTGTAAATCGTATAATTTCAGAAATTGGTGCAATAGCTAATGTAATAACTGGTAAAATTAAATGTTTAATTATATCTAAAAACATTTCGTAACGATGTGTTGAATCAGACAACCAAACATCAATGAGTAAAAAACCAGTAATAGTTTTTAGATCATATAGTAAATCAATTCGTCCAGAATTAGGTAACCAGTTTAGTTTTAAGGAGAATAATAAAATTAATAATAAAGATAATGCGAAAATTGGGATAGATAAACCTATTAATGTGAAAATCTTAATAATATATTCAATAGGTTTGTTTTTTCGAGTACCTGCAATAATTCCAGTTGGAATGCCAATTATTAAAGCTAATAAAAATGATATTAAACATAATTCTATTGTAGCAGGAAAAGCAGAATGAATTTGATCACTAATAGGTTGACCATTTGCAGCAGAAATTCCAAAATTCCAATGTAATAAATTTTCAAAATATGAAATATAATCATTGATTAAAGATAATGTATTTAATGAAGCATCTTTGGTAAAATAATTTAAACTAAAACTAATTAGTGTAAGTAAAAAAAATGTAATTATTAATAGTAATGATCGTTTTAATAAATAAATAATCACTATGATTCTCCTAGTGTATAAAAATTAATATTATTAGTAGTTAAAAGAAATATTAAAATATTTGTCGCGATACACATTTGTAAAATATGAATTATCAAAAGAATTAGTGATTAAATCTTTTATATTATAGTCATAAACTTGTAAATATAATTAATAAGCTAAAGGTAGAATTGGTAATTCTTTTTTGGTAAAAATTCTATTGGATAATAATAATTAATTCTAAATTTAATATTTTGATTTATAAAAGCTTTATTTAAAATATTATCAAAATATAGATTACACTATTTACTCCAATTGGTATAAGAATTTATTTTTTTGAAAACTTAATAAAAAATAAAAAACCATCTTGGTTATTATTATTTATTTTATCAACTATCAAATATTATATCATATTCATGATTTTTTTTATGTAATGAATTCTTATTAATTAAAAAAATATTTTTATTCCTGCTTTTGTTAAGTTATCTTGAATAAATTCTGCAATTTTTAAGGGGCTTTGAATTATATGATTTAGAAATAACAGATACTAAAATTTTTAATTTTATATTAGATAAATTTGTTTTTTAAAGGATTTTTTGTTTCTGTTATTTAAATTTTATTATAAGCCTATGTAGTTTTTCTAATGATAGAAGTAGCTATATTATTTTGTTATTTTATAATAAAAAAGATTGTATTATTTTTTTGATTTTGTATTCAATAGCTTTTCTGATTTTTCATTCATTTAATAAATAGACTTGAGTATTTAAAATAAGATAAGCGATACTTTTATATTAAGTAGTATAATAGATAATTGTAAGCAAAGGCAGTATGGATAATTGCAAACAAGTATTATTTTGAATAATTCTAATTGATTGACAGATCGATAAGCGAATGGTTTATATTCTCCTATAAGTAATTTAGATATGCCTTTTGTTTTCCTGATCCAGGATTTAGTATAATTTTATTTATTAAATTGCTTTTTCTAAAAGTTATCATATCTAATTAGATTAATAAATTGATTATTTTGTAGTTGACTAGAATAAAAGGATCTATCAACCAGAGCAGTGGATGTACATGATTTTTTATAACTGATTTTATACAGATATTGAGGATATTCTGTTGAAATAATTGCTGTTTAATCAGTTGTAAGATGCCAAAGAAATGAGGTATTAGGCAAATATAATTTCAATTCATTAAATAGTATAACTATTATTTTTTTGATACATTGAATGTTATTTTTTGTTTAAAGACGAAGACTATCAAAAGTAAGGATGTTTTCCATAATTAAAATAATTGTATGGATGTTTTTTGTTAAACGTATTTAAAAACTAAATATTACATCATTTACATTTAGCATTTTCATTGGAATAAAGCAATTTTTTTGAAATTGAATATTTTAAAAACGATAAATTTTATCATGTATCACATGATAATTAATTTGTAAGGAGTGCAGGATTTAATTTATAAGTAAACAGATTTACTTATAATCTGTATATAAATTTGCAAAGTTGGTAAAGCAATGATTGAATTTGTGTTTTTAAGTTGTTATTTAAATAAATTTAGCAATAATGCCATGAATGGAATAAATAAAACTAGTTTTATGAATTTTGAGAAGGATAGTATTATCTAATAACTTTTTTATTGATGTGTTTATTAAAATTGCAAATAAAATTAGGTAATGTATCATTAAAATTTATATTTTGAAGATTTTTTATATTTTATAGAATATTTATTAAAAAAATTATTGAAAATTGATTAGTTTGTATAATATCTATAAATAAAATTAAAATAGATAAAAAATATGTATTAATAAAACAATAATTCTATGATTTTTATTATACAATTTAATATTTTTTGTGAAATTTGATGAATCAACAAATATTAAAAATCATGTTCAATATTATATTAGTAATAATAATTTTTTAAAAAAATATATAAATTTTGTTGTGTATAAATTTTTAAAACTCATAAAAAATAAAAATTATATTTTTAAGAAAAACTGTAATTTAATTTTATAAAGTTAAAGTCTGAAAATATTATATTAAAAATATATAAATACAATATTTTGTGTAGAAAAACTTTATAAATAATATATTTTTTGTGATAAATAAGTTTGATATATTATGTTATGATATCTAATAAAAATATACTTCGATAAGATTTAAAATATGCTATAAATCAGAAATTTAAAAACTAGAAGAATATAAAATTAATTCATTAAAAATTTTATAAAATATATAAAAAATTTTGTATCAGATCATTTATAGCGTCACAATTTACCTTGTGTTAAAATTGATATTTTTACTTCCATTTATAAAATAAAGTTATGAAACAACTTGTAGAAGTGATGTTTTCAGAAGCAAATATTCAAGATCGTATTGATCAAATAGCAAAAGAAATTGTTGAGCATTATAAATTATTAAAAGATGATTTAGTTTTAATTGGTATTTTGAAAGGTGCCTTTATTTTTCTGGCTGATTTATGTAGAAAAATTCATATTCCTCATAAAATTGATTTTATGACAGTATCAAGTTATGACAATGGAATAATTTCTACACATAATATAAATATTATTAATGATTTACGTGAAGATGTTCGTGATAAACATCTTTTGATCGTAGAAGATATTATTGATTCAGGTTATACATTAAAACAATTATATAAAATCTTAGAATCACGAGATCCAAAATCTATTGCAATTTGTACATTATTAAATAAACCGTCAAGACGTGAAGTTGAAGTTCCTGTATCATGGATTGGTTATTCTATTCAAGATGAATTTGTTTTTGGTTATGGAATTGATTATGCTCAACAATATCGTTATTTACCCTATATTGGACATTTTGTTTTTTTAGATAATTAAAATAATTTATGTAAATTATTAATATATAATATTAAATTATATATACTAATGATTTCATTGATTTTTATTGATTTTTATTTTATGTACTAATTTTTAAAATTTTATATTTAATGTAATAAATAAGAAATTAAATAAAAAATATAATTTTATGTTTATGATTTGTTTTTATAAAAATTATTAAATTTAAAATTATAATTTTAAGTTATATAATAATTATCATTATTTAAGATTTGTTATATTTAAGTATTAAAAATTAAAAAATTTTATATTTAATTAAGAAAAAATTATATAAGATATTTTTTATATTTTGCTTATGATATATCTGATAATTGTTATAATGTATAGTTTCATTTAAATTTAATTGAATTGAAATAATTGCTAATAATATAATAAATTATAATGCGTCATATGATTTATTATGGATGATTATAAATAATAAGATAGGTTTTTTATGACTTATGCTTTGGAGTTGTTTCAACTTAAAAAAAATTATCCAGGTGCTATAAAAGCATTAAGTGGTATTAATTTGACAGTTAATGTTGGTGATTTTTATGCTTTATTAGGACCTAATGGTGCTGGTAAATCAACGATAATTGGTATTATTAGTTCATTGATAAAAAAAACTAGTGGTAAAGTAAAAGTTTTTGGTTACGATCTTGACAAGGATGTTGTTCATGTAAAAAGCCAACTTGGTTTAGTACCACAAGAATTTAATTTTAATCCATTTGAAACTGTATTACAAATAGTTTTAAATCAAGCAGGTTATTATGGTGTTCGACGTTCATTAGCATTATTACGAGCAGAGATTTATTTATGTCAACTTTCTTTATGGAATAAACGTCATAAACCCGCGAGAGATCTTTCTGGCGGTATGAAGCGCCGTTTAATGATTGCGCGTGCGTTAATGCATCAACCAAGATTATTAATATTAGATGAACCAACAGCAGGAGTAGATATTGAATTACGTCGTTCAATGTGGTCTTTTTTGAAAAAATTAAACGAACAAGGAACAACAATTATTTTAACAACACATTATTTAGAAGAAGCGGAAATACTATGTCGTAACATTGGTATTCTTCAATATGGTGAATTAATTGAAAATACTACTATAAAAAAATTACTTAATCAATTGGAATTAGAAACTTTTATTTTTGATCTTACTCCAAAAGGTTTGATTCCTATGTTAGAAGGTTATAAATTTAGAGTTTTAGATAATACAACATTAGAAGTAGATGTAATAAAAAATCAAGGTCTTAATAGTTTGTTTAAGCAATTATCGCAACAAGGTATAGAAATACTAAGTATGCGTAATAAGGTTAATCGTTTAGAAGAATTATTTGTTGGTTTAATGAATAAACAATATTGCATATCTATTAATAATCAAGGGATGAAGGAATGATTCAGCTTTACTGGGTCGCTATGAAAACGATTTGGATAAAAGAAATAACACGTTTCGCTCGTATTTGGGTGCAAACTTTATTGCCTCCTGTTATTACTATGTCTCTTTATTTTATTATTTTTGGAAGTTTAATTGGTTCTAGAATTGGGGAGATGGATGGTGTAAATTATATGCAATTTATTGTACCTGGATTAATTATGATGTCGGTTATTACTAATGCTTATTCAAATGTTTGTTCTTCTTTTTTTGGAGCAAAATTTCAAAAAAGTATTGAAGAATTATTAGTAGCTCCAGTTCCTACTCATATTCTAATAATTGGATTTATTGGTGGTGGTGTTGCTAGAGGTATTTTAGTTGGTATATTAGTTACAATTGTTTCCCTTTTTTTTGTACCATTACATATTTATTCTTGGTTTGTGGTTATCATTACTATTGTAATAACAGCTATTTTATTTTCATTAGCTGGGTTATTAAATGCAATTTTTGCTAAAACATTTGATGATATTAGTATTATTCCTACTTTTGTTTTAACACCGTTAACTTATTTAGGAGGTGTTTTCTATTCTTTATCTCTTTTAGCTGAGTTTTGGCAAATGGTTTCCAAATTAAATCCTATTGTATATATGATTAGTGGATTACGTTATGGATTTCTTGGTATGAGTGATGTTAAGTTATCCATTACTTTATTTATGTTAACTATTTTTATTATTATTTTGTATACTGTTACATGGTATTTGATTGAAAAAGGAGAAGGATTAAAAACTTAATTAAGGATCAAAAACTTAATTATTACTTAATACATTGTATTTATTATAATAAAAAATTATATTGATATCGTATTTTTATAATTTGTATTTTTTCTGATTTAATTATAATTTGATTATTAAAATATGTTTAAATGAATAATGCTATAAAAAAATTGATTTTATTATAATAAATCTTCAGTATTATTTACTTTTTAATGATATGTTTAATATGAAACTAATATTTAAGCATATTTTCTTAATTGTAAAGATACCGTATAGTATATTTTTAAAGAAATATTTGTTTTTTTTTAAAAAAATATAATTATACTGATAATATATCTTAAAATTTATATAAAAAACATAAGATTTTTTGAAAAGTTTTTTATTTTTTTAAAAAAAATCTTAACTAATTATTACACAATGTATATATATCATTTATGTATTATACTTAATTTTATTATAAATATATTATAAATAAATATTATAATTATAAATAAATTTAGAGAAAAGTTAATTATTAAAATTATATTTTTGTAAATAAATAATAAAAATTATTTAATAATAATTAAATTTAATAGTCTTTTTTCATAAAAAAATATTTTTTATTTTAATAAAATTTTTTATAAAAAATAAATAAAATTTAAATTTTCGCATTATTTTACAATTAAAATATAATAATTTAATTAAATAATACTTATATATATTAATTTTAAGAAATCTTTTAAAGTAAATATAAATATTTTTCTTAAATTTTATTAAATAACAATTAATACATAATTTGTGATTTTTATTTAATGAAATAAATTTCTATATAAAATTATTAATTTTTTGATCGTCAGATATTTTTATATTAAAAAACTTTTTTAAAAATTAAATTTTTTATGGTGATAAATATAAAAGAATTATTTTTTGTGTATTATGAAAATTAAAAAGGTAAAAATAACTTTACCATATTTTGAGATCGTTTTCAGGAATTAATCTTAGTCTATCAGAAAGTAATTCTCCATCTGGAAAACGTAATTTAGGAGCAATTTCAGCTAATGGATACAGTATAAACTCTCGTTCCTTAAGACCATAATGTGGTATAGTCAAATAACTTGTCTGAATAGTTTTTTTCCCATACAATATAATATCTAAATCAAGAGTTCTTGGTATCCAACGATTACTTGTGCGTTTTCTTCCATGGATGTGTTCAATAATTTGAGTATATTTTAATAGATTATGAGGTAATAAAGTAGTCTCTAAAGCAATAACTAAATTTAAATATTCAGGTTGATTTTTTTTACCCATAGGTTTAGAACGATAAAAAGAAGAAATATCAACACATTTCGTATTAGGTAATCGATGTATTTTTTTGATAGCATTTTTTGCTTGTTCTAAAGGTTGATGCAAGTTACTACCAATAGAAATATAAACACGGTTCATTTTCATTGTACTCGTTTGTTTTTTATTGGCTAAATAATAATCTAGACATATTTTAAAATCAAGATGATAATTGAGGAGTTAAAGTGCTAAAATTTTGTTTTTTTTATGTATTAAAGTGTTGTTTTTTTCTTGAAAGTTAGCCCACCAATTAGTAATTTCTTTTAGTTCAGTGATTTTTTCTGCATTTGAGCGTAACTCCAGTAGATCAAAGGCTGCACGAAATTTAGGATGCTCAAAAAGTATGTTTGCTTTTTTTTTGTAATACCAGGGTAATTTTAGTTGTAGTTTCCAAATATCACGCATAATTGTGGTTAGCCTTTTAGGTATTGCAATAGAACGGCATTGTTCATTAAGTATATCATTCATTGCAATCGAAAAACCTTCATAATAAGTTAAATTTTTTTTTTGTGAAAGCTTTTCTGCATAGTTTACTAATGGATACCATAACATGGTTGCAAACAAAAATGCAGGATTAACATGTCTATTACTTTTTATCCGAAAATCAGTATTTTTTAATACCTGATTAATGAGAGTGTCCATAGGAAATTTATTATTACTAAAATTTTCTGCGATTATTGGAAATAAAACTTGAAAAAGATCATAATATTTTAATTTTTGATATGTTTCGTAACCCTGACCTTGTTGTAATAACTTAATAGATTCTTCAAATAAACGTGATGATGGAATATTTTTTAATAAACATGCTAATTTTGGAATAAATTTTGTCGTATTATTATCAATGTTCATTTTTAATTTACATGAAAATCGAATAGCTCGTAGCATCCTGACAGGATCTTCTCTATAGCGAATTTTTGGATCACCAATTAAACGAATAATACCATTTTTTAAGTCTTTATATCCACCGACATAATCATGAAGCGTGAAATCATTAATTCTGTAATATAGACTATTAATTGTAAAGTCACGACGTATAGCATCGTCTTCAATATTTCCGAAAATATTATCTCTTAATAACATACCATTATGAGTTCTATGTGAAATGTTTTGATTAAGGTTATTATTTGGTAAAGAAGAACGGAAGGTAGCAACTTCAATAAATTCATAACCAAAAATAATATGTGCTAAACGGAAACGACGGCCAACTAAACGACAATTACGAAATAGTTTATAAATTTGTTCTGGTGTTGCGTTTGTAGTTATGTCAAAATCTTTAGGTTTTTTTTCTAATAATAAATCTCTAACACTACCACCAACAAGATAGGCTGCATAGCCTGCTTTATTTAGACGATATAGTACTTTTAATGCATTATCACTAATATATTTTCTTGATATAAGATTTTTTTCTTTTTTGATAACAGATATTGTATTATTTATGGTGGAAAAGGGAATTAGTTTATAGATCAAACGCTTATTTTTTTGTTTTTTTATTGAGGAATCTTTTTCCATTATGTTGCATTATTTATGTATGAGTTATTTAGTTATGAAATAAATTATTATTTATTTTTTTATTTTTATATTTAATTTTAATAGTATAAATTAGTTTTTGTTATAAGAAAATATTTTTGATATAATACTTTTTTATGGAAAGTGTATAATTTTATTGTATTTTTTCTTTTTAGAATATGTTCCGTAATATTTGATTGTTAATTATAAATTATATATTAATTAATATTTTTTTGAAATTTAATAAACAAAATTTTTGTTAATTAATATGAAACTTATATTATTTAATGATCTTTAATTTTTTATTTTTTTAATTGTTTTTAATATAAAAATATTTTCAGAAAACTGTATTTATTCAAAAAATACTTATCAGTTTTTTTTAATAATTTTTTGTAAAAATTATTTTTGTTTTTTGAGATTACTTTTTATTAAAAAGTAAAATTATTTTTTGTATGTTTTTCATTGTATCAATTTTTTTTAGCATTGCATTTTTTGCGTTTTAAAATAAAATCTTAATAAAAAATTTATGATTAAACGGATATTTTTGTTTATTGAAATGATAAAAGTTATATTAACGGTACACATATAAAACTTACCGTTAATATAACATTAAGATTATCCTGTCATTTGTTTTTCACGTATTTCTGCCAATGTTTTGCAATCAATACATAAATCAGCTGTTGGTCTTGCTTCTAATCGACGAATACCAATTTCAATACCACAACTTTCACAATAACCAAAATTTTCATTTGCAACTTTTTTGAGTGTTTTTTCAATTTTTTTAATTAATTTACGTTCACGATCGCGATTACGTAATTCAAGACTAAATTCTTCTTCTTGTACTGCTCTATCTACAGGGTCAGGGAAATTTATAGCTTCATCTTGCATATAAGTAACAGTGCGATCCATTTCATCTATAAGTTGATTGTGCCATGTTTCAAGAATACGTTTAAAATGTATTAATTGAGCATTATTCATATATTCTTCGCCTTGTTTTTCTTGATAAGGTTTTACTCCTGCAATGGCAAGAATGCTTAAGGACGAGTGTTTATTTTTTTGCCCTTCTTGCATATTTTTTCTCCATAAAAAAAATATTAAGAATATCTCCATTATAGCGGGGGATAAGGAGATACAAAATAATGATAAATATCAAAAATTTATATAATCGAAAATTATTGCTATAATTCAGTATATCAATTTAGATAGATGTATTTTATATTTCATATAAAGAAACATTATGTATCAATAAAATAAATTTTTGCAATATTTTTCTTTTATATCAAGATACATCATCTTTCTTTTGAAGAAAAATATTTTTGTATTATTGATATTCAAAAAAAATATTGCATATTTAATTTCTAATGAAAATAAAAAATTTTTGTTTTGCTATTCAGAAAATTTATTGATTATTTCATGTTATGTATTTGATATAATATATCATATTTGATTATTTAAATCATATAAATATAAAAAATATAGTTTTATTAATAAAATATTTAAAATACTACTTAGATATTGATATAAATAATATTATTGGTATTTATTTGGATAAATTTTAATTATTTTGATAATTGGTTCTAGTATTTTTAATTGAATATATTTTTGTTTTTTTAATTTGCTGAATCAATTTTTTGCATTCTTTTTAAATATCTTTTTAATAAATACAAGATGCGATAATTATTGTAATAGTCGTATCAATTATTTTTAATAATTAAAATAATGTTTTTTTGAGATATGATTTAAAAAATATTTAATATATTATTTTTATGTTATCTAATCATTAATATTTAGAAATCAATTTTAAAAATAAAAATTAATCATTCATAAAAAATTGTTATCTTATTTCGCATATATTATTAATTTATTTCTAATAATTAAAGATATAGCAGTGGTATGTAAATATTTTACTTTATTATCAAAATAATTTTCTGATAAAGAATTAAATTTGATTATAAAAATATTTAGATAATCATAATTAGTATAAGGATAAATATTTTGATTAAAAGAAGCAAGATAATGATAAAAAAAGAAAATAGGTATCAGTTACATAAAAAAAAATCAGATTGTTTTTTCTTGTTTATTAAAATTATAATAGTTTTTAGTTTATTAATTGGTATTTATGGTTTTTATTTGTATCATAAAATTATTTATCGATTAGATGGAAAAGTTTGGGATCTTCCTGCAGCTATTTATGGTCGTATGGTTAATCTTGAACCAGGAATGAACTATAATAAAGAAGAAATGATTCGTTTATTGGATGGTATGCAATATCGTCAAGTAAAAAAAATTACTTTGCCAGGTGAATATATAGTAATAGATAACACTATAGAAATGTTACGTCGACCATTCTCATTTCCTGATCAAAAAGAAGAACAAATTTTTGTAAAATTAAGTTTTGATAATACTAAATTAAAAAATATAATTAATATTAATAATGGTCGTTCTTTTGGTTTTTTTAGACTTGATCCTAAATTAATTACTATGATGCAATCAGTTAATAACGAAAAACGTTTAGTTTTACCAATAAAAGATTTTCCAGAATCTTTGGTGAAAATGTTACTTGAAACTGAAGATCGTCAATTTTACAAACATGATGGAATTAGCATTTATTCTATTGGACGTGCAATTATCGCTAATTTAATAGCCGGTAAAACTGTTCAAGGCGGCAGTACTTTAACACAGCAATTAGTAAAAAATTTGTTTTTAAACAACAAACGAACATTAATGCGTAAAGTTAATGAAGCGTATATGGCTCTTTTGATGGATTTTCATTATACAAAAGAACGTATTCTTGAGCTTTATCTTAATGAAGTATATTTAGGTCAAAGTGGAGATGATCAAATCCGCGGGTTTCCACTTGCTAGTCTGTATTATTTTAGTCGTCCAATAGATGAATTAAGTATTGATCAACAAGCATTATTAGTTGGTATGGTTAAAGGAGCATCACTTTATAATCCATGGCGTAATCCTCAATTAGCACTTGAACGTCGTAATTTGGTATTAAAACTTTTAGAAATGAATAAAATTATTGGTCATGAAATCTATCCTATATTATATGCTCGACCATTAGGAGTAAAATCTAAAAGTGATGTTTTAACACCTCAACCTGCTTTTATGCAGCTTATTCGACAAGAATTATTTAAAACATTAGGTGAAAAAGCTAATAATCTTTCTGGTGCGAAGATATTTACTACTTTAGATCCTATTTCTCAACAAGAGGCTGAAAATGCGATAGAAAATGGGATATTAGATTTACGTAAAGATTTTCAATTATCTGATCTTGAAGGAGCGATGGTAGTAGTTGATCGTATCAATGGTGAAATTCGCGCTATGGTTGGAGGCTCTCAACCACAATATTCTGGATTTAATCGAGCATTAAATGCTCGTCGGTCAATTGGTTCATTGGTGAAACCATCTACTTATCTAACAGCATTAAGTGAACCTCATCAGTTTCGTTTGAACACTTGGATACCTGATGAACCTATTATTGTAAAATTTGATAATCAAATTTGGGAACCAAAGAATTACGATCGCAGGTTCAGAGGTCAAGTAATGTTAATTGATGCTTTTTCAAGTTCACTGAATATACCTACGGTAAATATTGGATTAAGTCTTGGTTTAAATAAAGTAAGTAAAGTATTAGTGAATCTTGGCGTTCCTAATGATGTCATCACACAGGTACCGGCAATGTTATTAGGATCGTTAAATTTGACTTTAGTTGAGACAGCACAAATGTTTCAAACGATTAGTGGTGGTGGAAATCGAGCGCAATTATCAGCATTACGTTCTGTGATTGATGGTGATGGTAATGAATGTTATAAAAGTTATCCTTTAGCAAAACAAGTAGTTTCTCCACAAGCTGCTTATTTAACACTTTATGGTATGCAACAAGTTGTTGATCGAGGTACATCAAGTTCTTTAACAAATAAATTTTCTCAATATCATTTAGCAGCTAAAACAGGAACTACTAATGATTTACGCGATAGTTGGTTTGTAGGTATTGATGGTAAAGAAGTTGTGGTTACATGGGTTGGTCGTGATAATAATGGTTCAACTAATTTAACGGGTGCAAGTGGCGCATTACATATTTATCGTCGTTATTTAGAGAATCAAATTCCATTAGTGTTGGATAATCGACCTCCAGAAGGTATTATAGAGATGAAAATTAATTTTGATGGTAGTTTTAATTGTTTCGGTGGTGGTTATCGTGTTTTACCTATTTGGGCTAAAAATTCTTTAGCATTATGTGAAGAAGGTGTTCAATCATTAAATTCAAAATATCAAGTAAATGAAAAAGAACAAAAAAAGAAACAAAATACTCCTCCTCTTTGGATTAAAGAAATTTTTGATTAAAAATCATATTTATAATAATTAATATATATTCTATAATAGTTAATATAAATTTCATTTTTTCATATTATAAAAAGCATTTTCTGCTGCTTGGATTGTAAAATTGATTTCAGTATCAGTATGTGATAATGAAATAAAATTAGCTTCAAATGGAGAAGGTGCTAAATAAACTCCTTCAGCTAACATTAGGTGAAAAAATTGCCTAAACTTTTCTAAGTTACATGTTATGACATCATCATAACAATTAATTTTTTTTGAATTAGTAAAAAATAAACCAAACATGCCATTTATATGATTTATAACAAATGGAATTTTTGCTTCTTTAGCTTTTTTTTGTAAACCTTTAGCAAGTTTTTTTGTTAATTCTTTTAATTTTATATAAGTATTTATTTTTTCTATTTCTTTTAAACAAGCAAGGCCTGCTGCCATAGCTAATGGGTTACCTGATGATGTCCCTCCTTGATAAATTGTACCTATTGGTGCTAATGTTTCCATAAATGTGCGTTTACCACCTAATGCACCAATAGGAATTCCACCACCAATTATTTTCCCTAAGCACGTTAGATCAGGTGTAATATGAAAGTATTCTTGTGCTCCACCTAATGAAATACGAAATCCTGTAATAACTTCATCTAGAATTAATAATGCACCAAATTGATTACATAATGTTCTTAGTCCTGGTAAAAAATCACTTTTAGGTAAAATACAATTCATATTTCCTGCTACAGGTTCTACTATGATGCAAGCTATTTCTTTTGGATATTGATTCAAAGTTTTTTTTACTGAATTTAAATCATTAAATTTACAAAGAAGAGTATGTTTAATAAAATCATTTGGAATTCCATTAGTATTAATTTTTTCTTTATTTGAAGTGTAAGAAGTTTTTTGTACTAATAGAGAGTCTGAATGTCCATGATAGCATCCTTCGAATTTAATGATTTTGTTACGCCCAGTATAGTTTCTAGCAATTCTAATTGCAGTCATGGTAGCTTCTGTTCCTGAATTTACCATTCGTACCATTTCTATGGATGGTACAAGTTGAGTAATACATTCCGCCATTTCTATTTCAATAGAAGTTGGTGCGCCAAAACTTAAGCCATTTTTTGAATATTTGATAATTGATTTTTGAATATTAGGATGATTATGACCTAAAATCATAATTCCCCAAGATCCTACATAATCAATATAGGAAAAATTATCAACATCATGAATATAAGCCCCTTTAGCTCGTTTGATAAATAATGGATAACCACCAACAGCATTAAATGCACGTACTGGTGAATTAACCCCACCAGGAATAATTTTTTTTGCTTTTTTATAAAATATTTCAGATTTTTTCATAAAGAATTCCTAATTTTTATAATATGAATAGATGTTTATTGATTTTTTTTTAAGAAATATTCATACTAAATTAAATGTTAAATTTAAAAAAATAGTATAATATTTAATTTTAATAAATAAATTTTTATCTTGAACTAAATAATTTAATAAAACAACATATTATTCTATAATCAAATTTTTTTGTTTTTTGATGAGTTTTAAATTGAAGTGGAATAAAAAAATGATTGATAAAAATCAAGTGCCTATAAAATTTACTGATACTGCAGCAAATAAAATTAAATCATTAATAAAAGGCAAGAAAAATCCAAATTTGCGTTTACGTGTTTATATTACTGGTGGAGGATGTAGTGGTTTTAAATATGGTTTTGTTTTTGATGATAAAATAGAAAAAGGAGATTTTAAAATTGAAAATCAAGGAGTAGAATTAATTATTGATCCTATGAGCTTTCAATATATAGTAGGTGGTTGCGTAGATTATATTGAAGAATTAGAAGGATCAAAATTTGTAGTAGTAAACCCCAATGCAAAAACAACTTGTGGATGTGGTTCTTCTTTTAGTATTTAATTTCCTAAAATTTTATTATGCCTACTGATTTTGATATAATTTTTTATTTTTTGTTTTTTTTGATAAAAGTATTAACATAGTTTCTACTATTCGATTTGATTGTTGAGCAGCAATAGGTAAAAAATTATTAAAGTAAAAATTAGATTTTTCATCAGCAATATCAGAAATTGAACGTACAACAATAAATGGGATATTAAATTTATAACATACATGAGCAATTGCAGCTCCTTCCATATCAACAGCAAGTGCATCAGGAAAATGTTTTCTAATGTAGTTCACGTCTTTTATGTTATTTATAAAACTGTCTCCAGTGCAGATTAAACCGTACATAGCATGTAAATTAAGGATTTTTATAGATTCTTTTGCTGTTAATATCAATTCTTTTTCTGCTATAAAAGTAGCAGGACACTGTGCCATTTGACCTAATTGGTAATCAAAAGCTGTAACATTCACATCATGATAACACACATGGGTTGAAATCACAATATCAGCAATTTTTAAAGTTGGAAATAATCTTCCACTGGAACCAGTGTTAATGATATATTTAGGTGAAAAATATTTTATGAGTAATGTTGTTCCAATTGCTGCGGAGACTTTTCCTATTCCTGTTTTTAATAATGCGATATGAAGATGATCAAATTTTCCATGATATATATCACATCCTGCTATTGATAATGAGAGATAAGCATTAGTTATATTACGTAATAACTCCATTTCTGGATTCATTGCAGTGATTATTGCTATTTTCATTTTTTATATAGTTTTTATGTTGTTGATTAAACATTTTAAGAAATTCATAAATTAAGAATTACTATTGATAAAAATTATAGTTATATAAAATATAATAAAATTCTTATTGAAAAAATAATAATGTACTATTACAAATATATTATATAATAGTATTTATTTTAGTATTAATTAAATTTAATATAAGTAAAAATATTTTTTATTATTAAATATATATTGACAGTTAAAGTAATGATATAGATGAAAATCTATTAAAATGATATTTTAATTAAATAGTTGATATTTAATGTTTTTTATAAAAAATCTGTCAATAGTTTTATTTATTTAAATTATCAGTTTTATTTAACATTTTAAAATTTTATGCGCATTTTTTGATTTTTTATGAATTCTGTCAAGTAGGGATTGTTTATTAAAATAAATATTTATAATAATTCTTAAAAAAATTAAATCATATATTATTATTTATATTTTTTAAAAATCGTTTTAATGCAAAATATACAAAAATATTTTATAAAATTTTATACTTATTAAATTCTTATAACAAGAATTATATTTAATAAATTAAAATTTTTTATTAAATTTATTAATGATAATTAAAAAAATAATAGGTTTTTTGATATTTTTATTATATTAAATTTAGCATTATAAAATACTAACTAATTATTCTTTTCTAGTATAAAGTCAACACTCTATTTACTAAATACAAACAATATAGATAGATATAAAAATATATTTTTTTATGAAAAATAAAAATAGTAGAATGTATTATTTATTTTCCTTTAATAAAATAGATTGTATTTTAGAAAAAAATTTGTAATTAACTACTTTTTTAATATTTTTTACTAAATCATGTTAGAAGTTTTCAATTAAAATAGGTTTTATTTGAAATTTTTTATTTTTGTGATTTTATCTATTTTAATAGAAACAATAAAGAAATTACTGTATGAATTTTAAATTGAATGAACACTAAAATAGTATTTGATTTTTTTTGTTTCGTGATGTTTTCTTATAGGAAAATATTATATCTAAAATGTATGATCAGATTAAATTATGTATACTCTTTGGAAGAGAGTGTTACAAGAATATTGAATTTTAAAATATTTTTTATATTTTTCAACAAAATTTTTGTAAGAGTTTTAATGTTATTAATTTTTATTTATTTTATCAATTTAATGATTATGTTTTTTATCTTTTTTTTTATCTAAAAATTGATTAATCGACAAGATATTCTTATTTTAATATCCAATAACAAAAAATTAAAATACAAATTTTTATATTTAATATGTTCATAAAAATGTAGAATGAGATATCTTCATATTTTGGAAATATAAAGAGAATATTTTTATGAAAATTAAAAAATAATTATGAAAAAATAAAAATGAATAATTTGAATAAATTACAAAAATTAAAATAGTAAAGTAATAAAGATATTTAATGGAAAGCAAACTTTCATTTTTTATATTTTTACATTATTAATTTATATATATTTTACATTTCAGTTAGATTTATTAATAATTTATCTAATTTTATTTAATCAATAAAGTTTTTCTTTAATTAATAAAGTTATTTCAAAATTGTTGATAAATAATAGTTTATTCATGAATTTTTAATTAATGTAATAATTGGCATAATTATTAACAGTTAATATATTTATATAATAATTTGTTAAAAATAAAATCTTAAAACATGATATTCACTATTTACTTATTTAATATAAAAAACATATAATGTTTTCTATAGGTTTTTAAGGACAGATTTTTAAAAATTATATTTTTTATGATTTTTATTATTTCAATATGTAAAAAATTATTATTTAATAATCTAAGTATTTTTTATATTTAATAATATTTTTAGTAATTAATAATTAATCATTAATTTTATGTAAAAATATTGTAATATTTTATATTTTTCATGATTTATTTAAAAATATTATTGAAAATACAAAAAATAAAATATTTAAAATTTAATACTAAAAAAGTAATTATTTTTTATTAATGAATTTTATATACAACAAAAATCAGTGCTAATTTTTATTTAAATTTAGATAGATATTTTTAATATTATTTTTATAAAACATAATTTCTTATTTAAAAAAATAATTTTGATATTATGATGATAAGTTTTTAAAATATATTCTTATATAAGGCAAGGTATTAAACTATTGATGTTATGTTTAAAAAAAAATTAATTATTCATGAATTACTGCATTTATATAATAATATGTATTTTTTTAAAAAAAATATTAATAAATAAAAACTTTAATTGGTAACAGGTTATTATATGAAATAATACATATTTTAATATTATTAATTATTTTTAAAAATTTATCGGTTATTTAGTTTATATGATAAATTAATTAAAATTAATTTTTAATTTTAATTTTTTTTAATAAAAGATAGATAACATTTTAGAAATAGATATTATACATAATATATTTTTTGTTATTTTATGTATATATTTTTTATATTTAACCTTTTAGGTTTAACATGAAAACAAATTATATTTTTATAACTGGAGGAGTAGTTTCCTCGCTGGGAAAAGGTATTGCATCAGCTTCTTTAGCAGCTATACTTGAAGCACGTGGACTTAATATCACAATTGTTAAATTGGATCCTTATATTAATGTTGATCCAGGTACAATGAGTCCAATTCAACATGGAGAAGTTTTTGTTACAGAAGATGGTGCAGAAACTGATCTTGATTTAGGACATTATGAACGTTTTATTCGTACAAAAATGACTCGTCGTAATAATTTTACAACTGGGTGTGTATATGCTGAAGTATTACGTAAAGAACGTCGTGGTGATTATTTAGGTGAAACTATTCAAGTTATACCCCATATTACTGATGAAATTAAAAAACGAATTATTAATGGAGGAGAAGGTTATAATATTGTATTAGTTGAAGTAGGTGGGACAGTAGGTGATATTGAATCTTTACCTTTTTTGGAAGCCATTCGTCAATTGGCTTTTGATTTTGGTAGAAAAAATACTCTTTTTATTCATCTTACTTTAGTCCCGTATTTGTCTGCAACTTCTGAAGTTAAAACTAAGCCTACTCAACATTCAGTTAAAGAATTGCTTTCTATTGGTATTCAGCCTGATGTATTAATTTGTCGTTCAAATAAAATGATTTCGATTCATGAAAGAGAAAAGATTGCTCTTTTTTGTAATGTATCAAAAAAAGCAGTCATATCATTAATGGATGTTAATTCAATTTATGAAATTCCTATTTTATTAAAATCACAGCATTTAGATGATTACATCTGTAATAAATTCAAACTAGGATTTCAATCAGCTGATTTATCTGAATGGCAACAAGTTATTCATGCGCAACGTAATTCTTCAGGTACAGTAAATATTGGTATGGTAGGTAAATATATAAAATTACCTGATGCTTATAAATCTGTTATTGAAGCTTTACAACATGGTGGTTTTAAAAATCGTTTAAGGGTTAACATTAAATTAATTGATTCTGAAGATATTGAAGTATATGGCACTGATTCTTTAAAAGGTTTAGATGCTATTTTAGTACCAGGAGGTTTTGGTGGGCGTGGTGTTGAAGGAAAAATTGCTACTGCTCGTTATGCTCGTGAAAATCAAATTCCTTATTTTGGCATTTGCTTGGGTATGCAAGTAGCATTTATTGAATATGCACGTCATGTTGCTTACATGAAAGAAGCAAATTCTACAGAATTTTCACCTAATTGTAAATATCCAGTTATTGCTTTAATTACTGAACGGTTTGAGAATTATAATAAAATTAAAATAGATAATATTAATAATTTTACTACTATGCGTATAGGTGCTCAAAAATGTAATTTAATGGCAGGTAGTAAAGTTAAAAAATTATATAATCAGGATACTATTGTAGAACGACATCGTCATCGTTATGAAGTAAATAATATGTTTTTGGAACGTATTGAAAAAGCAGGTTTGTGTGTTACAGGACGTTCAGTAGATAATAAATTAGTAGAAATTATTGAAAATCCAAAGCATCCTTGGTTTGTTGGTTGTCAATTTCATCCTGAATTCACTTCTACTCCAAGAGATGGTCACCCTTTATTTTCTTCTTTTATTAAAGCGGCCAAAGAATATCAGAAAAAAAAATTAAAAATATAAAAAATATATTTATTCATTATGTTAATTAAAAAATATTTTAAGGAAAATATAATGTCAAAAATAGTAAAAGTTATTGGAAGAGAAATTATAGACTCTCGTGGTAATCCTACAGTTGAAGCAGAAGTACATTTAAAAGGTGGTTTTTATGGTTTAGCAGCCACACCATCTGGTATATCAACAGGATCAAGAGAAGCATTGGAATTACGAGATTTTGATAATACTCGTTTTTTAGGTCAAGGTGTTTTAAAAGCTGTTGCTGCAGTTAATGGGCCAATCATGAATGCATTAATTGGAAAAGATGCTATATTACAATCTTATATTGATAAAATTATGATTGAATTAGATGGTACAGAAAATAAATCTAAATTTGGTGCAAATGCAATTTTAGCAGTTTCTATTGCTAATACTAAAGCAGCAGCAGCAGCGAAAGGTATTTCTTTATATCAACATATTTCTGAATTAAGTGGCATTTCTGGTAAATTATCAATGCCTTTGCCTATGATAAATATTATAAATGGTGGAAAACATGCAGATAATAATATCGATATTCAAGAGTTTATGATTCAACCGATTAGTGCTAAAAATTTTAAAGAAGCAGTTCGTATGGGATCTGAAATTTTTCATCATTTAGGAAGAGTTTTGAAAAAAAAAGGTATCAATGTAGCATTAGGGGATGAAGGTGGTTATGCACCAAATTTAAAATCGAATTTTTTAGCTTTAGAATTAATTAAGGAAGCTGTTGAAGTAGCTGGTTATGTTTTAGGTAAAGATATCACTTTGGCAATAGATTGTGCTGCTTCTGAGTTTTATGATAGTGCAACGAAAACTTATAACTTAAAAAGTGAACGAACAACTTTTTCTTCTCAAGAGTTTACTCATTATCTTGAAGAATTAACTAAAATATATCCGATTGTTTCTATTGAAGATGGGCTTCATGAATCAGATTTAGATGGATTTATTTATCAAACTAAAGTTTTAGGTAATAAAATTCAATTGGTAGGTGATGATCTATTTGTAACCAATACTAAGATTTTAGAAAATGGAATAAAAAAAGGTATAGCTAATTCAATTTTAATTAAATTTAATCAGATCGGCACTATAACTGAAACTTTATCAGCGATTAATATGGCAAAAAATGCGAGTTATTCTACAATAATATCACATAGATCTGGTGAAACTGAAGATACTACAATTGCAGATTTAGCAGTAGGAACTGCTGCAGGTCAGATAAAAACAGGTTCAATGAGTAGATCTGATAGATTAGCTAAATATAATCAATTGATTCGTATTGAAGAAGAATTAGGTCAAAAAGTTTTTTTTAATGGTTTACAAGAAGTAAATTGTCAATTTTAAATTTATAATATGTTATAATTTTTATATAATTAATAAATTATTTAAATTTATAATTTTTCATATTTTGATTACGATTATATTAAAAAAAATCTTAGAAAGAATCTTTCAGTTTACGTATTTTTTTAAATACTTCATAATTTGAGTAGTATATATGAGGAGAAAATCCTAATGCTTTTTTTAGACTGTAATCGTAAGATCTTAAAAATATATTAATTTTTTTTTCAAGTTTCAGTGTTGATGGAATTGTCGGTTTTCTTTTTGCTTGTTTTTGATTGACTATTAAGCTATAATTTTTAATTGCTTCGTCATTAGGTAATAAATAACTGGCAAATGCCATATTACTAGCAGTATATTCATGTCCACAACATATAAAAGTTTCATCAGGTAATTGTTTTAAAATATTCAAGGAATGATACATTTGTTGACTATCCCCCTCAAAGATACGTCCACAACCACCAGAAAATAGAGTATCACCACAAAATAAATAAGGTTTTTGATAATAAGCTAAATGACCTAGGGTGTGCCCTGGAACAGCAAACACATTTAATGAAAATCCAAAAAAATTTAAAATATCTCCGTTTTTTATGATGTATCTTACCCCCTTTCTATAAGTTTCCATTGGCCCATAAACATTTAATTTTGGATAAAATTTCTTTAATTTTTTAATTCCATCAACATGGTCATTATGATTATGAGTCAGTAAAATAGCGATTGGTGTTATAACATTATGTTCTAGAAATTTTTGTACTGGTTTAGCAATACCAGGATCAATAATAATACATTTTTTTTTATGAACTAATAACCATATGTAGTTATCAATTAAGGAAGGAATTCTTACAAGTTCCATAATGATATTTAGTATCTCATTTGTTAACAGGATATAATAATGAAGTCAGTGCTTTTTAATAAAACATATCAAAGTTTTAATGCATGGAAAAATATACCATGGGGAGAACATTATTGTACTGCATTAAATAAACAACTTCAATTATGGTGGCCAAAAATATTTGGATTTCATTTATTAAAAATTGGTCAATTTAGTTTAGATATTGATACTCGATCATCTCTTATTAATCATCAGTTTAGCATGAATATGGTTGGAAAAAATTTTCAATTATTGGGTAATCCTAATGAAATGCCTTTCAAAAATAAATCAATAGATGTTTGCTTATTGATACAAGAACTTGCGTATAGTAATAGACCATATTCTTTATTGCGTGAAACAGATAGAATTTTAGTTGACGATGGTTGGTTGATTATATCTAATTTGAATCCTATGAGTTTGTTGGGTATTAAAAATACTATTCCATTTTTTCGTAAATCCCAGTTATATAGATGTGATAGTCCTATGTTTTCATTGTATATTTTGCTTGATTGGTTAACTTTGTTGAATTATGAAATATTATTGCAAGAAACCTTTCAAATCATACCATGGAGAAGTCCTTATCACTTTATTAATAAAAAATTTAAATTTGCAGGTTGTATTGCTCTTGTTATTGCTCGAAAAAGAACATTACCATTAACACCAAAACCAATAAAATTTATAAAAAATCGTATAAAAATAAGTAATATATTAGGTGTTGTTAAAAATTGTTATAAATTTTATAATATTTTTTTTATTTGAAATAACCTTTGTCTTCTTCTGTTGGTGAAGAAGCTGCATGTTTTGCTAATGTATCACATAACTCATTTTCTTTGTTTTGAGAATGTCCCTTAATCCAATGCCATTCTATTGTATGTTTTATAATAATTGCATCTAATCTTTTCCATAAATCTATATTTAAAACAGGCAATTTAGCAGTGCGTTTCCATTTTTGATTTTTCCAATTGTGTATCCATTGTGTAATACCATGGCGAACATATTGACTGTCTGTTTTAAAAATAATTTTGCATGGTTTTTTAAGTGTTTCTAATGCAATAATTGCAGCCATTAATTCCATTCGATTGTTTGTTGTATAAAAATATCCTTTACTTAAAGTTTTTTGATATTTATGATATCTTAATAAAATACCGTAACCACCTGGACCTGGATTTCCTAAACAAGAACCATCAGTAAAAATTTCTACTTGTTTTTTCATTTTTGAGAAACTCATTATATATTTATAATTAATATTTTTCTTAGTGTGACATAAAAAAGTAAGATGAGCATAATGATTAGACGACAAATCGTTATTGATACAGAAACAACTGGAATAAATAAGTTTGGAGTACCCTATGAAGGACATAATATTATTGAGATTGGTGCTTGGGAAATTATTGATCGACATTTAACAGACCGTTATTTTCATGTTTATATAAAACCCAATCGTTTAATTGATCCTGAAGCTTTTGCTATTCATGGAATTACTAATGAATTTTTAGTAGATAAGCCAACTTTTTCAGAAGTTGCCGATGATTTTTTAAATTTCATTCAAGGCAGTGAATTAATTATTCATAACGCACCTTTTGATGTTGGATTCATAAACTATGAATTTTCTAAATTAAAAAAAAATATTCCTTTAATAGAAACTATTTGTCATATAACAGATAGTTTACTTTTGGCAAAAAAACTTTTTCCTGGTAAAAGAAATAATCTTGATGCTTTGTGTAATCGTTATCATATTGATAATTCAAAACGTATATTACATGGAGCACTACTTGATGCTTCTATTTTAGCAGAAGTTTATATAGCAATGACTGGAGGTCAAATGTCATTATCTTTTGCGATTAATTCAGAGGTAAATAGGCAAATTTCTGTAAATGAAATTCAACGATTAAAAACCTTAAAAAATAAATTAACTGTAATTTATGCGAATCATTCGGAAAGGATTGCTCATGAAGAAAAGTTAAATTTTATTGAAAATAAAATTAAGAGAAAGTCTCTTTGGCGTTTAAATTTTCAAAAAGATTATTCAACTAAAACATAAAAGATAATAATTTTTGAAAATATTTTTTAAAAAAGATTGACGTATAGATACTAGATTCGTAATATCATTACTCGTTTTAATTCAATTAATAGGATTGGTGCGGTAGTTCAGTCGGTTAGAATATCGGCCTGTCACGCCGGAGGTCGCGGGTTCAAGTCCCGTCCGCACCGCCAATATTATCAAAACCTTATCAAAGTTTTAACAAATTGATTGTTGTTTTGTAAAAGGTTTTTATTTTTAGATAAACAATAAATTAATTTTTTTTAAAAAAAATTAAGATTATTTATTTTTACTTTTCTATATTTTCTATATTTGATGAATATATGCTTTTAAAAGTATTTTTAAAATAAAATTTTTTTTATAAAAAGTATCATATTATTGATTGCATTATTGATTTCATGTGGAGAAAACAAATGATAAATCGTAAAATCCTTGCTAATGCCATTCGTTTTTTAAGTATAGATGCGGTACAGAATGCACAATCAGGACATCCAGGTACTCCAATGGGAATGGCTGATATTGCTGAAGTATTATGGCGTGATTATATGAATCATAATCCATCTAATCCAAACTGGATAGATCGTGATCGGTTTATATTATCTAATGGGCATGGGTCGATGTTATTGTATAGTTTGATACATCTTACTGGTTATGATTTATCTATCGAAGAATTAAAGAAATTTCGTCAATGGCATTCTAGTACTCCAGGACATCCAGAATATGGCTATACACCGGGAGTTGAAACAACCACTGGTCCTTTAGGACAAGGAATTGCAAATGCTGTAGGATTTGCAATTGCAGAAAGAACTTTAGCTGCACAGTTTAATCGACCTGGCCATATGATCATTAATCATTATACTTATGTTTTTGTCGGTGATGGTTGTATGATGGAAGGGATTTCACATGAAGTTTGTTCATTAGCTGGAACATTGAAATTAGGAAAACTTATTGTTTTTTATGATGATAATAATATTTCAATTGATGGTCAAGTAAAAGGTTGGTTTACTGATAACACATCTTTACGTTTTTCTGCTTATAATTGGCATGTTATTCAAAATATTGATGGACACGACTCTAAACAAATTAAAGTAGCAATAGAGGAAGCACGTAATATTACTGATAAGCCATCTTTATTAATTTGTAAAACAATTATTGGTTATGGATCTCCAAATAAATCGGGTTCAAAAGAAGTTCATGGTGCTCCGTTAGGTGAAAGTGAAGTTCTTGCAACCAGAAAAGCATTAAATTGGCCACATCCACCTTTTGTAATACCATCAGAGATTTATAAAAAATGGAATGCTATAAAAATAGGTCAAAAAAAAGAAGATATTTGGAATAAAAAGTTTGTAGAGTACGAAAAAGAATTTCCTGAACTTGCCAAAGATTTTTTGCGTCGTATAAAAGGATATTTTCCTGACACATGGACATCTACTGTTAATAATTTGATAATTCAATTACAATCTAATCCACGTAATATATCTGGTCGGCAAGCTTCACAAAATATATTAGAAGTATTTGGCAGACAACTGCCTGAAATGTTAGGTGGTTCTGCTGATTTGTCACCAAGTAATTTAACTATGTGGTCTGGTTCGCAAGCAATACATCACCATTTAGGTGGTAATTATATTCATTATGGTGTACGTGAATTTGGAATGTCAGCTATTATGAATGGAATTGCATTACATGGTGGTTTTATACCTTATGGTGGTACATTTTTAATGTTTGTTGAGTATGCAAGGAAGACATTACGTATGGCGGCATTAATGAAAATTCGCGTTATTTTTGTTTATACTCATGATTCTATCGGTATTGGTGAAGATGGTCCTACTCATCAACCAATTGAACAATTAGCTGGTTTACGTATGATACCAAATATGAGCACTTGGCGTCCTTGTGATCAAGTTGAAGCAGTGGTTGCTTGGCAGTATGCAATCGAGCGTGTTGAAGGTCCAAGTGCTTTGATTTTTTCTCGTCAAAATCTACAACAACAAGTACGCAATGAAAAACAATTGTGTAATATTATTAAGGGCGGATATGTTCTAAAAGATACTGAAATAGGTATTCCTGAAATTATTTTAATTGCAACAGGTTCTGAAGTTGCATTAGCTGTCACAGTATATCAACATTTGAGCGATGAAGGATATAAAGTACGGGTAGTATCCATACCATCAACAGATACTTTTGAAAAGCAGCATATAGATTATATTGAATCCGTATTACCATCTTCAGTCACTGCTCGTCTTGTAATTGAAGCTGGTATTCCTGATTATTGGTATAAATATATTGGTAAAAATGGTAAAATTATTGGTATCAATACTTTTGGTGAATCAGCACCAGCAGATATATTATTTGATAAATTTGGTTTTAATATTAAAAATGTACTTAGTCAAGCTAAATCTTTATTGAATTAATTTATTAAGAAATATATAAACATAAAGGGTTTATTATTTTATATTTTTTTTAAAAAAATATAAAATTAAGTAAAAGTAAGATTTTTTTTATAGTTTTATTTTTAAAGAAGTTTGATTCTATTTTCATAGAAAAATATATTTTTTATAAAATGTAGTTACTATACTACACATAAAGATGTTTTGTAAGTAAGATGTTTTATAAGTTTTGTGTAGAGTAATAAAAAATATTTAGTATAAAAACTATAATTATCAGTATTTTTCACCGTTAATATTTTTTGTTGAATTGAAGGATTAATATGATAATTAAGGTAGCCATTAACGGTTTTGGAAGAATAGGACGTAGCGTATTAAGAGCGCTTTATGAATCAGGTCATCGTACTAAAATTGTGGTTATTGCAATTAATGAAATTGCTGTTGCAGAAGGTATGGCACATTTATTAAAATATGATTCTAGTCATGGTAAGTTTGCTTGGGATGTCAGTATTGATAAGGATTTATTATTAGTTGGTAATGATATCATTTATCTATTTCATGAATATAAGATAGAAAAATTACCATGGGGTGCATTAGATGTTGATATTGTATTAGATTGCACTGGTGTTTATGGCTCAAATATAGATGGTTATACTCATTTATCTAGTGGTGCAAAAAAAGTTTTGTTTTCTCATTTAGGTAGTGCTGATCTTGATGCAACTATTGTCTATGGTGTTAATGAAAGTAGTTTAAAAAATACTGATCAAATTGTTTCAAATGCATCTTGTACGACTAATTGCATTATTCCTGTAATAAAAATATTAGATACTTTTTTAAAGATTGAATCTGGTACAGTAACAGTTATTCATGCTGCCATGAATGATCAACCAGTCATTGATGCTTATCATGAAGATTTACGTCGAACAAGAGCTGCTAGTCAATCTATAATTCCTGTAGATACGAAATTAGTTTCTGGTATTACACGAATTTTTCCTAAATTTAAAGATCATTTTGAAGCAATATCAGTTCGTGTGCCTACTATTAATGTAACAGCAATTGATTTAAGTGTAACAGTACAATCTACAGTTACAGTTAATAAAGTTAATCGAATTTTAGAAAAATCAGCAAAAGAATTATTTTGTGGGATTGTTGATTATACTGAATTACCATTAGTTTCAACAGATTTTAATCATGATCCACATAGTGCTATTGTAGATGGTACTCAAACACGCGTAAGTGGAAAGCATTTAATCAAAATTTTAGTATGGTGTGATAATGAATGGGGATTTGCTAATCGTATGCTTGATACTACATTGGCAATGGCTGCTACTGGATTTTAGAATAAAATATTGTTGTTTATTTTTTATATATCGTTAGGAGAAAAATTATATTTTGTATATATTACAAAAAAATCATTAAGAGGATTTATTATGTATGTCTATGATTAAGATAATTGATTTAGACTTAAATGATAAGAAAGTATTGATTAGAGCTGATTTAAATGCCCCCATTATAGATGGAAAAATTATCTCTGATGCACGCATTCGTGCTTCTTTACCTACAATTAAATTTGCATTAGATAAAGGTGCTAAAGTAATGGTTATGTCTCATCTAGGTCGTCCGATTGAAGGTGAATATGATCATAAATTTTCATTAATACCTATTGTAAAATATTTAGCAAATAAACTTAATTATCCTGTTCGTTTAGTGAAAAATTACTTAAATGGAGTCAAAGTAAAAACTAATGAATTAATAGTTTTTGAAAATGTACGTTTTAATAGAGGTGAAATAAAAAATGATGAAACTTTATCTAGGCAATATGCTGCACTTTGTGATATTTATGTAATGGATGCATTTGGAACAGCTCATCGTACTCATGCATCAACCTATGGTGTAGTGAAATTTGCTTCTTTAGCATGTGCAGGATTATTATTCTCTTTTGAATTAGAGTCATTAAGCAAAGTTTTAAACAATCCTGCACGTCCAATGGTGATTATTATTGGTGGTTCAAAAGTTTCAAGTAAATTAAATATATTAAATTCGTTAGTAGAGATTGCTGATCAGATTATTGTAGGAGGTGGGATTGCTAATACTTTTATTGCTGCTGCTAATTATAAAATCGGATGTTCTTTATATGAACAATCTTTTGTTTCAAAAGCAAAAAAAATATTATCAAAGTTTAATATTATTCTACCAATTGATGTATGTGTTACAACAAAAAAATCAGAGACTGCTATAGGAATTATAAAGTCTATTAATGATATTAAAGATAATGAACAAATTTTAGACTTAGGTAATAAAACCGTTAATTCTTTAGTGGATGTTTTAAAAAAAGCAAAAACAATTTTATGGAATGGTACTCTTGGAGTTTTTGAATTTGCTAATTTTCGTTATTCTACTGAAGTGATAGCAAAAACTATTGCAAAAAGCAAAGCTTTTTCTATTGTAGGTGGTGGTGATACAATAGCAGCTATTGATATGCTTGGTATTATAGATAAAATATCTTATATTTCTACTGGTGGTGGAGCTTTTTTAGAATTTATTCAAAATAAGAAATTACCTGCAATTGTTGCGTTAGAAGAATGGCAAAACAGTAATCATTTTTGAGATAATAGGTAAGATTAATGACTTATGTAAAATAGGAATTTATCTTATGTTAAATATTTTTAACTTTATTAATCCCGGCGTTATTACTGGGGATGATGTGCAAAAAATTTTTTCTATTGAAAAAAAATATAAATTTGCATTACCAGCAGTTAATTGTTTCGGTTTAGATTCTATTAATGCTGTTTTAGAAACTGCTGCTAAAATTCGATTTCCAGTTATTGTGCAATTTTCTAATAGTGGAGCTGCATTTATTGCAGGTAAGGGTTTACAGGTACAAGCTCAAGAAGCAGCAATTTTAGGTGCCATTTCTGGTGCTCATTATTTACATAAAATGTCTAAATATTATAGAGTACCTGTTATTTTACATACTGATCATTGTAGACGTAACTTGCTTCCTTGGATTGATGGTTTACTAGATGAAGGTGAACAATTTTATCAAATGACAGGAAAACCATTATTTTCATCACATATGATTGATTTATCAGAAGAATCTTTAGTAGATAATGTTAAGATTTGTGCTCAATATTTAAAAAGAATGAGTAAAATAGAGATGACATTAGAAATTGAGTTAGGTTGTACTGGAGGTGAAGAAGATGGAATTGATCATTCTGGAATAGATAGTGCATTGCTTTATACACAACCTGAAGATGTTGCTTATGCTTATGAAAAATTAAGTAAAATTAGTGATCGATTTATGATTGCAGCATCTTTTGGCAATGTTCACGGTGTTTATAAACCAGGTAATGTTCAATTAACGCCTAAGATTCTTAAAAATTCACAAGAATATGTTGCTAAAAAGTTTCATTTACCGAAAAAAAATAATTTGAATTTCGTATTTCATGGTGGATCTGGTTCTTCTCTGGAAGATATTAAAGAAGCTATCAATTATGGTGTTGTAAAAATGAATATTGATACGGATACACAATGGGCAACCTGGAAAGGTATATTAAATTATTATAAAAAAAATAAGAGTTATTTACAAACTCAATTAGGTAATCCAGAAGGTAAGGATAAACCAAACAAAAAATATTATGATCCGCGTATTTGGATGCGAGCTGGGCAGATTGCTATGATAGAGCGTTTAGAAAAGGCATATCGAGCTTTAAATTGTATTGATTTTTAATCATTATTTTTAATTTTTAATGATACTTATATTATGATATTTTAAAAAGTATATTAATTTTATGTTATGATTGTTTTTTGTATAATATAATTTTGAAAAATATTTTTTTTGGATATATCCTATAATTATTATTGATAATAAAAAATATAAAAAATTTTTATAGTACCCCTTGAAGTGGTTTTTATTGACCCCATATATTCAATAGGGTACTAGTAATATTAAAGTATACTAGCGTTATCCTTCATTTACTTTACGTGGATTGTATTTATAGGAGATCTATTCATGAAGATTCGTCCATTGCATGATCGAGTTATCATCAAGCGCGAAGAAGTTGAATCTAAATCTGCAGGAGGTATTGTTTTAACTGGTACTGCAGCAAGTAAATCAACTCGAGGTAAAGTGCTGGCTATTGGTAAAGGTCGCATCTTAGAAAATGGTCAGACTAAACCATTAGATGTGAAAGTCGATGATATAGTTATTTTTAACGACGGTTATGGTGTGAAAACAGAGAAGATTGATGAGGAAGAAGTGTTGATTATGTCAGAAAGCGATATTTTGGCAATTATCGAAAAATAATTTCTAGTTTAGATCTTCTGAATGAAAGAATTTAAAGGAAAGAAACAATGGCAGCTAAAGACGTAAAATTTGGTACTGATGCACGTATAAAAATGCTCCGTGGAGTAAATATTCTTGCAGATGCAGTAAAAGTTACTTTAGGTCCGAAAGGAAGAAATGTAATTTTAGATAAAGCTTTTGGAGCACCTTCAATTACTAAAGATGGTGTGTCTGTTGCCCGTGAAATTGAATTAGAAGATAAATTTGAAAATATGGGCGCCCAGATGGTAAAAGAAGTTGCTTCCAAAGCAAATGATGCAGCAGGTGATGGAACAACCACTGCAACAGTATTAGCGCAATCTATTGTTAGCGAAGGTTTAAAGGCAGTAGCGGCTGGTATGAATCCAATGGATTTAAAGCGTGGTATTGATAAAGCAGTTGCTGCTGGAGTTGAGGAATTAAAAAAATTATCTACACCTTGTGCTGATAATAAAGCAATTGAACAAGTAGGTACGATTTCTGCTAATTCTGATGAAACAGTTGGTAAATTAATTGCAGAAGCAATGGAAAAAGTTGGTAAAGAAGGAGTAATTACGGTTGAAGAAGGTTCAGGATTAGAAGATGAACTTGATGTTGTTGAAGGAATGCAATTCGATCGTGGTTATTTATCGCCTTACTTTATCAATAAACCAGACAGTGGAGTTGCTGAATTAGAAAATCCATACGTTTTACTTATAGATAAAAAAGTTTCTAATATTCGTGAACTGTTACCTGTATTAGAAAGTGTGGCCAAAGCAGGGAAACCACTTTTGATTATTGCTGAAGATGTTGAAGGTGAAGCATTAGCTACATTGGTTGTAAATAATTTACGAGGCATCGTAAAAGTTGCTGCGGTAAAAGCCCCAGGCTTTGGTGATCGTCGTAAAGCGATGATACAAGATATTGCAATTTTAACTAATGGAACTGTTATTTCTGAAGAAATAGGAATGGAATTAGAAAAAGCTACTATAGAACATTTAGGACAAGCTAAGCGTATTGTTATTAATAAAGATACCACTACTATTATTGATGGTATGGGTGAAAAAAACACGATTAAAGATAGAATTAAACAGATAATGCAACAACGTGATGAAGCAACATCAGATTATGATCGTGAGAAATTACAAGAACGTATTGCTAAATTATCTGATGGTGTAGCTGTTATTAAAGTTGGTGCTGCTACTGAAGTTGCAATGAAAGAAAAACGTGCGCGTGTTGATGATGCATTACATGCAACTCGTGCTGCTGTAGAAGAAGGTGTTGTTGCAGGTGGTGGAATTGCTTTGGTACGTGTTGCAACTGCATTAACAAATTTAACTGGTGATAATGAAGATCAAACAGTTGGTATTCGTATTGCATTACGTTCAATGGAAGCTCCTATGCGTCAAATTGTTGAAAATTCTGGTGAAGAAGCAGCAGTAGTTGTCAACAATGTTAAACAAGGAAAAGATAATTATGGTTATAATGCTTCTACTGAAAAGTATGGAGATATGATCAAAATGGGTATTTTGGATCCAACAAAAGTTACACGTTCTGCTTTGCAATTCGCAGCTTCAATTGCAGGTTTGATGATTACAACTGAAGCTATGATAACTGATTTGCCGAAAGAAGAAAAATCCGATATTAGTGCTTCCAGTAATATGGGCGGCATGGGCGGAATGATGTAAATATAAGAAGTTTATAGTTTTTTTTGAGATTATTGTACTATTAGATAGTATAATTTTTCAAATAACTTTATTATAAAAAACCCGAGGGTATAATAAAACCCTCAGGGTTTTTTTATGTATCATATAATTACATTAATTAAAGTATAGATAATTTTTTTTGAAATTTCTGATAAAAGATAAAATATAATCAGTAAACATAAATTTTAAAATAAATAAAAGTTTATTTTTTTTAAAACTTAAGTAAACATATTACAAATTTAAATAAATATTAGAAGTAATTGATATTATTAAGTACTTATGAATTCGTAAATTTTAAATTATAAATATTTTTTTATTAATGATAATAATTTCTTTATTGATCATATAAATATCATAAATAAAATGATTTTTTTATATATCAATTATTTTTTGATATATAAAAATGTATATATGTTATATACATTGTATTGAATATATTTAAAATATTTTTTAGTATTGGTATATCTATTTACATGAAATATTTTTATTTAAAATTATTTAATTTTGTAATAAATTTAATAAAATAACAAAAAGATTTTATCTGTAAGTAATTTTATATAATAAATAATTTTATAATATACGAGTTATAGATATAATAAAATGATTTTGATAATTATAAATTAATGTAGATTTTATTTAATTTTCCAGCTATTTCTTTTGTTAATCTAGGTACTAGATATCCAGAAATTCTTTTCATGAGTGTTTTCATTATTTTTTTAGCTTCTTCTTCATTTACAAGAAAATGAGAAGAACCTTGAACTTGATCTAATAAATGTAAATAATAAGGTAAAATTCCATTTTGAAATAGTTTATCGCTTAATTTTTCAAGAGTGTGAGCATTATCATTAACACCTCGTAACAAAACACTTTGATTGAGTAAGGTAACATTTACTTTTTTTAATTTTTTCATAGAATTATAAAAAATATCATCCATTTCATTTGGATGATTAACATGAGTAACCAAGATAATTTGTAATCGTGAAATATAAAAACGCTGACATAATATATTTGTAATACGTCTAGGAATAACTACCGGTAATCGACTATGTATCCTTAATCTTTTGATATGAGTGATTTTTTCTAATTGGGTAATCAACCAATCTAACTCATGATCTTTTGCCATTAATGGATCTCCGCCTGAAAAAATAATTTCATTTACTTCTTTATGTTGTTGAATATATTTTAAGGCTATTTTCCAAGTTTCTTTGTTACCTTTATTTTTTTTGTAAGGAAAATGACGTCGAAAACAGTAGCGACAATTAACAGCACATCTGTTTTTTACTAAAAGTAATATTCGATTATAATATTTATGTAATATTCCCGGAATAGGATTGTTTTGTTCATTTAATGGATCAACAGAAAACATTGGTGTAATATTAAATTCTGCTTTTAAAGTGATAACTTGTCGTAAAAGAGGATCTTGAGGATCACCAATTTTCATTTTTTTTATAAAAGGGTGGGGTACACGTAAAGGAAATAAAGTATGAGCTGGAGCTCCGGAAGATAATTCTGGATCATGTTGTAGTGATAGTAATTTTAGTAGTTCATGATGATTTGTGACAGATTCATTAAGTTGTTTTATCCAAATCTCTTTTTTTTTTATATTTTGATTGATAATGTTCATTGTTTTTAATTTTTGTATTTTTCTTGTTTATTAATGTTACTTTTTTTAAAAAAATTAAAGGATTTTTATGACTGTTTATAGTATTAACGAATTTCGTCCTGGTTTAAAAATTATTTTAGAAAAGGAGCCTTGTATAATTGTTGAGAGTGAATTTATTAAACCAGGTAAAGGTCAAGTTTTTTCTCGTGTACGTCTGCGTAAATTAATTTCTAATAAACTATTAGAAAAAACATTTAAGTCAACTGATTTTTTAAAGAGTGCTGATATTATAGACTTAAATTTAATGTATTTATATAATAATAAAAAATTTTGGTATTTTATGAATTATGATAATTTTGAACAATTTTCAGTAGATCATTTAGTTATTGCTGATAATAAAAAATGGTTAACTAATCAGATAAATTGTGTTGTGACATTTTGGAATCAAAAACCTATTGTTATAACTGTACCTAATTTTGTTTCATTAGAAGTAGTATATACTGATCCAGGATTAAAAGGTGATACATTAGGTGGTGGTATTAGCGGAGGAAAAGATGCAATATTAATTACTGGAGTAAAATTGAAAGTTCCTTTGTTTATTAAAATTGGTGATATTATTAAAGTTGATACTAGATTAGGTGAATATGTTTCTCGTATAAAATAACATTTCTTTGAATGTAAAAATTTTTAAATTTATTTAAAAATATCTATTTATTATTCTATTTTGTATTAAAATATGTGTTTTTTAGTTTTTTTATTTTGTTTTTTTTAGAAAAATGTTTGTTTTTTTTTGTTATATAAAAAAAGAAATAACGAATTATTTTTTGTGTTAATTTTTTCTAAAAAAAATATTTTGTTGATATTTGTTCTAGTACATTTTTATGTAATGTATTATTGAAATTTTTAAAAAAAATACTTTACAATTGCTTGAATAAAAATATTGTGATATTGATCAAATATATTTATATTTGTTTTTAATTAATTATAAAAACTTTTATGAATTCTAAAAATTATATTATCTAATTTTTTGTATAATAATTTTTTAGTCATATAAAATATTACGATATGTATGTATAACATGAAATTTTCGTTTTTAAAAATAATTTTAATAGATATTGTATATATATTGATTGAATTAAAATTAAAATTTTTATTAAAACATAACTTGTTTTTTATGTACTAATGATTATAATAATATTTCTTTAATTTTAAAAAAAAGCCGAAGTGGCGAAATTGGTAAACGCAATTGATTCAAAATCAATCGCCTTATGGTTTGCCGGTTCGATCCCGGCCTTCGGCATAAAAATATTTTTTGATAATCAATGAAATCTTTTTTAGTATTTCTTAAAAAATTTTATTAATTTCTGATAATTATTAATTTTTTAATGTATAAATAGTGTTTAAATTTGTTTTTTTATTTTTATAAAATATAATATATAAAATATGTATAGCATTATATACTTTTATGTTGCTAATTTTTTTTTTGCCAATATTTAGATTTCCATCGCCAAGTATTTAGTAAACCTCTTAGCCATTCATCACATAAAAAACCAAGCCAGATACCTAATAATCCAATTTGCATTTTTATACCTAATAAATAACTAATTGGAAGTGCTATTCCAAACATGGAAACTAAAGCAACGCAAAAAGGAAATTTAGCATCTCCAACAGCACGTAAAGCATTTACCATGATAATGTTCACTGTTCTTCCTGGTTCTAAAAAAACAGATAATAAAAAAAGCGGAAGTAATAATGTCATTATTTTGGAATCTTGAGTAACTATGTTTAATATAGATATACGAAATAACCAAAAAATGAAAACAATACAAATTGTAATACAAAATCCCCATTTTAAACTTTTAAATGCTCTTTTGTATGCATCTTTAAAACGTTTAGATCCAATTAAATGTCCAATTATGATTTCATTACCAATGCTGATAGAAATTCCAAATAACATGATGAATAATGACAATTGAAAATAAATCGTTTGTGCTGCCAGGAATATTTCTCCCATTATACCAATAAAAGCAGAAGCAATAATATAATGTAAAATCCATACTAAATTTTCACCTGCAGAAGGAATCCCGATATGTAATATTTTATTAACTATTTTTTTTGACCAATTAAAAAGTAAATTAGGAGAAAATTTAATTTTTAATTTGCTAAAAAGTAGAAAAAAGAGTAATATGGTAGCTATTATCCGACCAATAGTAGTAGAATATGCAACTCCAATTAATCCATATTTTGGTAAATCAAAAAAACCATATAAAACAATTACATTACCAATAATGGTTATGACATTCGCAATAAATGTTGCCCACATGGCAGGTTCTGATTTTCCATAAACACGTAAGCAAGCAGCTAATATAATTGATATTGCTTCTGGGATTAAACATAAACCAAGTACATGTAAGTAAGCATAACCATCATGTAGTAAATGTATTGGTGTATTCATTATACCAAGTATTTTATGGCCCAGAAATAAAATAATTACAGCACCTAAAAATCCTAATAAAAAATTAAAAGCAATAGCAATATGAATGGCCTGGGTTGCTTTTTCTGTTTTAATTGCACCTAAATATTGGGCAATAACAACGCTGCATCCTATGCTAATAAAATTAAATATAGTTATAAAAAGATCAAAAACTTGGTTTCCTACACCCATTGCAGCCAAATATGATGTAGAAACATGACTTACCATGTAAGTGTTGATAAGTAAAGTGGAAAAATGTAATAGAACATCAATAAAGATGGGCCAACTTAGTGAATACAGTGAACGTTTGGTAACATCAAATGAATGCATTATGCACCTTTTTTGGTAAATAAGAAGGGTTTTTATGAAATATATAAGGATAATTAAATATTTTACACATTTTTTTGTATGATAATTTATTATTTATTTTATTGTTATAAATAGAAAATTATATTTTCATAAATACATTTAAGTATGTTATATGATAAAATAATGTTATTAACAAATAGCATTTTAAATTGCATTAAATAAAATTAGATAATTTTTTTTAAAATATTGATATATAATTTTTATATTTTTTTTATATTTTATATAAATATTTTATTTTTTTGTAAATTATAATGTTTCATTTTTTATTAAAAATTATCTTAATAATATGATTAAATGCATTTTAGAATGCTCATATATTTATGTATAAAATAATAATTGCAATTTTTTTGATTTTATCATTATTTTATATATAAAAATTATTTTTCTATAATAAAAATTATATCAAAGTATTAAATGTATTTTTTTGTTTTTTTGATATGCTCATAAAAAAATAAGTAAATATTTAGTATAATAATTTTATATCTATTTTTTAGATATATATTTAATATAAGAATGTTAATGGTTTTATAAATGTTATTTTAAAGATTATGATATTAGGTATTTTGTATTATTTTTTAATATTTATTGATTTTTAAAACATAAAAAAAGTAAAAAATATGTTTTTTAGTATTTTTTATGCATCTAATTTTATTTGATATCTAATGTATTATTTTTTATTGTATTTATGTATAGATATAATAATAACTATTAATGTTTTTAAATTTATATAAATATATTTTTTGTGTAATATATTTCGTAAAAACATAAATATTATATTTATTTTTATAAAATACATATCTAAAATCTTTTTCTTTAAAATTAATTATAGTTGTGATCATTTGTTTTTAAAATTTTTAATTTATCTATCAATTTTAAAAAAAGATTTAAATAATAATTAATAGATTTGATACTTATTATATTATCATAAAATATAGAATATGTTTTAAAAATTTAATAAAATACTGATATGAGAATTTGAATTTTCATTATATTATTATATATAATAAATATTTTTTTAAAAAGCAATTGAAGATAATTTTCTAAATTTAGGATTAAAAATTAAATTTTTTATCAATATTGTTTAATATTTTAATTTTATAGCAAAAAAAATTGTGTTAACTAAGTTTTAGCAAACTTTAGTTATAGATTGATTTAATCAAATAGAGATATAATTTATGCAATGTATCATGAGTATGATAGGAATGATAGTATTAATTTTCATTGCTATTATTTTTTCTAATCATCGTCGATCTATAAAATTACGTACTGTTTTAGGTGCTTTTTTAATTCAAATAATTATCGGAGCATTTGTTCTTTATATTCCATCTGGTCGTAATATTTTAATAATATTATCTGATGTAGTGTACAGTGTCATTGCTTATGGTCAAATTGGGATAGATTTTATTTTTGGCGCTTTGGTATCTGACAAAATGGTAGATTTGTTTGGCAGTAGTGGTTTTATTTTTTCTTTGCGTATTTTGCCTATTATTGTTTTTTTTTCTTCATTAATTTCAGTATGTTATTATCTTGGTATAATACAACTTTTTATCAAAATTGTAGGTGGTTTTTTTCAATGGGTGTTAGGAATTTCACGCACTGAGTCTTTATCTGCAACGGCTAATATTTTTATTGGACATACTGAAGCTCCTTTAGTAATTAAACCTTATATTAGCACTATGACAAATTCTGAGTTATTTGCTGTTATGTGTGGCGGACTATCTTCAGTCGCTGGTTCTGTATTAGCAGGTTATTCCCAAATGGGGATTCCAATGGAATATCTTATCGCAGCTTCCTTTATGTCTGCTCCAGGAGGGATATTATTTGCTAAATTGATTGTACCTGAAACAGAAAAAATTTGTAATGAAATTAATATGATTTATGTAAATAATAATAAGGAAGAAAGTCCTATTAATATTATTGATGCTGCTGCATCTGGTGCTTCTACTGGAATTCAACTTGCTTTAAATGTTGGTGGTATGCTTTTGGCATTTGTTGCATTAATTGCTTTATTAAATGGTATTTTAAGTGTAATTGGAAATTGGATGAATATAACTAATTTTTCATTAGAATTAATTTTAGGATATATTTTTTCACCAATTGCTTATCTTATTGGAATTCCATGGAATGAAGCAAAAATTGTTGGTTCATTTATTGGACAAAAGTTAGTTATGAATGAATTTATTGCTTATATGAATTTTAGTGAATACTTAAAATCTGATAATGATCTTATTTTGACAGGTAAACAAGTGCTTTCTGAAAATACAAAAGCAATCATATCTTTTGCATTATGTGGTTTTTCTAATTTTTCATCAGTTGCAATATTATTAGGTTGTTTAGGAGGTATTGCTCCAAGTCGTCGTAAAGATGTTGCGCAATTAAGTTTAAAAACAATATTGGCCAGCTCTTTATCAAATTTAATGAGTGCTACGATTGCTGGCTTTTTTTTATCATTAGGTGCTAAATTATAAAATAATTTTGTTTTTTCTATACTATATTTGAAAATGATATAAAAATATTTTAAAAAAACAAAAATTAAAATAATATTTAAAATTTAATTTTAATAAAAAATATAAAAATTGATTTTATCTTAATATCGTAATTAATTAGTGATTTTTTTTATATTTTTATGATTATGAAAATAGATTTTTTTATATCATAATTTTTTATTTATTAGAATAATTTATTTTATTTTAATTCCATGTCAATATATATATTTGATTTTATTTGATAAATTACTACAGCTTATATTTTATTACCCATGATATAATATATGATATTTTTTTTGAAAATTTTAATAAACTGATTCTTAAAAATATTATTTTTTTATAAAAGTTATATTTTTATATTTTTTTAAATACAATAACTATTGTGTTCAAATTCGTTAATGCAGCAGGAAATTACGAAGCGTATGTTTATTTTTTTTTAATTTTTTTTGTATTAGGAGGATTTCCTAATGCGGATAAATTTGGCGATATCGGCGTTAATTTTTTAGTAAATATCGCTAAAGCATGTACGAAAGGAATGGAAGATCATGGCACAAAAAGTAAATTATATTTACCAAATTTATCGCGTTTAGGTTTAGGTAAAGTTGTAGAAAAATCATCAAATATATTTCTAGTAAGAATAGAATATTCAACTAACATTATTAGTTAATATGCTTATGTTAGTTTTTTATCTTGAGGTAAAGATACACTTTCGGATTGATTATTGAAAACTTAAAGGAGTTTTTGTTTTATGGAATGGAGATATTTTAATAAAAAATAAAAAAGTTTTCTAAAAGAGTTAAAGTTTTCTACAAGAGTTATTGAATAAAGTTATTTAAGTAACTTATTTATCTTTTGTTTGGTTAACTTGGTAATTGTCATATTTTTGGTATAATAATTTTAGATTAATTAGGTAAAATTCAAATAAGAATTTGTAAACCTATTTTTTCATCTCTTCTAATTCTGGTTTTTAAATAGCATATTATTAAATTTTTTGTTCTGAAAAATCTTTATAAAATTTTAAAAATACTAAGAAAAATTTTAGATGATGATGTTTATAATATGACTCATCTTATAGCTCGTTCCTTTATAAAAGAACAGTGGTTTTTTCAATATAAAGGTAATGGTTTTGATTATTCTGTTTTATCTCCTATAACGGATACTTTTTTAAAAGATTATATAAAAAAAGCTAAAATTGTTGGAATTAAAAAAAAATGCAAATATTTATACACATGTAGGGATCCATAAAAAAAATAAAGGCAGTAGGGATTAAAATTGTATTAAATACTACTTTCAGAAGATTAAAATAGTTTAAAATGATACTATAATATTTATTATTTTTTGATTTTGATTCTTATTATGAAAATTGTTGTGATGCTGTTGATTATGCACGAGAATTAAAGTTATTTGATTGTTGGTTATCAGAAATATTAAAATTTTTAAAAAAAGATGATTTTTAAAATATTAAAGTTGATCATGGTTGTGATTTAATGTGAACAGGATCTGATTATATACAAGATAAAATATTCTTGTTCTTATTTGTGGAAAAATAAAAAAAAGGTAGATTAAGTTATCGAAAAAATGTTGATGTTGTATGAACAATTGCTAAATATTATAGTTTATTTCTAATAAAAAATGGGGAGACATTATTGTAAAAATCAAATAAAAATATTGTTGAATATTTTTTTTAGTTATGTACAAATTTTTAATTTATCAAAATATACATAGGATATTTATGAGTACTCCACATATACATGCTTCAATTGGTGATTTTTCAAATATCGTTTTAATGGCAGGTGACCCTTTACGTGTACAATATATTGCAAAAAAATTTTTGAGTAATGCTTATCAAGTAAATAATATTCGTAGTATGTTAGCTTTTACTGGAGATTATAAAGGTCGTATAATTTCTGTAATGGGGCATGGAATAGGAATACCTTCTTGTATATTATATGTACAAGAATTAGTAGTAGATTTTGGTGTTAAAGTGATATTGCGAACAGGATCTTGTGGTGCTATTGCTAGTGATGTAAAATTGAGAGATATTATTGTTGGTATGGGAGCATGTACTGATTCTAAAGTAAATCGTTTAAAATTTAATGATAATGATTTTGCTGCTATTGCAGATTATGAGATGATTAATAATGTAGTTTCTGTTGCTAAGAAAAAAAACACAAATATTCGTGTAGGAAATATTTTTTCTACCGATCTTTTTTATCAAACTAAAATAGATTTTTTTCATAAAATAAAAAAATATGGTATATTAGGAGTAGAAATGGAGGCTGCTGGTTTATATGGTACTGCAGCAGAATATGGCATAAAATCATTAACTATATGTACTGTATCTGATAATATTTTTACTGGTGAAAAAATAGCTGCAAAAGAACGAGAAAATACATTTAATGATATGATTGAAATTGCATTAGAATCATTATTATTAATTTAATTTTTGAATTGATGCTTAAATTTATTTTTTGAATTTAATATCACTCTTTATTTTAAGATAACATATAAATATTAATACAATGAATATTGTATATTACATTTAATCTTAAATCTAATTTTCTATTTTTATTATATAATTTTATTCCTACTATTTGATATTTTATTATGTACTGTTAAGAGATTTTAAAAGAGATATTTATTTATAAAAAATATTTGTTAGGAAATAATTATGAAACAGTTTGATTATTTAAAAGAAGCAATTAAGCAAACTGGTTATACTTTAGACATAATTTCTTCTATTTGTGATATTTCTCTAGATTATTTAAATAATTTAATTAGTAGTAAAATTAAAAATCCTAGCATAGAAAAACTTACTTCTTTGCATCGTTTTTTAAATATTAAACATCCATTACAATCTTCAAAAATTGGTATTATTTTTGGTAAATTTTATCCATTGCATACTGGACACATTTATCTTATACAACGTGCATGTAGTCAACTTGATGAATTATATATTATTTTATGCCATGATGAGAAATATGATAAAGCTATTTTTGTAGATAGTTCTATGTCACAACAACCTACAGTAAGTGATAGACTTCGTTGGTTATTACAAACTTTTAAATATCAGAAAAATATTTATATTCATTCTTTTAATGAGAATGGAATAGAACCATACCCCAATGGATGGGAATATTGGAGTATGGAAATGAAAAAATTTTTGATAAAAAAAAATATTCGACCACAATTGATTTATTCTGGGGAAATAAAAGATGTTCAGTATTATAAAAAATATTTTGGTATGGAAGTTATACTAATTGATCCAGATCATACATTTATGAATATTACTGGACATCAAATTAGAAAAGATCCATTTCGTTATTGGGAATATATTCCAACAGAAGTAAAACCTTTTTTTGTTCGTAAAGTAGTGATTTTAGGTGGAGAATCAAGTGGTAAATCTACTTTAGTAAATAAATTAGCTAATATTTTTAATACAACTAGTGCATGGGAGTACGGTCGTGATTATATTTTCTCCCATTTAGGTGGTGATGAAAGAGCATTACAATATTCTGATTATGACAAAATTGCTTTAGGTCATATAAAATATATTGATTTTGCAGTTAAATATGCTAATAAAGTTGTTTTTATTGACACTGATTTTATTACAACTCAAGCTTTTTGTCAACGATATGAAGGTAAATCTCATCCATTTGTGCAGGCATTAATTAATGAATATCGGTTTGATTTGGTAATTTTATTAGAGAATAATACACCATGGATTTCTGATGGATTACGTAGTTTAGGTAGTGATAAAGAACGTACAAATTTTCAAAATTTATTAATTAATTTATTACTTAAAAATCAAGTAGAATTTGTTGTTGTGAATTCTCCTGATTATGATGTTCGTTTTTTACGTTGTATTAAGTTAGTGCAAAATTTACTCATGATGGATAAGCAATCTTGTTTTTAGTGAATTCATTTTTTATATTATATTTTTATTTTTCTTGTAATTATTTTTGATAAAGTTAGGTTATTTTAAAAATATTTCTAAAAATTTAATTTATTAAATTTTATACTTAAATAAATGTATTAATATTTTTTGATCTTATTTATATGATATAAATTATGGATATAATAAAAATATTTTAATTAATATAAATTAATATAAATTAATATAAAAGAACAAAAAATAATAAAAAATATGGCGTCTTATTTTTTTTGAAATGAAAGAATCAAAAATAAATAATTTGGCATTAAATAATGAATATTAAAATATATTAAAGAATACAACATTTTTTTATTTTTTAAGAAATAATATTTACAAAAATTATTTAAGAAATATTAATTTGACAAAATAAAAAATTGTTTTTTATTTAATAATGATTTTTATTGATATGGTTTAGAAACTTCATGCATCCAAGCAATTAATAAATTATTAGATATAACTAAAACAACTGGTCCAATAAAAAGTCCAATTAAACCAAACGATAAAATACCACCAATTACACCAATCAACATCAGTATCATAGATGAACCTCCTTCTATTTTTATTAATATAGGACGTAAGATGCCGTCTATGATCGAAAGTATGATGCTCCATATTATCATCATAATACCCCAATGAGTATTACCTGAATAAAATAACCATATTATTGATGGTATCATAATAACCAATGGTCCAATTTGTGCTACACAACATATAAAAATAAGAATAGTTAATATAGCCGTATAAGGTATTGCAGCTAAACATAAAGCTACGCTACTAATAATTGCTTCTATTAATGCTATAATGATTACACCTAAAGCTACAACTCGAATAGATTTCCCAGCAAGTTGAATGGTTTGTTCACCTTGTATCCCAGCAAGTCTAAAAGCAAAATGACGAACATTTAATATAATATGGTCACCTTTTAGATAGAATAATCCAGTAAATAGTAACATAACGATCAGATGAAATACAAAACGTCCAATATTAATTAATTGTGTCAAAAACCAAATAATAGTTTCTCCAATATAAGGTTGTAATTTCCCTATAAATAAGTTTCCTCTGTTGATTACTAATGTGTGCCAAGCATAATAAAGTTTATTACCTATTAATGGTATGGTTTCTAACCAAAAAAAATGTGGTAGTTGAATATTTTTTGGAGATTTTGCCCATTCAATTAATGGTCCACTGTTTTGCAAAATACTGCCAATTAATATTCCTAATGGAATTACAAATAATAAAATGATTAATGATATCATTATTATACTTGCTAACCATTTTTTATGTTTTATTTTTGAACTGAGTTTCATAAATAGTGGCCAGGTTGTAATTACAACCATAACTGCCCATAAAAAACCCAATATAAAAGGTTTTAATATAAAAAAACATGCAATTATCATCAATAAAATAGCTATTATATTAAAAATAAATTTTGGTAAATCATTGTAATATGGAAGTTTTTTCATATAAGCCTTATATATGGAGATTATTTTGAATATTGTAATTTTTTTTTGATTATTAATGATTTTTTTTAAAAAAATATTCTTATTAAAATACTTATTATTGATAAGATTTTGATGGTAAATTTTAGTTAAATAGTATAATTGTTATATAAAAAAATGTAATTGATTTAAAGGATGAAAATATTTTTATAAAATATTATAGATAAATATTTTAGTAGATTATTTAAATAAAAATGTTATTTGTAAATAATTGATTTTTAAAGAATATTTTCTCTATTTTAAATAAAAATAAGTATGTTTTTTTGTGATGATTCTAACATAATAATGTTGTACAACATCTATAATATACTGATTATTTTATATTTTTTATATCATATACTAATGAAGCAATAATTTTATGATATTTATTATATAACCATTTTTTTTTGTTGTATCAGTAATTAAATATATTGTTTTAGATTAAAAATATTTTACATATATACTTTTTAATGATAATTTAACATAATTTTAAAAAATATCATAAAATTTAATTATATTTTTATATGTTTATTTAATTTAAAAAGGTTTTTCTGTGATTTTTTTTAATATTTTTTAATAAAAAAATTAAAAATAAAATATCTAATAAATAAATTTGTAATTTTTTGTATTATTGAGAACAAAAAATATATTTAAATGTTTTCAGTTATTAATATTAGTATTTAATATATAAAAAATTTTTAATTTGAATAATCTATTTTTATATATTTTTTGTGTTATAATATTTTTTTGTTATTGGAATTATTTATATATAATGTATGACCAAGAATGTTAATTTTTTGTAAAAAATATAAATTATCTTTTAAAAATTTTATATATTTAAAATATATATTACATAAAAATTAAGACGGTTAAAACTATTTTTTTACAGTAATGATTATTTTGAGATTAATTATTTTATTTATATTCGTTAGTTAATTTCTAATTTTTGTGCAAAAATTAAATTAAAAAATGATATTTTTTTGTGCTTTTTGATTTTTAAAAAAATCTTAATTTTTTACTATTTTTATTTAAAACTTCATCAATTAAAAAAATATTTATAATTTTTTAAAAATCTTATATCTAAGTTTTCATGGAATCTTACAAAAAAATACATATGTATGTTATTATATATATACATAAAAAATATTAGTTTTAAGTAAGAATTTTTTATTTTTATAAAATTTTTATAATATATTTATCTGCAGATATTGTTAAAAGTTTTTCTTATTTTTTATAAAATTTAAAATTTTTATGAACATTAAATTGATATTATTAAAATAGGAAGTAAATATTTTGTTTAATGATTATATTAAATACTTATATAATATTTAAATAAAACAGAAAAATTTATTAGTAAAAAAATTATAAAAAATAAAAGTAATCTGCTTTTTTATAGTGATAAATAGTTAAATTACTAATTAGTAGAGGGTTTAAAATGATTAATCATACTGATTTTTCATGCAATAAAAGAACTTGGCATGGGTTAAGTATAACAAACAAAGCTGCTTCTCAAATTCGTAAATTAATGAAAAAAAATCCAAATAGTCAGGGGTTATTAATTAATATTAAAAAATCAGGATGTGCAGGATTTATTTATGCAATTACATTGATCAATCATACAACTAAAGAATATTTATTATTTGAAAATAATGGTGCTAAAGTTTTTGTTTCTTTAAAAGTAATACCCTTTATTGATGGAACTGAAATTGATTATGTTTCTGAAGGACTTAATCACGCATTTAAATTTAATAATCCTAAGGCTCAACATGCTTGTGGGTGTGGTGAAAGTTTTGCTATTTGAATAAAAAAGTAAGTTTTGAATAAAAAAGTAAGTAATATATTAAAGTGAATTAAATTATGTCACATCGTAATCTAGAAGATGATCTTGATCATAAAATATGGTTAAAAAAAAATCATTATAAAGAAGGATTTTCTACTCAAATAAAAACCGATAAATTAGATGTCGGTATTAATGAAAATGTTATTCATGCTATTTCTCATAAACGTAATGAACCGGACTGGATGTTGCAGTTTCGTTTAGAGGCTTATAAATATTGGTTAAATATGGAAGAACCTCATTGGTTAAAAGGTTATTACCCAAATTTAAATTATCAAAAATATTCTTATTATTCTGCACCAAAATGTAATCATTGCCAAAATAATTATTTAACTAAAGAAGTGGAAGATGCTTTCAATAAGTTAGGTATTCCAGTACGTGAAGGTAATTTTATTGCAGTAGATGCCATTTTTGATTCTGTTTCTGTTTCAACAACTTATCGTAGTACATTAAAAAAATATGGGATAATTTTTTGTTCATTAAGTGAAGCAATACAAAAGTATCCTGATTTAGTAAAAAAATATATTGGTAGTGTCGTATCAAATCAAGATAATTTTTTTGCTTCATTAAATGCTGCAGTTGCTTCTGATGGAACATTTGTTTATGTACCCCAGGGTGTGCAATGCCCTATGGAATTATCAACTTATTTTCGGATCAATGAAGAAAATACAGGTCAGTTTGAACGTACTATTTTAATTGCTGATAAGGGTAGTTTTGTTAGTTATATTGAAGGATGTTCAGCTCCTGTTCGAGATACTTATCAATTACATGCTGCAGTTGTTGAAGTTATTGTACATCAAGATGCACAGGTCAAATATTCTACTGTACAAAATTGGTTTTCTGGTGATACGAATAAAACTGCTGGAATTTTGAATTTTGTTACAAAACGTGCTTTATGTAAAGGTAGAAATTCTAAAATGTCATGGACACAGTCTGAAACAGGATCAGCTATTACTTGGAAATATCCTAGTGTAATTTTGCAAGGAGATAATTCAGTTGGTGAATTTTTTTCTGTTGCATTAACCAATGGTATACAACAAGCAGATACTGGAACGAAGATGATTCATATTGGTAAAAATACTAGTTCTACTATTATTTCTAAAGGGATTTCATCTGGTCGAAGTCAAAATAGTTATCGCGGTTTAGTAAAAATATTACCTAGTGCAGAAAATTCTAGAAATTATACTAGATGTGATTCTATGTTAATTGGAAAAGAATGCGGTGCACATACATTTCCTTATATAGAAGTTAAAAATCATAATGCAAAGTTAGAGCATGAAGCTACTACATCTCGTATTGGCGAAGAGCAACTTTTTTATTTTTTGCAACGGGGTATCAGTGAAGAAAATGCAATTTCTATGATCGTCAATGGTTTTTGTAAGGATGTTTTTTCTAAATTACCACTAGAATTTGCTGTTGAAGCACAAAAATTATTAGCGATTAGTTTAGAAAAAAGTATTGGTTAATAGTTTTTATAAAAAAAATACTGGTTTCTTTAAAGGATTAGGCAATGTTGAGTATTAAAAATTTGAATGTTAGTGTTCAAGGTACCACCATTCTCAAAGAAATAAATCTAGAAGTAAAAGTAGGTGAAATACATGCTTTGATGGGACCTAATGGATCAGGAAAAAGTACATTGTCTTCAACTTTAGCAGGACGTGATGAATACAAAATAGATAAGGGTGAAATTTTTTTTAAAAATAAAAATTTGCTTGAATTATCTCCTGAAGAACGTGCTGGAGAGGGTATATTTGTAGCATTTCAGTATCCAGTAGAAATTCCTGGTGTTACTAATAAGTTATTTTTACAAACAGCTGTTAATGCAGTGAGAAAATATCGTAAACAAGAATTGTTGGATAGATGTGAGTTTCAGGATTTTATTGAAGATAAAATGCATATTCTTAACATGACTGAAGATTTATTAGATAGATCAGTAAATGTAGGTTTTTCTGGTGGTGAAAAAAAAAGAAATGATATTTTACAAATGTTTCTTTTAGAACCTGTATTATGTATTTTAGATGAAACTGATTCAGGTCTTGATATTGATGCATTAAAAATAGTTGCAAATGGAGTGAATATATTACGTACTTTAGATCGGTCTTTTATAATTATTACTCATTATCAACGTATTTTGGATTATATAAAACCTGATTTTGTACACGTATTATATGAAGGTAATATAATTAAATCTGGTGATTTTAAATTGGCAAAGAAATTAGAATCACAAGGTTACGGATGGCTTATTGATAAAATTTAAAAATAATGTATTTGAAAAAATCTAATTAATAAATTTTATTTTATTTCATTAATAATCCCGTTGTGTTTTTTGTTTTTTGATTTTTATTTATAGTTATCTGTAACAACAAAAAATTGTTATTTTTATTTTTGTCAATAGATGTTTTTTTAAAAGATATTAAAGTAAATTATAAATAACATTAATTTTTAATATATTAAAAATTAAAATAATTTCCTAAATCCTTTGTAGAAATACTTATCATATAAAAATTTTTGCTTGTATTAATTACTGAATGATATGTTTTATTTTTTTTGAGTATTTTGTTGATTAAATTTGATATTCATTAAGTATGTAAAAGCTTTTTTTATAAAAAAATATTTTTGATAAGTAAAAATATTAATTATAATAATTTAAATTATAAAAAATATATTTTCTCTTAAGAAAAGAAACCGAGTCATTTTATTTAAAATTATATTGATTAATACTTTAAAAGTAATACTGTATACTCAAATATAATAAATATTTTAAATATATAAATTAATTTATAATATATACGTAAATTTTTTGAATATTGATATTAAAAATATAAATAATATCTGAATCATCTTTTATTTATATCAATAGATATTGTCAATAATTTTTAACTAAAACACATATCACGAATGTTATTAATTAATTTGTTATCAGAGATTTAATATGGCATTTTCAGTAGAATCTATTCGTAAAGATTTTCCTATGTTAGCAAAAATTATAAATGGTAAACGATTGGTTTATTTAGATAGTGCTGCTAGTGCACAAAAACCTATTCAAGTAATAGAAAAAGAACGTATTTTTCTTTCTGAACATTATTCTGCTATACATCGAGGTATTCATACTTTGAGTACTGATGCAACAATTATGGTAGAAAATATTCGTAAAGAAGTAGCTAATTTTATTAATGCTTCTGCTGTTGAAGAAATTATTTTTGTGAAAGGAACAACTGAAGGTATAAATTTAGTTGCTAATAGTTATGCACATACTTTTATTAAATCAGGAGATAATATTATTATTAGTCAAATGGAACATCATTCTAATATTGTTCCATGGCATTTGCTTGCAATGAAAATTGGTTTTAATATTCGCGTATTACCTATAAATAAAAATGGTAAATTAATTTTTGAAAAATTAGACAAATTAATTGATAGTAAAACAAAATTTTTATCTTTTACACATATGTCTAATATTTTAGGTACTTTAAATCCAGTGAAAGATATTATTAATTATGCAAGAAAATGTGCAGAAAAAAAAACAGCAAAATTATCAATTTTAATTGATGGTGCACAAGGTATTATTCATAATATTGTTGATGTGCAAGAATTAGATTGTGATTTTTATGTTTTTTCAGCACATAAATTATATGGACCTACTGGTATTGGTATTTTATATGGTAAAAAGTCTTTATTAGATAATTTACCACCTTGGGAAGGTGGTGGTGCTATGGTTAATACTGTACATATGAATTTAAAAAAATCACCCATACTTAATATTACTTATGAAAAAACACCATGGCGTTTTGAAGCTGGTACTCCTAATATTGTTAGTATCATAGGTTTAGGTGAAGCTTTGCGTTATGTTAATAATATCGGTTATGCAGAAATATATAAATATGAAAGTGAATTAATGCGATATACTATATTTTCTTTAAAAAAAGTTAATTCTTTACATATTTATGGTTCTGATGAACGTCAAGGAGTTGTTGCTTTTAATTTAGGTAATCATCATGCTTATGATGTAGGAACTCTCTTAGATAATTACGCTATAGCAATACGAACAGGTCATCATTGTACATTACCATTGATGGATTTTTATAAAGTACCAGCAATGTGTCGGATTTCTTTAGCTATTTATACAAAAAAAGAAGAAATCGATTTTTTGATAGAAATTTTGCAACATATTGAAAAATTATTAAACTAATGAATGTATTAGAGCATACATAAGAGTAAAATAATGTCTAGCTTACCTGATAAAAATAAATTGTTATGTAATTTTTTGCGTTGTAAAAATTGGGAAGAACGTTATCTTTATTTGATTGAATTAGGAGAAAAATTATTACCTTTAACTGATGAACAAAAAAAATCTAAAAATAAAATTACAGGTTGTCAAAGTCAGGTATGGATTGTTATGAACGTTGATATTGATGGTAAAATTCAATTTTTAGGTGATAGTGATTCAGCTATTGTTAAAGGTTTAATTGCACTTATAATAATTATTTTTCAAAATAAAACTGGACAAGAAATTTTAAATATAAATACCAAAAATTTTTTTAAAAAATTATCATTAGAGCAACATTTAACACCATCACGTAGTCAAGGGCTATATGCTATTATTAAAACTATCCTTCAACGAACTAAGAAAATTATCTAACTTAAGATCTTAAATATTTTGAATAATTTATGTTATCAAAAAGTTACGAGAAGTATTATTTAATATATTTTTTTTAAAAAACATATATGAAAAAGAAATTATTTTTTATCATTTTATGGGCTTTACATAGTATTATGGTAAATATTAGTGCTACTGAATATCTTTTACCATCTACGACTACGCACTTAATTGGTGAGAATATTAATTATACTATTCCCAGTGATGGTCGAACATTAGAAGCGATTGCAACAGAGTTTCATATAGGTATGCTTGCTATGTTAGAAGCTAATCCAGGAACAGATCCCTATTTGCCTAAAGCTGGAAATACATTAATCATTCCATCACAAATGTTATTGCCAGCAACGAAACATGATGGAATTGTTATTAATTTACCAGAATTAAGATTATATTATTTTCCTAAAAATATAAATAAAGTTATTGTTTATCCAATTGGTATTGGTCAATTAGGAGCTGATACACCTACAATGTTAACTACTGTAAATCAATTGATTAAGAATCCTACTTGGACTCCTACATCTGATATTCGTAAACGTTATGCTATGGATGGGGTGATTTTGCCAGATGTTTTACCTCCTGGAGTTGATAACCCCATGGGACTTTATGCTTTACGCTTATCTTATGATAAAGGACAATATCTTATTCATGGTACTAATGCCAATTTTGGTATTGGATTACGTGTTAGTTCTGGATGTATTCGTTTGAGATCCGAAGATATAAAAACATTATTTCATTCTATTCCTTTAGGAACCCGTGTACAAGTAATTGATGAACCTATTAAATATCATAAAGAATCTGATGGTAGTTATTATATAGAAGTACATCAACCATTATCAAAAACAGAGTACGATGATCCACAAACAATGCCATTAGTATACAGTGATGAGTTTAAATTTTTTTTAGAGCAAGAAGATATTGATAAAAAATTAGTTGATGAAGTTGTTGCACGACGTTCTGGAATGCCGGTAAAAGTCAATAAAATAAATTGTAATGATATAAATACTTTTCTAAAGTAAAAACCTTTAAATAATAAGGCACCTATATTTTAGGTACCTTATTTATCAATAAATACATCAAATGTTATAAATAATTAAATTATTTTTTGTATGTACGTACTTGATTGTCTAAACGTTGATTAGCACGATCAGCTTCATCTTTAGCAGTTTGAACATCAGTGCGTAATGATTCAACATCATTAGATAATTGATCAACTTTGCCATTTAATGTTTGTACATCAGAGGAAAGTTTATTCATTTGATTGCTACTTGAACAACCTGCTAATAAAAAAGCAGTCAAAAAGATAGAAGTTAGTGTAATTTTAGTACGATTCATTATATTATCCTTTAAATTTAGTTAATCTCTGAGTAGTAAAGTAAGTATGACACATTTCTATCAAAACAGAGAATATTTTTCTCTTTTTAACTTTCAATTATTAGATCTTTTTTAAAATTATCTAAAATTCTTATTTTTTCTTATAATATAATATTAATTTAATAATTTAAAAAATTTTTATAAAATTATTTATAATGAAAATATATATATTTTTTTCGGTAATAAGAAATTTATTTTTAAATGAGCTCATATAATATGGACAGATGATGTATTTGTTGTACCACTTGGTACCAATGCACCGGAAACCATAACTACTATATCACCCTTTTTACTGAAATTATTTGCTAAAGCAATTTTTTTTCCGATATGATAAAAATCATCTGTAGAATTAATTTTTTTTACTATTTCTGGAATTACACCTTTTACTAAAGATAATTGACGTGCTGTTTTTTCATGAGTAGTTAAAGCCAGTATAGGTGCTTTTGGAAAATATTTACGTATTGATTTTGCAGATTTTCCACCATAGGTTGCCACTATAATTAACTGAGCATTTAATTTTTCTGCTATTTCTACTGCTCCACGGCAAATAGCTTCAGTAATTCCTATAATTTGATTTTTTTGTTTATCATTTATACGGCTTGGCATGACTTTATCGGTACGTTCACAAATAGTTGACATAATTTTTACTGCTTCAATAGGATATTTACCTTTTGCACTTTCCGCAGAAAGCATAACTGCATCGGTACCATCTAAAATAGCATTAGCTACGTCACCTGCTTCAGCACGTGTAGGTAATGGATTTTTAATCATAGAATCTAACATTTGTGTAGCAGTAATGACAATTTTTCTTGAAGAAATGCATTTGTTAATCATCATTTTTTGTGCAAAAATTACTTCTTCTACTGGTATTTCGACACCAAGATCACCTCGTGCAACCATTATACCATCAGAGGCTTCTAAAATTTTATCAAAATTATTTAATCCTTCTTGATTTTCAATTTTAGAAATTATTTGTATATTTTGACCTCCATGTTTTTTCAGATAAGCACGAATTGTTTCTACATCAGTATGTTTGCGAATAAATGAAGCAGCAATAAAATCAACATCTTGTTGACAACCAAAGATTATATCTTGTTTATCACGTTCCCCTAGTATTGGTAAATTAATTGATATTCCAGGTAAATTAATACTTTTATTTTCACCTAAATTTCCATTATTGAGTACTTGACATATGATATTATTTTTTTTGATAGATGAAATTTTCATAGCAATTAAACCGTCATCAACTAAAATTTTATCACCTGTTTTTACTTGATAAGGCAGATTTTGATAAGTAACAGCTACTCTATTTTTATCTCCTATAACTGACATATCAGTAGTAAAAATAAACTTTTGTCCTGATTTTAAGAATACATTATTTCCATTTTTAAGATGCATGGTACGAATTTCTGGCCCTTTTGTATCTAATAATATTGTTGCATGTTGATTATTTTCTTTACAGACAGTACGAAAATTTTTTATTCTCCGACTATGTTCTTGATGATTCCCATGTGAAAAATTTAGTCGAATAACATTCATGCCAGCATTTAATAATTCTAAAAGTTTTTTTTTAGATTCAGTTTTTGGACCAATAGTACAAACAATTTTTGTTTTTTTCATGATAATTAATCTATAGATTCTTTATAATGTTAATTAATTGTTTATATTATATATTTTGATATAAAATTATTATATACTATACTTTTAAATATAAGCAATAAAATTTTATATATAATAGATATTGTATTTTATTGACGTAGTGATTTTTGTTGTTTTTCGATGAATTTTTATAGTTTTTGAATATGATATTAATTGTTAATTCTCTAAAAAGAAAACTTATGATATGTTTTATAAATTATTTTTAATTTTTTTTATTTTTATGAATGTTCATTCTAAAATCTTCATATGCTAAAATCTTCATATGATGATTTTTTAAAAATCAAAGATTTTATCATGAAATGATAAATTTTGCAAATTAAAATTATTATTTTAAATAATTTTTTAGTATTAAATATGATCAATATTTATTTTATGCATTAATGATTTTTTCAAAAAATATTTATGATTATATTAAATCTAATAATCTTTCAAAAAGTGATGTATTTTTATATAATCAAAAAAAAATCTGTTGTTGACTGTTTTTTTTATTAATATGTAAACTTTATGAGTTATTTAAGTAATTTTTTAAAAGCAAGTATGATTAACATCATTTATTTTATGTATCAATTTTATTAAAAAAATAATGTATAAATTGTAATTATAAAAATAATATCATCTTATTTTTATCTTTTTAAAAAAAATTAAAAATAATGTTTAGACTTATTTTTTAATATATTTTGGTTTTATTTTTATAAATACTAAATAGTTGTTTGATGTATTTTAAAATTATTTAAAAATTTTTTTCTTGATTTTTAAAGATTTTTTTGATATCTTTTTTGAATTATGCATTATTAATAATAATTAATAATATATTGGCAATAATATAATAGAAGCATAATATATAAAAATATATATCAATATATTTTAGAAATAATTACGATTTTATAAAAAAATTGTATAATTTTTTTTTGTAAAAAATTTGTAGTTTAATATTTTTTTTGTTAGCAATCTGCATTTAATGGCCATCCTCCTAATTTTTTCCATTTATTAACGATTGTGCAAAATAACAATGCTGTTCTATCTGTATCATAAAGTGCGCCATGTGCTTGTTTTCCATCAAAAGGAATTCCTGCAGTATCACATGCTTTAGCTAAAATTGTTTGACCGAAAACTAAACCACTGAGTGTAGCAGTATCAAAAGTAACAAAAGGGTGGAAAGGAGTATGTTTTAAATTTGTTCGATGAGTTGCAGCCATTATAAAACTATGATCAAAATTAGCATTGTGTGCAACAATAATAGCTCGATGACAATCATTATTTTTTATGCCTGTTTTAACCATTTTAAAAAGTTCATTTAGAGCTGTATGTTCATTGACTGCTCTACGTAATGGATTGTGAGGATCTATTCCAGTAAAAGCTAGTGAAGTAGCTTCGATGTTTGCACCTTCAAAAGGTATTAAATGGAAATGAAGTGTTTTATCAATGTCTAACCAACCTTTTTGATCCATTTTTAATGTTATGGCTGCTATTTCTAATAGTGCGTCATTTTTTGCATTAAATCCTCCTGTTTCAACGTCTATAACGACAGGATAATAGCCTCGAAAACGTTCTGATAACGTATGAATATCATTTTTTTTATTAGACATTTTTATATTAATTTATGCTTAAAAATAAAAGAATATTGTTCTATAATTTGTATAGAATATAAAAGATTAGCATAACATAAAAAAATGTATGGATGGATATAATTTTTATGAAAATGTTTATTATATAAATTTTGATTATTTTAATTTTTTTTATCTTAAAAAAAATATAAATTTTATGATTGATATATTTTTTTTGATAAAGTTTTTTACAAAATTCTTTTATATAGAAGAATTAGATATTATTTTTTTATAAAAATTTTTATATTGTATTCATTAAATATATAGTAAAAGTTGTTTATATAAAAAAATAATGTATGAAGATTTAATATAAATAACTTTTTTGAACGTTCTTTTAAAGAAACAATATTATGTTTTGATGTTTCAATAAATTTATAATTTTTTATATAATTATAATATATAAATTAATATATATTTCTTCGCAAGATCCAAATTTTTTATATTTTAAATATTTTTAAGTTTTAAAAAATTAACTTTTTATTAATTGAAGTATTTATTCAATTTTTTGTATATGGTTTTTGGAACCTCACCCGTGCCTGTGTTTTTTATTTTTAAAGTATAAAAATTCTGAAAAATATAAGAAAGATAATATTTTATGTATATTATTATATTTTCTTATCAGATTTTTTAGTTTCTGAAATTGTTAATATATTTTTTTAAAATTACTATTTTTATAAGTTATACATTATAAGTAATATCTATTATGGTATTGGTATTTTTTACACGTGTTAGTTTTGCTGTTTTATAAAAAAAACATTGATTATAATAAGATTCACAATGATCTGTATATAAAAATTAAAAAATAATAATAGAGATTTGATTTAATAAAAAGTTTGCAATGATAAAAATATTATATGGAATAAAAAACAAAAATGTAATACTAAAATTGAATTTATGATTTTTATAAATGCAATTTTAAATACAAACTTTTATATAAACTATTTGTTTTTTATAAATATCATATTTTTCTTATTTTGTAAAATTACAAGATTATATGATTATGTTTACGTCATTTTTGTTATATTTTTTTAAAATTTTTAATTTATTAAGATTTTTATTTTAAAAATATTAAAAATTAAATAATTATAAATTGAGTTTATTTTTGATCTATAAAATTAGATTTTGTATATAAAATATAAACATAAAATACATATTTTTTACAAAAATATTTTTTTTATAAAAATTGAATTTATCTATTAATACATTGAGTAAGATTTTAAGATTTTAAATATAATATATGGATTATAAAAAATATAATATGAATAATATAATTATATTTATTTTTTTTATTTAAGAAAATTTCCTTTTATAAATAGATTATGCTTGTTTTTTATTAATTTTTTAATAATGTTAGTTTGTATATAATTTTTATAAATATTTAAATGTAATATGATTTCAATTTTCATTGAATAAAATCGTTGGAGATAGAGAGATGTTAGAAAATACTCAATTTAATATTTCTAATTGTAGAAGGGAATATTCTAGAGGCATTTTAAGACGTCAAGATTTAACACACGATCCTTTAATTTTATTTGATCTTTGGATGCAAGATGCTTATAAAGAAAAACTGATTGATCCAACAGCGATGTCTATTTCTACAGTAGATAATAATGGACAGCCATATCAAAGAATTGTTTTGTTAAAACACTATGATAAAAATGGATTGATTTTTTATACTAATTTATTTAGTCGCAAATCACAACATATTATTGTTAATAATCACGTTAGTGTATTATTTCCATGGTGTTCATTAGAACGTCAAGTATGTTTTCTTGGTACTGCTAAAAAATTATCTTCTGTCGAAGTTATCAAATATTTTTATAGTCGTCCTAAAGATAGTCAAATAGCAGCTTGGATTTCTCCACAATCAGAAAAAATATCTAGTCGTGATGTTTTAGAAAAAAAATTTTTACAATTTTCTAAAATAGTTAAAAATAGCAAAATCCCTGTGCCTAGTTTTTGGGGGGGGTATCGTATTAAGTTTAATAGTGTAGAATTTTGGCAAGGTGGTAATAAAAGATTGCACGATAGATTTATATATATATGGAAATCTAATCATTGGGAAATTAATCGTTTAGCACCTTAATAAAAAATATTTTTCTTGATGCCTTCATTAAATAAATATGTTTTTTTTAAAAGTTAAGCGATAAATACCATGTATGTAAAATAAAAGATATGATTTATGGAGAGCTATTAATGGTTAATGAAAAATTATTGCAATATTTAAAAAATAGGAGTTTAATTAATCAATTAACAGATGAAAGATACTTAAGTAAGAAACTTTCAAATGAATCAATTAATCTTTATTGTGGTTTTGATCCAACTGCTGATAGTTTACATTTAGGTCATTTAGTTCCGTTGTTATCTTTAAAACATTTTCAAAAGATGGGACACAAACCAATTATTTTAATTGGTGGCGGTACGGCTTTGATTGGTGATCCCAGTTTTAAATCTCATGCACGCAAATTACAAACTTTTGAAATGGTATCTGAATGGGTAAATAAAATTAGTCAACAAATTTTGCCATTCTTAGATTTTGATTGTTCTAAAAATAGTGCCAAAATTATTAATAATTATGATTGGATTAGTAAAATAAATTTATTGACATTTTTGCGTGATATTGGGAAATATTTTTCTGTAAATCAAATGATTCATAAAGAAGCGGTTAAAAAACGTCTTGAACGTGATAATAATGGAATTTGTTTTAGTGAATTTTTTTATAGTTTACTTCAATCTTATGATTTTGCTTATCTTTTTAATAAATATAATGTTAAATTGCAGATAGGTGGATCAGATCAATGGGGTAATATTATTTCAGGTATTGATTTAACACGTCGGTTATATCAAAAAAAAGTTTTTGGTTTAACTGTACCTCTTATTATTAAATCTGATGGTACTAAATTTGGAAAAACAGAAGATGGTGTTATTTGGTTAGATCCAAAAAAAACTAGTCCCTATAAATTTTATCAGTTTTGGATTAATACTAAAGATGTAGATGTTTATCGTTTTTTAAAAATTTTTACTTTTATACCGATTGAAGAAATAGAAGTTTTGCAAAAAGAAGACCAAAATAGTCATAAAAAAAATAGAGCTCAATATTTATTAGCAGAAAAAATTACTCAATTTGTACATGGAAATGAAAGTTTGCAGGCAGCTAAGCGTATTACTAAAAATTTGTTTTTTAATAATATTAATCAATTATCAGTGAAAGATTTTATACAATTGGCACAAGATGGAGTACCGATAATAAAATTACATGTAGGGGCAAATTTGCAGGAAGCATTAATTGAAGCGCAGTTTGTATTTTCACGTGGACAATCTAGAAAAATAATTAAATCTAATGCAGTTATGATTAATGGTAAAAAATGTTCTGATCCTGCCTATGTTTTTACTGAAAAAGATCGTTTGTTTGAACGTTATTCTTTAATAAAACGTGGTAAAAAAAATTACTGTTTAGTATATTGGAAATAATAAGTAATAAATGTGACGTAATTTTATCAATTAAAAATGAATAAAAAATATCGAGATAATAAAATAACTTTCTATTAACAATATTGAAAGCAATTGTACATAGCTTTGTTCAAGAAGTTTTGATATTTAGATCATGATAATATTCTTATTAAAGAATGTAATATAAAAATCATGAATTAGTTTTCATAAAATTATTTTTGTATTTGAAATATTATTAAAATTAATTATTTTAGTTTTAATAAAAATGTAACAAATAAGTAAATTTTAATAAAAACTTCTTTTTTTTAAAAATTGATTTATATTTTTATATTTAACAAATATTTTATGTAATAAAAAATTATACTAATTATTTTATTTATTATTGGTAATAAATTGATTTTAAATGTAATTTACAAGATTTTATATCAATAATTAATTTATTAAAATTGTTATATTAACTAAAAAATTTTGTGTGCATGTTATTTTATAAAAGAATAAAACTAAGTAATGCATATGTGGTTTTTAATTTTTTATATTATAAAAGTTATTCAAAATTTTTTATTTAAAAATAACATAAAATTTTTTGTATATATGTTTTTAATAATGATTTTTACATAAAATAATTTTTATATAAAAGAAAATATTATTCATTAATTTTCTAAAAAATATATTTCTCTAGTTTTCTTTAATAATTTTTTAAGTGTCATGTATTTGAATAACATCAATATTACTAATTGCAGATTCTTGTGTTTTAATTTTTAAAATTATTTTTTTATTTTTTTTAATTTTTTAAAATATGAAATTAATTAAATTTGTTTTTTTTCTGCTAAATCTAATGCAAAATAACTTAATATTAATGTAGCTCCTGCACGTTTTATTACACTCAATGTTTCTAAAACAACATCAATTTCGTTAATTACACCAGCTTTAGCCGCAAATTTTATTAGAGAAAATTCCCCGCTGACTTGATAGGCAGCTAATGGTAAAGTAGTTCTTTCACGAATATCACGTATAATATCAAGAGAAGTACCTGCTGGTTTTATCATTAAAATGTCAGCACCTTCTTTTTCGTCTATTAATGATTCTCTAATAGCTTCATTACGGTTCATTGGATTGATTTGATAACTTTTTCGATCACCAATTAAAGAAGATCCTATAGCTTCACGAAAAGAATTGTAAAGATTAGAAGCGAATTTAGTTGAGTAAGACATAATACCAGTATGTATAAAACCCGCTTTATTGAGTGCATTCCGAATTGTAAAAACTTGTCCATCCATAGCTGCAGAAGGTGCAATAAAATCAGCACCAGCATTTGCTGCAGTAATCGCTTGTTTTTGTAGATTCAACAATGTTTTATCATTATCAACGGTATTTCTTTTTAAGATTCCACAATGTCCATGAGAAGTATATTGGCAAAAGCAAGTATCAGAAATTACTATGATTTCTGGTACTGTATTTTTACAAATTTTTGACATACGAGCAATTAATCCATTTTCTTTCCAAGTATCACTACCTATTGCATCTTGGTTATGAGAAACACCAAATAACATAACTGATTTGAGACCAGATTTAGCAATACGTTCAATTTCGTAAGGTAATTTATTTTCAGGGATACGAAATATACCGGGCATACTTGTAATAGCTTGATAATCTTGAATATTTTCTTCAATAAATAAAGGTAATATTAAATCATTTATGCTTAAATTTGTTTCTTGAAATAAATTTCGAATGGATTTTGTTTGACGTAATCTTCTTAAACGTTGAATATTTTGTTGATATCGCATATGTTTTCCTATCATGAGTATTCATAATATTTTTTGTTTATTGGCATTATATGATTTTGTTAATTAATCATGATATTTTTATATGTTATATAATGTGTAAATAATATTTTGTTCTAAAATTTGTTTTTTTTTAATTAAATACTTTTGTGATTAATTTTTCTGTATTTTTTATGATAAGAATATCATACATTGTTTAAATTACATTAAATTATCATTTTTATTTTTTATTAAATTTTATAAAATTTCTTAATAATTAATATTATGATAATAAATTTTAAATTATTCTTTTTATTTATATATTAAATAATGAACATTTAATGATTTTTTTTTGTAATTTCATTTGATATTTTAAAATCATTCTAAAACTAAAATATATATTACTATGAAAGATAAAACTATGGATATTTAGCTGTTATGTTTAGTTTTTTTATTGCATATTTTTTATTTTTGAATAAGTAATTTATTTTAAAATATTTAATAATAAAAATTAGATATAAAATTTTTGATATAATATTTAGGTTATTAAATATATTTTTTATTTTTTAAATATGTATGAGAATAATTATTGATGTATCGATAATATATGTATCCTTGTATTCGAAATAATGTATTTTATTCATTTTGAATGCATTGCATTATTAAAGTATTTATATAAAAAATAACAATATTTAAATTAAAAAATCATTCAATAAATCATGTATTATGCAATATATTATATTTAAAAAAAACAATATATTATATTTAATATATAATATGTATTTTTTCAATTTTAAAAAAGTAATATTTAAAAAATATTTTTTAAATATTATGTAGTATTTTAAATATTTATAGATTTATCAAAATAAATAATATATTTTTTATTTTGATTGTAATGTTGAATAATTATCGTTTTTTAAAAAAAAATAATAAATATGATACTAATTTTTCAAGATGTCTTAACTCTTTAATTTATGGATGAATAATTTTAATATATAAAATATTTTTATACTTTTCTGTTTTTTAATTAATTTCTAGAAATCAGTGTTATTAATATTGTGAATTAAGTAATATTCAATTTTATTGAACAGTAGTTAATTAACAATGAAATTATTTTGTTAATATTTTCTTTATAAAAAATAAAAAATAACTAATATAATTAATGCATGAAAATTAAATATTATAATGTAAATCGTTTTAGTGTAGCTCCAATGCTTGATTGTACAGATCGTCATTGTCGTTATTTTTATAGATTATTAACCAAAAAAGCTTTACTTTATACAGAAATGGTGACAACTAATGCTATTATTTATGGAAATATAAAAAATATATTAACTTATAATAAAGAGGAACATCCGTTAGCTTTGCAGTTAGGTGGAAATAAACCAAAAGAATTAGCTTATTGTGCAAAAATAGCTCAAAAATATAATTATGATGAAATTAATTTAAATATTGGATGTCCATCTAATAGAGTGAAAAGTGGTTTTTTTGGCGCTTCTTTAATGAGAGAAGCTTCTTTAGTAGCAGATTGTGTAAAAGCAATGCAAGATGTAGTAACCATTCCTGTCACAATTAAAACTCGTATTGGAGTTGATAATGATGATAGTTATGATTTTTTAATTAATTTTGTTGATACAATTGTTACTAATAGTCAATGTCGTTTGTTTATTATTCATGCTCGTAAAGCATGGTTATCTGGATTGACACCTAAGAAAAATAGAGAGGTACCTCCTTTAAATTATCAACGTGTTTATCAATTAAAAAAATATTTTCCTCATTTAATCATTGTACTTAATGGTGGAATCAAAACTATTAATGAAGCTAAAAAACATTTAGAATATCTTGACGGTGTTATGATCGGGAGAGAGGTATATAGAGATCCTAGTTTATTAATGGAGGTTGATTATAAAATATTTGGAGAAAGTCATAATTTATTATTTGATAAAATTGCAGCAATACAAGCAATGTATCCTTATATCCATCAAGAATTAAAAAATGGTACTTTTTTGGGTCATATTACTCGACCTATGTTAGGAATGTTTTCAGGAGTTTCAGGATCTCGTCAATGGCGACGATATTTAAGTGAAAATGCATATAAAAAAAATGCAGATATTAGTATTGTTAACAAAGCGTTGAAATTTATTACAAAAAATAATTTTCTAGCTTAAATTAATTAGCATAAAGCATACTATAGTTAAAGAATTATATGTTCTAAATTTGGTGGAGCTAAGCGGGATCGAACCGCCTGCCTCTTGCATGCCATGCAAGCGCTCTTCCTTTTGAGCTATAGCCCCAAACAAAAGAATTAAAGAAAAGAATTAAAGTTTATAATATTTAATGTTTAATATATCTTAATTTTAATTTTTTTGATTAAGTTTAAAAAAATAATTTTGAGTGTATGTAATCTTACAAAATCTAATTTATTTGTAAAATACATATAATTTAAATTAAAAATAATGTTTTGTTTTGAATTAAAATGTTATTTTTTTATATTATTAATGTAGAGTAAAGCATTATTAATCCGTTTTAATACACGATTTTTTCCGATGGCATGTAAAGTTGCATCAATGCTTGGGGAATGAATGGTTCCAGTTAAAGCAATACGTAATGGCATACAAATTTTTTGAATATTAATTTCTAGTGTTGATGCAGTTAATTTTATCACTTCATAAATACTTTCTTTTTTCCAAGTATTTATCTTTTCTAATTTTTCTCTTATTGTTTTTAAAGGTAAGATAGCAGTCTTGCATAAATATTTTTTTGATTCTTCTTCAATTTTACATAAATCAAAATCTTGATAAAAATAGTGAGATGATGTAGCAATTTCTTTTAAAGTTTTTGAATGTTTACCCAGAAGTTTTATTAAATTTTCTAGAGTAGGACCAGATTTTATATTAAGACCTTGTTGTTCCATGTGCCACTTTAAATGTTTCGCAACATATTCTGGTGGTAATGTATTAATGTAATAATGATTTAGCCATAATAATTTTTTAATATCAAATATACTAGCTGATTTGTTAATCTTTTGTAAAGAAAAATGATTTATCATTTCATCTAAATTAAAAATTTCTTGGTCACCATGAGACCATCCTAGACGAACTAAATAGTTTAGTAATGATTCTGGTAAGTAACCTTCTTCGCGGTATTCCATAATACTAATAGCTCCATGACGTTTAGATAATTTTTTACCATCATCACCTAATATCATTGAAACATGTGCATATTTAGGTATTGGTGCATTCAGTGATTTTAATATATTAATCTGTCTTGGAGTATTATTCAGATGATCTTCACCACGTATTACATGAGTGATTTTCATATCCCAGTCATCAATAACTACACAAAAATTATAAGTTGGAGTACCGTCGCTTCGACGTATGATTAGATCATCTAATTCAAGATTGCTAAATTTAATCCATCCGCGAATTTTGTCTTCGAAAATTACTGAACCTTTTTTTGGATTAGCAAAACGTACTACATGAGGTTTATTGATTTGATCATTATTATTATTTCTACAATAGCCATCATAACGTGGTTTTTGACCATTAGAAATTTGATTTTTTCGTAAGTTATTTAATCTAGTTTTAAGACAATAACAACGATATGCTATTCCTTTATCTAGCATGTGATTAATTACTGCATGATAGCGATTGAAGCGTTTAGTTTGGTAATAAGGACCTTCATCCCAATTTAAATTTAACCAATTCATTCCATCAATAATAGCATTAATACTTTTTTTTGTTGAACGTGCAATATCTGTATCTTCAATACGTAATATAAATTTTCCTTTGTTATGTCGACTGTAAAGCCATGAGTAAAGTGCAGTACGAGCGCTACCAACATGTAGAAAACCTGTCGGACTTGGTGCAAAACGGGTTTTTGTTGTGTTCATAAAAAATGACCTAAAATATTTTTTAATATCTTATGATTACAAAAATAGATATTTTTTCAACAAAATTTTATGTATAACTATATGTAATGTAATACTTTTATATTTCTAGTATTAGCAATTAAGTTTTTTTTATTTTTATTTTATTTTTATCTAATATAAACATTTCTATAATCTATTATTTTTTAATTTCTTATATAGTATAAGCTTAGTTTGAATCTAATGTAATACTTTTTATAAAGTTTTTTGTTTTTGATTGTATTAATAATTTTTTGTAAAAAAATTGACTTTATTAAGAATTATATATAAAATTTAGAATTGTTTCATTTTGACGATGGGCGATTAGCTCAGTTTGGTAGAGCATCTCCCTTACAAGGAGGGGGTCATCAGTTCAAGTCTGGTATCGCCCATAATTCCCTATATTATTATTAAGTATTATTAAGTAATAATTATTAAGTATTATTAAGTAATAATAAATTTTAACCAATATTAAATTTAAACATCAATATAAAAGTATAAAAAACGTTAATTTACAAAAACTAAAAAAAATTATCATTTTTTGTATGACAATTAATTAAATACGTTGTTAATTTTTTTAAAAATTTGCATTAAATTCTATTAAAAAAATCTATCGATTTATCGTATTATAAATCAATATGATTTAGATATATTACTGACTATATTCATTAGTAAAACTAAATAAAAAATGAATATTTTTATTCTGTAGTTTCATTTAACATACTAAATCATATAAAGTTATTATATATCTTTTAAGTATTTTTTTTGTAATTTTTAATTATAAATTTATATAATTATTATTAATAATCAACATTAGGAAATATTTCATAATTATTTATTTTTTAATGTATTTCATAAATATTTATTTAAATAGTTTATAAATAAAATTTATATAATATAATAGTATTTATTTTTTTTAAAATGTTTGTTTTAACATAATATGTTGTGCATGAAATTTTTATGGTAATTTAGATAAAAATATTTTTGCATAAATATTTTTTTGTAACCTTTTTGCAAACAAATGTTTGTAATTAGCTATATTTTTTGAATTGAATTTTAAATATTACATAAAAATAAGATATATCATAGTATATATTATGAATATACGGTTTTTTTTGAAAATAAAAGAATTATAAAAAATCATGACTGTGATATCTGTTAAATTTATGTTTTTTTAACAGTAGTGAACAGCATTATTGAAAAATATTTATTTTTTTTGAAGGTTTTTTTTGGTTATTAACAAGATTTTTTTCGTTAATATTTTTGTATAATTAAAGTATTTCTTGTATTTAAAAGGTTTAATTATGAAACAAGTAGTATATGTTGCAAGCCCAGAAAGCAAACAACTTTATGTTTGGTCATTACATAATACAGGTAAATTAACTTTATTACAAGAATTAATATTACCACATCCAGGACAAACAATACAAATTAGTCATGATGGTAAATATCTCTATCTTGGCGTTCGTGATGAATGTTCTATTATAACTTATCTTATTTCAGATGAAGGTAAACTTACCAAAAAAGCCATTACAAAAATTCCATCTTCACCAACTTATATGATTATAGATCATTATAACAAATGGTTATTTATCGCTTCTTATCATGGAAATCAATTAATGGTATTACCAATTGATGCAGAAGGGATTGTTCATTCGGTTATTCAAATTATTGATCATTTACAACATCCTCATGCTGTAGGTATAAGTTTTGACAAACAATATTTATTAGTTCCTTGTTTAAGAGAAGATATCATTCGAATTTTTGTAATTGGCTATAATAAAAATCCTCTTAAAGAACATAGCTTTAATTCTATTTCTACTAAAAAAGGTGCAGGACCTAGACATTTAGTGTTTCATCCTTATAAAGATATTTTTTATTGTGTGAATGAGTTAGATGCAACTATTGGTGTTTATAATTTTTTAAAAACTTATCGGCAAGTAGAAAAATATAATATCATACCCGTTGGTTTAAAGAATAAACCTTGGGCAGCAGATATACACATTACCCCAGATGGTTATCACCTTTATGCCAGTGAGCGTTCTACAAGTATTATTCGACATTTTCAAGTAATAAGTGATGGTTTACAATTATTGCCAATAGAATCATATGCAACAGAAATACAGCCACGTGGTTTTAATATTGATAATGCCGGTAATTTTTTGCTGGTGGTTGGTCAAAAATCTAATCATATTTCTGTCTATAAAATAAATCCCGTTACTGGTTTTTTAGAGTTTATAGAACGGTATTTAGTAGGAAAAGGTCCAATGTGGATTGCAATTCATACATTGTAAATAAAAATAAAATTATTGAAACAATGTATTCATTGAGATTATTTTTTTGATTGCATCCGTTAATTTAGTTAATTGTTCAGGTTTAATAATATAAGGTGGCATCAAATAAATCAATTTACCGAATGGTCGAATCCATACTCCTTCATTAACAAATTGACGTTGTAATTTACTTACATTTAGATATTCTTTCATTTCAATCACTCCAATTGCACCTAGAACTCTTATGTTAAAAATTCTAGGATGATCTTGAAGATCATAGAGTTCAGAAAATAACTGATTTTCAATATTTTTTACCCATATTTTCCATGGACTATTTTTTAATAATGTTAAATTAGCATCAGCAATTGCACAAGCTAATGGATTACCCATAAAAGTTGGTCCATGCATAAAACAACCTGGTTCATGATTACTAATTGTTTCTGCGATATGACGAGTGGTTAATGTAGCTGAGAGTGTAAGATAACCAGCAGTCAGTGCTTTTCCTAAACATAAAATATCAGGTACAATAGAACTGTGTTCATAAGCAAATAATTTTCCAGTTCGACCAAATCCTGTTGCTATTTCATCCGTAATTAATAAGATGTGATAGCGATTACATAATTTTCTTACTGCTTTTAGATAATCAGGGTGATAAATACGCATTCCACCTGCTCCTTGTACAATAGGTTCAAGGATAATAGCTGCAATTTTATCAGCATATTTTTTAAGTTTTTTTTCTAAATTTTCTATATCTTCTTCATTCCATTTATCATAAAAACTATATTTTGGAGCTGGTACAAAAAAGTGGGGAAGCAGATAACCTTTATAAAGATTATGCATAGAATTTTTTGGATCGCAAACTGACATAGCACCAAAAGTATCACCGTGATATCCGTTTTCTAAGGCAATAAATTTATGACGTTTTTCTCCCTTTGCATACCAATATTGTAATGCCATTTTTAATGCAACTTCTATTGCTACAGAACCTGAATCAGCAAGAAAAATACACTCTAATTTTTCATCGGTAATATCCATTAATTGTCGGCATAATGCAATAGCTGGTGGATGTGTGATACCACCAAACATAACATGTGACATTTTATTTAATTGTTTTATAGCTGCTTGATTTAGTATTGGATGATTATAACCATAAATAGCTGCCCACCAAGAAGACATGCCATCAATTAGTTTTCTTCCATCTGCCAATTCAAGTTCAACACCTGATGCAGTAATAATTGGATAAGAGGGCATTGGATTAATCATAGAAGTATATGGATGCCAAATGTGTTTAATATCAAAATTAAGATCATCTAATTTCATGTTATTGACTCAACTAATTATATTATTTTAAATAATTTTGTTTATTTTTGTTGACATGATAACGCTATTATTTAAACTGGCAATACTTTTTATTTCATTAAAAATAAGGATGGTGAAGATGGAAAAATCATGGACGCTTCGTCAAGCACAAGCATTGTTTGATTTACCTTTTTTTGAATTACTTTTTCAAGCACAACAGGTGCATCGTTTATCTTTTGATCCTCAAAGAATACAAGTTAGCACTTTGCTTTCAATTAAGACTGGTGCTTGTCCTGAGGATTGTAAATATTGCCCACAGAGTGCACGTTACAAAACTGGATTAAAAGCTGAGAAACTTTTAGAAGTAGAAAAAGTTATTGAATCAGCAAAACAAGCAAAAAAAGCTGGTTCCACTCGTTTTTGTATGGGAGCTGCATGGAAAAATCCTAACGAACGAGACATGCCATATTTAGAAACTATGGTAAAAGAAGTAAAAGCATTAGGTATGGAAACTTGTATGACATTAGGTACATTAAATAATGATCAAGCACGTCGTTTAGCAGATGCTGGATTAGATTATTATAATCATAATTTAGATACTTCACCTGAATTTTATGGGCATGTCATTACTACACGTACTTATCAAGAACGTCTTGATACATTGGATAAAGTACGTGAAGCAGGCATGAAAGTGTGTTCTGGTGGTATTTTAGGTTTAGGTGAAAATGTAATTGATCGAGCAGCATTATTAGTGCAATTAGCTAATTTACCAAAAGTGCCAGAAAGTGTACCAATTAATATGTTAATAAAAGTAAAAGGTACCCCATTTGAAAATAATCAAGATATTGATCCATTTGATTTAATTCGTACAATTGCTATTGCTCGTATTATGATGCCTACTTCTTATGTGAGACTTTCTGCTGGTCGCGAAAAAATGAATGAACAAACACAAGCATTGTGTTTTATGGCGGGAGCCAATTCTATTTTTTATGGTTGTAAATTATTAACAGCTGGCAATCCCACGGAAGACAAAGATCAGCAATTATTCCAAAAGTTAAATATTAATACTGAAAAAAGAAATATTAACTTAAATTATCCAGAAGAAATGAAAAAATCAGAAGATACTTTGATGAAAGTTGTTGATACAGAACAGTTTTACAATGCGGCAATATGATGAATTGGGCAACCTTTTTAAATACTCATCTTAATATACGAAAAAAAGAAACATTATGGCGAAAACGCAATATTATTGAAAATAATAATGGACGTACTTTAATATTCAACCAGCAAAAATATATTAATTTTTCAAATAATGATTACTTAGGATTAAGCCATAATAATGCGATTATTAATGCTTGGAAAATTGGATTAAACAAATATGGAGTAGGTAGTGGAAGTTCTGGCCATATTATAGGTTATACTGATGCTCATGCAGTATTAGAAGAACAACTAGCTGATTGGTTAGGATATCCTAAAGCTTTATTGTTTATTTCTGGTTATACCTTAAACCAGGCTGTTATTATCACTTTAATGAATAAATATGATTATATTTTGGCTGATAGGTTAACTCATGCGTCCTTATTAGATGCAGCAATTTTATCTCCAGCAACATTAAAACGATTTGCACATAATCAAATTAATAATTTGGAAAAATTTTTAAAAAATAATCACAAAGGAAAAACATTAGTTGTAACTGAAGGAGTATTTAGTATGGATGGTGATACTAGCCCTTTATTACAATTACAAATTGCAACGGAAAAAAGAAAAGCATGGTTATTAGTAGATGATGCACATGGTATTGGTGTAATAGGTTATGAAGGAAAAGGTAGTTGTGATTTACATAAAATAAAACCTCAACTATTAATAATAACTTTCAGTAAAGCATTTGGTTTAAGTGGAGCAGCTTTGCTTTGTGATGAAAATATTGCAGAATATTTTTTGCAATATGGACGGCATTTAATCTATACTACTTCTATGCCACCAGCACAAGCTGTGGCATTATCCGAAGCAATTATTCAAGTTCGTCAAGCAGATCAATTAAGAAAAAATTTACAGCGTAATATTCTTTATTTTCGTTACTTAGCTACTCAACACAATTTTGCATTACTAAATTCTGCTACAGCAATTCAACCATTGATTATTGGTGATAATCAACGTTGTTTAGAGTTATCTTCATTTTTACGTCATCAAGGATTTTGGGTGCATGCTATTCGTCCGCCAACTGTACCTAATGGTACAGCAAGATTAAGGATCACTATAACGGCTAATCATAGATTAGCCGATATTGCAAAGTTAGTGGAAACTTTACATGAATTCTTCAAAAATAATCCAGATGAATAAAAAAGCTATTGCTCACGCTTTTGGTCGTGCAGCTAAAAATTATGATGATATCGCAATTTTTCAACAACAAAGTGGCCAACATCTTTTTGATTGTGTTTCTACAAGACCAGGTGATATTGTTTTAGATGCTGGTTGCGGTACTGGTTATTTTAGTGATCAGTGGCAATTAGCAGGAAAATATGTTATTGCCTTAGATCTTTCGGAATCTATGTTATCTATTGCAAAAAAAAAACAAACTGCTATAACTTATATACAAGGAGATATGGAATATTTACCATTAAAAAATGAAAGTGTTGATTTATGTTTTAGTCATCTTGCTATTCAGTGGTGTACTAATTTATATACTCCATTGAGTGAATTATATCGTATTACAAAAAAAGGCGGGATAGTTGCTTTTTCTACTTTAGTTGATGGTTCTTTAGAAGAATTAAAACAATCTTGGCAAAAAATCGATAATGATTCTCATATTAATTCTTTTATGACTTTTGAACAAATTAAAATGGTTTGTAAGTATTGGCCTCATAGTTTAGAACAACAATCATGGCAATTAACTTATCCATCATTTGGATCTTTGCTTAAATCTTTAAAAGGTATTGGTGCTACTTATGTAGCAAAAGGGCGTCAAGATCATGGTTTGATGACAAAAAAAAGATTAGCTGAACTTTTTAATCATTATCCAAATAATGGTCATCAATTCCCATTAACTTATCAACTTGTTTTTGGAATATTGTATTGTGAATAAATATTTTTTCTTAACTGGAACTGATACGGATATTGGAAAAACTGTTGTTAGTTGTGCATTATTGCAGGCTGCATCATACAGGGGTTATAAAACAGCAGGTTATAAACCTATAGCTGCAGGTAGTAAACAATCAGTTTTCGGTTTAAGAAATTTAGATGCTGAGCTTTTAAGGAAAAATAGCACTGTAAATCTTAGTTATAATGATGTCAATCCTATTGTTTTTTTAGATGCTACATCACCTAATATAGCTGCTCAAAGAGCAGGTGGATTTATAGATTGTAAAATAATGACTACAGGATTACAAAAATTAAAAGATTGTGCTAATTGGATCATTATTGAGGGGGCTGGTGGTTGGTATACACCATTTTCATTCGAAAAAACTTTTGCTGATTGGGTAATAGAGCAACAATTACCAGTTATATTAACTGTAGGAATAAAATTAGGTTGTATTAATCACGCGATATTAACTGCGCAAGCTATTAAAAATAGTGGTTTATTTTTAATCGGGTGGATTGCTAATAAAATCATTCTTTCAGAAAAATATGAAGCAGATTATTTATTAACATTACAAAAACAATTATCTGTTCCATGCTTGGGAGTAATCCCATATTGTCCTAATTGGGAATCTAATTTTATCGGAAAATTTATAAAGTTTTCTAAAATATTAGATCGAGTTAATTTTTAGATTATGGTATTTAAAATTATTTTTGAGTAATTTTTTTTGTATATAATAATTATAGATAAATTTTTTGATGATTTTTTATGATAAAATAAGTCATTATTATTTATATTGTTAAATTTTTATTTTTTTATAGAAACACTAAATTTTGATATTTTTTAAAAAAAATTGAATAATTAAGAATGTATACATTATAATTAATAATATTATATAGTTATTTTTCTAGATATTCAAAGACCTTATTTGTTATTTTTTAACAAGTATTTTATTATAAAAATAATGTTCATTATATTCAAAAGTATATATATTAGTAATGCTTATTGTTTTTTCTAACGATGTGTTTTTAAAATTTTAATAATTAGTTAATGTTAATTAATGACTTTTTAAAAAAAACATGATATTCTTTTTTGAAGTTTACTGAGTTATTTATTATTTTAAATAGCTTTATCTTTAACTACAGTGATAAGGATAATCATTATGGATTTATTTGATCATAGAAATGATTCAATCATCCAGCGGGCTGGAGCGGGAATTCAAACTTATATGTCTCAAGTATATGGTTGGATGACAGTAGGTTTGTTATTAACAACTTTTGTTTCTTGGTATGCTGTTAATAATAGCAATATTATTACGTATTTAGCAATGCATAGTTGGGTGCTGATAGGACTGATTATTGCTGAAATTGGATTAGTGATAGGGTTATCTTTTTTATTGCCTACATTAAGTGCAGGTGCAGCAACGGCAATGTTTATGTTGTATTCAATGCTAACAGGAATAACAACTTCCTTAGTTTTGATTTCTTATACAGGTGCTTCTGTTGTTAGTACTTTCTTTATAACAGCAGCTATGTTCGGTTCCCTTAGTTTATATGGATATAGTACAAAACGTAACTTAAGTGGTATGAGCATATTTTTATTTATGGCGATAATAGGTATAATTATTGCTTCATTGGTAAATATTTGGTTAAGAAGTGCTGGTTTAATGTTAATGATCAGTTATTTTGCTGTATTAGTGTTTTCTGCTTTAACTGCTTATGATACTCAAAAACTAAAAAATATGGGTAGTCAAATTGATGCTTCAGATCAAGATAATATGCGTAAATATGCTATTGTTGGCGCATTGACACTTTATTTAGATTTTATTAATTTGTTTTTAATGTTATTGCGTATTGCGGCTGATCGACGTTAATTGAAAAATAAAATATTAGTTTCTCTTTTTTTTTAATATTATTTTTTAAATAAATAACCTAGTAGTAATGATAACGCTAGGTTATTTTATAATTTTTTATGTTTTTTGATGTTATTTTTTAGAGATAAGTTAGATAAAAAATATTTTTTTAAAAAATTGCTTTTTATTACTGATATATCAAGGTTATTTTTGATATTAAAATGATATGAAAGAAGAATTTTTTGTATTTTTATTATATTATTGATTATTAATTTTTATTGTATTTTTTGCTTTTATTTTTTAAAAAAATATACTTTAACTTTATGTATTTGAATAATATAAATCTTATTTTTTATATTATATTAAAAATATATTTATATTTTATTTGTAATTAAAATTAAAATATGTTTATTATTTTTAATAAAATTTGATTTTTATATTTGTTTTAAAATTTCTTTTGATACTTAGCAAAGTACATAATATATTAAACTAAAAAATGTATATTAACAGAATATTTATTAATATATTTATTAAATATTTTTATAAAATTTTTAGAAAACTAATAAAAATTAATAATCATTAGATTTTATAATAAAATTAAATTTTGTTCATCTATACATTTTTATATGTCATGCATTAAAAAGTAAGATATATTTAATATAAAAATTTAATTTATAGATTTATAAAAAAAATTTTTCTGATTTTATTTTTTACGAAATCAATTAAATATTTAATTTTTAAAGGATATAACTATAATAGTTATTAGTTTACATCATGGAGTACTTATGTACGAAAGATTTTTTGTTACTCCAAAATGGTTTTATGATCATATAAAAGATAAAAATGTTGTTATTCTTGATGTCTCTTCGAGAAAGCCATTAGAAAAAATAGATTATCAATATTTGTTTTATAAAAAACATATCCCTAGTGCACAATTTTTTAATTTAGATATATGTGATAGGTATGCTCATTTACCACATATGTTACCAGATAAAATAACTTTTAATAATATGGTTGAAGAATTAGGTATTAGTAATACTCATCAAGTAATTCTTTATGATCAAGGTGATTTATTCTCTGCGCCTAGAGCATGGTGGACTTTTAAAATATTCGGGTGCAATCATGTTAAAATTTTATCTGGTGGATTAAGTAGATGGGAAAAAGCTGGCTATTTTTTAGAATCTGGTATTTCTGCTGTAAGAAAAAAACAACGTTTTGTTATTACATATCTTAGTAATCATGTATTATCAAAAAAAGAAGTTTTATCTTTTTTATGGAAATCAGATATTCAATTTATTGATGCTCGTACAACTGCACGTTTTAATGCAAAAAAGCCAGAACCACGTCCAGGATTAAGAATGGGGCATATTCCTGGTAGTAAAAATGTACCTTGGTTTTGGTTGGTTCATAAAGGTTGCTATAAAAAACCAAAAAAATTAAATGCTATTTTTTATAAACAAGGTGTTAATATTAGTATGCCCACTGTAACTAGTTGTGGATCAGGCATGACAGCTGCAGTGGTATTGCTTGCATTGATAATTTTAGGAAACAATAAAGTAAAACTTTATGATGGATCTTGGGCAGAATGGGGGAAAGATAATAATTTACCTATTGAGTCCAAATAAATTTTTATATTACAATTTGATCAATTAAAATGTTTTATGATAATTTATATTTTTATGATATAAAAAATCTACTCTTTTTTTTTGATCTTCTTAAAAAGAGTTAGAAATAATATTAAAAAATATTTTTTTATTCGAAATGTATCGTAATATAGTTTTTTAAAAGAAAAATTATTAGTGTTATTTTTTAAAATAAATAAAAAAATACGTGAAGATATAATAAAATAACATCAACAATAAAAATAAGACAATAATATTCAAAAATTATAATCTAATATTTATTATAATAAATAATTTCTTGAATGTTTTATTGTGAAATTTGGTTCATAGCTTCTTTTTTTTTATACTTAATGTTGAACCAATTGATGCTCCAATTATACAAAATAATGCTAACCATTGAGTAAAAAATAATTTTTCATTAAGAAATATCATACCCATAAAAGCACCCATTGCAGGTTCTAAACTCATTAAGGCACCAAATGTTTTTGTTGGAATTCTGGTTAATGCAAACATTTCAATGGTATAAGGAAATGCAGTAGATAAAATAGCCACAGCAAGTGCAATAGGAAGAATTGAGAAATCAAGCAATTGTTTGATACCAACTGTAAATAAACTAATAGGAAAAAAAATTAATGTAGAAATAAATGAACCCAAAGCTACAGTTTCTGTTCCATATCCTGCACCAGCACGTTGTCCAAAAATAATATACATACCCCAGCAAACACCTGCAGATAAAGCATAAATTATTCCAATTATATCTAAATTATTAATGTTATTTCCTCTAGGAAATAAAAATGCTAATCCAATAATAATCATTGATATCCAAAGAAAATCAATTGGACGTCTTGAAGAAAACATTGCGACAGTTAGTGGACCAGTAAATTCCAATGCAACTACAATACCTAATGGTATTCTCTCTAGCGATAAATAAAATAAAAAATTCATTAAACCTAAAGATATTCCATAAATTAGTAAATCTTTTAGTAAATACCCACGTATTTTTTTTCGCCATGGTTTAAAGATAATAAATAAAATAATTGTTGCCAAAAATAATCGAAGTGTTGTTACGCCAAGTGCACTAATAGTGGGAAATAAACTTTTGGCCAATGAAGCACCACTTTGTATGGATATCATTGCTAAAAGTAATAATAATATTGGTAAAAGTGTTTTTGGTTTGTGATGTAAGAAAAACAACATTAAATATATCCTTAATAAATATAAAAATTATATAAAATTAAATGTGAATTTAGTAATAACATTTTTACTTAATTGTATGAACAATTATTACATAAAAAAATATAAACAAATATTTTTTTTAATTTTTATTAAAAAAAATATTTAAATTTTTATAAAATTATATAACATTATTAAAATAATGTTTTTTGTATAGATATATTTTTTAGAAAAATATTTATTATCAATTTAATATTTTTTTAAAATGAATATTATCATAATGTACTTGTGTATTTATTTATTTTTATAAATTTAGTTATCATTTTTTCAATATTCTAATTACTAAAAATATGATCTTTAATGATCATTGTGTTACTTTCTATTCTTTGAATTGATTTTTTTTTGTTTGTATTTTTTTTAATTATATCAATAATAATTATTATTATGTGTATTTTATATCTAAATTAATTTTAAAGTTTATTATGATAAAGAAATAAATAGGAGATATGTATGAAGATCGTTAATTTTTATTGGTAATAAAATATTATTTCATTATTTTTTATAAATTATATTAAATAATATTTTTATTAAATTTTAAATAAGTATTAATTTATTAATAATTTTATAAAAATAATTAATATGTTTATATATAAAAAATATGTATGATGATTTATGGAAAAAATTTTAAAAATATTTTTTTAAAAAAAAATTTAAGTAAAATTAAATTATATTAATAAGTGAATAAATATATAAAATGAATTATATAAAATATTTTATAAAAATATTTTTTATTAAAATTTTTTGATTAATTAATCAATATGTAATTTTATTTTTAATTAGTTTTTTTTGATACAATATTTTTTAATATTAAGGTTTTTAAAAATATTTAATATATAAAAATATTTTTTATTATTTATTAATATTTTTGATTATTAAATTTTGCTAAATTTTTTATATTAAAATATAATTTATTTTCATTTCTTGAATTAACATTGTGCATTATTTATTATTAAATATATTTAAATATATGTATCATAATATTTAAAACAATTTTTTATTTTTTTGATTTTTGAAAATTTATTTAATTCTGTATGTAATGGTATTGATTGCTATCATTTTAAAAAATATACTGTGAATGTTTTTTGAGGTATAAGTATTCAAGCATTTAAAAATATTGATCATAAAATATATTTTTGTAACAAATTTATAAAAATTCAGTTGTGAAAGTATCGTTTTATATTTTTAATTTAAAAATTATTTATTGGGGAAAAATATGTCATCTTTATCTGAAGAAGCAGATCTTGTTCGTAAAGCATTAGAAAATTCTGGTATTGAAACACCTTTTTATGCTAAATCATTGTTTGATAATCAACGTAAACGGAAGATTAAAAAATGTATGTACAAAATTATGTGTTTACTAAATCTTGATTTAAACAATGATAGTTTGGTAAAAACACCGGAACGTGTTGCTAAAATGTATATTGATGAAATTTTTTCAGGATTAGATTATAACAATTTTCCTAAAATTACTTTAATTGAAAACAAAATGGATGTTGATGAAATGGTTACTGTACGTTATATTACACTTACGAGTTTTTGTGAACATCATTTTATTACAATTGATGGAACAGCAACTGTAGCTTATCTTCCAAAAGATAAACTCATTGGATTATCAAAAATTAATCGTATTGTTCAATTTTTTTCTAATAGACCACAAGTTCAAGAACGTTTAACACAACAAATATTAATTGCATTACAGACATTGTTAAATACTATTAATGTTGCTGTTTCTATTGATGCTATTCATTATTGTGTTAAAGCTAGAGGAATACATGATATGACAAGTAGTACCATGACAACATCTCTTGGTGGTTTGTTTAAATCTAGTCATGATACTCGTCAAGAATTTTTACGTAATGTTTCTCGTTTGCGTAATTAATTAAAATAATATTTTGATAAAAAATATGTTTTGTATATTTATACAAAGTACATAAGTTTGTAAAAAAAATTTGTTATATTTTATCTAATTTATATTAAATATTGTATATTTTATTTTTTTGCAAATAGTTTTTTAAAGTTCATATTTTTTTTGAGGATATATTTTATAAATATTTAAAAATATTTTTATATTACAAAATAAATATTATATAATATATTTGGTAAATTCTAACTTATTTTCACGTGATAATTTTACAAAAATAAAATATTAATCATAATGATTTATTGATTATTTATTTTTTTTAAAAATAATTGAATGTAATTATTGATAAATTAATATTTTATTAAATAATTATAAAACATTAATTTGCTAATGATAATTATTTTTGTATTGATAAAAAATGCTTTTATTATTTTATCAAAAAATACAAAAATTATAAAAATATTTTAGGTATTTATTTTTAATAAATTAATATAATTTTTTCTAAATCATATCTAATGAGAGAGTAAATAAGTATACATTAAGTCAGTGTTATTAATGTAAAATTAAAAGATTAAATATTTGTTTTTATTATTTTTGTGATACATATTTAATATAAATATTATTTATTAGAATGTATATTAGAATGTAGTTGAATATTTTTATATTTTATTAATTTATATTAAAGTTAAGTATTAGTTTTTTATTATATGTATATACATTTAATATTGTGTAAAATAATTTTTAGCATTTAAGATGAACGGTTCAGTTTAATATATTTTTAATGAAAATATGATAAGTAAATTCATATTTTATGATTTATTTGGAACTTTTTAATATTTATAATATTAAGGAATATGTTTATTTAAGTGTTATTTTAATACTAAAATATTTTTATATTTTTATTATTTAGTTATGATATCTGTTTAGATTCAATCAAATAAAAAAATAGTATTTGATATTAATTTAAAATTTTGTTTTTTTATGAATATGAATATAAATATTAATTTGTATTTTTTTTTGAAGATTTTTCTAGCATTTCTGTTGCTTGATGTATGTCAATACGTTGAAATAATTTTTTAAATGGAGTGATTTCATGATTTAATAAAGGATTTTCTATATCTTTCCAGTAAAGTGAAATATTCAAAAATTTTTCTGTACGACTGCTTAATCCAGGTAATACAGGTTTCAGATAAGTCATTAAAACACGAAATAAATTAATTCCCATAGAACATATGTCGTGTAATTCTTTTTCTTTGTTTTCTTTTTTAGCAAGAATCCAAGGTGCTTGATTATCAATATATCGATTAGCTAAATCAGCAAGAAGCATAATTTCATGAATTACTTTGTTATATTCACGATCAGAGAACGCTTGGCCAATTTTTTTTTCTGCTAAAATAAATTTTGCATAAATAGCTGGTTCTGCAAGACGAGATGATAATTTTCCTTGAAATCGTTTAGTAATAAAACTAGCATTTCGTGCTGCAATATTGACGACTTTATTAACTATGTAGCTGTTGATGGTATGTACTAAATCAATTAAATTCAGATCAATATCATTGATGCCTGATGATAATTTAGCTGCATAATAGTATCGTAAACAATCAGGATCAAAGTATTCTAAATAAGAACGTGCAGTAATGAAAGTACCACGTGATTTTGACATTTTAGTTCCATTTATTGTTAAATAACCATGAACTAGTATATTTGTAGGTTTACGATAATTTATACCTTCTAATATTGCTGGCCAAAATAAAGTATGGAAGTAAATAATATCTTTACCAATAAAATGATAAAGATCAGTACTTGTATTTTTTTTCCAATAAGTATCAAAATCAATGTTTGTTTGTTTTTTACATAGATTTTTAAATGTACTTATATAGCCAACAGGTGCATCTAACCAGACATAAAAATATTTGTTTTTTTCGTCTGGTATTTGAAAACCAAAGTAAGGGGCATCGCGAGTAATATCCCATTGTTGCAATCCATTCGTAAACCATTCTTGTGTTTTGTTTCGAACGTGTTTATGTAAAGCATCTGATTTTATCCAATTTTGTAATATATGGCTAAATGCTGGTAAATCAAAGAAAAAATGTTTTGTATTGCGTATTTCAGGGGTGGCACCAGAAATGACTGAATATGGATCAATGAGCTTTGTTGAACTATAAGTAGCACCACATAATTCACAATGATCACCATATTGATGAGGTGCAGAACATATTGGACAAGTTCCTTTAATAAATCTATCTGGAAGGAAAAGACCTTTTATAGGATCATAAGGTTGTGCAATTATTTTGCTTTTTATGTAGCCATTTTTTTTTAATTCTAAAAAAATTTTTTCAGAGAATATCTTGTTTTCTATACTATGAGTTGAATGGTAATTATCATAACTTATAAAAAAAGCTGCAAGATCTTGTTCATGTTCTTTTTTGATTGCGTTAATCATTATTTCTGGTTCAATGTTTAATTGTTGAGCTTTAAGCATGATTGGGGTACCATGTGCGTCATCAGCGCAGATAAAATAGACTTCTTTTCCACGCATACGATGGTAACGTACCCAAATATCTGCTTGAATATGTTCTAAAAGATGACCGAGATGAATTGCACCATTAGCATAAGGTAAAGCACAGGTAACTAACATTTTTTGCGAGATTTTAGACATAGTAGAATTTAATGTTTGTGAATTTATATTTTTTATTCTAATAGATATAGCAAATATGAAGATTATAGATCATTTGTTTTTTATTGTTAATTGATAAATTTGTGTAATGTATATTATTTTAAAGATATTTTTTTAACCGTATAAATATATTTATTTAGTAATATACTGATGCTATTAAAATATGTTAGCATACTAATGATGCTATTAAATGATACTTTAGAACTTTAAAAAAAAGTGATGTGTGTATTGTAAATAAATTGATATTTATTAATTACATAAAAATATTTTAATTAAAAACTAAATTTAGTATAAAAATACTTTAAGAAAAGTATATAATACTATATATAATAATTCGCTTATTATCAATAAAATTGTCGTTTTTTTTGCAAGTTATAATATAAAATTAATAAGTATAGAAAAATAAGTATAGAAAAACATTGCTTACATGAAAAACATTGCTTACATAATTACAAACGAAATCGATGTAGATGTTTTAAAGATTTATTTTATATATATTTTAATTTTATTTTTTATTTATACGGTTTTTTAATGGAAAAATTATTTATATTTCGTATTTAATAAAATATTATTTTTAATAATGTTTAAAAAAAATTATATAAGTTATCATCATTGAATCATTTGTTGCTTGTTATATAAAAATTATTAATATTTATAAATATATATAAAATTTTTATTAATTTTTGATTTATATATTTAACAAATATCGGTTCATAATATTATGATATTATTCATAATATTATGATATTATATTTTATAATATGTATTATAATATAATATACATTATAATATAGTGGATAATCAATGTTGATTTGTTTTATTAACTAAATGTCTTAATAAAAATAAAGCTAAAGATAGCGAAGAGATTTTATATAGATTTAATCTTGTAAGTTATATTTTACTTTTTTAAAAAAAGGTTTTTAAAAATGTCGAAAGTAGTACATCGGTGCACTATTGTAGGAATATCTGGTGCTTCAGCATCTGGAAAAAGTCTTATTGCAAAAACTATTTATAATGAATTACGTCATAAAGTTGGTGATAATAATATTGGCATAATTGATGAGGATTGTTATTATAAAAGTCAAGATGAAATGACTATGGAAGAAAAAAGTAAGGTAAATTATGATCATCCTAATTCTATGGATCATGATCTTCTATTTCATCATTTGCAATTATTAAAAATAGGTAAAGGAATTCATTTACCACAATATGACTATACTAATCATACGCGTAAAAATACGAAATTTTTTTTATTTTAAAAAAGTAATTATTCTTGAAGGTATTTTGTTGTTAACTGACAAACGTTTACGTGATGAATTAGATTTTGCAATTTATGTGGATACACCTTTAGATATTTGTTTGGTAAGAAGGATTAAAAGAGATGTTAATGAACGAGGAAGAACGTTAGATTCTATTTTAAAACAATATACGCAGACAGTACGTCCAATGTTTCTTCAATTTATTGAGCCATCAAAACAATATGCAGACATTATTATTCCTAGAGGAGGAAAAAATCGAGTAGCTATTGATATTTTAAAAGCAAAAATAGGAGAATTTTGTCAATAATTATTTATTTTTAAAATTTAATATTTTACTTTTAAAGCTCTTACTTAATTAAATTTTTTACTTAAAAGGATAAAAAATGCGCCTTTGTGATCGTGACATAGTTAATTGGCTTAATAAAAAAAAAATAATCATTGAACCAAGGCCATCAATTGAACGTATTAATGGAGCAACTGTTGATATTTGTTTAGGAAATAAATTTCGAGTATTTAAAGGATATAAAATACCTTATATTGATCTTAGTGGTAAAAAAAATGAAGTAAATGCCGCGTTAGATCAAATTATGAGTAATGAAATTATATTAAAGTATGATCATGCATTTTTTTTGCACCCTGCTGAATTAGCATTAGCAATTACTTTAGAAAAAATCTGTTTACCTGACAATATTGTGGGGTGGTTAGATGGTCGATCTTCGCTTGCTCGATTAGGATTGATGGTTCATGTTACTGCTCATCGTATTGATCCAGGCTGGTCTGGTAATCTTGTATTAGAATTTTATAATTCTGGTAAATTGCCATTAGCACTTAAACCAGGTATGATTATTGGTGCATTAAGTTTTGAATATTTATCAGGTTTTGCTGAAAGACCATATTATCTTCGACCCAATGCAAAATATAATAATCAAACAGGTGCAGTAGGAAGTAAAATTAATGAAGATGGAAAAATTGTGTGATAATATTCATAATTTAAAACAATATTTATTTTTATTGTTTATATTGTAAAATTTAAAATATATTAAAAATATTTTTTTGTAATTTTTATGTTTAACATAAATTATAAAATACATTAATTTTGTCGATGAAGTTAAGAATATTTTTTGTTTCTATTCATTTATTATAAAATGTTTAGGTTATTTAAATAATATAAAATTGTATATCGCTAAAATTATTAAAAGTTGATTTTTGTTAATATTTTGTGAATAACATAATGATGATTATAAATTTATTTTTTAATATAAAACAATTATTACAGTGTATATAAGTATTTATATATGAAATTAGGTTTTTAATGTTTTAAGTAGAAATATATTTACATTGATAAATTATATTAATCTGATGATGTGATTTTATAAATTTATGATTTTAAGTGTATCGATTTTTTTATTTATGTTATGGATTAAATATTGCAATTTCTTTTAACTAAAAATTTTTTATTTTAATATTTATTTTATTATGTTGTTTTTTAAAAGGGTACAAAAGATTATAGATATCAATATTTTATATTATATTTATATTTGTTTTATTTTTAAATTCAATCTATAATTCTATATTTTTTGATGACATAACTATAAGATTTTTATTTATAACAGAATAAAAATATAAAAATTATTTTTTATTTACATCTTTTATAGTTATTTTATAGTTAATTTATATATATTGATTGATATGCTTAATAAATATTAATTTATATTAATAAATATCATGAATTTATTATAAAATTACAATTATTTTTCAATATTATTTTATATAAATAAAATATGAATTTTATATAAATAAAATATGATATACTTAAATATATATATAATAAAATTATTTTATTAAAAATAAAAAATAATATCAAAAAATAATAATAATGAATTAATTGAAGATAAAAAATCTTTTTATTATTGTTTTCAAATACTCATGATAATAATAACCATTAAATATTTTTTAAAATCATATAATTTTGTAAATAATTATAGTAGATTAGTCATAATCATAAATTATAAAAGATATTTTGTTTTATTATAAAAAATATGTATACTTTTTTATATGTATTATATATAGATATACGTTTAACTTTTGTAGATAAAAATTAAAAAAATAGATAAATATTTGTTAGAATTTCTGTATATTTTAATATGTTTTGTGTCATTAGTCATTAAGATGAGTTTATTTTATGATAAAGCAACAAATAGGTTTAATTGGCATGGGTGTGATGGGTTGTAATTTAGCACTTAATCTTGCAAATCATGGTTATTCTGTTTCGATATTTAATCGTTCTAGAGAAAAAACTGATAAAATCATTAAAGAAAACATAGGTAAACAATTAATTCCTTTTTATCAGATTAATGAATTTGTTTTTTCATTAAAAAAACCGCGTTATATTTTATTGATGTTAAAAGCTGGAAATATTACAAATGAAATGATTATGTCATTAATACCTTATTTAGATAAGAATGATATTTTAATAGATGGAGGAAACTCTTATTTTCAAGATACTATTCGTCGTAATCAAGAACTTTCTAAATACGGAATTCATTTTATTGGTATGGGAATTTCTGGAGGACATGAGGGTGCATTAAAAGGTCCATCTATTATGGCTGGAGGACAAAAAGAAGCTTTTAATTTAATAGAACCTATTTTTAAAAAAATTGCAGCTAAAGTTAATGGTGAAGCATGTTTAAGTTATATCGGTTCTGATGGTGCCGGTCATTATGTAAAAATGGTTCATAATGCTATAGAGTATTGTGATATGCAAATTATTGCTGAAGTGTATTCTATATTAAAAAAAATATTAAATTTAAATAATGAAGAATTAGCTAATATTTTTAGTGAATGGAATAAAGGTGAATTAAATAGTTATTTGATTCAAATAACAGCTGATATTTTTCGTAAAAAAGAAAAAAATAGTATTTATTTGATAGATCTTATTTTAGATGTTGCAGTTAGTAAAGGAACAGGAAAATGGTCTAGTAAAAATGCTTTAGATTTGGAGATTCCTGCTGTTCTTGTTACGGAATCTCTATTTTCTCGTTATATTTCTTGTTTAAAAGAACAGAGATTAGCAGCATCAAAAATATTAACTGGACCAATTAATGTTAAATTTACAGGTAATAAAAAAACATTTATTGAAAAAATTCGTCAAGCACTTTACGTAGGAAAAATTATTGCTTATTCACAAGGATTTTATCAATTAAAGGTGGCATCAGATAAATATAAATGGCAATTGAATTATGCTGATATTGCAAAAATTTTTCGGTCTGGTTGTATTATTAGAGCACAATTTTTACAGAAAATCACTAATGCTTATTCTCAGAATCCATCTTTAGTGAATTTGATGCTATCCCCTTATTTTAAAAAAAATATTGATAAATATCAGGAATCATTGCGTGATATTGTATGTGTTGCTATAAAAAATGGTATACCATTACCTACTTTAACAGCAGCTATTTCATATTACGATAGTTATCGCGCTCCTGTTTTACCAGCTAATTTAATTCAAGCACAACGTGATTATTTTGGTGCTCATACTTATTTTCATATAGAAAAAGAAACTACTATGCATACTGAATGGATATAAACATGCTGAATAAATATAAAAATACATATAAAATATAAAAATACATATAAAAATGTTTTATTTTCATAAAATATTAATTAATTTTTTTGTATGATTCAGATATTCTATAAATTATTTTTTCGATAAAACATGTTATTTTATTTTTTGTATATTAAAATACTGATATTATATTATATACTTATAATACTGATTTTTTGTTTTTATAAAAATATGAAATTTATGATAAAAATTGATAAGTATTAATTGTTTATTATTTTTTTTTGGTGTTTTTGTTTTTTTGTTTTTTTATATTATTATATTATATGTTTATATAGTTTATATAGTTAATGTTCGATATTTGTTTTTTATTAAACATAAAATTTATTAAATATAAAAAATAAATTTCTTTTTAAAAAACAAAATAATATATAAAAATAATATAAATTATAAATTCATATTAAATGGATAATTTTACAGTACACGTAATTAACTTATAAAGTCAAATATTTTGATATCATATACTGTTTTCATTAATTGGATAATAAAATATGCATAAATTTATTCCGCTAAAACTTTTATCAACTTTTATTGTTATTGGAATTATTTTTTTAATTTGGTTTGTTATTCCTGCTCCTCAAGGAGTAGATGTTCATGCATGGCAACTATTTGCTCTTTTTATCGGTACTATATTGTCTATTATACTTAAAATATTACCGATAGGAGCTATTGCAATTATAGCTATTACTTTGATTGCTATAACTGGTGTAACTAATCCAAATAATGCAACGCAAGCAATTAATGATGCCTTAAGTGGGTTTTCTAATCAATTAATTTGGTTAATTGGTATTTCTATTATGATTTCTGTTAGTCTAAATAAGACAGGATTAGGTGCACGCATTGGTTATTATTTCATTTCTTTATTTGGTAAAAAAACCTTAGGTATTGCTTATTCTTTAGTAATCGCAGAAACAATATTAGCTCCAGTAACACCAAGTAATACAGCACGTGGTGGAGGAATAATACATCCGATTATGTGTTCTATTGCAGATAGCTTTGGTTCTAAACCAAAATCAAGTACTTCGAAAAAAATTGGACGTTATCTTGCATTGACTAATTTCAATATTAATCCTATTACATCAGCTATGTTTATTACTGCAACAGCTCCTAATCCATTGATTGTAAGTTTAATTATGGCAAATACTATCCCAACATTTGAAATAACTTGGGGAATGTGGGCTATAGCTGCTTTTGTTCCCGGTGTTATTTCGTTATTAATAATGCCATTAATCATTTACTGGATTTATCCTCCTGAAATTAAAGTAACACCAGATGCGCAAATTTTTGCTCAAGAAAAATTAAAACAGTTAGGAGTTATTTCAAGAGCAGAAATAACTACTTTAGTGATATTTTTTATCTTATTGTTAATGTGGGCAGATATACCTGCTTTTATTTTTGGTAATGCTTTTAGCATCAATCCAACAACAGCGGCATTAATTGGAATTTCTATTTTGTTGTGTACTGGAGTGTTAGAGTGGAATGATATTTTAAAAACTAAAGGAGCTTGGGATACAATTACTTGGTTTGCTGCATTAGTTATGATGGCTACTTTTTTGAGTAAACTTGGATTAATTCATTGGTTTTCGCAAACAGTTGGTAGTATTATTAGTCATATGGGTCTTAATTGGATTTTAGGAACTTTATTGTTAGTATTTATATATGTGTATTCTCATTACTTTTTTGCCAGTACTACAGCCCATATTATGGCAATGTTAGCGGCATTTTTTACTGCAGGATTAACATTAGGTGCTCCTCCTATGTTGTTAGGTCTGATTTTAGCTTTTTCCTCATCATTAATGATGTCATTAACACATTATGCTACAGGTAGTGCACCAATTATTTTCGGTTCAGGTTATGCTACTTTATCTGAATGGTGGAAAATAGGCTTTATATTAAGTATGGTTAATCTTTTTATATGGATTGTGATTGGTGGTTTATGGTGGAAAGAATTAGGTTATTGGTAAATAACCATAACCAATATTAATATATTAACAGTATGATTTTTATAGAAATTTTAAATATATTATATTAATTATTTTTTTATAAATTTTTTGTTTTTTCTAAACACTTTTTAAAAAAACTAAAAAGACTTATAAGATTATAAAAAAAATATTTTTAAAATAAGCTAATAATAATTATATTGTTTTTATGTTTTTTTAAGATTTTTATCTGATCTAAATATAAAATGATTATATGTTTTTTTTATATAATTATATATTAATGAAATTATAAAATATATGGCTTGAGTAATTACGATACAAGGTCCTGTTGCTCCATCAATATAAAAACTAATAATAGTACCTAAAAAAGAAGAGGTAATGGAAACAATAATAGCTATGATTACCATTTTTTTAAAATTTTTGCATAGCGTAAAAGCAATAATACCAGGAGAAATCAACATAGCAATAACAACAATAATACCAACTGCTTGTAAAGACGCTACGATAATTAGAGATAATAAAGAAAGAAACCAATAATGTAAGATTTCAACAGATAAACCTACAATTTTTGCTTGGTTAGGATCAAAGCAATAAATCAAAAAATCTTTATGTTTTAATAAAATCATCACAGCACTGAATCCTGATATCCAAAGTATTTGTTGGAATTCAATTTCATTAATACCTAATATATTACCAAAGAGAATATGGGTAAGATGTTGGTCTGTATCAATGTATGTAAACAGCACTAATCCTAGAGCAAACATACCAGAAAATACAATACCCATTATGGTATCCTCTTTAATACGGCTATTATTTTTTAAATAACCAGTTGCATAAGAACAAAAAAATCCTGATAAAAAAGCTCCAAAAGATAAAGGGATACCGAATAAAAAAGCAAGAATTATTCCAGGTAATACAGCATGAGAGATAGCATCTCCCATTAGAGACCACCCCTTTAAGATTAAAAAACAAGAAAGTATAGCACATACTGATCCAGTAATTAATGCGCTAATAATAGCTTTTTGCATAAAAGAAAAGGTAAAAGGTGTTATTAATAATTCTATGAATTCATTCATTACAATTTATTTTTTGTGTACATTGCATAACATTTATGTTTTTTTTGTTTCTCTTTATATATTTAATAAATAAACCATATTTTGGTGCAAAAAAGAAAGCAAAAAGAAATATTATAGTTTGTATTATGACAATAATGCCACCTGTAGCTCCATTTATGAAATAACTGATATAAACACCAATAGTACTAGATATAAATCCAATAATTATCGCAATAAGTAGTAATCGATTGAATTGATCTGTAAGTAAGTAAGCTGTTGCACCTGGTGTAATTACCATTGCAATAACAAGTATTGATCCCACTGTTTGTAAAGCTGTAACCGTACATGCAGTTAATAATGTAAAAAAAATTATTTTTAATTTTAATGGATTTAATCCAATAGAACGCGCATGATTTTCATCAAAAAATACAACTAATAAATTTTTCCATATAAAAATTAATATAATAAATGAAATTATTGTAATAATTCCAATTTGGATTATATCTTCATTCGCAATACCTAAAATATTACCAAAAATAATAGTTTGTACATTTACTGATGTAGGATTTAATGACAGGATTAATAATCCTAAAGCAAAAAAAGTAGAAAAAATAAAGCCAATGATTGCATCTTCTTTAAGATTAGAGACATGACGTATTAAAGTTATTGCTAGTGCAGCGAGAATACCGCTAAAAAATGCACCTACAGAATAGGGAAGAGAAAGAGCATAAGCTCCAGCAATACCGGGAACAACTGAATGAGAAAGAGCGTCTCCCATTAAAGACCATCCCTTTAACATGAGATAAGCAGAAAGAAAAGCACAGACTACTCCAACAATACCACTGATTAAAATTGCTTTTATCATGTAGTTATATTCAAAAGGTTGCAGTAATAAATTTACCATGCTTTATATTTTCCTATTATTTTTTTTGATAAGAGATATTTCTTGTTCATGATCTCCATAAAAAACTGCTGCTTTTTCATCATCAGTAATTACAGTTAATGAACGAGGATCGTCATCATCATGAAGTTCTGTACCAGAAAGGTGAATATGGCGTAATACACCACCAAAAGCGAGTTGAAGATTTTTTTTTGTAAAAGTAGTTTCAATCGGACCACTAGCTAATATTGTGCGGTTTACTAAAATAACTTGATCACAAAATTCAGGGACGCTACCTAAATTATGGGTAGAGACTAAAATTAAATATCCATTATTACGGAGTACACGTAAAAGATCAATAATTGAATTTTCTGTATTTATATCTACCCCGGTAAATGGTTCATCAAGTAGTAATACTTTTCCCTGTTGAGCGAGTGCTCTTGCAAGAAAGACTCTTTTTTTTTGTCCTCCAGAGAGTTCTCCGATTTGTCTTTTTTCTAAACCTGTTAACCCCATACGATTTAATGAATCAGCAACAATTTTTTTATCTTTTTTTGTTGGTATTTTTAATATGCCCATTTTTCCGTATCTGCCCATCATTACGACATCAGATACTAAAATAGGAAAATTCCAATCAATTTCTTCATTTTGTGGCACATAAGCAATAATATTTTTTTGAAGAGCTTTTTTTATTTCACTATTGTTTAATGTTACTAATCCTTTTGTTGGTTTTATTAAACCCATGATTGTTTTAAATAGAGTTGATTTGCCACTGCCGTTTATTCCTACTAATGCATAAATTGAACCACCAGTTATATCAAGGTTAGCATCATAAATAGCAATATGTGCATTATTGTATTTAACAGTAATGTTATCGATAATTAAATGAGGTTTATCATAATGCATAATTATTTGCCGAAACCTTTTGCAATAGTGTCAACAGTTGTATTTAGGAGTTCTATATATGTTGGTACTGGACCATCACTTTTAGATAAAGAATCTACATATAGTATACCACCGTATTGAGTGTTTGTTTCTTTACTAAGCTGTTTTGCTGGTTTATCAGAGACGGTGCTTTCACTAAATACTACAGGGATTTTATATTTTTTTATAATCTTAATAACTTTACGAACTTGTTGTGGAGAAGTTTGTTCTTCAGCATTAATTGGCCATAGATAAGCTTCTTTAAAATTGTAATCATGAGCCAGATAACTAAAAGCACCTTCACTAGTTACTAACCAACGTTTTTCTTTCGGAATTTTTGCAAGTCTTTTGCGTAATGGTGCATCAATTTCTTTTATTTTATTAGCATATATTTTTGCATTATTATTATATGTTTTTATGTTTTCTGGATCATATTTTATAAATGCTTCACGAATATTTTCTATATATATCAATGCATTTTTTGGAGACATCCAAGCATGAGGATTAGGATTACCTTTATGTCCTCCTTCTCTAATTGGCATTAATTTTATTCCTTTAGTAACAATAACAGCAGGAATATCATTTAAATTTTCAAAAAAACGATAAAACCATTTTTCAAGTCCTAATCCATTCCATAAAATTAAATCAGCATTATGTGCTTTTAAAATATCTTTTGGCGTTGGCTGATATTCATGAATTTCTGCTCCAGGTTTTGTAATAGAATAAATATTTGCTGAATTACCTGCTATATTTTTAGCAATATCTTGAATAATAGTAAAAGTAGTTACTACAGTAATTTTTTTTGCATTTACCACGGTATTTGAAAAAAATATTGTAATTAATATTATTGAACCAATAATTTTTTTTTTGAATAAATTGTTAGATTTTTTTTTCATAAATGTTTTTAAATTTACAAACTAAATTTTAGTTATAGGAACTATATAAAAAAATTATATGACTAATATTTTAATAAAGTATACATTATTTTACTAAAATAAATTATATTTAATTTTTGTTATTGTAGTTTTTATTTGATTTAATATAAAAAATATCGCAAAAATACTATTTTTATTAGTTAACATGACTATGTTATTAAGCATTTTTATCGTGAATCATTCAAATATATTAAAATTTAGAAAAATTTTGAATTATTAAAAATTTTTTATAAATAAATATTTTGTATGTTATGTTTATTTTTTAGTGTATATTTTTGTTTTTTTATTTTTTGATTTTGTAAAGTTTGCATATATTAAAATAATAAAAATATCATAAATTTTAAAAACATGATTATTGATATTTTTTGTCAATTATTGATATCAAATTAATCGCTGATTGTAATTTAAGATAAATTTTAATTTGCAAGATATTTGCAATAATAAAAGTATTTTTTGAATTTTCGTGTTATTTAATTAATATTACAAATTTGTATTAATATTTTTACTTTCTATAATCAGTAATTTTTTTATTACTTTTCTGTAAGAAAAAGTCGTCCTATTTTATTATTTTAATGTTTGTTTATTATTATAATGAAATTAGAATTAATTATAAATTTAATAAAATAAAGTTATTTTATTTTAAATAGATAATTTTATTTAAAATTATTCATAATATCCAAGAAGATTATTGTTTTTTGTAATTAAGTAATCATAAGTAATTATTATAAAATATTTGATATAAAATATTTTTAAAAGAGTACGTTCTATGATTTTTTTTAAAAAAAATCGGTCAATTTCTATTATTCTATATAGAGTAAATTGATTGATTAAAAAATATGTTTTGAGAATATCATTATAATGATTGTGATTAAAATAAAACTGAATATAAAAGAAAATAATATTGAAGATTTTTTATTTTTTATATTAATATAATATTTTTTGTAATTGAGTATATAAAATAATACATATAATGAAAAATATTTATATATATTTTGGAATATTTTAGTAAGTAAAATATAAATTATTTTTTAAATTTCAGAATACTATGCTAAATAAAAAAATATTTTTTTTTATATTACTTTAAAATAAATAGACATATGAAAAATATAAAGATAAAGATATTACTAAAAATGAATATTTATATTAAAGTTGAGCAAATAAAAATAAAATTTATTTTTATTTGAAATTTATTAATGCATTGTACAATACAATTTTTTGTGATGAAATAGTATAATATTTCATAAGTATTATAAAGTAATATAGATAACATAACACATAGCATAAATATAATAAAACATTGTATATATTTTAGAATATTTTAATAAATTTAAATTATGAATTTTTTGATGATTCACTATTCTAAATAAAGGATTTTCAATGCCAATTATTACTCTTCTTAATGGTAACCAACGTAAATATAAAAATTCTATTTCAGTTATGGACATTGCTCATGATATTAATCTAGTCCTTTCAAAGGAATGTATTGCTGGTTTTGTGAATGGTGAACTTGTTGATGCTAGTTATATTGTTGATAAAAATGCTAAAGTACTGATTATTACTTCTGAAGATCCAGTAGGATTAAAGATTATTCGGCAGTCATGTATTTTTTTGCTCGGACAAGCTATAAAACAATTATGGCCAAGTATTAAACTGGCAAGTTGTAATATTATAAAAAATGGTTTTTATTATGATGTTGATCTTGAGCATTCTTTGATAGAAGAGGATTTAGAAAAAATTGAAGACAAGATGCATGAACTGGTAAAAAAAAAATATAATATCATTAAAAAAGAAGTTAGTTGGAAAGAAGCAAAAAATATTTTTTTAGCTAGAAATGAAAATTATAAAATTCAATTTTTAGAAAAAAAATTTGAGAAAAAAAAATATTTAGAAATTTCTTATTATCAAGAATATGTTGATATTTCTTCTGGTCCAGATATACCTAATATACGTTTTTGTAATTATTTTAAATTACAAAAAATAGCTGGAGCTTATTGGTGTGGTAATAAAAATAATAAAATGTTACAAAGGATTTATGGAACAGTTTGGTCTAATAAAAAACAATTAGATTCTTATTTACTATCTTTAAAAGAGGCAAAAAAAAGAGATCATCGTGCAATTGCTAAAGCACTTGATTTGTATCATATTCAGGACGAAGCACCAGGTATGACATTTTGGCATAATAATGGTTGGGTTATATTTCTTGAATTAAAAAAAATGATTCGCAGTAAATTATATGAATATCAATATGAAGAGGTTAACACTCCATTAATGATGGATCGCATTCTTTGGGAAAAAACAGGTCATTGGGAAAATTATAAAGAAAATATGTTTGTTACTTCTTCTGAAAATCGTGAATATTGCATAAAACCTATGAATTGTCCAGAACACATACAAATTTTTAATCAAGGATTAAAATCTTATCGTGATCTGCCATTGCGTATGGCAGAATTTGGAAGCTGTCATCGTAATGAGCCATCAGGAGCTTTACATGGTCTTATGCGAGTTCGTGGTTTTACTCAAGATGATGCTCATATTTTTTGTACTGAACAACAAATTGTAGATGAAGTCAAAAATTGTATTAAAATGATTTATGATATTTATTCAATATTTGGATTTAAAAAAATTACAGTTAAATTATCTACTCGACCAAAAAAACGTATAGGTACTGATATACAATGGGATCGAGCAGAATCAGATCTTGCTATAGCATTAGCAAATATTCCATTTAGTTATGAAAAAGGTGAAGGCGCATTTTATGGTCCTAAAATCGAATTTACGCTTTATGATTGTTTAGATCGAGCGTGGCAATGTGGTACTGTACAACTTGATTTTTCATTGCCTAGTTGTTTAAATGCTTTTTATATTGATGAACATAATGAACGTAAAATTCCTGTAATGATTCATCGTGCTGTTTTAGGTTCACTTGAACGTTTTATTGGAATTCTAACGGAGGAATATGGTGGTTTTTATCCAACATGGTTAGCACCATTACAAGTTATTGTAATTAATATTACAGATAAACAAATTGATTTCGTAAAAAAAATATTTAAAACATTGTGTAATGTTGGTATTCGTGTGAAAGTAGATTTAAGAAATGAAAAAATAGCTTTTAAAATTCGCGAGCATACTTTGCGTCGCGTACCTTATATGTTAATCTGTGGTGATAAAGAAATAAAGTTAGAAAAAGTATCTATTCGAACTTGTAGTGGAAAAAATTTAGGAATATTTACTATTGCAGAATTTATAAAACGAATTCTCAATGAAATTCAAACTCGTAGTATGCATCAATGGGAGGAAATGAAATATTAAAGTTGGAAGAAAAATTCAGACGATTCGTCAAAATCGTATCAATAAGGAGATTCGAGCTTCTGTAGTTCGTTTAACCGATGTTAATGGTGAACAACTTGGTTTGTTTAGTTTAAAAGAAGCCCTTTTAAAAGCCGATCAAGCCGGCTTTGATTTAGTGGAAATCAGCCCCAATGCTGATCCACCAGTTTGTCGTATTATGGATTATGGTAAATTTCTTTATGAAAAAAGCAAATTACTGAAAGAGCAGAAAAAAAAACAAAAAGTAATTCAGTTAAAAGAAATTAAATTTCGTCCTGGGACAGATGAAGCTGATTATCAAGTGAAATTACGTAATCTTATTCGATTTTTAGAAAGTGGTGATAAAGTAAAAATTACCTTACGTTTTCGTGGGCGTGAAATTGTTCATCAACAGATTGGTATTAATATGTTAAATCGTATTAAAAATGATTTGAAAGAACTTTCAGTTGTTGAATTTTTTTCAACAAAAATAGAAGGTCGTCAAATGATTATGGTATTAGTTCCAAAAAAATAATTTTTTTTGAATGAATCTCACCCAATAAAGTCGTATGTTGATATAACTAATTAGGCGTAATGGATATTAAAATGCCAAAAATAAAAACAGTGCGTAGTATGGCAAAACGTTTTAAAAAAACTGCAAAAGGCAATAATTTTAAACATAAGCAAGCTAATCTTCGTCATATTTTGACCAAAAAATCAACTAAGCGTAAGCGTCATTTACGAGCGAAAACCATGGTATCAAAAGGTGATTTAAATTTAATAATTACTTCTTTACCATACGCATAATTTTTGATTGTTAGCTTGAAATTTGATAAATTTCATTTTAAAGTATATTAGGAAAATTAAATGGCTCATGTAAAAAGAGGCGTAGTAGTTCGAGCTCGTCATAAAAAAATATTAAAACAAGCAAAAGGTTATTATGGTCTTCGATCACGTGTTTATCGAGTTGCTTTGCAAGCAGTAATAAAAGCAGGGCAATATGCTTATCGTGATCGTCGTCAGCGTAAGCGACAATTTCGTAAATTATGGATTATTCGTATTAATGCTGCTGCACGACAACATGGTTTGTCTTATAGCTATTTCATGAATGGTTTAAAAAAAGCTTCTATTGAAATTGATCGTAAGATACTATCTGATATTGCTATTTTTGATAAAATAGGATTTTTAGCATTAATTACACAAGCAAAAACTGCATTAGGAGAAATAAAAAATGCTTAGTGTTTTTTTTAATTTTAAAAATTATTATTTTTTATAAATTATCATATATATTATATAATAATTTATATCAATATATTAAAAATATAAGTGATATAAAAGTAAATTAAATATAAAAAGTATTTTTTGAAATTTTTTGTAAATTTTTGAGAACTGCTATATTTTTTTGATTGTATAAAAAATTTATAAATTTAGAATTTATTAAAATAAATATTAAAAATATTACCTCTTTTTTTGATTCTTAGCATTTTACACTGTTTTTTTTATAAAAAAATGTGGATTATGAAGAAGAAAAAACTGTGATTATAAAGATTATAGCTGATGTTAGAAAAAATAGTAATTTTTTATAAAATATAAGAATATAAGAAAAAATATTGTAAAAAAAATTATGTTTTATAAAATTTTTATCAAAATAATCTTTTTAAAATCAATAAGATTTATGAAAGAGCTAAAGTCATAGAAAAAAAATATTTGTTAATTTTGATTTCTTTTAACCAATTATAAAGATAATTACGTCTTTACATACTTATGAAATTTAAATATATGAATTTGATAAATCGTATTTTTTTTGTTCATGATTTATTTATTAAATCATTATTATGCAGTAATGATTATTCCTATTTTATAAAAAATTATTTTTTAAAAAAGTTAAAAATTATATGTTTTAATAAAATTTTGGTAATCTTTTAAGTTAGAATTTTTTTTAAACATTGATTTAAATTAATGTAAAATATTTTATCAATTTTTCTCATGTAAAACTATAAATTCTCATCTATAACATTCATTTTAATATAAAAATATTAATTTTATAAAAAATAAAAGTTTTTGTGTTGTTTTAAGTAAAAAAATATTAATAAAATCACATTTATTCAAAAATAAATACATAAATTTTTTAGAGATAAATATTATAGAGATATTTTTATTTCCGTATTTGCTTATAAAGTATTTTTTGATAAAAATAAAAAAATGTATTATTTTTTTTATCTGCTGTGAATTAAGTTATTTATATTGAATAGAAATTTAATAAAATTAAATATCAAAATAGTTATTAATGCATAAATCATACTAAAAAATATTTGATAAAAATTATTAATTTCATGATTGATATTTATAAAAAGAAAATATTTTAAAAATAATTAATTTAGTATATTAGATAGATAGTTATTTTATATACTAAAGGTAACATCATATATAAATTATAAAAAACTTTTATTTTTTATAAAAAATAAATTTGCAAAAAAATGATGTTAATAAAAATATTTTTAATATGAGGAAATAATGTTACAACTTACTAAGTTGGCTGCACAAGCAAAAGAAGCTATAAAAAACACTCAAAATTTTACTGCATTGAATTCGGTACGTATTGAATTTTTAGGAAAAAAGGGTCATTTTGCGTCAAAATTATCCATGTTACGAAATTTGTCTAAATCTGAAGAAGAGAGAGTATTGCTGACTATAAAAATTCATAAAATTAAAAATGAAATTAAAAATTTGCTAAGAGTTCGAAAAAAGCAGTTAGAAAATAATATCCTGAATGAGAAATTAGTTTTTGAAAAAATAGATGTGTCATTACCTGGTCGTTTTGATAAAAATGGTAGTTTACATCCAGTGAATCGAACAATTGAAATGATTGAGGAATGGTTTGTTACACTTGGTTTTTCTGTTGTTTCTGGTTTTGAAATAGAAGATGATTATCATAATTTTGATGCTTTAAATATTCCAATATATCATCCAGTTCGTATTTCACATGATACTTTTTGGTTTAATGATGCTCTTTTGCTGCGAACACAAACTTCTGGTATACAAATTCGGATTATGAAAAGAAAAAATCCTCCGATTCGTATTATTTCATCTGGTCGTGTATATCGTAATGATTATGATCAAACACATACTCCAATGTTTCATCAAACAGAAGGTTTAATTATTGATAAAAATATTAATTTTAGTAATTTGAAAGATATATTACATGCTTTTTTAAATTATTTTTTTGAAGAAAAAATTAAAGTACGTTTTCGATCTTCCTATTTTCCATTTACTGAACCATCTGCTGAAGTTGATGTGATGGGAAGTAATGGGAAATGGTTAGAAGTGTTAGGTTGTGGGATGGTACATCCAAATGTATTACGTAATGTTAATCTTAATCATAATATATATACAGGTTTTGCTTTTGGTATGGGCATAGAACGTTTAACAATGTTACGTTATAAGATAACTGATGCACGCATATTTTTTGAAAATGATCTTCGTTTTCTTAAACAATTTAGATAAGACAGGATTATTAAATGAAGTTCAGTGAATATTGGTTACGTGAATGGGTAAATCCAGAAATTAATACTCAAGAATTATCAGATCAAATGACAATGGCCGGTTTAGAAATAAAGGAAGTAAAACCTGTTGCAGGTCAATTTCAAGGTGTAGTAATTGGTGAAATTGTTGAATGTAATCAACATCCTAATATAAATAGTTTATTTTTAATAACAATTAAGATTGGTTTAAATAATTTCATAAATATTATTTATGATAATGTAAAGAGCTTTTACAAAGGATCAAAAGTAGCGGTTGCTATGATTGGTGCTATATTGCCTGATAATGTTATGGTAAAAGTTAAAATAATAGGAGGTAAATCCTCTGAAGGAATTCTTTGCTCGTATTCTACATTAGGGATTTATAATAATTATAGTGATATTATTCAGTTTCCTTATGATGCTCCTATTGGTATGAATATTCGGGAATATTTAAAACTTGATGATTGTATTTTTGAGTTAAGTTTGACACCTAATCGTGCTGATTGTTTAAGTATTCTGGGTCTTGCTCGTGATGTTAGTGCTATTAATAATCTTAGATTTAACGCAATAAAAATTAAATCAGTAGAAGTTACTGAAAATATTATTTTTCCAATTCATATTGCAGTTCCGAATGCTTGCCCCCGTTTTTTAGGTAGAGTTATTAAAGGAATTAATCTTAAAGCTCCAATTCCTATTTGGATGAAAGAAAGATTAAACCGAAGTGGTATTCGTAGTATTAATGCTGTTCTTGATATTACTAATTATGTATTGTTAGAGATAGGACAACCTTTGCATGTTTATGATATAGATAAATTACATGGAACTTTAATTGTTAGAATGGCTAAATTTAATGAAAATTTAGTTTTGTTAGATAATCGTAAAATAATTTTAAACCAAGATACCGTAGTAATTGCTGATGAGAAAAATATTGTAGGTATTGCTGGTATTTTTGGTGGAAAATATTCTGGGATAAATGAATATACTACTAATATTTTTTTAGAATCAGCTTTTTTTAATCCATTATCTATTATTGGACGTGCTCGTAATTATGGTTTGCATACTGAAGCTTCTCATCGTTTTGAAAGAGGTGTAGACCCACAAATACAATATACAGCTATGGAAAGAGCTAGTAAATTAATAATTGATATTTGTGGAGGAAGAGCTGGTGATATTGTTAGTATTACTTCTGAAACAGATTTACCTAAAAAAATAAATATTTTGCTGACTCAAAAAAAAATTTATCGTTTAATTGGTCATAATATTGATAATATGCAGGTTACTAAAATTCTGAAGTGTTTAGGTTTTCAAGTATTTACTCAAAAAGATTCTTGGAAAGTTACTGTTCCATCTTGGAGATTTGATATCCAGATTGAAGAAGATCTAATCGAAGAAATTATCCGTATTTATGGGTATCAGAATATACCAAATATACCATTAAATCTTGATTTAATGATTCCTATTCATAATTTTAATGAAAAGCTTTCTTTGAAAAGAGTAAAAACTTTATTAATAGATCGTGGATATAATGAAGTGATTACTTATAGTTTTGTTGATCCTAAAATTCAAAAATTACTGCATCCAAAAGAAAAGGCCATGATTTTGCTTCATCCTATTTCTGTGAATATGTCTGAAATGCGTCTTTCTTTACTCCCAGGATTATTAACAACAGTCATTTATAATCAAAATCGTCAGCAAAATCGTATTCGCATATTTGAAACTGGATTAAGATTTGTACCAGATGTAGATGCAAAGTATGGTGTGCGTCAAGAATTTATGTTAAGTGGAATTATCAGTGGTTATCGTTATGAAGAACATTGGTTACAAGAGAAACGGTTTGTTGATTTTTTTGATATAAAAGGTGATCTTGAACTAATATTATCACTTACAGGGAAGTTAGATAATATTGTTTTTAAGAACCATTTTTCTTCACTATTTCATCCTGGACAAAGTTCCAGAATTTATTTAAATGATCATTTTATTGGACATGTTGGAGCTATTCATCCTGCTATTGAAAATAAGTTAAAGTTATATAATAGAATATTTTTTTTTGAATTATTATGGGATGCGTTTAAAGATTGTGCTTTTCCTTCAGTAAATAGGATTTCCCGTTTTCCTTGTAATCGAAGAGATATTTCTATTGTGGTATCAAAAAAAATACCTGCAGCAGATATTTTAGCGGAATGTAAAAAAAGTAATATAAAGTATATAGTTGATGTAAACTTATTTGATGTTTACTGTGGTAAGGGTGTCGCAGAAGGTTATAAAAGTCTTGCTATTAGTCTGACTTTGCAGGATACACTCCGTACTTTAGAGGAAAAAGATATCGTAGCCACTGTTAATAAATGTGTTGCTGCGTTAAAACAAAGATTTCAAGCATATTTGAGGGAGTAATATGGCACTTACAAAAGCTGAAATATCAGAAGATTTATTTAAAAAATTAAAAATAAGAAAATGTGATGCAAAAAATATTGTAGATTTATTTTTTGAGCAAATTCGTTGTTCATTAGAAAATGGTGAGCCAGTAAAACTTTCAGGATTTGGTAATTTTTCTTTACGTAATAAAACTAAACGTCCAGGTAGGAATCCAAAAACTGGTGAAAATGTTCCAATTTCTGCTCGTCGCGTAGTTACTTTTAGAGCGGGACAAAAATTAAAAAATCAAGTCAAAAATATAAAAATTTATAAATAATTATATTATTATGTAATAATTTTTAAAATTAAAAAATATATTTTATGTAATATAGGTATATTATTATGGATAAATAGATTATTAAAATGTTTGATATAAAAAACAAGAATTTATTAAGTTTTATTTCTTATTTATGAAATCATTACAAAATTAATCGTTAAATCATCTTTTATTTTAATTTTTTATTTTTGAATAATATAAAATTTTAATTATTAATGTATTTTATGCGATATTTGTATAATGATTTCTAATAAAATATGTTTAATATTTATAAAAATTAATATTTATATTAATCTTAAAATTTTGATAAACAAGGAGTTTGGCAAGTAATACATGATAATTTTTTAAAAAATGATTATATACATATCTTCAATAATAACAAAATTTTTAAAAGATTTTTTCTGTCTGTATTTTTATAATATATATCTTTTTCTGATATGTTTATATATTATTGATATTGCTAATATTGCATGTTTAGCATTACGTTTTAATGAAACTAATACGTAATACTTTTAAAGTAGTTTTAAAGTTTTTTTTGTAAAAGTCAAAAAATACTTGAATAAAAAAACATATTAAAATTAATATAATTTATCTTTATCATTTTTATAAATATAATATCTTATAGTTATTTTATAAATTATAATTTTTAATTAATTTAATCTAAAAATAAAATTGGTTAATAATATTATTAAATATGATTAATTCATTTCTAAGATTTAAATTAATTGCAGATTAATTTTTCAAAAATATTAAATTATTAATGTATCATGATGCTTTATAGTTTTAATATATTAATATATGATAATATTAAAATGAAATAATTATTGAAACTTTTTATTTTTTATACAGTTAAAAAATATTAATTAATCAATTTTTTAATTATCTAAATTAATAATTTAATAATTATAATAATTATATTATAGAATTTTTGATAATATTTTATTTTTGAGGATGATATTCAATATTTAATTAAAAGTATTTTTCTTTATTAAATTAATAAATTTAATTTTTTAGATAAAAATATAAAGTATTTTTTTAGAAAAATAAATTTTATATAAGTCAATATTTAATATTTATGCATGATATGTTTTTGTAAATAACTTTATTAAAGTTAGTTGTGGAGTGATAATTACAAATTTATGGACTTTACATGCGTGTATTCATGATTATTTTGTTGATAGTTTTATTTTGTTTACAGTATTCTCTATGGTTAGGTAAAAATGGTGTTTATGATTATATGCGTCTTAAAAATGAAATTTTATCTTTAGAAAGATTAAATATGATTTTAAAATCACGTAATAAATATTTGTTTTCCGAAGTAGATGATTTAAAAGCAGAAGGTCTTGAAGTTATCGAAGAAAGAGCACGGTCTGAATTGATGATGATTAAACCTGGTGAATCTTTTTATCGTATTATAAAAAATAACACGTTTATTTCTGAAAAAAAAAAATAGTAACATTTAATTTGAATATTATATATTAAAAAAATATTTTTTGCTCTTCAGAGCAGAATCATAAATAATTACACTATTGTAAAAATTATAATTAATTATTAAAAATAATGTATCATCGTATATCTCATCATAAAACACAAATTGTTGCATTAGTACCTGCTGCTGGTATTGGTAAGAGAATGCAAGTGGATTATCCTAAACAATATTTGAAAATAGCAGGAAAAACAATTATTGAATATACATTATCAACTTTATTACAGAATTCAAGAATTTCGAAAATTATTGTTTTGTTGCGTGAAAACGATATTTTTTTTTATGAATTAGCTATTTCAAAACATTCAATTATTAAAACAGTCATTGGTGGTTCTCAAAGATCTTATTCTGTTTTAGCCGGATTGCATTATTTATCAAACAACGTATTATTAGATTCTTGTTGGGTATTAGTTCATGATGCAGTACGTCCTTGTTTACATCACTCTGATTTAGATAATATTATTCATTTTATTGACACTCATCAATCTTCTTCTGGTGGTATTTTAGCTATACCAGTAAGAGATACTATAAAATGTTCAATTAAAGGAACAATTGACATTAATTATACTGTTGAAAGAAGTGAGCTGTGGCATGCATTAACACCTCAGTTTTTTCCTTTAACCTTAATTACTAATTGTTTAATTCAAGCTTTAAAACAAAAAGCAATTATTACAGATGATGCTTCAGCATTGGAATACTGTGGTTATCACCCGCAATTGTTAGAAGGTAGAAGTGATAATCTAAAAGTGACTCAACCAGAAGATTTGTTATTGCTTAAATTTTATCTTTCTCATCGCAATGAATAAAAATATTTTTTAACAGTTTTTTTGATTAAGGAGTAATTCTTATATGCGAATCGGGCACGGATTTGATGTGCATAAATTTGGTGGTAATGGCCCTATTATACTTGGAGGTGTTAAAATTATTTATAGAAAAGGATTAATTGCTCATTCAGATGGTGATGTGTTATTACATGCATTAATTGATGCTTTGCTTGGTGCAGCAGCATTAGGAGATATTGGTTTATTATTTTCTGATAAAAATTCTGATTTTAAAGATATAAATAGTCGTAATTTATTACGAATAGCTTATGATCAAGTAATAAAAAATGGATATATTATTAGTAATTTAGACATCACTATTATTGCACAAGTTCCTAAAATGTTACCATATATTCAAGATATGCGAAAAAATATAGCAAATGATTTGTCTTCTGATATTAATAAAATAAATATTAAAAGCACTACTACTGAAAAATTGGGGTTTATAGGTCGAGAAGAAGGTATTGCGTGTGAAGTGTTAGCTTTAATAAAAAGTAATATTTATAAATTAAGTATGCGTAAATAGTAAAATAAAACTTTGATATAATTTTTTAAAAATATAAATTATAAATGAAGTATTTTAATTTTTAATAAATATGATAAGATTATTAAATTATTTTTATGGTTTTATATATTTAATGCATTTTAAAAAACTAGAATTTTATTGATTTTAATTTATAAAATTTTGATAATTATATTTTAATAATATTAAATAAATTTTATAAGGAAAAATAAAATAATAAATTATGCATTAAATATTTTTTTATTTTTTTTCATGTATTTTAATGATACAAACTTTTATTTGTTTTAAAAATGTTATTTTAAAGTTTTTTAATAAAATTTATTTGATATAAATTCATATTTTGTAAGAGTTTGTAAAATATTTCGCAATATATTTATGTGATTTTTTTAATAAATGCAATAATACTAATTATATTAATTAGCGATTTTTATGTATTGAATTTAGTATTTATTTAAATAATATATAAATAATTGATGTTTTGTTTATAATTTACTTTTTATTAAAAGTATTATTTATTTTTTAATAATATATTAAAATTTATATATGTGTATTAAAAATTCAATTATTTGTATTATTAGCAAATAATTTTAAAATAAAAAAATAGACATTTTTGAAGAAATTAATTTAATAAATATATATTTTTATTTTTTAATCATATTTATTTATTATTAACGTTTCTTGATAAAAAATATTATGGTTTTATTTTAAATTTATTAATATTGGATATCATACTTCCATAAAGCAGTAAAATTTTTGTATTTTTTTGATTTAAGTTAACGAGATATTATAATGCTAAGGATATTGCTAAGTAATGATGACGGTGTGACAGCTCCTGGGATTCAAATTCTTTCTACTATGTTACGTAAATATTATTCTGTTCAAGTTATTGCACCTGACAGAAATCAAAGTGGAACATCAAATGCATTAACACTTCATAAACCATTAAGAATAATTCGATTAGAAAATGGAGATATTTCAGTACAAGGTACTCCATCTGATTGTGTATATTTAGGTGTTAATCAGCTTATTTCACCATATCCTGAAATAGTGATTTCAGGGATTAATTGTGGCCCAAATTTAGGTGATGATATAATTTATTCTGGTACAGTAGCAGCAGCAACAGAAGGTCGTCATCTTGGATTACCCGCATTAGCAATTTCATTAAATGGTAATAAACATTATCAAACAGCAGCAGAAGTAACTTGTTATGTATTGAAATTATTGCAAAAGAAACCGTTGAGTGCAGGAAATATTCTTAATATTAATGTTCCTGATATTCTTTTATCTGAAATTCAAGGGTATAAAGTAACCCGATGTGGCAGTCGATATGCTTCTCAAAATGTTTATTCTTTAGAAGATCCACGAGGAGATATAGTTTATTGGTTAGGACCTGTTGGAAAAATATCTGATGCAGCTCCAGATACAGATTTTGCTGCAGTAGAAGCTGGATATGTATCTATTACACCATTACAAGTAGATTTGACTGCTTATAAAGTTAAAAAAATTGTGAAAGATTGGTTGATAACGGCAGAAAAAAGTGAGTCAAATTAAGTTTTTTAGTTTTTTTTGATTATATATGAATATTTATTTATCAGATATTTTTTAGAATATTTTTACTGTTGTATATTTTTCTTAAAAAAGAATTTTTTTTATAAAAAAAATATATGTTATGTTTTAATATATTTTATTTTTTGTTTGTTATGGTTGTAATTAAGGATATATTTTTAATAAATTAAAAATATATGATGCAGAAAAAATAAGATTCTATTGAGGAATATACTATAGAATTAATAGGTTCTTAATATAATATTTTTTATAAAATTTCTTTGAATGATATTGGATTATTTGTTTATTGTTTATTTATGTTATTTAAAAATAATATTTATAGAAATTTTATTAATCATTTGATAATCATAAATTATTAATAGTAAAATTCTGTTTAAAATCTTTCATTAATTTTAAAATATTTATTTTTTGTAAAATTAATAATATATTAGGAATTAATAATTTAAAATATAATTATTTTTATGAAAAAATTATTTTTTAGCTATTATTATTTATGGTAATTCTTATTTTAAAGATATTATTAAAGATTTTTCTTGGAGAAAAAGTATGAATTTTGATAGCCCAAAATATGTAATTGAATGGGCCATTATTTATATAATAACAAGTCTTTTTTTGATTGGTTGTTCTACAAAACCCTATCAATCTTTTACACCTATTAGTAGTATTTATGATACGGAAAATAAAACTAATACTTTTTCTTCTAAAAAAGTACTATTGGATAGTAAAAATATTCTTTCATATTCTAAAAATCTCTTGCTTAGGAATGATAAGCAGATTATAAATGATTCGATGTATGAAAAAATATTAAATTCAACATCTGATTCTAAAAATAATAATTTTATAAAATATGAGAGAAATTATAGCAATATTCAAAAAGGAAGTTACAAAAAAAACACTTATGTTGTCAAAAAAGGTGATACTTTATTTTATATTGCTTGGATAACAGGTAATAATTATTACGATTTAGCAAGACGCAATCAAGTAATTCCACCTTATCAATTAACAATCGGACAAATACTGACTATTGATAATAACTCTATTTCTCCTAGAGAAATAATTATAAATCCTCGCTTAAAAAAGAATAACAGAGATGAAAAAAAGAGATTATCAACAATATCCAATAATTTGAATGTTTCCAGAAACTCAAAAATAAGTATATCGTCCAGTATTAGTAATGATAATAAAAATGTATTCAATACGATAGGTAAATGGTATTGGCCTACTGAAGGAAGAATTATTCAATATTTTTCTGGTATGCCAGGTGGCAACAAGGGTATTGATATTGTTGGTTTATTAGGCCAACCTATTTTTGCGGCTGCAGCAGGAAAAGTTGTTTATGTAGGTAATGCGTTACGTGGATATGGAAATCTTATAATTATTAAACATAATGATGATTATTTAAGTGCTTATGCTCATAATGATACTATATTAGTTGACGATCAATATGAAGTAAAACAAGGAGAAAAAATTGCTACTATGGGGAGTACTGGTGCTAATTCAGTTAGATTACATTTTGAAATTCGTTATAAAGGAAAATCAGTTAATCCATTGCATTATTTATCAAAAAAATAAATTTAAAGAATTTAAAGATTTCTAAGTTTGTTTTTTATCATATTTTTAGTTTATTGTATATAAAAATTTAAAATAATTTTTATAGCTTTTATGTTATACTAAAAAGTATTAATATAAAATAATAATTGATTAAAACAAATTTTTATTAAATTATTTTCATTATTTAACAATTTTTTTAAATTTATAAATTAAATGTAAAACTTCATATCGTTTTAAATAGAGTTTATTTTTTTTAGATTAATAAAATATTTTTATTTTTTTGTTTTTTTGTTAATAATAAATTAAGAGTAAGTTCTTTCTTTTTGTAAAGAAGATGATTTTTTTAATTCAAAAAATTTTTTTTTCGCTAGTTTTATCACTGTTTTAGGTATCCCTGCCAAAGATGCTACTGCTAATCCATAGCTTTTTTTTGCCGCTCCTTCTTTTATTTTGTGCATAAAAATAATACTATTATTGTGCTCTATTACATCTAGATGAATATTAACTACACCCTCTTTTTTTTTAGCTAAATAAGTTAATTCAATATAATGTGTAGAGAATAATGTTATTGCTTTGATGTGATTCAGTAAATATTCTGCACATGCCCAAGCTAATGAAAGACCATCATATGTTGATGTACCACGACCAATTTCATCTATTAATACTAAACTTTTTGGAGTTGCATTATGGAGTATATTTGCTGTTTCTATCATTTCTACCATAAAAGTGGATCGACCAGCTGTAAGATTATCTGAAGCTCCAATACGTGTAAATATTCTATCAATTGGACCAATGATTGCTTTTTTTGCTGGGACAAAACTACCAATATAAGCCAGTAATGTAATCAATGCTGTTTGACGCATATAAGTACTTTTCCCCCCCATATTAGGGCTAGTAATAATTAACAAACGTCTTTTTGGTGATAAATATAGTGTATTTGTAATAAATGGTTTGTTGAGTACTTGTTCAATAATTGGATGGCGACCGTCTATAATTTTTATTCCAGTTTTTTGATGAAAAATTGGGCAATTATAGTTCAAAGTTTTAGCTCGTTCCGCTAAATTGTTAAGTACATCTAATTCTGCTAAAGCTTCTGCACTATTTTGTAAAGTTTTTAAATGGGGTAATAGTAAATTAAATAATTCGTTATAAAGTTTTTTTTCAATGATTAATGTTTTATTTTTAGAGATTAAAATATTTTTTTCATATTCTTTTAATTCAGTAATAGAAAATCTTTCAACATGTTTTAATGTTTGGCAACGAATATAGTGGATAGGTATTAAATGAATTTCCTTGCGACTAATTTGTAGGTAGTAGCCATGAATTGTATTAAATCCAATTTTTAAACTTTCTATTCCTAGTTCTTTTTTTTCTTTTTGTTCAAGATTTTTTAAATAATTATGACTATTATGAGCTAATTGTCTCCATTTATCTAGTTCTTCATTATATCCTGGAGCGATTACTCCTCCATCACGTATTGTAGATGATGGTGCAATAAGAATTGCTTTTTCTAATAATTTTTGTAATTCTTGAAAAGAATTAATACGTGATTGTAATATTTTTAAATATGGAAGTTTAATCTTATCCAATATAGTATGAATATTTGCAAATTGTTGAAAAGCATAACGCATTTTAATTAAATCATTTGGTTTTGCAGAACGCAATGATAAACGAGCAAGTATACGTTCTAAATCTCCAACTTTTTTTAAAAAGGGTTGTAATTCAGAAAAATAAATCTGTAGCTGCATGATTGTTTGTTGGCGATTAAGTAATACATTGATATTTTTTATAGGATTATGTAACCAACGTTTTAGCATACGACTACCCATTGGAGTAACACATTTGTCAAGAATTGAAATTAAAGTATTTTTTGTTTCACCATTAGATAAATTTTGAGTTAATTCAAGATTACGTCTTGTAGCTGCATCGAGAATAATGTTTTCTTTTTCTTGTCTTAGTATGATATTATTGATATGAGGTAATGCTATACATTGAGTGTTTTTGACATATTGTATGAGACAACCAGCTGCTTTTAATGCTAATTTAGCATTTTCAACACCAAAACCTATTAATTCTTTCGTTTTGAATTGAAGATTCAATTGTTGTTTAGCAGTATCTAAATCAAATTCCCATAATGGACGACGACGTGTCCATTTGATGTTTGACAGTAATGAGATATTTAAAAAATTTTCTGGATAAAGTATTTCTATCGGTTTGGTACGTTCTAATTCAGCATTTATAGTATTTTCATCACTAGTTTCAGTAATGATGAAACGTCCTGAATTTATATCTAAAGTTGCATAACCATAGCGATGATCTTTTTGTAAAATTGCAGCTAATAGATTGTCTTCTTTTTCTTCTAAGAAAGCAGTATCACTTACTGTTCCTGGTGTAACAATGCGTATAACTTTTCGTTCAATAAGCCCCTTAGTAATATTATTGCTTTCTGTTTGTTCACATATAGCAATTGATTCACCTAATTGTACTAGTTTTTTCAAATAATTTTCTGCTACATGGATTGGTACTCCAGCCATAGGGATTGGTTTTCCATCATAAAATCCACGTTTCGTTAATGTGATATCAAGAAGATATGCTGCTTTTTTGGCATCTTCAAAAAATAATTCATAAAAATCACCTATTTGATAAAATACTAAAATTTCAGGATATTGTTTTTTTATTTTGAGATATTGTTGCATTATCGGAGTATGGATTGCTAATTTATTTTTTTCTTGATTAATCATAATAGTATTTTTTGATTTCCTGTGTAATAAATATATATTATATGATATTTTATTTTTTGAAATTTTTAAAATGCAGAATTTAATATTCAAAGGTTATGAATATGATATTAATTAATATTATATTTGTGATATTTTTCTTAAAAAGTATTGCAAGACTGTTTAAGAAAAAAATAATATTTTATTAAATATTAGTACAAATAAATTTAATGGATTATATTTAAAAGATGAAAAAATCTATTTTTTTTTTATGAGATAACAGTATAAATTAATTGATATGTATTTAAAATACAGTGATTTTTTATCATAAATATTTATAATTAATTTTTTGATATTATTTTTGTCTATATGATTAATTTTATCTCGATTCATAGAATACTAAATAAATAGTGATGTTTACGGTTTGTTATTTTTTTTAAATACAGTTTTTTGATCATATGCTATACTAATTTTAATAAAATAAATGTTTTTTAAATATTACTAAAATAATTTATTATTTGCATTTTTTTATTTTATAATTAATTTTTATAAATAAAATGTAGATGATAAAATAATATTTATTTTTTTATAAAAATATTCTTGTAATCGTATTATTATTTTTTATAATATTGTATATATAAAATATTTTTATAAAATTTTATGTACTAATTTTTAGTGTTTTATGTTTAATATTCTATTGGTAATAAAACAATCTTGATTTTATAAAAAAATTTTTGATTTTATAATAGAAAATGTACCGTTAACAATTAATATATATAATATTGCCCACAATCCAGAAGATAAGAAAAAAGTTATGTACACTTTTCTTTTTTTCATTAATAAGATCCCTGCAGCCAATGGGATGGTATATCTTAGTATTGCGATAAAACGTGAAGTAAATAATATTATTGTTCCTTTTTTTATTAATTTTTTATAAGAATTATCAAGTATCAGTTGATAACGATTTAAAAATTGACCACAAATTTTTTTTTGAGTTATTTGATAACCTATATAATAAGAAATAATAGAACCTGTAGTCCCTCCTAAAGTAATTGCTAACCAAATTAAATTAATATTTAGAGTTGGAAAACTTATGCTAATAATAGTTATTAGCATAACAGATGCAGGTGGTAAGAAAGAAGATAAGAAAATGGTAGATTTACTCATTGCTATGATGAATAAAATAGTAAATAATATTATCGGATGTAAATTATTTTTTAAAAAAAATATATTTATATATGATATATAATCATTAATTTTCATAGGTGTTGATTCGTAATTTATTTTATTAGTTATTAAATAAATGTTTAATTATCGGTAAAAAAAATAAATATGTTTATATAAATAAAAATATTAATGTATAAAATTATAATTGAATATTTATAGTTTAAGTTTTAAATAAATTATTAAATTTAATTTGATGTTTTTGTGTATCAAATATTAATGAAAATAATTATATTAAATTATAAAAAATGTGTATTTTGATTTTAAAATATGAAATATAACTTTAAATTTAGTATTTGGTAGAAATATTAAAATACATATTAAATAGCCTTTTAAAGAAGAATAGTAGTGGTATTTTTTTTATTACTATAATTTATTTTATTATTCAGAAATTTATAAATGCTAAATATTTTTTCTTTAACAGTTATTTATTCTTTTATACTATATTAGTTAATATATGAGTATATTTTTGATTAAATAAATAGGAATTTTTAAAAATTGTGTTTTTGTAAAAAAATTTATAGTAAGTTATTTAAATGAAAATGTATTTTTTTAAATTAAAAAATTTTATGGTTTTTTTATGATTAACTTTATCGAAAGTTATGTTTTTAATGACATTTTTTAAAAAAAATTATATTAAATATTAATATTATTTTTATGTTTTTTATTTTTATCTTAATTACAATGTAAATGAATTTAAAATTCTGATTTTTATAAGTAACCAGTTTCTTTTTTATTTTTATTAGAATTATTAATTAACTGATAAAAAATTTTCTTTTATCAGTTCATATTTTTAAGTTGTAATTTATTTTTTAATAAAAAAAAGTTTTAATAAAAGCAAGTTTGGCCCCTGCTGGATTTGAACCAGCGACCAAGCGATTATGAGTCGCCTGCTCTTTACCCACTGAGCTAAGGGGCCTTTCACAAAAATGCATTATATATTGTATTCTTTATTAAATGAAGATATTTTGATTATATTTTTAATAAAAAATATTAAATTAAATATTTAATTATATTGTAAATAAATTTATATAAAAATAATATAAATATTATATATAAATAATATTTATAATTTAACTTTTAAAATATTTTTTATAAAAATAAGATAATGTACATTATATTTTTATATTATTTTAACAAATTATAAAAATAACAAATTATAAAAATTATTAATAATATTTAAATATAAAATACTTTATCTCAGAAGTACGATACGATAAGTCGTTTTTAGTATTTTTCTTGAAAAGAAAAATATTTTCTTATTCATCTAAGAAACTACGTAGTATTTCTGAACGACTAGGATGCCTAAGTTTACGTAAGGCTTTTGCTTCAATTTGTCGAATTCTCTCTCTTGTGACATCAAATTGTTTACCCACTTCTTCTAAAGTGTGATCTGTATTCATATCAATACCAAAACGCATACGTAATACTTTTGCTTCACGTGTTGTTAATCCAGAAAGAACTGTATAAGTAGCTGAACGCAAACTATCCGATGTAGCAGAATCTAATGGTAATTCTACTGCAGTATCTTCGATAAAATCACCTAGATGTGAATCTTCATCATCTCCAATAGGTGTTTCCATTGAAATAGGTTCTTTAGAAATTTTTAATACTTTTCTTATTTTGTCTTCAGGCATTAACATTCTTTCTGCTAATTCTTCAGGAGATGGTTCACGTCCAATTTCTTGTAATATTTGTCTGGAAATACGATTTAATTTGTTGATTGTTTCAATCATATGTACTGGAATACGAATGGTACGTGCTTGATCAGCTATTGAACGAGTAATTGCTTGCCTAATCCACCAAGTAGCATAAGTAGAAAATTTATATCCACGACGATATTCAAATTTATCAACTGCTTTCATTAAACCAATATTTCCTTCTTGAATAAGGTCTAAAAATTGTAATCCTCTATTAGTGTATTTTTTAGCTATAGAGATTACTAAACGTAAGTTAGCTTCAACCATTTCTTTTTTAGCACGTCGAGCTTTTGCTTCACCAATAGACATACGACGATTGATATCTTTTACTTGTTCAATAGTTAAACCAGTTTCAATTTCAATTTTTTCTAATTTTTGTAAAGAGCGCTTTATTTCTTCTTCAACATTAACTAATTTTTCAGACCAGTTTTTGTTTATATTTTTTGCTTCAATTAACCATTTTGTATTAGTTTCATTACCAGAAAATAGTAAAATGAAATTTTTTTTTGGTATTTTACATTCTTCAATACATAGTTTCATTATAATTCGTTCTTGAAAACGTACACGTTCCATCATTTGACGCATTTTATTTACTAAATAATCAAATTGTTTTGGTACTAAACGAAATTGTTTGAAAATTTCTGATAATTCTGTAATTTCTGATATTGAAGTACTGTAATTACGACCATTTTTTTTTATTGTAAGATCTACATTTTCATATTGTGTGCGCAATTCTAAGAATTTTTGTTTAGCAAATTCTGGATCAATGTTGTTTTCATCATTTTCATCAGTATCAGTATTTTCTTCTTTTCCATCTTCTTCTTCATTGATGGTTTCTTCTAATAATAGTGAACCAATATTAGTTATGGTTTTTCCTATTTCTTCTTCAATATTTTGATCAACAAAACCAGTAATAATATCAGATAAGCGAATTTCACATTTTTCAACACGTTTATATTGCTCTAATAAGTAAGCGATAGATTCTGGATATTCAGCAACAGCACATTGTACTTCGTTAATACCATCTTCAATTCTTTTAGCGATATCAATTTCTCCTTCACGGGTTAATAATTCTACAGTACCCATTTCACGCATGTACATTCGTACGGGATCTGTTGTGCGCCCTATTTCATTTTCAACACTGGATAGTACTTGAGCGGCAGCTTCAGCAGCATCTTCATCAGTATCTGTAGTGTTTTCAGCTAAAATAAGATCATCAGCATCTGGTGCTTCTTCCATCACTTGAATGCCCATATCATTAATCATTTGGACAATATCTTCAATTTGGTCTGAATCTACGATTTCTTCTGGCAGATGGTCGTTGACTTCAGCATAAGTCAAGTAGCCCTGTTCTTTGCCTTTAGTTACTAATAGTTTAAGTTGTGATTGGGGGTTGTGCTCCATAAGATAGTATCCACACTTCATATTTTGATTGATGTTTGTTGGAAAAAAATAACCAACGATGAAATTAAAGGATATTTTAGTATTTTGTATGCTATGTCCTTTATCGCATAGCAATTTAAAAGTAATTTATATTATGCATGATTTACAGTTGGATTATTTATTTTTGAAAGCGTCATGAAACATACTTTTTTACGTTCTTCTTTTGTTAAACCTTTTGTCCGTGCTTTCATAATTAGGAATTCTAATTTTTCATCAAGAATTCTAATAAATAAATTTTGTAATGCATCTTTAAATATTTTTTCTGATGTTTGATTTTGTATATCGGTCCATGTTGCAAGTTTTTCAAGTTGTTTAATGAATTTATTATTACGATAATATTCTAATAATTGACCGGTATTTATATTATTATTAGATTGACAAAGATTTACTAGTTCTAAAAATAATGTTACTCCTGGTAATTTTGAATCTTCTATTTCATTGATGTTATTGATTAAATGAACGAAATGTGGATTTTGTATTAATAATGCAATTAGTATTCGCATTGTAGTTATTTTTATTTTTGGTATTTGATATTGTTTTTTTGGTAATTCTTTTTTAATCATAGAAAGAATATATGTAATATCTGGAATATTAATAAAATGACCAAGTTTTTCTGCTAAATGTAATCTTATAATATCACCAGGTATTTTCTTAATAAAAGATATAACGAATTGCTTAAATTTTGCTTTACCTTGATAAGTTTGTAAATTTATTTTTTTTATTAATGTGTCAAATAAAAATTTTGAGAATGAATGTGCTTCTATTATACGTTTTTCAAATTTTTTTTTGCCTTCTTTTCGTATTAGTGAATCAGGATCTTCACCATGTGGCAAAAAAACAAATTTTATTTGATAACCATCTTGTAAATAATTTATAGCTATTTCTAGTGTTCGCCATGCAGCTTGATATCCTGCTGGATCACCATCATAACAACAAATTATTGTATCAGTGTTTCTAAATAGTAATTGAATATGTTCTTTTGTGATTGTTGTACCTAATGAAGCTACGGAGTATTGAATGCCAAATTGATTTAAAGCTATAACATCCATATAACCTTCAACAACTAATATTTTCGAAAGTTTTTTGTTATTTTTTAGTACTTCATATAAACCATATAATTGACGATGTTTGTGAAAAATTTCAGTTTCTAGTGAATTTAAATATTTTGGTAATTGATTATCTAAAACACGACCACCAAACGCAATGATGCGACCTCTTTGATCTCGTATTGGAAATGTAATTCGATGACGAAAAAGATCGTAAGTATGACCATTTTTAGTAGTAATCAACATACCTGTTTCTGTTATTTTTTCAGAATTACTGGTATATTTTTTTAAATATTGAATTATATTGTTCCAACCATTTGGTGCAAAACCAATAGAAAATTGATCAATAATTTCATCATTTAATCCGCGTTTTATTAAATATTTTTTTGCTTGATATACATTTGCTGTATTTAATGAATTTGTATAAAATTGATTAATATGTTTCATTAATTTGTAAATATTTTGTCTTTTTTTTTGTTCTATTTGATATGTATCATTGTTTTTCTCATATTGAATATTCAGTTGATTAATAGTAGCTAATTCTTCAATGCTCTCTACAAAATTAAATTTGTTATAATTCATCAAGAAATCAATAGCATTACCGTGTGCTCCACAGCCAAAACAGTAATAAAATTGTTTATTTTTATTAACAGTAAATGAAGGTTTTTTTTCATGATGAAATGGACAGCATGCGTAATGATTTTTACCTTTTTTTTTTAATTCAATTTTACTATTAATAAGATCAATGATATTAGTTTGTGCTAATAAATTATTGATAAATATATTTGATATTTTTCTTCCCATAAATGTTTTATTAATAAGCAAAAAAAACTGCATCTTATTTTTTTAAAAGGTGCGGATTTTTGGAAAGAGATCATATAATATGTATGATGATTTTTTAATAATGACTCTTTAAAGCTATATATTTGAGAAATATAGAGTACGTTTAATATAAACGAATACGACGTGCATTTTCACGTGCTATTTTTTTCGCGTGACGTTTTATTGCTGATGATTTTTCACGTTTACGTATAGTCGTTGCTTTTTCATAAAATTCACGTCTACGTACTTCAGCTAATATACCTGCTTTTTCACAAGAACGTTTGAATCTCCTTAATGCTACATCAAATGGTTCATTTTCTCTAACTTTAATGATTGGCATTTATTGTTACCTCAAATAATTTATTGTTTATTATTATACTGAATTTTTGAAATAAAGCTTATATTTTTTATAATTTTACTGTAATAAAATAGATTTTGTAAAGATCAATCTTTATAAAAAGGTAAAAATAAAAATAATAATGACTAATATTTTAAAAAGAAATTTAAATAATAATAAAGAATATTTTCAGATATGATTTATAATCTATATTTTTTATAAAATATAAATATTTTTTTGCATTATGAATAATATTTGTTAGATTATATTTAGATATAAGATAATAAAAATATGGTTAATAATGATATGCGTATTTTAGGTATAGAAACATCTTGTGATGAAACTGGTGTTGCAATTTATGATGATTGTTTCGGTTTATTGGCTAATCAATTATACAGTCAAAAATTACATGCTGATTATGGTGGAGTAGTACCTGAGCTTGCTTCTAGATATCATCTTCGAAAAATAATCCCTTTGATTAAAGCAGCCTTAAAAGAAGCATCTTTAGTTGGTAGTGATATTGATGGTGTTGCTTATACTGCAGGTCCAGGTTTGATTAGTGCTTTATTAGTAGGAGCAACAATAGGATGTTCATTAGCATTTGCATGGGGAGTACCTGTTATACCAGTAAATCATATGGAAGGACATTTATTATCGACAATGTTAGAAAATAAAAGTCCTAAATTCCCCTTTGTTGCATTGTTGGCATCTGGTGGTCATACTCAATTAATTAGTGTAACGGCTATTGGTGAATATCAGTTATTAGGTGAATCAATTGATGATGCTTCTGGTGAAGCTTTTGATAAAACAGCAAAATTATTAGGATTAAATTATCCTGGTGGACCAGCTCTTTCATTAGCAGCCAAAAAAGGAAAGTCTGGTCGTTTTGTCTTTCCACGTCCTATGATAAATCGTCCTGGACTAAATTTTAGTTTTTCAGGTTTAAAAACTTTTGTAGCTAATACAATTCGTAATAATATTTTAGATGAACAAACAATTGCTGATATTGCTTATGAATTTGAAAATGCGATTGTGGATACATTAGTAATAAAATCTAAGCGAGCTTTAGAAGCTACTGGTTTTAAACGTTTGGTTATGGCTGGTGGTGTAAGTGCAAATAATACTTTGCGAATAAGAATGATGGAATCTATAAATAAAATTGGCGGGGAAGTTTTTTATTCTAGCCCAAAATTTTGTACTGATAATGGTGCAATGATAGCATTAACTGGGATGCTACGTTTTAAAAATTGTATGAATAATAATAATGCTATGGATATTACTGTAAAATCTCGATGGCCTCTTACAGAACTACCTCCATTAATTTAAAGATGACATATTTTATTTTTAATATGTATTTTTTTGTTTTGATTACAATTTTTAATTACAATAAAAAATTATTAAAATCTGATTAAATATTTAATATTTAAAATTAAAAATTTTTAATGCATATAAAAACATTATTTTTTTATACATTTTTATTAAAAATCATAATATTGATATTAATTTTATTTTTAAGATAACTTATCTTATAAAATAAATAACTTATATTAATTAAAATTTTTTTTATTATTTTTTTGAATTATTTATCCTATAAATTTATTTTTTGTATAATTGAATCATAGTAAATTTATGATAATTATAATCAGAAAAATATTTTTTGAATGCTATATTTTTTGTAGATTGATTATTTAAGATAGAAAAATATATATTTTATGTAAAAACATGTAAAAACTAAGTAGTTTTTAAATTGTGTTCTTATAAATTGTTAAAGTATTAACATAAAAGATATAGACTAGATAATATATTTTTGTTTCATTAATGAAAACTATTGTGTAATTTATGATTTTATACAAATAACATATAACAATATATATATTTTTTATGGCATACATTTGTTAAAAATTTTTTATGGCATACATTTGTTAAAATTATTAACTATGTTTTCTTAAGTCATATTGTTTATATTTTGTATTTTAAAAATAATATATTTTTATAATTACAATTAATTATAGGTTTTAGCTGTATATTATAAATAATAATATATTTTTAAATAACAAATTTTGTAATTTTAAAATTTTAAAAATGAGAAACATTAATGGATATTATATTTATTAAAAAATTAACAGTATTTACAACGATTGGTGTCTATGATTGGGAACAAACTATTAAACAAAAATTATTAATAGATATTAAAATTGGGTATGATCATCAATATATAGATAAAGGTGATGATATAAAATACTGTTTAGATTATTCTGAAATTTCTCAAATAGTTATTGAACATATAGAAAAAAGAAAATTTAAATTAATTGAACGTGTTGCAGAAGATATTGCTGATATTCTCTTAAATAAATTTGATATTTATTGGGTTCGTATTAAAGTAGTAAAATTAAATGCCATACCAAAATCTAAACAAGTTGGAATAATTATTCAACGTAAAAAAAAATAATTTTGTTATATGATAAATTTTAGTTTACATTGTTAATTTTTTTTTCCACCAAGTTTTTAATGTTTTAATACGTTGTTGAGTAAGCTGATCTTTAAATGCAGAACCTGTAATATTATTTTTAATAAGTTTTTGCGCAGATGTTTTTTTTGCTATTTTAAATGCTTCAAAAAAAATTTTTTTTTGTAAATAGGTAACATTATTTTTTTTCGTTTGTGTGCGAAAATCAGCTTCACATATAACAGAAAGTTGATTAATACGTTCTGGTTTTTTCCAACTATTAATTTTATCGAATAAATTAATAATATTTACTGGTTCTAATTGATAAATGTGATGAATATATTGATGAAATTCTGCAACTAATTTTGCCAATTTTTTCACTTTGTTTGGAATGCGTAATCTGTTACACATTTTTTCTATAAGAGGTATTCCTTGAATTCCATAATCAAAAGTTTTAGGGCATTTTTCTGTAATGAATATTTTTCCGAAATCATGACAGAGTGCGGCAAATCGAATATCAACATTATCAGTTAATAATGCTGTTATTTTTAAGGTAGTCAGTGTATGTATTCCAACATTTATTTCAGCAGATAATTTTTTTTTCGTTTCTGGTATAGAAAAAAGTCGATTAATTTCTGGAAATAGAATAGCTAAAGCGCCACAATTATAGAGAACCTGAAAATAAACATCAGGAGAGCATGTTTGCAATGCTTTTTTTGTTTCTGACCATACCCTTTCAGCACTTAGTGTTTCTAATTCACGTTGATTCACCATTTTTTTCATTAATTCTTCGGTTTCGTATGCTATTTTAAATTTTTTTTTAGCAAGTTTAGCTGCAAAACGTGCTACTCGAAGTATCCTGAGAGGATCTTCTATAAAAGCATTGGATACATGTCGTAATAAACGATTTTTTATATCTTGTTCGCCACGATATGGATCAATAAGTTTTCCATGTTTATTTTTAGCAATAGCATTAATACTCAGATCTCTTCTTAATAAATCATCTTCTATACTAATATCAGGTTGAGTATAAAAAGAAAAACCAGTATACCCTATTCCTATTTTTTGTTCTGTGCGAGCTAATGCATATGCTTCATGTGTTTTAGGATGAAGAAAAACGGGAAATTTTTTTCCTACTTGTTGAAAACCTAATTTGATTAAATCATCTGGAGTAGCACCGACTACGACCCAATCACGATCGGAAACTGGTAAGCCTAATAGTTCATCTCTAACAGCACCTCCAACAAGATAAATTTGCATAAGATTAAACTCCATATTATTATATTTATCATGTTTTTATTTTTTTATATTAACATTATTGCAATATTTTTTCTTATAAATAATTTTATGTATATTTATTTTTGAAAGTTTTTTAAGAAAAAATAAAATTTTTGATATCATTTATTTGTAATGATTAAATATTTTTCTTAATTTATTAGGTGGCAAGTTTTACCTTTATAAAAATTAATAGATTATATATTATATAGTATAATCACGGTTAATATGGAAGTAAAAAATGAATTAATAAAATCACTCTTTATTTTATTAAAAGATATGTTTTTCTTATTGTATATTATTTTTATAATCTTACTAGTTTTGTTTTATAATTCATGTATTATAAAGTATTAAAAAATATTTTTTAATATTAAATTTTTTCATTTCATTTTACTTTATCTTTTTTGATTTTTATGTAAAATTATAGTTTATATTTTTATATATTAAATATATTTAAATTATTTTTTCATAATTTTTTTAAAATTGGTAATAATAAGTATTATGTACTAGTTAAAGATTTTTTGAAAAAAAATTAAAAGAATCTTATGTATAAATAGTTTTATGAGTGTGTGTATTTATATAAAAATATAAAATTTTTTATAAAAATTATAGTAAAAACAATTAAATATATCATTATAATTAAATTATAGAAAAGTAAAAATTTTATCGCGTAAAGATATTTGATAATTTTTTTATAAAAAATTATTTGATTTTATTGTTTTAATATTTAAGCATTTTATTAAAAAATATTTATTTTATTATATAAATTATGTATTTTATAAATAAAAAAAATATATTTGTTTTTGAAAATTCAATACCAAATTAACCAAATTAGAACAAAAAATAACTCTTAAAATTATTTAATTTATTTAATGTAAAATAATTTTTATTAAAATTTAAAAAAACAAATATATCTTTTATATTAAATTTAAAAATTTTATAACAAAGTTAATAGTATTAATAGAGTAATTACTAAAAAATATATTCAAAATATTTTCATAATCTTTATTTTTCTTTTTTTTTAGAAAAATCTTGTTAAATAAAATCATTTATTTTTATTTCGATATGTAATTTTCATAAAAAATGAGAAGATATTTTTTGGTTTTTCATTTACTTATGAAATTAAAATTATATTAAAAATTTAAGATTAAATGGTTTATTTTTAAAATAAATTGCATTATTTTAGATAATGTTATTAATTATTTTTATAAAATTATTCTCTATAGCTAGATAAGTTGATCTTTTAGTTTAATAATTGTAAAAAACGATGAATAATTTTTCAAAAAATTGAGGTTATTAATATTTTATTATATTACGTTTTAAAATATTATTTTTTCATGAAAATAATAACATAATTTAGATATTTTTAATTAAAAAGTATATCGATTAATAGGTAAAAAAAATGCTATGATAAAGAAGTATTCTGAAAAAACTGTTTTTATTGCTCAAAACGATCCTCAAATAGAAGGGTTAAAAGTACCACCTTATTCTTTAGAAGCTGAGCAATCTGTATTAGGTGGTCTCATGTTAGACAATGAACGTTGGGAAAATGTATCTGAGCGTTTACAAAATGCAGATTTTTTTAGTCGGTTACATCGTATTATTTTTTCTGAAATGCAATCTCTTTTAGAGCATAATCAACCAATAGATTTAATTACCTTATCTGAATCTTTAGAACAAAAAGGAAAATTAGATGCAATAGGAGGATTTGGATATTTAGCTGAATTAGCTAAAAATACTCCTAGTGTAGCTAATATTAATGCTTATGCTGATATTGTACGTGAGCGTGCTGTTGTTCGTGAGATGATTGCGGTAGCAAATGAAATTGCTGATGCAGGTTATAATTCTCAAGGTAAAAGTAGTGAAGAATTATTAGATTTAGCTGAATCATTGGTTTTTCAAATTGCTGAAAGTCGGGCTAATAAAAATGATGGTCCTAAAGGAATTGAAAAAATTTTATCTGAAACTGTAGAGAAAATTGAACAACTTTATCAACAGCCGCATGATGGTGTGACAGGTATATCCACTGGTTATCAAGATCTTGATAAAAAAACTGCAGGATTACAAAATTCTGATTTAATCATTGTTGCTGCACGTCCTTCAATGGGCAAGACTACTTTTGCTATGAATTTATGTGAACATGCTGCGATGACAGAAGAAAAACCAGTATTAATTTTTAGTTTGGAAATGCCAGCCAATCAAATTATGATGCGTATGTTAGCTTCTCTTTCTCGGGTGGATCAAACGCGTATTCGTACTGGTCAACTTAATGATGAAGATTGGGCTCGTATATCTAGTACGATGAGTATTTTAATGGAAAAACGTAATGTGTATATTGATGATTCATCAGCATTAACTCCAACAGCGGTTCGTTCACGCGCTCGTCGTATTTATCGAGAAAATGGTGGTTTAAGTTTAATTATGATTGATTATCTTCAGTTAATGCGTATCCCTTCTATGTCCGAACATAGAACACTTGAAATTGCCGAGATTTCACGTTCTTTAAAATCATTAGCAAAAGAATTGCAAATACCTGTTATTGCATTATCACAACTTAATCGTGGTTTAGAACAAAGAGCAGATAAAAAACCTGTTAATTCCGATTTACGGGAATCTGGATCTATTGAACAAGATGCTGATTTAATCATGTTTATATATAGAGATGAGGTTTATAATAATAACTCAGATCTCAAAGGAATTGCAGAAATTATTATTGGAAAACAACGTAATGGACCAATTGGAACAATACGTCTTACTTTTAATGGACAATGGTCGCGTTTTGATAATTATGCAGAATCATTTTATTATGATAAATAATTTATATATTATATTTAATGAAGATGAGTTTCATGAAACTGGCAACTGCTATTATTGATCGTTCTGCTTTGTGTTATAATATAAAAAAAGTACGAGAAATTGTTTCTGATAGTCGTTTAATTGCTATAGTTAAAGCTAATGCTTATGGACATGGTTTATTAGAAACTGCTATTACAATAGAAAAGCTTATAGATTGTTTTGGTGTTGCTCGTATTAGTGAAGCAATAGCTTTGCGTGAGTATGGGATAAATAAACCTATTTTGTTATTAGAAGGTTTTTTTGATCAATCAGAATTATTTATTATCATTAAAAATAAAATTGATGTTGTTATACATACTATAGAACAACTTAAAAGCATAGAAAAACTTGAAATTTTTAAAAAAAATGAAATTAAAAATGTTGTAAAAGTTTGGATGAAATTAGATACTGGTATGCATCGCTTAGGAATAAGACCAGAAGAAGGGAAAATGTTTTATAATCGTTTAATAAGATGTCGTCATATTAAAAAACCTGTTAATATTATCAGTCATTTTTATCAAGCAGATCATCCAGAATTTCCTATAGCTACACATCAACAATTAGCGTGTTTTAATGCTTTTGTAAAAGATAAACCAGGTGAAAAATCTATTGCTGCTTCTTCTGGTATTTTATTTTGGCCTGAATCATATTTTGATTGGGTGCGGATTGGTATTATAATGTATGGGTCTTCACCGCAGCAAGGTAAGCAGGGAAAAGATTTTGGTTTATTACCTGTAATGACATTGAAATCTAATTTAATTGCTATCCGTAAACATAACGCAGGCGAAACAGTAGGTTATGATGGTGTTTGGATGAGTAATCATGATACTACTCTTGGAGTGGTAGCTATTGGTTATGGTGATGGATATCCAGGAAATGCTCCTTCAGGCACGCCGGTTTTGATTAATGGACGTAAAGTACCTATTGTTGGTAAAGTTTCCATGGATATGATATTAGTAGATTTAGGAAAAAATATTAGTGATAAAGTTGGTGATGAGGTTATTATATGGGGAGATTTATTACCTGTTGAAGAAGTAGCATCATATGTTCATCTTAGTAATTATGAATTACTAACAAAATTAACTTCTCGCATAAAAATAGAATATTTAGATTAATAAATTAAAATAAAAAGAGTTTTTAAAATAAAATATTGTTCATACTATTTTTTTTAAAATTTTTATTTTAATTTTTTATAAAATGCTGTATATTTTTGTTTTAGTATTTTTGAAATAACAAAAATTTTTTGTTATCATATGGAATATGATAAAAATCATGTTTTTGTATTATAAAAAAAAATAAGATTGATAATCGTATATTTTTTCATAGTATAAAAAGTATTTAAAATGGGATATCATCATCAAAATCTATTAGTGTTTCTTTGTTATTTTCTTTATTGTTAGTTGATTCACTTTCAGATAATGCGATAAGTTTTTCTTCTTTGTCTTCTTTTTCATTTATTGCTGTAGACTGTGGGTCTTGTATTTGTTTCCAAGTATCAAGTTTTTTGCGTTGTAAGTTTTCTTCTGAATTTAGATTCATACGAGTACCTAACATTTGAAGTGTACCTGTAATATTTACTATTACTTCAGTAGTATAACGATCTTGTCCATTTTGATCCTGCCATTTTCGAGTTTGCAATGAGCCTTCTATATAAACTTGTGAACCCTTGCGTAAATATTCACTTGCTATTTCTGCGAGTTTACCAAAAATGACTATACGGTGCCACTCTGTTTTTTCACGTATATTGCCAGTTTGTTTATCACGCCAACTTTCGGAAGTTGCTAGTGTTAAATTTGCAACCATACTTCCATTTGGCATATAACGAATTTCTGGATCTTGTCCTAAATTACCGATTAATATAACTTTATTAATACCTCTGTTACCCATTATTTATATGCTCCTTGATAATTTTTTTTAAAATTTTGTAATTTATTTTTAATATCAGAAAATTTTTTTTAATATTTGTAGTATTTTTGAAATATTTGTATAATTTTTGATTATATTTAGATTTTTGAAATTATTTATTGAAAATATATAATAATGTATTGTGTTTCTGTTTATTTTATCTTTAATTTTTTAATCAAAAATTATATCATGATTTAAAAAATCTATATAAATATTCTGATATATTTTTATTCTTTTTAAAGAAAGATTTTTAAAATAAACATTTTTCATAAAAAATCAGATTTTTCTACAATAAAAATTAAAGAAATTTCATTATTATATTACTGTTTTTATGATTATTAATGATTGATTATCATTAATTTAAAATAAATGAATATATTTAATGTAATGATTGACATCATAATACAAATAACACAAATAAAGAAGAAAAAGTTTATATATTTATTTGAATATTTTTGAAATATAAATAAATTCCATAAAATTTTTATTTAAAATTTTTCCTAATATTAATGTATAACAATATTTTATTATATTTTAGATCATTTTATTTATAGATAAATTGTTATCTGCAGATACAATTTTATATTGTGATTTTATATATAAAGATAAAAATATGATTAAATATATTGATTAAATTTTTTTTTATTTTTTTGTTTAGATTTTTTTTCAAGGATTATGTATTTAGTGTAATATAAATTTTTTATAGTTTTTTTGTAGATTATTTTGTATAAAATATTTTTGATTTTTCTTAATATAGAAAAAATTATGATTCATTTTTTTAAAATTATAGCTTGTATTTAATATTAGATGACATGTCAGATTTTACAGTATATTTTAAAATTTATGTTTTTTAGTCTTTTTTTAAAAAAATATGTTTTTGAATATTTTAAATATGAGATCCATTATATGGATTGATTTGTTTCTGATGTAATTAAAAAAGATTCAAATGCATCACCATAACAATATTTTGCAATTGCCCCTCTTTCATTACATAGACATTCTCTAGTAGTTTTAGCCATTTTAAATGAACCTGCAATATAAATTTCATATTGAGTAAGTTTATTAAAATCATTTAGTACAGCATTTAATACTGTACCTCTTCGCCCCGTCCAATGTGATATGTATTCTTCAATTACGAAAATAATGTTTAAATTAGCATATTTCTTTGAGAGATATTTTAGTTCATTTAAATAATATAGATTTTCTAATTGGCGACTACCCCAATAAAAAGTAATTTCTCTATTTGGATTTTCTTTTAATGCAGCATGTAAAATAGATTGAGTGTAAGAAAATCCTGTTCCTCCTGTAATAATAATCATAGGTTTTTTGCTTCCTTCACGGAACCAAGCTTTACCATATGGTATATCAATATTAATACTATTTTTTTTATAAATGATTTTCATTACTTCTATGCCATATAAATGAAATCTTGATGCACTTATATGTAATTCAATAGTTTTTTTTTCTGAAGGGATTGAAGCTATTGAAAAGGGTCGTTGGTTATATTCATCTATAATAAGCATCAAATATTGACCAGCAAGAAATGAAAATTGACCTTGAGGTAATAATAAAACACGATAGACAGTATTATTAATGGATTTTATAGATACCACTTTACATTTTAATTTAGTCATCTATATTCTCTTTAAATGCACAAATATTTAATTCATTCCAGATTTTATCTATTCGTTTTTTTATTTTTTCTGTCATAACAATTTTGCGCCCCCATGTTCTTTGTGTTTCTCCTAACCATTTATTAGTTGCATCAAATCCTATTTTTGATCCTAAACCCGAGATTGGTGATGCAAAATCAAGATAATCTATAGGGGTATTTTCTATTATCAGTGTATCTCTTGCAGGATCCATTCTAGTTGTAATTGCCCAAATAACATCATGCCAATTACGAGCGTTAATATCTTCATCACAAACAATAATAAATTTAGTATACATAAATTGACGTAAATAAGACCAAATACCCATCATAATATGTTTCGGATGGCCAATATATTTTTTTTTTATTGTTATTACGGCTAATCGATAAGAACATGCTTCAGGAGGTAAATAAAAATCAATAATTTCTGGGAATTTTTTCTGTAATATAGGAATAAATACCTCATTTAGTGCAGCGCTTAATACGCTAGGTTCATCAGGAGGACGACCTGTATAAGTTGAATGATAAATAGGTTGCAAACGTTGTGTTATATGTGTCACTGTAAATACAGGGAATATTTTTACTTCATTATAGTAACCGGTATGATCACCATATGGCCCCTCTGGTGCTGATTCCTGAGGATTTATGTATCCTTCCAGGATTATTTCTGAATTTGCTGGTACTTCAAGTTGATTAGAAATACATTTTACAACCCTTGAACGATATCCTCGTAATAATCCAGCAAATGCGTATTCAGACAGTGTATCTGGAATTGGTGTCACTGCCGCTAAAATAGTTGCAGGATCAGCGCCTAAAGCAACTGCTACAGGAAAAGATTTGCCTGGATACTTTTTGCACCATTCTTGAAAATCTAATGCACCACCACGGTTAGACAACCAACGCATAATTAATTTATTTTTACTTAATAATTGTTGTCGATATATACCTAAATTTTGACGTGTTTTATTGGGTCCTTTAGTAATAGTAATCCCCCATGTTATAAGTGGAGCTATATCATCTGGCCAACAATGCATGATTGGAATACGGAAAAGATCAACATCATCCCCTTTCAAAATTTTTTCCTGGCAACCCCCCCATCGTAATTTTTTTGTAGGCATATAAAAAATTTTTTTAAATTGAGATAATTTTTTAATAAAATCGACCATTTTTTTTGGAGGTTCTGGTTCTCTTAAAAAAGCTAATAAGTAACCGACTTCATTTAATAATTTGATGTTTTCTTTTCCCATCCCCATTGCAACTCGATTGGTAGTGCCAAATAAATTGCAAAGTACAGGCATATTGAAACCTTTTGGATTTTCAAATAATAATGCTGGTCCACCTGCTCGTAAAGTGCGATCTGCTATTTCTGTCATTTCTAAATATGGATCGACACTATAAGTGATACGTTTTAATTCTTTTTTTTGTTCTAATATTAATAAAAAATGTCTTAGGTTATGATATTTCATTATATTTTTTGTTTTACAACTTATAAAAGTTTGATTAACATATTTAATTTATATTATAAATGTAATTTTTTGTATAATTTGTATAATAATACTTAATAATTTTCGGTACTTTTTTATAAAAATCTAAAATTAAATTTAAGTTAATATAATTAAATTTAAGTCAATAAAGAGTGGTTATCTATTTTTGTAAAGCATTATTTTTGTGATTATGTTTTTGTAAATCATAAAGTAAAATTATTTTTCTAATTAATACATTAAAAATATAAGAATAAATCTTTGATCTTTATTTTTAATAGTTTTTATGATTGATTTATTATTTTTTATAAATTAAAAATATGATATCATATTATTTAAAATTTGATATTTCTATTTTTTGGTGTTTTTTATAAAAAAAATAACAATTACTGCTATAGATAATAGTGTATATTTTTTTTTATATTATATATTATAAAAACATTTTTATATGATTTACTAAATTAATATTGCATACTAAGTTTTATATATAAAACATTAATAAGATTGTCTTGTGGTAATATTACTTTTAAAAAATCTTGTTAATATATTGTTATTATATAAATATTTTTTTATTTCATTTTATTTTTTTAATAAAACATTTAATATAGAGTAAATTTATAGTTTTATAAAAATTATATATTTTATTAATAGTGATTTTAAAATAAAAATATTTTAAATATGTATTGTAAGTTTATGATCTAAAATATGTATTTTGTTCATAATTTTTATGTTTTTGTATAAATGTTATTTGTCAAAATTATTTAAAAATTTTATAATCTTATATTAATTTTATGAAGATTATTTTTTATGCTTTATTTTTAAATTTAAAATAGTAATGTTTAAATTATGTATAATGAATCATAAATTAATAAATTTGTTTTTTTATTAGAAATTTTATAAATATGTATTTGAATTAATCTATTTTTCTTATTTTATACAAACCTATACTCCATGAAATTATACTAAAAAACATTAAAATTATAGCACTGATTTTGAAATGAAAAATTTGTAATACAGTTCCACATAATAAAGAAGTTGCACCTATACTAAATAAATAATATTTTTCGATTTTTTTATTATTTTGTTTTTTGAATTGAAGGTGATATTTTTCAAGATTATCTTGTAAAGATTTATGTTGGTTAAGTGCTTCGTACAACAATTTAGGGATTTCTGGTATTGTATTTGTATAAAAATTAGGCGTTTGTTTTTTAAATGCATTAATAATACTTACTAATCCTATTTCTTTTTGAATCCATTTTTTTAGGAATGGTTTTGCAGTCTTCCATAGATCTAATTTCGGATATAATTGTTTTCCTAAACCTTCAATATATAATAAAGTTTTTTGAAATAAAATTAATTGAGGTTGAATTTGCATATTAAAATGACGTGCTGTTTTGAATAAATGAAATAAAATATGACCAAATGAAATTTCTGATAATGGTTTTTTAAAAATAGGTTCACAAACTTCTCTAATAGCAAATTCAAAATCATAAATATCAGTATTTCGTGGTATCCATCCTGAATTAATATGTAATTCAGTTATTTTTCGATAATCACGATTAAAAAAAGCAATAAAATTTTCTGCTAAATAAAATTTATCTTTTTGATTTAATGAACCTACGATGCCACAATCAATTCCTATATATTTTGGATTTTTTGGATTTTTTTTACTAATAAAAATATTTCCAGGGTGCATATCAGCATGAAAAAAACTATCACGAAAAACTTGGGTAAAAAAAATATTAACTCCTCGTTCAGCTAATATTTTCATATTAATTCTTTGTTTTTTTAATGCATGGATATCAGAAATAGGAATACCGTAAATACGTTCCATGACCATAATATTTTTACTGCAAAAATCTAAATATACTTTCGGTATGTAAAGTATTGAACTTTTTTTGAAATTACGTTTTAATTGAATAGTGTTGAATGCTTCACGTAATAAATTTAATTCATTGATTAATGTTTTTTCATATTCTTTGATAACTTCCTTTGCTCGTAGATTTCTGCTACTAGATATAAGTGATATCCAATTAGATAATTTATATATTAAATGAAGATCAGCTTTAATGGTTAATAATATATCTGGTCTTATAATTTTAATAACAATTTGTTTTTTGTTTTGTTTTAATTTTGCTGTATGTACTTGAGCTATAGATGCTGAAGCTAATGGAATTTCATTAAAATCTTCAAACCAATTTTCAATGGAGCCACCTAATGATTTTTCAATATGTTGACGTGCTATTTGACCATTAAAACTGACAACATTGTTTTGTAAGAGTGCTAATTGATCAGAAATATTTTCTGAAAAAAGATCACGTCTAGTAGATAACATTTGACCAAATTTAATCCAAATTGGTCCTAAATCTTGTAAAGCTAAACGTAATCGTTCACCAAATGATTTATTTTTGTGTTTATTAGATAACCAAAATAAACAATAAAATAGTAGTTTTAATGGTAAAGTACATTTAATTTTTGGAATAATTTCGTCTAAACCATAATTTAAAAATATACGTATGATAAAATAAAACCGTTTGAGTTTTCCCGGTTTCATGTTTTTTCTCCAATTTTTGGTAAATCTTGTTTTTTATAATATTTTTTGTTAATTTTTTAATCTTATGATCGAATTTTTTATTAAAATATATTTTATTTTTTATATTAATAAATCATATAAGATGTTTTTATATTTAATAATTGATGTTTTTTAATATTTTTTATTATCTAACTATTTTTTAGAAAAAATCATAAAAACAGAAGAAGAATCAATAAAAAACACTGTTTTTTAGTAAAAAGTGCATGAAAAATTATAAAATATTTATAAAAATACTTTATTTAATCAATTTAAAAAAATGTTTAAAAATATTTGAGATATCATGATCAAATATGTATATATAAAAATATATTAAAGGATTTACTATATTTTGATCATAATATAAATATGTATTTTTTATTAAAAAATTTTTTATTTCTTTAAAAGAAAAGATATTAAAAGTATTTTTTTATTGCATTTTTGATAATTTTGATTATTGTTAACATTATTCTTTTTAAGAATACTTATTTTTTATTTGAATAAAATATTATTTGTATATTACAATATGATTATAATTTATTTCTTTAAAGTATTTTTTAATTACAAATAAATATATTAATCTGTAAATTTAAACCCTCTATGTAAGGCAACAATGCCTCCTGTCATATTAGTATATGAAACTTTTTTAAATCCAACGAATTCCATCATTTTTTTTATTGTTTTTTGATCTGGATGCATCCGAATTGATTCTGCTAAATAACGATAGCTATCAGCATCTTTTGTGATTATTTTTCCTAGAGATGGTAAAAAAATAAAAGAATAAAGATCAAAAATTTTTTGTACAAATGGAGAAATAGGTTTTGAAAATTCCAGTACTAATAACCGACCTCCTGGTTTTAATACTCTAAACATAGATTGAAGAGCTTTTTTTTTGTTAGCAATATTACGTAAACCAAAAGAAATACTAATACAATCAAAGTAGTTATCTGAAAAAGGTAATTCTTCAGCATTAGCTTGAATATAATAAACATTACCAATTATACCTATATTACGAAGTTTTTTTCTCCCTATTTCTAACATAGAACTATTAATGTCTACTAAAATAATTTTTCCTTTGTGACCAATTATTTTTGAAAATTTAGCTGTTAAATCTCCAGTACCACCAGCAAGGTCTAAAATAAATTGTCCTCGGCATGCTCCACTTGTTTTTATTGTAAAATTTTTCCAAATTCTATGTATACCAAATGACATTAAATCATTCATTAAATCATATTTACTTGCTACGGAATGAAAAACAGTTTCTACTATATTATTCTGGTTATTTCTATGAAAATTAAGATATTTTTTTTTCTTCATTTTATTGTTTGTTATATATTGATTATTTTATAATAATAATTGCTAATATTTTTTATGCATGATTTTTATTGTATAAATTTTTAATTTATTCGTTAAACGTAGCCTCGATTGGACGTTTAACTTTTATTCCTAATTCTTTTAAAGTTTCAGCTTGATAGATTAAATTACCTTTTCCTTCTGTTAATTTTTTAATAGCTGATTGATAATGAATTTGTGCTTTTGTTAAGCTTTGACCTATAATTTGCATATCATTAATAAATAATCTAATTTTATCATACATTTTTGCAGCGCGATCTGCAATTAATTGGGCATTTTGACATTGTTTTTCATAACGCCATAAATTATTAATTGTACGTACAGCCACTAATAAAGTTGAAGGGCAGACAAGTAAAATATTATTTTTTAATCCTTCATCAATTAATTCAGGTGCTTTACGTAAAGTAATTAAATAAGCAGGTTCTAATGGAATAAACATTAAGACATAATCTAGTGTTTTTAGTCCATTTAATTCATGGTATTCTTTTTTTCCTAGTTCTTTGATATGATTTTTAACTGAAAGGATATGTTCTCGCAATGCAATAGTTTTTTCTTCTTCATTTTCACTATTAAAGTAACGTTCATAAGCGGTTAATGACATTTTGGCATCTATAATAATGTCTTTGTTTTGTGGTAAATGAATAATTACATCTGGTTGATAATGATGATTGTTTGTATTATTGTTTATCCTAACTTGAGTTTGAAATTCATAGCCTTCTCTTAAACCTGAATCTTCTAGTATGCGAGAAAGAATAGTTTCGCCCCAATTTCCTTGTATTTTATTATCACCTTTAAGAGCTTTAGTGAGATTGGTTGTTTCTTTTGTCATTTCCGCATTTAGTTTTTGCAGTCGATGAATTTCATGTATAAGTGTATAACGTTCTCTTTCTTCTTTACTAAAACTATTATTTATTTGATCACGAAAGGTTTCTAATTGTTCGCGAAATGGTCTTAATAGTGTAATCAAATTGTGATGGTTTTGTTCAGAAACTCTGCGTTCATTTTTTTCAAAAATACGATTTGCTAAATTTTCAAATTGGATATTTAAACGTTCTTCATGATTAAATAATAAACGTTGTTTTTCTGCAAAAGCACATCGTGTTTCTTCGAGTCTTGTCATGACTTCTTGTAATTTTATTGCTTGATTGTGATTGATTTTTTGTTGTGATTTTAATTCTTGAATGAGGTTTTCACACTTAATTTTCCATTGTTCTGAATTAGCAATTTTTTCTTTGTAATTAGTTTTATAAATAGTATACAAATTTTGTAATTTTATTTTTTTTTTGTTGATTTTTTTTCTTGTGTAGAACAGCAATAAAATACTACTAAAGAATATTCCTGTAAAAAATCCAATTATTGCGTATAATAAGTGAACATTCATGTAGAATTCCTATATTAATTTGTTTATATATTAAATATTTAAAAAATAAATATTTTTTAAGAGAATAATATTTTTTTATCTCTTGTATGCAACGGGTATTGTAAATTAAATTATTATTTTGTAATAATTTTTATTTAAATATTTAATATATAAATATAATTTGAAGAAGTGTATTCTTCTTATTTTTAAAATACAATTATATAATTTAATATTAAAATATTTTTATATCATGAAAACATAAAAAATAAAAATTACTTACTAGTACATTATATATTGTGTATTTTATTTTTTTGTGCAAAATATTATATAGAAACTATCATATAGTAGTTAATGAGCATAATTAATATAAATGTGATGAATTCAATAAAGAAAATCTGTAATTGAAATTATCTTTGATTGTAAAAATGTTAATTTTTTAAGTGACGATTATTTTTGTAGTTTTTTTTTAAATAATTTTATTTTTTAAAATAAAAATTTTATGATATTTTTAAAAATTTTGTCGGATCATTTAAGTTAAGTATAAAATTTTTTGACATAATAATTAATATTTTGAATTATATTTTTTATTTTAATGATTATCTTAATTATTATAATTATTTTATATAATAATTTTTTCTTTTTCAGTTTATTTTATGATTAATGAGTATTAGTCTATAGTTCATGATAATAATTTTTCTGTATTTTTTAAAAAATATATTAACAAATAATTTTTTTATGTTATTTAGTATTTTTAATGTCTGATTTTTTTATTTTTTCAATTTCACATGTAAAATTTTATATAAATATATTATTCTATATTTAGAAAACATTGTTTTATAGCACTATTATGCATAATAATGATGAAATTTATCCGTCAATATAATGATATTTTTGTAGAAAAATATTATATAAATTTTGAAATCTTTTTTAGTATAAAAATATGCTAAATACATAAGATATATAAAATCCATAAAGATAATCCATAAAGATCATAAATAGAGTTTAATCTATTTCGTGTAGATTTTTATTTATATTTCTGCTTTTATCATAAAGCATATTTTTTATGTAAATGATTTTTATGATTATGTAAATATATACAAATCTGATTTTGATTATTAATCAAATCATTGCAAATAATAATAATTTTTTTGGTAATATCATAATAATTTTTAATAAATTATTTTTTAATTAAAGGTTGATTGAATTATTAAAGAAATAAATTTAGTGATTAATATATTTAATAAATATTACTGAATATTCATGTAATCAATTAAAAAATTTTATTTTTTATGTTATTTTTATAAATTCAAATACATTGTTAATGATAAATTATTTGTTTAGTAATTTTTATTAAAATAAAATTTTTATTAGGAATAATAAGATGAATATTAAAGCTTGATTCTCAAGGAATCCTTTATGCATTTTCGATCTATTATTAGAATTGTTGGACTATTAGTTGTCTTATTTTCTTTTACGATGATTATTCCAGGAATAGTAGCATTAATCTATCGAGATGGTGCAGGAGGTGTTTTTGCTCAAACTTTTATCTTATCATTAAGTATAGGCATATTGTTATGGATACCTAATAGAAAAAGTAAATATGCTTTAAAATCTAAAGAAGGTTTTTTGATTGTCGTATTATTGTGGACAGTATTAGGTAGTGTAGGTGCTTTACCTTTTATTTTTTCAGATCAGCTTAATCTTTCTATCACAGATGCTTTTTTTGAATCTTTTTCTGGTTTGACGACCACTGGGGCAACAACATTAGTTGGATTAGATCGATTACCAAAAGCAATACTTTTTTATAGACAGATGTTACAGTGGTTAGGAGGAATGGGAATTGTCGTTTTGGCAGTAGCTATATTGCCTTTATTAGGTATAGGTGGTATGCAACTTTATCGAGCAGAAATGCCTGGACCAGTAAAAGATAATAAAATGCGTCCAAGAATTGCAGAAACTGCTAAAACACTTTGGTTAATATATGTTTTGTTAACTATAATATGTGCATTAGCATTATGGAGCAGTGGGATGGATATTTTTGATGCTATTGCACATAGTTTTTCTACTATAGCTATTGGTGGATTTTCTACCCATGATGCAAGTATTGGTTATTTTGATAACCCTTCTATTAATATAATTGTTGCAATTTTTTTGTTAATTTCAGGCTGTAATTTTGGTCTTCATTTTATTTTTTTGTCTGGTCGTAGTTTTGGAATTTATTGGCATGATTTTGAATTTAGAGTGTTTATAGGTTTTCAATTAGTTTTAATTGTTATTTGTGTTTTTGTGCTTTTGTATTATTCGGTTTATGAATCATTTTTAGAAACATTTAATCAAGCATTTTTTCAAGTTATTTCTGTAACAACAACAGCAGGTTTTAGTACAGATGGTTTTGTAAATTGGCCAATTTTTTTACCAATATTATTGCTTTATGCTTCTTTTGTTGGTGGATGTGCTGGATCAACTGGGGGGGGATTAAAAGTTATTAGAATTTTATTATTATTTTTACAAGGTTCACGTGAACTAAAGCGTTTAGTTCATCCCAATGCTGTTTATAAGATTAAATTAGGTTTTAGAATATTGCCTGAATGTATCATTGAAGCAGTTTGGGGTTTTTTTTCTGCTTATGCTTTGGTTTTTGTAATTAGTTTATTATTATTAATAGCAACAGGAGTAGATGAATTTTCTGCTTTTTCAGCAATTGCTTCAACATTAAATAATTTAGGATCTGGATTAGGAATAGTTGCTGAAAATTTTACTAGTATGAATTCTATAGGAAAATGGATTTTGATTTTTACTATGTTATTTGGAAGATTAGAAGTTTTTACTGTACTTGTGCTTTTTACTCCAACATTTTGGCGGGAATAGTTATTGCTTAAAATAGGTAATATTATGAGTTATTTATTAATATATTCAGGAAAATATGGTCAAACTAAAAAAATAATATTTAAAATTTCTGAATATTTAAAGCAAGTTAATAAACCATGTGATGTACAAGATTTAAATATTATGAAAAAGTGTAATTTTTCTAGGTATTTGAAAGTATTAATTGGTGCTTCAATACATTATGGTCGTTTTAATCCTGCTTTTGTAAATTTTGTTGATAAGTATCAAAAAGAATTGAATATCATGCCAACTGCATTTTGTGGAGTAAATTTAACAGCAAGAAAACAAGGTAAAGATAGAACTGAAACAAATATTTATATGGTTAAATTTTTATCAAAAATTTCTTGGAAACCAACTATAACCACTGTATTTGCAGGTGCGTTGTGTTACTCTGATTATACATGGTTTGATCGTATTATGATTCAATTTATTATGCGTCTTAGTAATGGAAAAGCAAATTTTAAAAAAAATATTGAATATACAGATTGGAAAAAAGTAGAAGATTTTGCAAATCAGTTTAGTAGACTATAGTTAAAATGCATTTTTTCTTATTTGTTTGTATTTTTTCTGTATTTTCTTAATATGTTGTTAGATCATCATTTTTTATGATGTGCTTTGATAAATAAAAATAGTAATTAATAAATTATGTATTTTTAATTAATTTATGTAAAATTTTGTTTTTCAAAAATTTTTGTTTATTTTATTAATTAATTAGCATAATGAATGCTTTTTAAATTTTGAAAATTATATTTTTTTTTAAAAAAATATCTCTTAATATAAGAGCATTTAATGATATTTTTTATAAAAACTATTGTTTAATATTTTATAGATTATTTGATTTGATTATAAATATTAATTGAATAATATTAAATAATAAAGAATTTAAGATACTTATTGCAGATGCAAATATTGCATAAAATAAAAAATAAAACAAGTATTATTTGATGAAGTAATTTAAAAGTTATAGTATAAAAAATCTAAAATATTTTTATAATTAATACTAAAATATAATTTTTGATTTAAAATATTTTTTATGTTTATGTATTCATTAAATATATTTTAAATTAATTAGTTAAATAAATTGTTTTTTGTTTGTATATTTCTTCAGAGTTTTTGTTTTTTAAGATTTTTTATAAATATTTATGCATAAAAATCATATATTAAAAAATAACATGTAAAACAATTTTAATTTATTAAATTAATTAATATATTTTTTATATTTTTACATATTTGTTTTTTATTATATAATAGGGGCATTATTATATAATAGGGGCATAGTTCAATTGGTAGAGCGCCGGTCTCCAAAACCGGTGGTTGGGAGTTCAAGTCTCTCTGCCCCTGCCAAAAAAATTATTAATTTTTATTTCGATGAATATTTGTTTAAAAATTAAAAGTATAATTTTTATTATTATAAAAACATAAAAAACAATTTCAATTAATATTAAATTTTATATACTTTTTTTAAAGCGTAGAAAATATTAAGAATAGTAATTCTTTATTTAGTCATTTAGTAAATGATATATTAAAAAATATACAAATTAAGAATTATATATTTTTTTGTATAATAAATATTAGGAATATTCAAATATTTTATAAATAGAATTAATTTTTTAATCATTCTTAATTTAGAAATGATGATTTTATTTTAGATCTTGTTGATTTTTTGTAGTAATTTTGCTATAAATTCTTATATTATTTTTTTGTTTTTTAAAATTGCTAAAATAAATTATATTAAAAATACTGTATAAGTATATTTATTATAAAATAAAATACTTTATAAGTCTTAGAAATAATAATTAAATATAATTGATTATTTAGTATTTATGTTAGTTTTTGTGAAATATTTTTTCTGATGTATTATATTTGATGACAATATTTTTTTGTGTAAGCGATTATTTAGACTTTGAATAGTTTTTATAAAAAAACATAGGAGTTATAATTTATGAGTTATACATTACCGGATTTACCATATAAATATTCTGAACTTGAACCATATTTTGATGAGAATACAATGAGGATTCATCATAAAAAACATCATCAAGCTTATATTGATAATACAAATGATGTATTAAAAACGTTTCCTGAGTTAGCTAAACTAGATATTGATGATTTAATACAAAATTTAAATAAAATTCCAGTCAATAAACGTACTTTTTTAAGAAACAATGCCGGTGGACATGCTAATCATAGCATATTTTGGAAAGGATTAAAAATAGGCACTATACTTCAAGGAAAATTAAGATATGCAATTGAACGAGATTTTGGTAATCTACAAAATTTTCAAAATAGTTTTGAAAAATATGCATTAAGTCGTTTCGGATCCGGATGGGTATGGTTAATATTAAGATTAGATGAAAAATTAGAAATTGTTTCAACAGCTAATCAAGATAATCCATTAATGGATGAACCAGTTTCTGATATTTTTGGTTTTCCAATTTTAGGTCTTGATGTTTGGGAACATGCTTATTATCTGAAATATCAAAATCGACGTGCAGAATATATTAAAGCTTTTTGGTCAGTAATTAATTGGGATGAAGCTGAAAAACGTTTTATAAAAAAAATTAATGAACTCTAACTTTTTGTATTTTTTTTGATTTAGTGATTAGTGATCAAAAAGTGATTAATTTTTCATTAAAATAAAAATAAAATTATATTGATTAATAAATTTAACAAAAAAGTTATGATAATATCAATAAGTAAGTAATTTTTTTTTTATAAAAAAAAATTTACGTTTAAACTTTTTTGTTAATAAAATATTAAAAAATTTTTTAAAAATAAATATTTGTGCATTATTATCAGTTTCTGTATATTTCAGATAAAAAATAGCTAAAATATTTATTTAATTATAATATGTTTTTTCTATACTAGATATTTTCATCTTAATCATTTTTATTTTTGTATATTTGTTTTGTTTGTTTTTTGTGTTTTTTGTGATTGATCTCAAGAGATCATAAAATACTTAAATCATTTTAATTTTAAATTTTTATGCACTGATAGAAAAAATATGAAAATGTTTTTTATTTTGTAAAATTCATGAAACCGATTGCTTCATAAACTTTACTTAAGGTGATTCGCGCTTTATTTTGCGCTTTTATAGCTCCTTCTAATAAAATATTATTTAATTTTTTTTCATTATTGCGAAATTCATAAAAGCGATTTTGTATTTTGTATAATATATCATTAATAGCTGTAGCTACATCATTTTTTAAATCCCCATAAAGTTTTCCAGAAAATTGTTTTTCTATATCTACGATAGAAGTATTTGTAATTCCAGATAAAATCTCTATGAGATTGGAAATCCCTGGTTTTTTTTCTAAATTATGATAAATTTTTGGTGGTTGTTCAGAATCTGTAATAGCTAGTTTTATTTTTTTAATAGCGTATTTAGGATTTTCTAATAAAATAATAATATTATTATGATTATTATCTGATTTTGACATCTTTTTTTTTGGTTCTTGTAGGGACATAATTTTAGTACCTGTTACATGCATAAAGGGATCTGGTACTGTAAATATTTTACCATAGATGTTATTAAAGCGTTTAGCAATATTACGACTTAATTCTAAATGTTGTTTTTGATCAATACCAACTGGTACTTTGTTTGTTTGATAAAGTAAAATATCCGCTGCCATTAATATTGGATAATTAAATAATCCAGCACTTATATTTTTAGAATAATGCATGGATTTGTCTTTAAATTGTGTCATTCTTTTGAGTTCACCAAAATAAGTGTAGCAATTTAATATCCAATGCAATTGACTATGTTCAGGAACGTGGGACTGTAAAAAAATAATACTTTTTTTAGGATTAATTCCGCAAGCTAAGTATAAAGCTAATGTATCTAATGTATTTTTTCGTAATTCTGTTGGATCTTGACGAATTGTAATTGCATGTTGATCAACAATGCAATAAATGCACTCATAATTATTTTGTGCTTCAACCCATTGTCTTATTGCTCCAATATAATTACCAATAGTTAATTTTCCGGATGGTTGAGTTCCACTAAATATAATAGGCTTTTTGATATTGGTTATTTTTTGTATAACTGATACAGGTATATTCATATTAATTATTTAATAAGCGTTTGTAACATATAATTAAAAAATTATAATATATTTTTCAAAATATGTAATGAAGAATCAATTTTTTGTTTTTTAAAAAGATATCAAAAATGTTATTAATTATTTTATTAATTCTTTATTTTAAAATTTATGTATAATTTCATAAACATTGGTTTTTTATTTTTTTTGTATATGAATTTTTAATTAATGAAGCTAATTTTTATGAATTTTTAATTAATGAAGCTAATTTTTTACGCATAGAATTAATGACAAATTTATAATTTTGTTGTTTAAAAATAGCAGAACCTGCGATAAAAGTATTAGCTCCTGCATTTGCAACATGAATGATATTATCAATATTTATACCACCATCAACTCCTAAGTAAATATTATAATTACTATTATCAATTATTTTACGAACATGGCGCAACTTATTTAAAGTTCCTGGAATAAAAGTTTGTCCACTAAAACCTGGATTTACCGACATAATCAAAACCATATCTAATTTATCTATTACATAATCTAAATAATTTAATGGTGTTGCTGGATTAAAAGCTAAACCTGTTTTACATCCATTATCTTTAATTAATTGTAATGTTCGATCAATATGTTTAATAGCTTCAGCATGAAAAGTAATATAAGTTGCACCTGCTTTGGCAAAATCAGCAATGAGTCTATCTACTGATTTCACCATTAAATGTACATCAATTGGAATAGTGATCCCATAATCTCGTAATGCTTTGCATATTATTGGCCCAAATGTTAAATTAGGAACATAATTGTTATCCATGACATCAAAATGAAGCATATCTGCTCCAGCTTTAACAACTTTTTTAACATCTTCACCTAAACATGCAAAATTTGCAGACAGAATAGAGGGAGCAATAAAAAATTTTTTCATTATTATCTCCGATATTTTTTATCTTTTAAGTGTTTTATCATTTCAATCATAATAAATTTTTAATAGTTCATTTATTTTTTGCAAGTAAGGCTGTCATTGTTAATTATTTTTTAACTGGAATTAGATTTGATTTTATCTGATGATATCATGCTATTTTCATAAGAGTATTATGATTTTATATTAAAATTAATATTTCTTCTATTAATAATAAGAGATAGGGAGTTTTTAGTAAATATTATCATTTTGCTTTTTATTTTTTTTAAAAAATTATATATAAAATTTTTTATAAAAGAAGCTTTTTTAAAAAGTGCTATAACAAGAAAGGTAAATTATAATAAATAATAGCACTTTTATTGAAAAGTGATAATGTTTTTTGTTTTTTTTAGGAAAAATACAATTTTTCTTCAGAAAACTAAGATTTTTAATAAAATCTAAATGTGATTTTGTATTCTTTTTTGAAATGTTTAAGCAAAAGAAAATCATAACAATGATGATTTTAAGATATAAAAATAATTTGTTACGATTTTAAGGGTTCTTTGATAGATTGAATTTAGTACGTAAATAAAAAAGATTTTAGCTGTATTAAATTTTTTATTAAAAAGTGGATTTTTAAAGAGTAGATTTGTATGCTGTAAATTTTTTAGTTGGATATTTTAGTGTATTATATTAATTAATCAAAGTATTTTTAATGTTAACTAATATATAAGTATTGTAACTTGTATTTAAAATACATTGCACTTATTCAAAAAAAATCAATTAGAAAATTACTTTTTGGTAAATATTTGTTGAGTATTTCAATTATGAAATATTTATTATCAGTCAATTTCAGAAAAGCATGTTTTTTCTTTTTTTGAATTTTGTTTTATTATGAAAATTTTTGTAGTGTTTGAAAAAAGGTTATTATTTTTTGATCCTTTTTAAAGATATAATTTGTTATAAAACTTTATTTTAATAAGTAATAAAATGTTTAAAATATTTTTTATATAGTTTAAAAAAAAGAGCATAAAAAAATTAAATTAGAAAGACAATTTGAACTTATGATATTTGATTATTTCTTAAAATAGATTTTAGAAAAATTTTTTTATGATTTCAAGCAATTAATATTTTTATATTATATAAATATATAGAATATTTTATATTTTTTTAATAAAAGTCAATAATATCAAAATTATTAATAGTTTAAAAGCATGTTTTTTGTTGTTATTCTTTTTTCTGTTTTAAATTTTTCATTAAATAATAAAATAGCTAAAATTATTTTTAATATTTTCAGAATAGTTGAATCATTTTTTTATAAATTTGTTATTTTTATTAGATGATTTATTAGTTTTGGTTTATTCTCATCTAGTGTAGAACTACTAAACTTATCTAGTGTAGAAATATTAAATTATTTTTTGAAATTTATTTTTTAAATCAAAGTAATTCTATATTTGTCAAGCATGATTGATTAAATTTTAATAGGTATTAGGTATAAAAATACAAAATATTATTTCAATAATTTTGTTAATTTTTAATTTTTCTAAATACATGCTTTTATTGCTTCTAAAATAATTTCATTATTAATATTAAAATATAATTTTGCTTTACCAATATACTGAGGTAAAACTAAATTTATTTTTTTATCTAATATTTTTTTGTCTTTCATCATGTAATGAAAATAAGTTTCCGGATTTATTTTTTCAGGTCCTTTAGTAGGAAGATTTGCTTTTTGTAGTAAATTTATGATACGTTTAGTATCATAATTACTTAGTTTACCGATTAATTCTGCAGTTTTTGCTGCCATCACAATGCCTACAGCAATTGCTTCACCATGTAACCAAATCCCATAACCTAATGCGATTTCGATAGCATGACCGAAAGTATGACCTAAATTTAATAATACACGTTCTCCATTTATTTCTTTTTCATCTTTAGCAACAATTTTTGCTTTTAATTTGCAACAATGTTGTATGCAATAAGCAATTTTTTCTTTATCATTTGCTAAAATATATTTCATATTTTTTTCTAGCCAAGAAAAAAATATATTATCTAATATTATACCATATTTTATTATTTCGGCTAATCCTGAAGAAAATTGGCGTTTTGGTAGTGTTTTTAAAGTATTTAAATCAATAATAACTGATGTAGGTTGATAAAAAGTACCAATAATATTTTTTCCTAAAGCGTGATTTATAGCTGTTTTACCTCCAATGGATGCGTCAACTTGAGATAAAAGTGTTGTTGGTACTTGAATTAAGCGAACACCTCTTTTATAGCAAGTTGCAGTAAATCCTGCTAAATCACCAATGACCCCTCCACCTAGAGCAATTAAAGTAGTAGTTTTTGGATGATTGTGTTTCAATAAAGCTGTAAAAATAGTATTAACAGTAGTTAATGATTTGTATTTTTCCCCATCTGGTAAAATAACTTTATTAATTTTAACCCCTATTTTACTAAGAGTAGATTGTACATGTTTACCATACAGAGAATATAGTTTTTTATTTGTTATAATCATTGCATATTCACCACTATTAAGAGGTGAATATACATTGCATGAATTAAGTAAATCATAAGAGATAGTAATGGGGTAACTGTGTTCACCAAGTAATACCCTTATTTTTTCCATATTAATTTTGCCTTTAATATATTCATTAAAATTTAGTACGTTCTAATAATTTAATAATTTTATTAGCAACTACTTTTATACTTTGATCATCGGTATGAATAGTAATATCTGCAATTTCTTTATAAAAAGGATTACGTTCATTTGCCAGTTGTTTTAGGATTTCCTGAGTAGGTTGTTCTGATTGTAATAGAGGTCTTTTTTTATCACGTTTTGTTCTTGCTATTTGTTTTTCAATTGTAGTATTAAGATAAATAACTACACCACGTGTATATAATCGATTACGTGTTTCTTTTGATTTTACTGATCCTCCTCCTGTTGCTAATACAATTCCCTGTTTTTTTGTAAGTTCACTAATGATCTTTTCTTCACGTTCCCGGAAACCTTTTTCGCCTTCTAGATCAAATACCCAACTTACATCAGCACCAGTACGTTTTTCAATTTCTTGATCAGAATCAAAAAAATCCATATTAAGTTGCTGTGCTAGTTGTCGACCAATAGTACTTTTTCCAGCTCCCATTGGTCCAACCAGAAAGATATTACGTTTTTCTGCCATTTTTTTGGTATTATTAAGATTATACGTTTATGATAACCCGCTTAACCAATGAAATTAGTAACGGGACCTATAAATTTAAACTATATGAGTATTAACATTTTTTCTGATATATACAATGGTAAAAATATTATATATTCATTTTTTGGTATTTTTTTTAAAATGGTCTTCTAAGCACCTTACTAATCATAAGAAGTATTTTTTAAAAGATGTATTTTTTTTGAATATTTTTAATTCATAATATATATTCCAATGAATATTAACTATTTTTTCTTTTTTGTTTTAAGCTTAATCATCATCGATTTAAGATCGGGTAAATATATTTTTGTTTATAAAAATAAAATATGAAGAATATTAAGAATAATAAATTAAAGATAAAAAAAATTACAAGACATTATTTGAAATATAAATTTTTATGATCTCTATATCAAACTTTTTTCATTAGATTTATGTAATTTATTTTTTAATGCTATAAAGCTTGTGTTTTTTTATAAAATATTTGTGTTATTATTCTTATAATATAAGAAATAATTATTAGTTACTATATTTTATTTTAAATTCATAAAACTATTATTAATTATGTTGATTTTTTATAAAATAAAAAAAAGAACAATTTTTGTTTAAAAATATTAATGTGGGTTTTCATAAAAAATAATTTTTCATAATAAATTATTCGTACTTTATAGTTTGCTTAATTTTTTGTATAAATATTTTTTTTGTTTTTTTATTAAAAGATTAATTAAATTTATAATTTTTATAAAATATAAAGTATAATACTTAATATTGATTAAGTACATAAAATGTTATTTTTTTAGTAATTTAAACATTTTACTGTACATAAAAGTTGTAACTTAATTCAGTTGCTTGTAAGTTATTTGTAATAATAATTATACAAATATTTATTTTGCAAGTATTACAAATAAAGTATTTATTGATCTTAATTTTGCATGTTAAAAAATATACTTTTTTAAGTAAAAACAGATATATGTAAAATATTATATGTAATTGATTTATGATCATAAGCATTAAGATATATAATTGTATTATATGATAATTATTTTTTTGTTTTTTCATTATGAATTTTTGACGAATAAAAAAGTGATATTTTTTATTATTCAAAATAATACAAAATTATTTTTTCTAAATTCTTTTTATCTAAATTTATAATATGGTTTATAAAAATTTTAAACATTTTGTTAAATATTATAAAATCATAATTCAATATTACTGAATATAGAATATTTTATAGAATATATATTGATTCATAATTTGTGCAATTACAATTTTAGATAAAAATAATAAATTATTAAAATATTAACTAATTGATATATAAAAATTGAATTTGATTGTTTTTTGTTTAGTATTATTTTTATAATATTATATTATATAATTTTCATAAAGAATCAAAAAATAATATTAATATATTATAATTAGTAAAAAGTTATATTTTTTTTATCTTATGATAGGATGCTTTTTTGGATAAAAGTACTTTTTTAATTAATGATGATTAAGAAGCATAAAAAATATCAACCGATAAAATTTCTAAAATTAGATAAAAGATAATAATATTCATACTAATATTAATTTTTTATTTTGTTATAATTATTATAATGATAGGATATTTATTATGAATAATCCATTACTAACAAAATCTTCGTTGCCAAATTTTTCTAAAATAAGTCCTCAACATGTATTTCCCGCAATGACTTATATTTTACAAGAATATCGAAAAGCTATTTATACAATTCTTACAGAAAATAGTAATTTTAATTGGAATAATTTATGCCAACCACTAGAAAATATGAATGATCAACTTGCTCGTTTTTGGTCATCAATTTCTCATTTGCATGCAGTTAAAGATAATGTTGAATTACGTGCAGTTTACAATAGTTGTTTGCCTATTTTATCAGAATTTAATACTTGGATAGGACATCATACAGGTCTTTACAAATCGTACAAAATATTAAAAAATAGTACTGAATTTGATATGTTGGATTTAGCACAAAGAACATCCATTAAAAATAGATTACGTGATTTTAAATTATCTGGCATTGGTTTATCTGCAAAAAAAAAGAAGCGATTTAGAGAAATATCTATTTGTATATCTGAATTAAAAAATCATTTTAGTAATAATGTTTTAGATGCAACCATGGGATGGGGAAAATTAATAAAAGATATTAAAGTTCTTTCTGGTATACCAGAAAGTATGCTTTTAATTGCAAAAAAATTAGCTGCATCAAAAGGTGAAAATGGATGGTTATTTACATTGGATATGCCAAATTATTTATCTGTGATGACATATGCTGATAATCATGAATTACGTCAAGAAATGTATTATGCCTATAATACTAGAGCTTCTGATGAGGGACCAAATGCAGGAAAATGGGATAACACTCATGTTATGTATGAAATTTTAGCTTTACGTCACGAATTAGCAAAATTACTTGGTTTTGATAATTTTTTTCAGCAATCTTTAGTTACTAAAATGGCAAAATCTCCTAAACAGGTTTTGGATTTTTTAATAGATTTTGGTAATAAAGTATATCATCAGGGTAAAAAAGAATTTTGTGAATTACAGCAATTTGTTAAAAAGTATTATGGTCTTAAAAAAATTGAACCGTGGGATATAAGTTATTACAGTGAAAAAGTAAAACAAAATAAATTTGATATTAATAATGAAAAAATACGTGCTTATTTCCCAGAACAAATTGTTCTTAAAGGTCTTTTTAAAATTATTAATAGAGTTTTTGCTTTAACAGTTAAAGAACGTTTTGATATAGAAAAATGGCATGCTGATGTACGTTTTTTTGAATTGTATGATGAGTATTCTAATTTATGTGGTAGCTTTTATTTAGATTTATATATTAGGGAGAATAAACAAAGTGGAGCTTGGATGAATACTTGTGTTGATAGATTAAAAAATATTGATGGAACTTATCAAAAACCTATAGCTTATTTGATATGTAATTTTAATAAACCTACAGATGATAAACCTGCTTTATTTACTCATGAAGAAGTAATAACTTTATTTCATGAATTTGGTCATGTTTTACATCATTTATTAACAAAAATTGATGTGGTAGATGTTGCTGGAATTAATGGTGTTCCATGGGATGCTATTGAATTACCTAGTCAAATGATGGAATATTGGTGCTGGGAACCCGAAGCTCTTGAATTGATATCTGGTCACTATGAAACCGGTCAACCATTATCAAAATTTATCATAGAGAAAATGTTAGCAACGAAAAATTATCAAGCAGCCATGTGTATTTTACGTCAATTAGAATTAGGACTATTTGATCTTTATTTGCATCTTGACTATTTATCTCCAAAAAGTGGAAAAATTTTGTCAATTTTAAAATCTATAAAAGAGCAATTTTCTGTAATATCATTACCTGAATGGTCGCGCATTCCACATACATTTAGTCATATTTTTTCAGGTGATTATGCTGCTGGTTATTATAGTTATTTATGGGCTGACGTATTAGCTGCGGATGCGTTTTCAAGATTTAGTAATGAAGGTATTTTTAATCGTAATACTGGTTTATCTTTTGTTGAAAATATTTTAAGTCGTGGTGGTTCAGAATCACCAATTGTCCTTTTTAAGCGTTTCCGTGGTCGATTACCTAAAAAAGATGCAATATTAAAAAGTTATGGTTTTAAATAAAATATAATCATGTCTGTTCAATTAATTTGTGAACCAGGAGTTTCTAAAAATTCTTTATATCTTATTGCTAATCAATGGAAAATTACACATACACCAAATGCATTGATGGCTTTAGTATTAACACCAGAACATTTGCAATTAAAAAAAATTAATGAACCTAAATTAGGTGGAGTATATGTTGACTTTCTTTCACCAGAGTTGCAATTTCGTCGAAAAGTAGCGAGTTATAAAAATGAAGCTATCGCAAAAGCTGTTGGTATAAAAAAAACTTATTTTCCGACTATTTTTGATGCTACTGCAGGTTTTGGAACTGATGCATTTATTCTTGCTTCATTAGGTTGTAAAGTATTTATGTTTGAAAGAAATCCTGTAGTAGCTGCACTTCTTGAGAATGGATTACAACGTGCTTATCTAGATTCTAAAATAGGATATTTTTTAAGAGATAGAATGATTTTATTGCATATTTTAAGTGATTCTCCATTATCTAATCTTTCTTTTGTACCTGATGTTGTTTATCTTGATCCAATGTATCCATATAGAAAAAAAAAGTGTTTTAATAAAAAAAAAATGCGTTTATTACAATGTCTTGTAGGTTCTGATGAAGATGCTACTGATCTTTTAATTTCTGCAATGAGAATTGCTAAATATCGTGTAATTGTTAAACGACCAAATTATGCCACTTCTTTAATGATAAAAGAAGCTCCAAAAGGTACTATAAAAACAAAAAAGCATCGTTTTGATATTTATTTATCTTATAAGAATTAATATTAAATATTTAAAATGGTAATTAGATCTTTTATTAAGATAAATATTTATTATAATAAAAAGTCAAAAATTTTATAATTAAGATTATATCAGAAATAATTAATATTTTTTTCGAAAGATTTATCTTTATAAAAGATCTTAATATGATTAAAATATAGATAACAATCAATTAAAGATATTTTTATTTTAGTTTATTTTTATAATAATATTTTTATAATTTTAAATTTTGATTGAGATAATAAAAAGTTTTTTGATATATGTATCTAATATATGAGATTCTTTATATATTTTTATTTTAAAAATAAAAATTTTTGATTTATTAAAATAAATATATTTATAAATTTTAAACCATTATTAATTAATATTTTGCATAATTTTCTATATTATTTTTAATCAAATTTTTAGGTATTTATGTATATTTTCTGATATATTTTTTTTGCAAAAAAATAATATAATTCATTATTTTTGTGTGTTTTATTTTTTTAAAAAAATTGTTAATTATTTTTGTAAATATTTTTAATAAAATATGTGTAATTAAAATTACAAATTTTGATTTTTTGTAAAAAATTCAGCTAAAATTTATTTTTTATTTCAAAAGTTTTATATATTTTAAATAAACTATTAAGAATATCATTTTTAATTTTTCTATATTTATTAAAAGATTATTAAGTTAAAGATAATAAAATTATTTTTTAATTTTAAGGTTTTTGTTATGTTAATATTTTTATATTAGTGATAGTTATATTTTTAATTTTTATTAGATTTAAAATATTTTTTGTATTATATTTGAATTTTTCATATGGTTTATTAAGAAAAATAAAAATAGAAAGTTATGTATTTTTTTTGTAAAATATTAATTTCTAAATATGAAATATTTATAATTCTTTATTTTGGAAATATATTTTTGTTTTTTGTTTTGAATTAAATTTTTTATTTTTTGGCAATTAATAAAGAATACATATAAAAATATGTCTTAGGATATATAAATATTTATTTCTTGCATTTTAAAATTTAAAATTAAATTAATGAACAAATATTATTGTAAATTATTTTAATAATTTTCTTAATTATAAATTATATATTTTTAATATTTTTACTAATTATTTTATTTTAGTTTTGATGTTTATTTATTTTGAATAAAAATTTAACAAAAAATATTTTGTTTGCTTACCTTATTCTTTAATAATTACTCCTGAATCATTATTTATGTTTTAGATAATATATTGATAATATTATGAAAACTAACAATGAATTGTCAAGTGATATAAAAAATTATTTCATAAATATCATTTTTAATGATATCCAATATAGAAAACCAGATAAAAAAAGAGAAATAGGCAGTGTAAATAACCAAGCTAATAATATATTTTTAATTGTTTTAGCTTGTACACCAGTACCATCTATAATCATAGTTCCTGCTATAGCAGATGAGAGAACTTGTGTTGTTGATACCGGCATCCCTGTATAACTTGCGATACCAATAGAAAGAGTAGCAGTAATTTGAGCTGAAACACCTTGTGCATAAGTCATACCTTTTTTTCCAATTTTTTCACCTATTGTTACGGATACACGCTTCCAACCAATCATAGTGCCTAAAGAAAGTGATATAGCAACAATAATAATAATCCATAGTGGGGCATATTCTACTGTATTTAGTAAGTCATTACTTAAATTACGTAAAAATCGCGCATCATCAACTTTCGTTTCCGGTAATTTAGCTACATCTAATGCTGTATCAGATAAACACATTAATAATCTACGTATCTGATTACGTTTTTCAGGTTTTACTGTTGAATAATTTTGAACGTCAGTTAAAATTAATGAGGTATATTTTAATATGTTAATAGGATGCGAATTGTCACAGTGAAATTGTTTATCTTGAATTTTTAATTTTGAATGTTGTTGTGATTTATTAACAATATGTTCAACTACAGATTGGTATTCTTCATAATAATGCTGTAAATGTATAATAGCATCATGGGTACGAGTTATATCATAATCACTTGCATTCATATTAAGAACACCCGCTGGCGAAATGCTGATTAATACTAACATAATTAGACCAATACCTTTTTGACCATCATTAGCACCATGAAAAAAACTAACACCAACTGCAGATAAGATTAATGCAGTTCTAGTCCAGAAAGGAGGTTTTTTCTTACCATCTTTTTTTTCTCTTTCCATGGGTGTTAAATGGATACGACGTTTTTTTTTGGTATTATTCCAAAAATGACGCAAAAAGAAAATTAATAATCCTGCAATAATAAAACCAATAATAGGAGAAAGAATAAGAGAAAGAAAAATTTCTGTTACTTTTGAAATATTCAATGCTTCAATTATAGAAGTATCAGTTATTAATGCATTAATTAATGCAACACCAATAATTGCGCCTATTAATGTATGAGAACTAGAGGCAGGTAATCCAAAATACCAAGTACCTAAATTCCAAATTATAGCTGATAATAACATAGAAAAAATCATTGTTAGACCATGGCTAGTAGTAACATTTAATAATAGTTCTGTTGGTAACAAATGCACAATAGCGTAAGCAACACTAAGTCCACCTAAAATCACTCCGAAAAAATTAAAAATACCAGCCATGACAACTGCAAATTGAGCGCGCATTGCCTTAGTATAAATAATTGTTGTTACTGCATTTGAAGTATCATGAAAACCATTAATTGCTTCATAAAACAAAACAAATAATAGTGCTAAAATTAATAGTAATGTGGTGTATAAATCTAAACCAGTAAATAAATATAGCATAAAAATTAAGCCCATTTCTTGGATATGAACTTGATATATTGTCTGTGACAAATGTTACCTATAAAAGCAATTTTTTAATTTCAACATCAGATAATTAGTAAAATTTAATATTGAGAATTAGTACATTTAAAGGATCTATGTTTTATTTTCATGAAAATTTATTAAAAATAAATGAATTTTGAAAAATTATTATAAAATATTTTTATTTTAAATAAAAATATGGATAAAGATTATTTTTTTATAAAAAATATAATTGATGAAAATTTTGCTTTTTGTTGAATTTTAAATTTATAGTACATTTATAGTTTTCTTTAAGAAATGAGATTATTTTATCAATATATTTTAAAAAAAATTATAAAAATACGGATGTTTTTCATTATATATAAATTATTTTATATTAAAAATAAAATATTTATTAAAGTTAATATTGATATTTTTAAAAATTACATCAAAAAAATATTATGTTAGATAGTATTATAATTTAAATTTTTTTAAATAAAATTTAAATTTAATTATTTTTTAATATGTGTTTTTTTTAAAAAAAATTAGTTTTTATTAATTTTATAATGTTTATTATGAGATATCAAAAAAAGAATGCAAGAAAAATTTTATTTTTCTTTTACTGAAAAAATAGTATTTTTATATGATTTAATCATTTGTTTATGTTTTTTTTAAAAATAATTTTTTATATTTAAGTAATATTTTATTCTAAATAAATATTTTTTATTTGTAATAAATTTTACTTAAATTTTATATTGAAAAATATATTGGTAATAATATACCAGAAAAAATAAAAAAAATAATTGAAAAATGCTTTGCTAGATAAGTGATTATTAATATCTTTCTTACGAAAGAAGAATAGTTTAAAAAATGTTTTGCTATAAATTATAAATATTTATTTTTTAAATAAAATAATAGTATTTTTTAGTGTTTAAATAATAGTATTACTAGTTTTTCTTTTTTATATGGTTTTTTATTTTGGTATATATTTTTAATTTTTTTTATTTTATAATTGAAATATTGTTGTGTATTTCTTATTAAGAATCTCAAATTTTATAAAAATATTTATTTTATTGATATTATATTAATATGATGTTATCCATAGAACTTATAAATTTATGTATATAAAATAATTTTAGTTTTATTTTTTTATTTTTTGTTTATCAATTATATTTAATGTAATTTTTTGATGTTATTGATTTTTTCTTTTTAAGAGAATAAATATTTCTATTAATATTATATCATTATAATTTTATTAATTTGAATTATATTTCAAATGATACTGATTTTTTATATAACATTATTTATTGTTATATTAGGTAAGATAAAAATAATAAAAAAATATTTTTATTAACTTGTAATTGATAAGTTATTATTGTAATTGATCATTAATTTTTTTACAAAGAATTTAAATTCAAAATTTTAATTATATTATTATAAATAATATTTTGTATATAATAATTAATGGTTTTTTAAATTTTATATTTTAAAAGAAATTATTTTAGTACTGATTAAATGTTAATTTTTATTATTTCAATATGCTGGATATTATATAATCTTTTATTTAAAAAGGGTTATATGATTCTATAAAATGAAAATTATTAAGAACAATTGTAATCTTATAATTTTTATCTTATATAGATGTGTATAATTATAATAAGATACAAATTTAAAATTCATTATTTTGCTTATAGTATTTTTATGTAATTACAAGGAAAATTATTACAAATAAATATTTTTGTATTATAATTTTTAAAAATGTATCGATTATCTTAATAATCTAAATAAAAATCAGGTTTTATTATAAATAAAAATATATTATACATAAAAATAATTGTGTCTTTCTATAATCTTGATTCTGTAAATTTTATTTTCTTAATTAATTTAATCATCATGAGAGCTGATTTTGTAATAAAAATTATGTTTTTTAAAAATCTTTTTTTTAAAATTTTGTTAATAAAAAATATATTTATATATTTAAAATGTTTACATATTTAAAAATAGATGGAATATAGTTGAGATACATATGATAGGAATGGTATATCAAAATTACATATGGAAAATAAATATCAAATTTTAAATTTTTAGTCTATTATTTTAACCTCCCAGATGCAAAAATTTAAAAAATGTTATAATTTAAATTTTATAATATAATTTTTGATATTTTTTATATTTTTATATTAAAAAATATTAATTATATGTAAAAAAATTTTATGTGCATGATACTTGATTTACAATTCTTTTTAAGAATATCAATTATCTTTCATTTTTATTATTTTTTATAGATTAGTTTAATATAATTAAAAAAATAACTTGAAAAAAGTGAAATAAAAATAGATGCAAATTAAGGAATAGCCATGTCAGATTTTTATACAAATGATGTGGATCCGATTGAAACTTGTGATTGGTTACAGGCAATTCAATCAGTTATCCATGAAGAAGGTATTGATCGTGCGCAATATTTGATTAATAGAATACTACAACAAGCGCGGAGTAGTGGAGTCAAGATAGAAGATCAAAGAATAAATACTGATTATATTAATACTATTTCTGTAGAAGATGAACCGCTTTATCCAGGTAATATAGATTTAGAGCGTCGAATTTGTGCTGTTATTCGGTGGAATGCCGCAATGATGGTTTTAAGAGCTTCTAAAAAACAATTAGATTTGGGAGGTCATATAGCTTCTTTTCAGTCTTCTGCTACATTATATGAAGTATGTTTTAATCATTTTTTTCATGCAAAAAATAACCAACATCATGGAGATTTAGTTTATTTTCAAGGACATATTGCTCCAGGTATATATGCTCGTGCATTTCTAGAAGGTCGTCTTACTGAAGAACAATTAAATAATTTTCGACAAGAAATTGATGGAAAAGGTCTTTCTTCATATCCTCATCCTAAATTAATGCCTGAATTTTGGCAATTTCCAACTGTTTCTATGGGATTAGGACCAATCAGTGCTATTTATCAAGCAAAATTTTTAAAATATTTATATCATAGAGGTTTAAAAGATACACAAAAACAAAATGTTTATGTTTTTCTTGGTGATGGTGAAATGGATGAACCAGAATCGAAAGGTGCTATTACAATTGCTACTCGTGAAAAGTTAGATAATCTTATTTTTGTAATTAATTGTAATTTACAGAGACTTGATGGACCTGTAAATGGTAATGGTAAAATTATTAATGAATTAGAAAGTATTTTTCACGGTGCTCAATGGAAAGTTATTAAAGTTCTCTGGGGAGGGAGATGGGATGCATTACTTCGTAAAGATACTTCCGGTAAATTAATTAAATTAATGAATGAAACACTAGATGGTGATTATCAAACTTTCAAATCTAAAGATGGTGCTTATATTCGAGAAAATTTTTTTAATCGTTATCCAGAAACTAGTGCTTTAGTAAAAGATATGAGTGATGATGAGATTTGGTCTTTAAATAGGGGAGGGCATGATTCTAAAAAACTCTATGCTGCTTTTAAAGAAGCACAAAAAACTAAAGATAAACCAACAGTAATTTTAGCTCAAACGATTAAAGGTTATGGTTTAGGTCATTCTGCAGAAGGTAAAAATATTGCTCATCAAGTAAAAAACATTGATTTGGAAGGAGTGCGTTATTTTCGTAATCGTTTTAATATACAAGTATCTGATGATAAATTGTCATCATTGCCTTTTGTTACTTTTAAAAAGAATTCAGATGAATATAAGTATTTACATGAGTGTCGTAAAAGATTAGGAGGATATTTACCTAAACGTAATCCTATTTTTGATGAAAAGTTGAATATTACTAAATTAGAAGATTTTACTCCATTATTAAAAGAACAGAATAAAAAAATATCAACTACAATTGCATTTGTACGTGTTTTAAATATTATATTAAACAATAATTCGCTCAAAGAACGGATAGTTCCAATTATTGCTGATGAAGCCCGTACTTTTGGAATGGAAGGATTGTTTCGTAAAATTGGTATTTATAATTCTAACGGGCAACAATATATTCCTCAAGATCACGAACAAGTTGCTTATTATAAAGAAGATAAAAAAGGTCAAATTCTTCAAGAAGGTATTAATGAATTAGGTGCTGGTGCTTCTTGGTTAGCTGCAGCTACATCATATAGCACTAATAATTTACCTATGATCCCATTTTATATTTATTATTCCATGTTTGGTTTTCAACGTATTGGTGATTTATTATGGGCTGCAGGGGACCAACAAGCACGTGGATTTTTAATAGGTGGAACATCTGGACGTACTACATTAAATGGTGAGGGGCTTCAGCATGAGGATGGACATAGTCATCTGTATTCGCTAACAATTCCTAATTGTATTTCTTATGATCCAGCATATGCTTATGAAGTTGCTGTTATTATTCATGATGGTTTAGTACGTATGTATGGTGAAAAACAAGAAAATATTTACTACTATATTACTACATTAAATGAACAATATCATATGCCATCAATGCCTGTTGGTGTAGAAGATGGTATTCGTAAAGGTATTTACAAAATTGAATCATTAAAAGGTAAAAAAAGTAAAGTTCAATTATTAGGTTCTGGTGCTATGATGCGGCATATACGTGAAGCAGCAAAGATTTTACTGATGGATTATGGTGTTGGTTCTGATGTTTATAGTGTCACATCATTTACTGAATTAGCTCGTGATGGGCAAGATTGTAAGCGTTGGAATATGTTGAATCCGACTGATGTACCTCGTATACCTTATATTAGTCAAATTATGAATGATGCTCCCGTAATAGCGTCTACAGATTATGTTAAGTTATTTGCAGAGCAAATTTCTTCTCATATTCCTACAAATGATTATCATGTTTTAGGTACAGATGGGTTTGGTCGTTCTGATAGTCGTGAAAATCTTCGTAAATATTTTGAAGTTAATACTTCATATGTAGTGATAGCAGCATTATATGAATTAGCCAAACGTGGTGAAATTGATTTAAAATGTGTAAAGGCAGCTATAAAAAAATATGATATTCATGCAGAAAAAATTAATCCACGTTTAGCATAAGAGGAAAAATCAATGTTTATTGAAATTAAAGTTCCTGATATTGGTAAAAATGAAGTTGAAGTTACCGAAATTTTGGTCAAGGTTGGAGAACTGATTAACATTGATCAATCTTTAATTACTGTAGAAGATGAAAAAGCATTAATTGAAATTCCATCACCAGAAACTGGAATAGTCAAAGAAATTAAAGTTTCTGTAGGTGATAAGATTTCGACTGGTAAATTGATAATGATTTTTGATAAAGCTGAAGCTATTAAAAATATTAGTTCTGAAAAAAAAATAGATTTTGATTTTTTTGATGATAACAAAAAAAATTTGTCAAACAGTGAATTAAAAAATGTTTTTATGCCAGATATTGGCAATAAAACTTTTACAGTTAAATATGTAATGGTTAATATTGGTGATGTCATATCTATGCAACAATCAATTATCATTGTAAAAAACCACAATACATTAATGGAAATATCTGCTCCTTTTTCTGGAGAAGTTTACGAGATTAAAATTACTGAAGGTGATACAGTTACAACTGGTTCATTGATTATGGTTTTTAAAATAAAAGGAACCTTTTTTGATGTAAAACACAAAAATAATAATGATTCTAAAAACTTGAAATCTCGATCTTTTGTTTTAGATTCAATATCATCAAGTCAAAAAATAGATTTTACTTTTCCAAATGAAAACACACTGATTAATAATAAAAATTACGTATATGCATCACCATTTATTCGTCGTTTAGCACGTAAATTTGGTGTTCAACTTACTAATATAAAAGGAACCGGTCGTAAAGGTCGTATTTTATATGAAGATATTCAGAATTATATAAAAGAAACAATGGAGGGTTTAGATGTTAAAAAATTTAGTGAGCAAAAAACATTTAATATAAAACCTTGGCCAAAAATAGATTTTAGTAAATTTGGTGTAGTAGAAGAAGTAGAATTTACTCGCATTCAAAAGATATCTAATGCTAATTTAAGTCGTAATTGGGTAATGATTCCTCATGTAACCATCATGGAAGATGCTGATATTACTGATATGGATGGATTTCGTAGAAAAAAAAATAAAGAAATAGAAAATTTATCAATTAAAATCACTCCATTAGTTTTTGTTATGAAAGCAGTTGCATGTACATTAAAAGAAATGCCTCGATTTAATAGTTCTATCTCTGAAGATGGTAAAAGATTAATTTTAAAAAAATATATTCATATAGGTATTGCTGTTGATACATTAAACGGTTTGGTTGTTCCTGTTATTCGTGATGTTAATAAGAAAGGTATTATAGAACTTTCAAAAGAATTGATAGAAATATCTGATAAAGCACGTAAAAATCATTTGAATCATGATGATATGCAAGGTGGTAGTTTTACAATTTCTAGTTTAGGTGCCATTGGCACAAAGAGTTTTACACCAATTGTTAATGCCCCTGAAGTTGCTATTATTGGTTTGTCACGTGCATATATGAAACCAATTTGGAATGGTAGTGCTTTTATTGCTCGTTTAATATTACCTATGTCACTTTCTTTTGATCATCGTGTTTTGGATGGTGCAGATGGAGTGCGTTTTATAAACCGTATTTCACAATTAATAAGTGATATTCGTCTTTTAATCATGTAATTTGTTATACTGATAAAATCTTATTTATGTTAGTAAATATTTTTATGTTTTTTAAAAACGATTTTTTTTAGATAATTATTTAATAAATGAACATAATTATTAAAAATAATATTATATTTTAATAATTAATATTAATGTTAATTTAGATTCTGCGCAAAAGACAAGTAAGAGGTGTTATAATGAGTATTGAAGTTAAGACACAAACAGTAGTTTTAGGTGCGGGCCCTGCAGGATATTCAGCGGCTTTTCGTTGTGCAGATTTGGGTTTAAAAACAATTTTAGTAGAACGTTATTCAACTTTAGGAGGTGTTTGTCTTAATGTTGGATGTATTCCCTCTAAAGCATTATTACATGTTGCAAAAATTATTCAAGAAGTGAATTTTTTATCTAGCAATGGAATTACATGTTCTAATCTGAGCATAGATATCAAAAAATTAACAGAATGGAAAGAAAAAGTTATAGGAGAATTAACTAGTGGTTTAAAAGGAATGGCAAAAAGACGTACAATTAAAGTTTTACATGGAATAGGTAGGTTTTCTAGTAGCCATAAATTGGTAGTTAACAATAAAGAAAAAATAACGGAAATAAGTTTTGATAATGCGATTATCGCAGCAGGTTCATCTATAATAAAACTTCCATTTATTCCTAATGAAGATCCGCGTATATGGGATTCTAGTGATGCATTAAAATTAAAAGAAATACCTAAACATATGTTGATATTGGGTGGTGGTATTATCGGATTAGAAATGGGAACATTGTATCATGCATTAGGATCAATCATTGATGTTGTAGAAATGTCTGATCAAGTGATTCCAACAGCAGATAAAGATATTGTTAATTTTTTTAGTAAACAAATAAGTAATAAATTTAATTTGATGTTAAATACTAAAGTAACAAAAGTGGAAGCTAAAAAAGATGCCATATATGTTACAATGGAAGATAGAAATGGAGTAAAACATGTACGTCATTATGATGTAATTTTAGTAGCAATTGGTCGGTCACCCAATGGTAAATGGATTGGTGCTGATAAAGCTGGAGTTAAAGTTAATGATTCAGGTTTTATTCAGACAAATAAACAGATGTGCACTAATGTATCTCATATTTATGCAATTGGTGATATTGTTGGACAACCAATGTTAGCACATAAAGGTATTTATGAAGGACATATTGCTGCAGAAGTGATATCTGGATTAAAACATTATTTTGATCCAAAAGTTATACCTTCAATTGCTTATACTGATCCCGAGGTTGCCTGGACAGGATTGACAGAAAAAGAAGCCAAAAAAAAATTAATTGACTATGAAGTATCAATTTTTCCATGGATTGCATCTGGTCGTGCTATTGCTTCTAATTGTGCACAAGGTATAACAAAGCTTATTTTTGATAAAAAAACGCATCGTATTATTGGTGGTTCTGTTGTTGGTGCTAATGCTGGTGAATTGCTCGGAGAGATTAGTTTAGCAATTGAAATGGGATCTGATGCAGAAGATATAGCATTAACTATTCATGCTCATCCAACATTATATGAATCAATTGGTAATGCAGCGAAAATATTTGAAGGTTCCATTACTGATTTAATTAATTCAAAAGCAAATAAAAGTAATTAATTTTTCAGTATGTTGCAATCATTATTAAGATAATTTTATATTTTTTATGAGTATTTTTCTATGATTTTTAATAAATGTGCTTAAAATTTAAAATTTATTTTTTAATGTTAAACTATTTATAATAACAGAATAATAGATAAAAAAATCTGATTTAATTATTGAATTAATAAATATTAGATAACGGTTTTTATTTATCCAGTGAATTATCATTAAAAGATTAAAATTTTATAAAAAGGATTTATAAAATATGACTATTAATATTTTAGCAATAGATTCTGCTACTGAAGCTTGTTCTGTTGCACTTATTTATAATAAAAAAATTTTTGCTAAATTTGTAATTTCACCAGAAGAACATACAAAAAAAATATTATTTATGTTAAATCAGTGTCTTTTGGAGGCTGATTTTAATTTAAAAAAATTGGATTTTTTAGCTTTTGGACAGGGACCAGGTAGTTTTACTGGTGTTAGAATTGGAGTTGGTATTGCGCAGGGATTAGCATTTGCTTGTAATTTACCGATGATAGGTATTTCTTCTCTGTTAACCATTGCTCAAGGAGCTTATAATCAATTGGGAAGAAAAAAAATACTGGTAGCTATAAATGCTGGTATGGGAGAAATTTATGCTGCTTGTTATCAACTTAACGTTAATGGAATTTGGGAAGGTGAAGAGACTGAAGCAATACTTAAACCTAATCAATTTTTATCTAAAATTGATGGATTGCATGGTAAGTGGACTATTTCTGGAAATAGTTGGTTTACTTATCCTATACTAAAAATGGCTAAGGTGAATTTAGTAGAGAGTAGTATTTATTTACCTGATGCTCGATATATGTTACCTTTAGCATTTAAAAATTGGAAAAGAGGCAAAAAAATTCATCCAGAAAAAGCAAAACCTATTTATTTACGTAGTAAATTTCATTGGAAAAAAAATATTTGACCATTAATATTATTGAATGATTTTTTCTAAAATTTTTATTCAGCAACAAGTCATCTGTATAATGTAATTATTTAATTTTTTTTGTATTTTTATTTTGTAACAAAAAATATTAAGCATATAATTTTTATATAAAAATATTTATTTCTATTTTATAAATTATATTTTATAAGTAAAATACTAATAATCAGACATTTGATTGTTCCATGCAGTTTTTTGTTTGTTTTACATTTATCTCTGGTAAAGTTACATTAAATTCTAAAACAGAAATATCATCATTTTTTTGTTCAAATTGTATAGAAAGCATTTCTGGATTAATTTTTACATATTTACAAATTACTTGTAATATGTCACGTTTCATTTCATCTAAATAAGCAGGTCTGCAATCATTACGTTTCCTTTCAGCAATAATAATTTGTAATCGCTCTTTGGCAATATTGGCTGTTGATTTTTTTTTCGAAAGAAAAAAATCTAATAAAGCCATGTTTTATCCTCCAAACCAACGCTTAAGAAAGCTTTTTTTTTCCTCTTCAATAAAACGAATAGGACAATTTTTACCTAAAATTCTATCAACACAATCATTATATGCTTTACCTGCATCAGATTTTACATCAAGAATAATTGGTTCTCCTTGGTTAGATGCACGTAAAACAGCTTGATCTTCTGGAATGACACCAATTAATGGAATACATAGAATATCAAGTACATCTTTAGTGCTTAACATTTCACCATGAATAACTCGAATAGGATTATATCTGGTAAGTAATAAGTGTTCTTTAATTGGTTCTATTCCTCTTTCTGCGCGACGTGATTTTGCAGCTATAATACCGAGAATACGATCAGAATCACGTACAGAAGAGACTTCTGGATTAGTGGTAATAATAGCTTCATCGGCAAAATAAAGTGCCATTAATGCACCACTTTCTATACCTGCTGGTGAATCACAAATAATAAATTTAAAATCTAAATTTTTTAATCCGTTTAGTACTTTTTCAACTCCATCTATTGTTAGTGCATCTTTATCACGTGTTTGTGAAGCAGGAAGTATATATAAATTTTTGGTTTTTTTGTCTTTAATTAATGCTTGATTTATTGTAGCTTCACCTTGAATTACATTGATAAAGTCATATACTACACGACGTTCGCATCCCATAACTAAATCGAGGTTACGTAAACCAATATCAAAGTCGATTACAACAGTTTTTTCTCCTCTTTTAGCCAGGCCAGTAGCAATAGAAGCACTAGAAGTAGTTTTTCCTACCCCACCTTTACCTGAGGTTATAACAATAATGCGTGCCATGAAGTTATTCCTGTAATTACAAACTAACTAAATGATATTATCGATTTTTAATTCATTATTTACTAAACAAAGTCGAGCTGGTTTTCCAATAAAATTTTTGGGAATTTGCTCATTTATCCAAAATTGACCAGCGATAGAAATTAGTTCTGCTTTTAAGTGTGTGCAATAAATTTGAGAGTCATGATCTCCAGATGCACCAGCAAGTACTCTTCCGCGCATAATACCATAAATATGTACATTTCCATCAGCGATTAATTCAGCTCCAGCACTAACATTTGCATTAACAATTAAATCACAATTAGTTACATAAATACATTGTCCTGAACGAACATGTTTTGTAATAATACGAGTTTTTCCATGTTGATAATTAACGATATTAGTTTTTTTTTTGTTGTTATTTTTTTTCTTTTGACCTTCAGTAAGTAAAGGTAAGCCAGCATTAGAAATAGCTTGACGTAATTTGATATTAGTACATCCAGTAATGCCAACTATTTTTAAACCTGTTTCACTAATAATTTTATAATATGCTAAAATTGTACTAGCTTTTAGTAAACTAGTGATATTAAAGACAACAGGAGCATTTTTAAAAAACTCTGGTGCTTGATTAATTTTTTCTTGAATGGCTTTTTTAATATTTATAGGGTCTCCTTCATAAATATAAAGTACACTAAGTGTGAAACTACTACCTTTTAGTTCTATTGGTGATTGTGCCATTTTTTATTTAACTCAGGATATTTAATTGATCTATAAAAATTTTAGTGATTGTTTTAAAAAACAAAACAATATGTTATAATTACTTATTTTTTTAGGCAAGTAAAAGTGTTAATCAAAAAGTATTAAATAACATGTTTTTATAGTTTATGTGAGTACTAAAAAAGAATTTACTTATTTTTATGTAGATGAAGAAGTGATTTCTCAAGCACCTAAATTATTATTAAATAATTGCGTATATGTACATTTGTTATCATGTTTTTTGTAAAACCTAAAACTTAAAAAATTCTGATATTTTTATGTAAAAAAAATAGAAGTGATTGGTTATCAGATTTGATTTTTTTCTTGATTTTTTAAAATATCATAAATTTTTATTGCTAGATTAATAAAAGTAAAATAATTAATTTTTGTTAGTTTTAAACTTTGTTAGTTCTAAAAAAGAAAAGTATTATATTTTATAAATTTAAGTATCAAAAATATAATTTTTTATTAGAATTTAAAAAACTCTTTTTTTACAAAATAATTTTTGTAATAATTCTTATTATAAAAATTGTTTTAGCAAAAACAGTTTATTTTTATGATAATGTTATAGGTGAGTATTCTAATTTTTTTCATAAGTTTGTTATATTTTTTAGTTTTTTTATTATATCAGTAAAATATCAGTAAAATATAAATGATTTAAAACAAATGCTTTGGATTTTAATATATATTGATCTTTTGTCTTATTGATAGAAAAGATTGTAAGTGATATAATTTTGATTTTTAATGAATTAATTAAATATTTTTAAAATATGAAATTAATCACAATCAAGATTGATTATTTGTTATTGTTTATATATTTTATTATGTATTGGATATTAAATATATTGAATATTAAATACATTTTTTATTTAATGTAATTTTTCACATATATGTATGAATAACTTCAAAAATATTTCACATTTACTAGATAAAATATGTCATATTTTTGATTTATAATTATTAAATTAATATAATAACTAATAAGTTATATTATTTATAAGTGCTCAGGTATTTTAATAAAATTTTATGATGCTCATTTGTTTTAAAGTTTTTAAATACATGTTCGATAAAACCTTGCGTATTTATAAGAAAAGTAATTCTATGAACACCTTGAAAAATTTTTCCCATGATTTGTTTTTTTCCCCATATTCCAAATTTTTCTGCTACTTCATGATTTTTATCTGATAGTAATGTAAAATTGAGAAATTGGCTTTCTGTAAAATGTAATAATTTTTCCGGTGTATCTGTGCTAATTCCTAATACTTCAATATTTTTTTGCTTAAAGAAAATCATGTTATCACGTAATCTACTAGCTTGAAGTGTGCAACCTGGAGTCATAGCTTTTGGATAAAAATACAGTAAAATACGTTTCCCAATAAAATCAGATGAATTAATCATTTGTGCATATTGGTTAGGAAGATTAAATAAAGGAGCTTTATCACCAGTTTTTAATGGTATCATGAGTGTTTTCCATTTTTTCATACTTCATTTAAATTTAATTTTATATTTTTACTAAAAAAATATCAAGCAAAGAATGATTTAATATTTTTTTTATTATTAATGTAGAAACTAAGTAAATTTTTGTTTTTTTAGTTTATTGTGATTATAATTTTTTGTTTATTTGTTAAATAAATTCTATAGAAATTTAGTTACTATTTCTTGTTACCAGTTTTAATTAATGTGTATACAAATAATGATTTTGTATTATTTTGATTTGTTTTGTTTATTTATTATTTTGTAATAATGTTTTATGTAAACCAAATAATCCTGACTAATCATTATGATGTATTTGATTATGATGTATTAAATATATTTTTTTTGCATTTCATGCATATCATGTATGGAAGATATAAATTTAAAATTTTAATTTCTTGTATATTTCATTTTATATTTGAAGTATTAAAGGTTGTTATAGTTTTTTGGTAATTTTTGTATTTTTAAATTTATGTAAGAATTTAGTATATCAAAATATATTTTTTGTAATATTGAAAATCACTTTGATTTTATGTTTAATAGTTTTTTGTTTTAAAATTACTACAGAAACAATATTTTCAGAAATATCAAAAGAACAATAAATTATTTTGTAATGATTATTAATTATAAAATTTCTGTATGATTTACTATGATTTATTCAGTACAGTTTTTTTTGCTAAAATTAATTTTACTAAAAAAAATAATTTTCTATAAAAATCTATTTATGATTTGATCAGCTATAGATAAATGAAGAGTTATTAAAAGTAAATTTTTTGTGTTATTACAAAAATAATTTTTTGATTATTTTTAGAGTTTTTGTATTAATAGATATTAAAAAAGAAAATTTAATTCAAAAATCATAAAATAATTAATTAAAAACTCCAAGTGATCGTATTATTTTGACAAATACTATATCTAAATTATTTTAGATAGAGATTTGTTTTTAAATATAAATCATAAAATGATTGATTAGGTTAAAAAAGAATCTTATGATATTTAATAAATATTAATTTTTTGTATTTTTATAAATGATTTTAATTAAAATTTTATAAATGAATAAGTTTTATAAAAATAAGTAATACAAAATATTAAAATAAAATTATATCATTTTACTGAACTTTAATATTATAAGAGAATTTTATGAAAATAAGAACTATACTAGAAGTAGTACAAGGTCATCCTGCAATAGGTGATACAGTAACTGTTTGTGGTTGGGTTCGTACAAGAAGAGATTCAAAAGGAGGATTTTCATTTCTTGCTGTTTATGATGGTTCTTGTTTTAATTCATTACAAGTTATTATCACTAATCAATTATCTAATTATAAAAATGAAGTTTTAAATTTAACAACTGGTTGTTCTGTTAAAATAATAGGTGTTGTTAAGCAATCTAGAGGTAAAAAACAACATTATGAATTGTTGGCAAAACAAGTTATTGTAATAGGTTTAGTAGAAAATCCTAATAAATATCCATTGGCAGCAAAACGTCATAGTGTTGAGCATTTACGTGAAGTTGCACATTTGCGACCACGTAGTAATCTTATTGGTGCAATTACACGTATTCGTAATACATTAACGCATGCGATTCATGATTTTTTTTATAATGAAGGATATCTTTGGATATCAACACCGATCATTACTACGTCAAATACCGAAGGTATTGGTGAAATGTTTCGTGTTTCTACCTTAGATTTTCAGAATATTCCAAAGACTAATAAAAATGAAGTTGATTTTTCTAAAGATTTTTTTGGTAGCGAAGCATTTTTAACTGTATCTGGGCAATTAAATGCTGAAGCTTATGCTTGTGCATTAAGTAAAATTTATACATTTGGTCCAATTTTTCGAGCAGAAAACTCTAATACTAGTAAGCATTTAGCAGAATTTTGGATGATAGAACCTGAAGTTGCTTTCGCTGATTTAAATGATATTTTAGTACTTGCTGAAAAAATGTTGAAGTATCTTTTTAGAAAAGTCTTAATAGAAAGGAATGATGATTTGATGTTTTTTGTTGAAAAGATAGACAAAAAAGTAATAACTAGATTAGAAAATAACGTTATTTCTGACTTTAAAAAAATTGATTATACGGATGCAATTAAAGTTCTTCAAAAATGTAATAAAAACTTTACCAATCCAGTAGTTTGGGGTATGGATTTTTCTTCTGAACATGAACGATATTTAGCAGAAGAGTATTTCAGAATGCCGGTAATAGTAAAACATTATCCCAAAGATATTAAAGCATTTTATATGCGTCTTAATGATGACAATAAGACAGTTGCTGCTATGGATGTATTGGTTCCTGGTGTCGGGGAAATTATTGGGGGTTCTCAACGTGAAGAGCGTCTTGATAAACTTGATTTGCGCATGAAAGAAATTGGATTAAAGCAAGAAGATTATTATTGGTATCGAGATTTACGTCGTTATGGAACTGTACCTCATTCTGGATTTGGGCTCGGGTTAGAACGTTTAATTGCTTATGTTACTGGTATAAATAATATTCGTGATACTATCGCGTTTCCACGGGTACCTAATAATGCAAATTTTTAATTTTTTTGATATATCAAGATTGTTAGTGAAGTTCAATATTTATAAATTTTTTATGAAGTACAAATAATATTTTTTTATTTTGATTATTTATAATGAAAAGATAAAAATTTATTACTTAAATTTCAAAATAAATTGTTTTTTTATTTTAAAAATTATATTTTTATATTATTTCCAAAATAGATATTTCTTTTTAATGGAAAACTATAATAAAATATTATATTATGAAATTAGTTTCTTATAGATATTTTAAATTTAATAATATTTTTTAAATTTTTTTAAATTAAATAAGAATGTGTTTATGCTAATACATGTCTAAATCACACCAGTGAGGGTAATAATGATGAAGCGCAATATTCTTGCAATAGTAATTCCAGTGTTATTAACTGGAACAGTACACGCAGCTGAAATCTATAATAAAGATGGAGATACACTAGATATATATGGTAAAGTAGACGTCCATCACTTATTTTCAAAAAATAGTAGTAGTGAAGAAGGTGATGATTCACGTGTTCATATGGGTATAAAAGGTGAAACTCAAATCTCTGATAAATTATCTGGTTTTGGTCGTTTTGAATGGGATGCAAAAACAAATAAAAGCGAAGATGATAATAAAAATAGAAATCTCATAGCTTATGCTGGTTTAAAGTTTTCTGATTTTGGTTCATTAGATTATGGTCGTAACTATGGTGTACTACATGATACAAAAGCATGGACCGAAGTACTGCCATTATATGGTGGAAATGCTATGTATCAGGTTGATAGTTATATGACCAGTCGTAATAGAAATTTATTAACTTACCGTAGTAATGATTTTTTTGGTTTAGTTGATGGATTGAAGTTTGCTTTACAGTATCATGGGAAAAATACCGAAAACAATAAATCAGGTGTCGAGGATCCCTTAAAAAATAATGGTGATGGTTTCGGTATATCTGCTAATTATGATATTGGATGGGGAGTTGTATTAGGTGGTGGTTACACTAAGTCTAATCAAGGAGTTTATGCTAATGAATTATTTAATGAACCCCAAGCCAGTACTGTAGCTAATGATACTGTAGCTAATGATACTGTAGCTAATGATACTGTAGCTAATGATACTGTAGCTAATGATACTGTAGCTACTGTAGCTAATGATAATGTATTAAATGATAAGAAAAATTTACCATCAAAAAATAATAATGTAGAAAAATTTTCTACAAAAACTGACCGTTCTATCAATCATGATGTTGAAGGTTGGAATATTGGTTTAAAATATGATGCGAATAATCTTTATTTAGCTGCACTTTATGGTGAAACCCATAATATGACTAAATTTACTGGAAGAGATACTCTTAATGCAACACAAAAAGCTAATACAACTGAAAATATTGAAGTTGTTGCTCAATATTTTTTTGATGATATTGCTTTAAAACCATCAATTGCTTATGTACAATCTAAAGGAAAAGATTTTATTGATCCTAATGCTGCTGAAAAAGAAGATTTAACAAAATATCTTTCTTTAGGTGCTTTTTATTATTTCAACAAACATTTAACAGCAGTTGTTGATTATAAAATTAACTTAATGCATAGTAATGATTTCACAAAAAAATATGGTATTAATAAAGATAATGTTGTTGGTTTAGGTTTAGTCTATAAATTTTAGTTTAAGTGTGTGCAATATAGCGAAAAACATAAAGATGGTACATAATAAGCAGCGCAAAAGCGCTGCTTTATTATTAATAAAAATAATATGAGTATTGGTTTAATTTTAATACAATTCATATTTTTTATATTTAATATATTATAAATAGTTAAAATTTAATTTGTATTAATTTTATTGAAAAGATGCTCTAATATTTTTAATAATTTAATTTATATAGTTGTATAATTGGAATTGTTATATGTTAGAAAATATTATAGGTGCTCCAAAAGATCCTATTTTAGGATTAGTAGAGAGCTTTAATGCTGATTCACGTAAACAAAAAATTAATTTAAGTATTGGTGTTTACAAAGATCAAACTGGAAAAACTCCTATACTTCGTTCTGTAAAAAAAGCAGAAAAATATTTACTAGAAAAAGAAGTTACTAAAGATTATTTACCTATGAGTGGCAGTAAAGAATTTGCGATTCTTACTCAAAAGTTATTATTTACAAGTAATCATCCTATTTTTATTGAAAATAGAGCTCGTACTATACAAGCATTAGGTGGAACAGGTGCATTGCATCTTGCTGCTGAATTTCTTGTTAAAAAAACATCGTGTAAAAGAATTTGGTTAAGTAAACCCACTTGGCCAAATCATTATAATATATTTAAAAATGTTGGTTTAAAAATATGTTATTATAATTATTATGATAGCAATAGAAATAAGCTTGATTTTTCTGGAATGATGAATACCTTAGATAATTTGCAACCAAGTGATGTTTTGTTACTACATGGTTGTTGTCATAATCCTACCGGTATTGATCCTAGTACAGATCAATGGGAAATTTTATCAAAACTTGCTTCAGAAAAAAAAGTTTTGCCGATTTTTGATTTTGCATATCAGGGTTTTGCTGAAAGTTTGGAAAAAGATGTAGAAGGTTTACGTATTTTTAGCAACAAAAATCCTGAAATTATTGTTGCTACTTCTTATTCTAAAAATTTTAGTTTGTATAATGAACGCATTGGTGCTTGTACTATTATTGCCAGTGATAGTAATGAAGCAGATAACGTTTTTAGTCAAATACAGTCAATTGTTAGAGCTAATTATTCCAATCCTCCTTTTCATGGAGCTGCTATTGTAACATCTATTTTATCAGATGAAATTTTAAAGAAAGAGTGGATTGAAGAGTTAACAATTATGCGTCAAAGAATTCAACGTATGAGACAATTATTAGCAAATACACTATTTGAAAAAGGTGCTAAAAAAGATTTTAGTTTTATTAACAAACAAAACGGCATGTTTTCATTTAGTGGTCTTAATGAATCGCAAGTTATAAAATTACGTGAAAAATATGCGATTTATATAGTTAATTCAGGACGTATTAATGTAGCGGGGTTGATGTTGGAAAATATGGTTCCTTTGTGTAAAGCAATTATTGATGTATTATAAGAATATTGTGAATTATGAATAAAAACCAAACATTAGTATTTAAGATAAAATTATCATTTTTAAGTAAAATACACTATTAAATATAATAATAAAAATATATTAAATCAATTAGGGTATATTAATAATATTTTTAGTAATGAAATTTTTGTGATTTACTAGGATTTTTAAAATTTTGGATTTTTGTTTCTAGTAATAGAATTTATTTATGCTAAATTTTGTATTATAAAAGATATTTTTTGTATTAATTTATTATTAGTTATTAATATTTTTTATAATAGATGTTATTATTTATTTTATAAAAAAAATATATTGAAAAAACATATGAAATTACTATTATATAATTTAAATACTTTTTAAGTGATATATTAAGTAATATTTTGAGTATCTTTTAAGAAAAGCATTATTTTTTTTGAAGATTTTAAAATATTTGAAGATTTTAAAATATGCATAAGTGAATATCTTTTTATATTAAAAATATTTAAAATTTATATGCTTTTAATAATTTAAAAATTTAATATACATTTCTTAAATTATAAAAAAAAAATTATATTTAATCGTAAAACATTTATTTTTTAATATCTAAAAAAAATATTTTTTATTCAAATAATATATTTTTTATATTTTATTTTTTGCATTATTAAATTAAATATTATCTAAAACTAATTTTTCTAAAATTATTTTTTGGTCTTTATCAGTTTAGTTATATTAAGAATATTCAAAAAGAATACTTAAAATATTTTTTATTAAAAATTAATTTTCAATTTAATAATAGTATAGATTTTTGAAAAATATATTATTTATAATTTAGTTTAATATACTTTTTTACTAAAAGATATTATGATAATTCAATAATTTTTTTGAGATAAATTTTGATATATGATATATCGTAATTATATTTTCTTTGTTTTTAAAAATTATAAGTAAATAATAAAAGATTATAAAATAACATATAAAAAATCTCATTTTGTATGCTATTTTTTTGTAAAAATTACTTTTAAAGACCAGATTTTAATTTTTGAAAATAACTTTCATATAATATATTAGAATTACCTACATCATCTTGCCATTCTCCATTTTTTAATATTTCTTCATCAGGATATAAAGTGTTGTTTTTTATAACTTCTATTGGCAATTGTTGCTTTGCTAGTAAATTTGGGGTAGGATATCCAATTTTTTGAGCAACTTTAGCAGCAATATCAGGTCTTAATAAAAAATCAATTAATTTAATTGCGCCTTCGACATTTTTCGCATTAGATGGAATAGCTAAACTATCCATCCAAAAAATTCCGCCTTCTTTGCTCCAAATAAATTGTATTGGAGCACCTGATTGGCGTGCTACATAAGCAGAACCATTCCATAGCATTCCTAAATCGATTTCACCTTGAAGAAAAGGATTAGCAGGATTATCTGAATTAAATGCCATAACATTTGGCATTAATTTTTTTAATTCTTCATATGCTGCTTTTATTAATTTTGGATCTGTTGTATTACCTGAATAACCTAATTTTAACAATGCCATTTGAAATACTTCTCGTGCATCATCAGTTAATAATACTTTATTTTTGTATTCTGGTTTCCATAAATCAGACCAAGATGAAACTTTTTTTGGATCAATGATATCACTGTTTATGCCAATTCCTGTTGCTCCCCAGATATAAGGAATTGAATAATCATTATTAGGATCAAATGATTTATGCAATAAATTTGGATCAAGATTTTTAAATTGACTTAATTTTTTTTTATCAATTTTTTGCAGCATACCTTCTTTGCTCATTTTAGCTACAAAATAAGTTGAAGGTACTATTAAATCATATGCATTATCAGTATAAGTTTTTAATTTTATGTACATACTTTCATTAGATTCATAAGTAGAATAAATTACTTTTATTCCAGTTTCTTTAGTAAACTGATTTAATAAACCAGAAGGAACATATTCTGACCAATTATAAAAATATAGTGTTTTGTTATTAACAGCTATTACTGAAGTGACAGTCATGGCTATAATCCATATTTGAATCCATAATAAATATTGTTTCATATATTATTTCTTTGTAAAATTATTAATTAAAATGTAATTGTTTTGATTGTGTTTTTTGCTATTTTTAAATAAGCATTATATGTAGCACTTAAGATTAGGTAAATAATATAAATATTGGTTATTATGTTTTATTTTTAAAGAGATTTAACATTTACTTATCTTTTAAAGATAGCATCTGTATCTCATGCGAGAAAATATCTTTTTTTTGTAAAATTCTATATATAGATATTGTGATAATATATTTTTAGTACTATTAAGTTGATTGAATAAATATATTTTTATGAATATTTTTTAAAATCCATTTACTAAAAAGCACAAGCAGTAAAGAAAATAATAATAAAATTGTTGCTAATGCATTAATTTCTGGTGAAATTCCTATTTTTACCATTGAATAAATTTTTAACGGTAAAATTTCATAATTTGGTCCAGTAACAAAAGAAGATATGATTACATCATCCATAGAAAGTGTAAAACTCAGTAACCAAGCAGAAATAACGGCTGGTAATACTAATGGTAAAATAACATTTTTTAGAATTATAGCTTCACTGGCTCCTAAATCTCTAGCCGCTTCTAACATTTTTACATCAAAATCTTTTAATCTTGCATAAACATTAATTACCACAAAAGGCAAAGAAAATGTAATATGAGAAAAAAGTAAAGATAAAAAACCTAGAGAGATGCCTAGTGAGATAAATAGTAATAATAATGAAATTGCCATAACTATGTCTGGAGACATCATAACAACAAATAATATACCTCCGATAAATGATTTTCCCTTAAATTGATAACGGAACAAAGCTACTGCTGTTAATGAACCAATAAAAGTAGCACAAGTTGCTGAAATCATTGCTATACTTAATGAATGCCATGCAGCTTCTAGTAAGCTATCATTATTCCATAATATATTATACCAATCTAGTGTAAAGCCTTTCCATAAATTACCAAATCGTGAAATATTAAAAGAATTTATGATCAAAATTATGATTGAAATGTACAAATAGGCATAAATAATAATTAGGAAGCTTATTTGCAAAAACAATTTAATCATGCTAAATCCAACTTTTTATTTAGTAAATTCACTACACGATAATAAATATAAAGTAATAGCCCCATTAGTATTGTTAGTACAATACTGATTGCTGCTCCAAAAGGCCAGTCACGTAAATTTAATATTTGACTTTTAATAACATTGCCAATTAATAAATTTTTGGCACCACCCATTAAATCAGCTACATAAAACAAACCCATTGCTGGTAATAAAACTAATAAAGAGCCGACTATAATTCCAGGCATAGTTAATGGTATTATAATACGTAAAAATGTTTGACATTTATTAGCACCAAGATCTCTAGCTGCTTCAAGACAAGATTTATCTAATTTTTCAATACTCGAATAAAGCGGCATGATCATAAATGGTAATAATATATATATCAATCCTATGATAACAGCTTTTTCTGTATACATGATACGAATTGGTGTGTCTATTAAACCTATCCATAATAAAAAGTCATTTAAATAACCACGAGGACTTAAAAAAATTTTTAACCCATAAATTCGAATAAGAGAATTAGTCCAAAAAGGTAGAATTAATAAAAATAGCATTAATGATTGTATTTTTTTTGGTAATCGTGTTAGAATAAATGCAAATGGATAGCCGATAGCTAAACAAAATATAGTTGCAATAATTGCCATGTTTATCGAATGCAACATTAATTTTGCATACAAAGAGTCGAAAAGTTGTATATAATTATTAAATGTAAAAATTATTTTAATTAAATTTATATCATCACGGGTTAAAAAACTTGTAATAATAATCATAACATTTGGTACAAAGCTAAACAATAAAAGCCATGAAACAACTCCTACGATAATAATATTTTGAAAAAATTTACGTTTATTTTTCATCGTATAGAACAATCTCCCAGCTTTCTACCCATGTTACTGCAATTTTTTGTGCTAATGAGTGGTCGACATCGGGGTCGTTTTCATTAAAAAATTCACTAACCATGATTTGTTTTCCATTGTTCATTTCTACTTCAATATCAAGCATCATACCTTTGTAGTTTCGTTCACGTACATATCCAATAAGTCCAATTTGATGTTGTTCGTTATCTATTTCTTTAACGCGTAAATCTTCTGGACGTAATAAAACTTTCAATGGTTGTCCTTGAGATATCGATAAGTGAGTATAGAGATCACATTCATAACCTTCAACATTGGCTCTAATGCGTTTTTCATTAATTCGGTATAAAGCAATTGCATCAAAAATATTAATTTTTCCAATAAAACTTGCAACAAATAAATTTTTAGGATCTTCATATATCTCACGAGGAGATGCATCTTGTTCAATTTGACCGTCTCTCATGACTAAAATTCGATCTGACATTGCTAATGCTTCTTCTTGATCATGTGTTACATAAATAAAAGTAATTCCTAATTTTCTTTGTAGAGCTTTTAATTCATTTTGCATTTTTTTACGTAAATGATAATCTAATGCTGATAAGGATTCATCTAATAAAAGCACTTTAGGTTGATTAATAATTGCTCTTGCAATGGCTACTCTTTGTTGTTGCCCACCTGATAATTGATGAGGTTTTCGTTGAGAAAAATCTTCTAACTGCACTAGTTTTAACATTTCTTCAACTCTTTTTTTTATTTCTTTGTAACTTTTTTTTTGCATACGTAAACCAAATGCAACGTTATCAAATACAGACATGTGTGGAAATAAGGCATAACTTTGAAAAACAGTATTTATATGACGATGTTCAGCAGGAATATTTGTAATATCTGTTCCTGCAAGAAAAATACGTCCGTAATCAGCATGTTCTAATCCAGCAATTAATCGTAAAATAGTTGTTTTTCCACAACCTGATGGTCCTAATATTGTGAGGAATTCACCATCATTAATTTTAAGATTTAATTGTGAAATAATATTTTTTCCATAAAATTTTTTTGTTAATGATTTTAATTCAATTATTGATGTTAAAAATCTGTTCTCGGTCATTTCAAGTATCACTCTATTTTTTGTGTTATTAGAATTGTAACAGATACAAGATTTCATAAAGAGTAATTAGTTAGTAAAAAATAAAAATAAAGTTTTAAGTTACTTAAACAATTGATTTAATAAAGTAAAACAATAAATTTAATATAATAAAATTTATAAGTCTTAATTAAAGATTAATATTAAAAATTATCAATATATATTAATATATATATATTTAATAACTTAAAGTTATTCTGTTTTTTTTAAGAGAACTTTAAATTTTTTATTTTTGTGTAATAATAAAGAATTGATATTATTACTTGCAAGAAAGCATATTAATATTTTTATTATACTATGATATTTTAAATATCATTTAAAATATTATTTTTCTAAAATTAAAAAACTTTTTTACTTTAAAAAGTATGATATAAAAATATCATAAATGTTAATAATATATTTATCTTAAAAATAAAAGTTTTTAGTATTCAACTAACATATGAAATCTATTATTTAGAGTTTTTATGTAAAAAGAAGCATATTTTAAATTAAAATTATTAAATAGTAATTTTATTATCACATTATATATTACATTATCAGCAATATTTTTTTTTAAATTTTTATATTTTTTGTATCATGTAAATAGAAATATTTTCTACATAATGCTTATATAAAAAATATTTTAAGAATTAAAAAATATAACATAATAATATCACTAGAAATATTAATAGATATCTAATATTTAGATCGTAATTGCTTGCCATTTTTATGTTAAGATGATTTTTTATATTATAAAATATAAATGATTTTGAGTTTTCATGATTTTTTTATTATGTCTTTTATTTATAAAAATATATATGTGCTATTTTTAAATTAACAATATAAATTTAAAAATTAGATAATAGATATATTTTTTTAGAATTTTATAGTTTTTTATTTGAATTTTAAATTATTATTATTTTTTTATTAATATTTTTTGTATTATTATATTAAAATATACATAATACTATTAATTTAAAATTATTTATAAAATAATGATAATGAAAAATTATTATAAAAAGTCTATTAAAGATAAAAGGTGATTCTTTTATAAAAAAAAATATGTAAATATTTATTTTTATTTTTTAATGTGTTTTTTATAAATTGATGTGCGATATTTAAAAAAAATATTTCAATAAGTTTAGAGATTTATAAAATCAGTAATTTGATTTATATATCATGTATCTAAATATGATATTCATTTTTTGATAAGGATAATATTTTTTAAGTGTGATGATTATTCTAAATTATTAAAAAAACAAAAAGATAGATACTAAAAATTTTTTAATATATTAAAGATGTTTTGTATATAAAAATACCATATAATATATTTACTATTGTTTTTTTAGATTTGCTATATTTAATGCTTTTTTAAGATTTTTTTGACTAGATAATGTTAATGGTGTCATTGGTAATCGCAATGTATGAGAATTAATAAGACCTAAATAATGACATGCCCATTTTATTGGAATAGGATTAGTTTCTCTAAACAACTGATATTGTAATTTGTTTAAGCGATGGTTCAATTTTTCTGCTTCATTGTACTTACCAGCTAATGCTAATTCACATATTTTAGCCATTAAATCAGGTGCTATATTTGCTGTAACAGAAATTACTCCTTTTCCACCTAATTTTATAAAATCTAATGCAGTTAGATCATCTCCACTTAATAAAATAAATTTTTTTTTGTTGATTAATCTAAGAATACGAGTGACACGATTTAAATCTCCACTAGCTTCTTTAATAGCAATAATATTTTTTAATTTTGATAATTTAGCAATTGTTTCCGGTAATAAATCACATCCTGTACGTGTAGGAACATTATATAAAATTTGAGGTAGGTATGTTTGATTAGCAATAGCATAAAAATGTTGATAAATCCCTTCTTGTGAAGGTTTATTGTAATAAGGTGTTACACTTAAACATGCAATAACACCAGTTTTTTCAAAAGATTTATTTAATTTAATAACTTTTTTAGTAGAATTATCTCCGGTATTAACGATAATAGGAATTTTACCATCAGCATATTCCAGTGTTCTTAAGACTACATCTAATTTTTCAGTATGATTGAGTGTTGCAGATTCTCCTGTTGTACCGATTGATACAATTGCTTTTGTTTTATTATTAATGTGGTAATGAATTAATTTTTTTAAACTAAGTTTGTCTATTTTTCCTTTTGTATCCATTGGTGTTATCATTGCTACAAGACTACCATATAAAAAAAAATAATCTTGATTAAAATTATTTTTCATAAATATTTTCCTAAATTAAATATTTTATATATTATTTTAATGATAATATAAAATATATGCAAAAATATTAGTTCTTAATTTATTAAAATGTTTTTTGAAGTATCATACTTTTATATAATAAATATATGAAAAATTTTTATGTTATTTATCTTAAATTATATTACTAGTTTTTTAAAAAGTTAATATAATATATAATTGAAAATTATTTTTTATAATATTTTTGTTTAATAAAAATTTTTTATTTTCATTAAATATTTGATGCGATAAATTTTTCATTAATGACTATAATATTTAATAAAATTTTTATTTTATTTTTTATTTAAATAATTTTTATATTTATCAAATTATTATGATCAGCTTATTAATTGTAATATGTAGTTTATAAATGATTCAATAATAATAAATAATTATATGATAAAAAATATTTTTTATGAAATATTTTTGTTTTTTAATTTTTTTTTTTTTTTTTTTGAAATTTTTATAGATATTGATGTATAATATGTTCTAATTAAATGTTAATAAAATATTACATGTATTTTTTTGTTGTTATATTAAAAGATATAAAGATTTTATATATTTAAATTAAAAAAATAAAAAAATAGTAATACTGATATTTTTATAAATATATATATTTTTATGATTAAAGTAATGTTTGTTTTAAAATAAAATATATTAAAATATCTATTTAATTAATTTTAATTGAATTATACTTGTTTTTTTATTGTTAAATATATTTTATATTTAATATATTTAATATTTTTATATATTATGAATTATGCTTTAAAAAGCAGAGTTTTGTATCAATTACAATAATAAATTATAAATAATTTTGATTATTAAATTTTTATATTTTTCATGAAATTAGTATTTCATTTTTTAGAGATGAATATTCTTAAAAAGATTTTTAAAACATTATTAATAAATAAAATACTATATTTAGTATGTTAAATCAAAAAAATCATTTTCTAATAATTTTTAATAAATAAGTATTATATATATTATCTAAATATTTTTAATATATAATTTCATATAATCATAAATAAAATATTTTTTATATTATATTTTATAATATAGAAATTATTTTGATTAAAAACATATTTTTTAAATAATCTAATAAAATTGTATTTTATAAATTGCAATTTTAAGATTTTTTTAAGATTAGTGATTATTGTATAATAGTATGTGATGATATATAAATATTTAATAAAGATTATAAAATATTTATAAAATTTTACATAAACTACGAGAATTATTATGATTTTGTTTTTAATATTAAATTGTGTGTATTGTTTATATATTACTGATATATTGAATATATGATCAGGGTGATTGAATAAAAAACACAAATGATTATCTTATGTTGCCAACATAATTTATAATATGCAAAATACATAATATAAAAATATTTAAAATAAAGCATATCATTAATCATTATATTGTCAATAAAAATATTTTGATCTTTTTTAAATTTTTTAGTGAATTATTATAAATTAGTATCAGTATGGTATATTTATATTATAAAACATCACCTTTAATGTATGTGGTGTGTTAGTATAAATTTTGAATGTAATTCAATTGACATTGATTAATAATTTGTTTAACCTTATTATTTTTTTGGTAAAAATGAATTTCTCATATTTTCTTAAAAATTTAAATAATCAACAACTTGAAGCAGTTGTTGGACCAAACAATAATATGTTAATACTTGCTGGTGCTGGTAGTGGTAAAACAAGAGTACTTGTTCACCGAATAGCTTGGTTAGTATCTTTTAATAAAGTCCCCCCTAGTTCTATTATGGCAGTAACATTTACAAATAAAGCAGCATTTGAAATGCGTGATCGTATTAATTTAATAGTAGGTAGTAATCTTAAAAGTAATATATGGGTAGGAACTTTTCATAGTTTAGCATATAGAATTTTAAAAATTCATTACGTAGATGCTAATTTACCTCAAAATTTTCGAATTTTAGATATTGATGATCAATATCGTTTATTGCGTCGCATTATAAAATCAATTGGTTTAAATGAAAGTATGTGGTCAGTAAAACAAGCAATGTGCTATATTAATTCTAAAAAGGATATAGGATTACGTCCACAATATATAAATCATTATGATAATTTTAGAGAAAAAACTTGGTTGCGTGTTTATGAGTCTTATCATCAAGCATGTGAACGAAGTGGATTAGTTGATTTTTCTGAACTTTTATTAAAAGTTTATGAATTATTTTTATATAAGTCACATATATTAAAATATTATCGTAATCGATTTAGAAATATTTTAGTTGATGAGTTTCAAGATACCAATAATATTCAATATGCTTGGATACGTTTGTTAGCCGGTAATATTAATAAAGTGATAACAGTTGGTGATGATGATCAATCAATTTATGGATGGCGTGGAGCTAAAGTAGAAAATATTCGACGATTTTTAAAAGATTTCCCTGCAGTAAAAACTATTAGATTAGAACAAAATTATCGTTCTAGTAATAATATATTAAAATCAGCTAATATGTTAATTGCAAATAATAATGATAGATTAGGTAAAAATTTATGGACACAGGGAGAAAATGGTGATTTTATCTCATTGTATTCTGCTTGTAATGAATTAGATGAAGCAATGTATGTTGTAAATAATATTAATAAATGGAATCAAAAAGGTTGTGCTTTGAAAGAATGTGCTATTCTTTATCGTAATAAAGCTCAATCACGTATATTTGAAGAAATATTATTACAGTCTTCGATTTCCTATGAGATATATGGTGGAAAAAGTTTTTTTGAACGTCCAGAAATAAAAAATGTACTTTCTTATTTATGTTTAGTAGTTAATCATAATGATGATACATCTTTTGAACGTATAATTAATATTCCCAAGCGTGGTATCGGAAAAAAAACATTAGATGTTGTTCAGCAAATTGCACATAAAGAAAAAATAACTTTATGGAGAAGTTGTGAATATTTGTTATCAAAAAAAATTCTTCCTATTCGTGAATTAAAAAATATTAAATATTTTTTGACATTAATTAGTACATTGTCTGATGAGATATTAGGGATACCATTAGATATGCAAATATATAAAATAATTTATAATTCAGGTTTATGGTCAATGTATCAAAAAGAAAATAATAACAATTCAAAAGTGTGTATAGAAAATCTTCAAGAACTAATAAGTTCTAGTCGTAAGTGGATGGATATAGAAGATTCAGATGCAATGTTATTGCAGTCATTTTTATCGAAAATTGCATTAAATTTTAATGAAAAACATGTAAATATAAATCACGATGCAGTACAATTAATGACACTTCATGCAGCGAAAGGTTTAGAATTTCCGATTGTATTTATTGTTGGTATGGAAGAAGGTATATTTCCAACAAAGATGAGTATACAAGATATTGAAGGATTGGCTGAAGAACGTAGGTTAGCGTATGTGGGATTAACCAGAGCGATGAAAAAGTTAACTTTAACTTATGCAAAAAGTCGTAGATTATATGGTAAGGAGGTATATCATCTTCCTTCTCGTTTTATTAAAGAGTTACCACGAGAATGTGTTGAGGAAGTATTTATAACTAAAATGACTTATCCCATAAAATATTAAAGATTAAATATGAGTCATATAACTTATAATAATATTTGTTATTTTATAGGACATTATAGTAGGTAAAGGCGTTTATCATATGAAATTTAGAAAAGGAATTATTATTGATATAGAAATAATGATTTTGAGTATTCTCATATCAAAGTTTCTTTTAAAAAAATATGAATAAATTAAATTTTTGCAGCTTATATTAGATTAAATTTGTTATAAAAATTTTTATGAGCTTTTTTGTTTTTTCTGGAAGGAGGTAGCATAATTATGCTATTAGCATTTAAATTGGAGAATTATTGTTTATCTCGTCTTGAATCTGATAAAGGTGAACAATTAAAAAATGCTGTATGGATTGATTTGATAGAACCTACTTATAAAGAGCGTGAAAGAGTACAACTGGAATTGCAGCAATTATTAGTTACTCCTTCTGAATTAACTGATATTGAAGCTTCAGCACGATTTTTTGAAGATGAAAATGGTTTGCATATTCATTCTTTTTTTTATTACGAAGATATTAATGAACATATTGGTAATTCTACGGTTGCTTTTACTTTTCGTGGTGATCGCTTATATACATTAAGGGAACGTGATTTACCTGCTTTTCGTTTATATCGTATGCGTTTAAGAAATAGAAAACTTGTTAGTGTGAATGCTTATGAGTTATTTTTAGATTTGTTTGAAACTAAAATTGAACAATTAGCTGATATAATAGAAAATATTTATAATGTTTTAGAGTCACTTAGTCGTATTATTTTAGAAGGAAAACAAGGTGATGCACTTGATGATGCACTTTCTTATTTAGCAGAGCAGGAAGATATTGGATGGAAAGTACGTTTATGTTTGATGGATAGTCAAAGAGCATTAAATTTTTTAATTCGTCGATCAAAATTACCATCAAAACAGTTACAGCAAGCAAAAGATGTTTTGCGTGACGTAGAATCATTATTACCTCATAATGAATCATTATTTCAAAAAGTTAATTTTCTTATGCAAGCAGCAATAGGTTTTATTAATATTGAACAGAGTAGAATTATTAAAATTTTTTCTGTTGTTTCTGTAGTATTTTTACCTCCTACGCTAGTAGCATCTAGTTATGGAATGAATTTTGAATTTATGCCAGAGTTGAAATGGCATTTTAGTTATCCAGTAGTCATCATATTAATGATTATCGCTGGTTTAGCTCCCTATCTTTATTTTAAACGTAAAAACTGGCTATAAAAAAAATTATATTTTTTTATGATATTATATGATATTAAGTGTTTGAAAATTATTTTTATTTGAATAACTTGTTAAGTATTTAAATCATGTGTTGATTTTGTTTTTAATAATAACAATGATGTGTTCATGAAAATTATTATAATATTATACAGTTATATTTTTATACAGTTATATTTAAATATAAAAAAAATTTATCATTTTAGTATCATTTTTTTCAAAAAATATCTATATCACTTTTTTTTAAATATTTCTTTCTCCTAATAGTGCACCTACTCGACTGATAGAACCTGTTTTGAGTATAGGATTTAATTGAATTTTGCTAGCAGATTCAAATAAATTGATGACGGTTGATCCTAATTTGAATTTGCCCATTTCCTCTCCTTTTCTTAAATATACTTCACCTGTATTATTTTTTTTGGGGTAAGTCCAACGTTTAAGAATTCCTTCACGTTCAGGGTTTATGCAGCCATGCCAAATAGTTTCTATGCTTCCAATGATTGTGGCACCTATTAAAATTTGAGCCATTTTACCAAATTCTGTTTCAAAAATACAAATCAAACGTTCATTACGTGCAAAAAGATGTGGAATATTTTTTTCAGTGATTTTATTAACAGAAAAAAGTGTACCGGGTACATAAATCATTTCAGTTAGCAAAGCATCACAAGGCATATGTACACGATGATAATCACGTGGAGATAAATAAATTGTTATGAATACGCCGTTGATAAAATTTTTAACTAATATATCGTTACCTGCTAATAGTGCTGTTAAATTATAAGAATGCCCTTTTGCTTGTAGAATTTGTTCATCTAAAATTGATCCAAGTTGGCTTATGATACCGTCTGCTGGAAGAGAAAGTTGATGGGTACCTGAGACAATAGGTCGTACATTTTCTTTTAATGCACGAGTAAAAAAATCATTAAAAGTATTATAAGCAGAAAAGTCACTTTTTTTTGCTTCTGCCATGTTAACTTTATAAATTTTTGCAAACATTTTAATTATGAATTGTGTAAAACCATTAGCTTTTTTATTTGCTATCCAACCAGCTAATTCTGTTAATCTTTGTTGTGGTAATAAATATTGTAATTTTATTTTTGTTTTTTCTATCACATTACACCTCTAATATTTTTGTGTTGTTGATTTTAATTTCACTTTAATAAATCTATTATACCTATGATTTTTGTAAATTCCAGAGTTATATTTTACACTATAAAAATCTGTGCTATTGTTTTTTATTTTTTAAAATTTCTTTAAAAAATATTTGTTATTTAAAATTAATGTATTATTTAAAAATATAAAATATATATTTAGCTTAATAGTAATAGTATCGTAATATAATTTATTATGAATGATATATTTTATATTTTTTTTATGTAATTCTTATTTTTCTATTTTTGTGTGATTTTATTTTTTGATTTAATAGTTTTTTCTGTATTATTTAGTATTTTAGATATATGTATTTAGTAATATAAAATAATATAAAAGTGATATAAAAGATATGCATAATATTTTTATGATATGTTATATTAAAAAATATGAAATGTTAAATAAAATAAAAATACTATGTTAAATAAAAATAATTTAATTTGGATAGATTTAGAAATGACCGGTTTAGATCCTGAAAAAAATCGTATTATGGAGATTGCAACAGTTATAACTAATTCTAAACTAAATATTTTAGCAGAAGGTCCCGTAATTAGTATTAAACAGTCAGAAAAACAATTATTGCTTATGAATGAATGGAATCAAAAAATTCATAATGAAAGTGGATTGATTCAGAAAGTGAAATGTAGTCAATATGATGAAAAAAAAGCTGAATTAGCTACGATTTCATTTTTAAAAAAGTGGGTACCTGTAGGTATTTCACCAATTTGTGGTAATACTGTTGCTCAAGATCGTCGGTTTTTATTTAAATATATGCCAAATTTAGAAAAATATTTTCATTATCGCTATTTAGATGTAAGTAGTTTAAAAGAATTAGTATTTCGTTGGAAACCCAGTATATCAATTGGGTTTACGAAGCAACATACTCATAAAGCTTTAGAAGATATAAAAGAATCTATTGCAGAATTAGCTTATTATCGTAAATATTTTATTAATCTTTGAGATCTTTTTGTTTTCTTGATTTTTAAAGATCAAATGTTGATTTTAAAAAAATATATATTTTTAGAATATGATTTTAATGTGTGATTTTATAATTTTATTTTTAATTTATAATTACTATTATTAGTCTATCTTTTTTTTTAAAATTATTACATATATTTATGATGATATATATTTTTGTAGAGTATTTTGCTTAGTTTAAAATAAATTTTTTCTAGTTTTTTTTGTTTACAATTTATAATTTTCAATTAATGAAATTAATAAAATTAATATTTAAATAACTCATAATTTTCAATTGAAATACCAATAAATATATGCTTGCTTGTATAAAATATTTATGATATCAATATATTACATGATATATATGATTTTATACATGATATATATAAATTTATAAAATATTACTGAATCTTGAGATGTCATTTTTTTTAAATTGAAATTGAAAAAACAAAAAAATTATAAATTGCTAATTTTATGGAGATAATAAATTTATATTTATATGCGCATTATTTAACTTTCATATATACAATATAGTATATTAAGTATTTATGATTTTACTTTTTAAGATTATTATGATCAATTTTTTGAATTGATAAAAATCAATATAATTTTTATGAAACGCAAAAAGTAAGTTTAGGAAATCAGTGTTCAGCTAGCATATTTTTCTACACAACGTTTTATTTTTTATTTGTTTGCATAGTGGTGATATATTGGTGCCGAAAAAACATTTTTTATTCATAGTATTTAAAAAATTTTAAGTTATATATAAAAAGTCCAACTGTTTCCTTGAAACCTATGTATTGCTATTTAATATAATTTAATATTTTGATTTATATAGTGTAATTTATCCTGAAGAAGTAGAATTAATTGGTATTTATGATTATTTTAATTCTGAAAATATATGTTTGGTAGAGTAGGCTGAAAAATGCCAATGGCGATTACTATATGTTGATCTTAAAATTTTTTTGTTGTTTAATGGTAATGAAAGAAAAAAATATTTATAGTATAAAATATATATAAAAAATATTACAAAAAAATAGTATCTTTAGTAATAATCATGATTATAATTTAGTGATTAACATTATAAAAGAGTATTAAATATATATTTTTTAATTTATGTTATTTTTGTTATTTAATAATGTAGATAAGTTTATTATTTTTCTATGTGTATAGTTTATTGATTTTTATTTTTTTTGAAAAAATTACCAATTTTATTAATAACAATAAACAAGTTTAATGGTAAAATATTGAAGTTTTATAATAATGATATTTTTAGATATAATAATTATATTGTAAATTTTTTAAAATTTTAAAGAAATGGATTAAAAATAAAAAATTTATTCAAAAAAAGATAATAAAATTTGTAAAATATATTCATAAAATAGAATATGTATAAATATACATACGTGATTAAATAAATACTTAATGAACACGATTATTAAAAATATGAAAGCTTGAAAATACATGTTTTTTGAAAAATATTTTTTATTGAATGGATAAAAAAATATATGATATTTTGGAATTACAACCTGTCTATTTAGTATATTTTTTAATGTATAAAAATATTAATTATTAGTCTAATTAGATATGAAATTAAATATTAACATATATTTATATTTAAAAAATAATCAATAATAAGTTATTGATTATAAAAATATTTTAAATAAAAAAGAATCCATGAAACATAATGGTTATTACAAAAACACTTCATGTTTATTTTCATAGATCAGTGAATTATTTTCATAGATCAGTGAATTATTTTTAAAAAACTTTGATATTTAAATTAGTAATTTTGTTGTTAAAATACTGTTTTTTGAACGTTAAGGATTAATACTATAAAATATTGCTCATATACTATTTTAAAAAAGTAATTCATGATTACTATATTAGTTTTTTTTATTTTAAAGATTTAAGAGTAAATAATTAAGATAATTGTTTTTCAGAATAACAACTAAATTTATATGGTAATTTAGATGATGTTTATTAAAAGACAAAAAATAAATTCTTATTTTAGTATTATTAATTAGTATTATTAATTATTCAGATTTTTCAGATTTATAATATTTTATTTTTTAATTTTGAGTAAAATTTTAAAGTAAAATTATTGTAAAATTTGAGTAAAACTACTAAGCTTTATAAGCAATTTAGAAAATAGTTTTTTTATATAATTTTATTTTCTAAAAATTTCTTTGTTTGTTTTAAAATTACTTTTTAAGTAATACTGTAGAAGTATTACTCTTTATTGTTAATAAATATTTTTAATAATTATTAAGAAATCTAAGAATTATAAAAAATTTAATAATATATTATTGATAATAATATGTTATTGATAATAATATGTTATTGATAATAATATGTTATTGATAAAGATGAAATAATTTTTGAGTAGTATTTTACATGAAGTATTAAATAATAAAATTAGGTTAGTGTTTATTATATGTCAAGAATACACTTTCTTTCTCCTAAGGTAATTAGTCAAATTGCTGCTGGTGAAATTGTTGAACGTCCATCATCAGTTGTAAAAGAGTTAATTGAAAATAGTATTGATGCAGGTGCTAATTGTATTGATATCTCGATTGAACGTGGTGGTTTAAAACTTATTCGTATTTGTGATAATGGTAATGGTATTGCTAAAGAAGATATTAGATTAGCATTAGAACGGCATGCTACTAGTAAAATATCTGTTTTAGAAGATCTAGAAGCTATTTTAAGCTTAGGGTTTAGAGGGGAAGCTTTATCAAGTATTAGTTCTGTTTCGCGTTTAATATTAACTTCACGTATCGCAGGACAAGCAGAAGCTTGGCAAGTATATACTGAGGGCGGATATGATATGAAAGTTTTTATTAAACCTGCTGCTCATCCAATAGGGACTACAGTTGAAGTTATCGACATTTTTTATAATACACCAGCTCGTCGTAAGTTTTTACGTACAGAAAAAACAGAATTTCTTCATATTGATGAAATTATTCGCAGAATATCTTTAGTGTATTTTAATATTGCTATTAAAGTTTTTCATAATGGTAAATTAATACGTCAATATCATGCAATAAATCTTGAAAATGAAAAAGAAAAACGTTTGGTTACTATTTTTGGTAATGTTTTTTTAAAAAATCTTCTTAAATTGTTTTCTCAATCCATTGATTTAGTAATCAAAGGTTGGATTAGTTATACACCTGTTGGTAATTTATCAGGAATACAATATTTTTATGTTAATAAACGTATTATTCGTAATCGATTAATTAATCATGCAATTCGTCAAGCCTATATTGATGTATTAAAAAAAGAAACTCAAATATCTTATGTGCTTTATTTAGATATTGATCCTTATCAGATTGATGTTAACGTTCATCCTTCAAAATATGAAGTAAGATTTTATCAAATGAGATTAGTTCATGATTTTATTTATCAAGCAATTAGAAATCTATTAAAGCGACAACAAACCAAAAAAATATTTGATAATGCACAAATTGCAGTAAAAAAAAATGCTAATTTTGTTTTTGGATTAAAAAATAATTCAGTTATTAATAAAAATTATTTATTGTCATATAAATCTAAAGAAAAACCTTTAATTATCAAAAAAAAAGATAATGCAATATTAAAAATTAATAATCAAAATATTTTAATATATGAAAAAGGAAAGCATTTTAGTGATAGTTTTAATAAAAATTTTAAGAAAAAAGAAAATATATCATATCAGAATTATTTTGAGGATTTTAAAAATAAAAAAGAAAAAATCACTTTTTTTTCAACAATAAAATTTTTCACATCTAGAAGAATATTAGCAAAAAAAGCTTTCATAGAAACAAATAATACATTTGGTAAATTATTAACAGTTTATGCTGATAATTTTGCATTAATTGAATCATCTTTAGGTATATATTTATTATCATTGATAGAAGCTAATAGATATTTGCAAATAATTCAATTAATTCCTATTAATACAAAATTGAAATCACAGCCTTTACTTGTACCAATAGATGTAAATTTATCAGAAAATAATCTAAAAATTTTTAATAAAAAAAAAATATTATTTAGTAAATTAGGTTTCAAAATCAATATTTTAAATACACAAGCAACTATTGTTGCTGTATCTGATCCATTAAAATCACAAGATTTGTCTAAATTATTTTTAAATTTATTAGAATATTTTTCTAACAATATTTTATGTGAATTATATGAATTAGTTATTTGGTTAGTAGATAACTTATTATATTTACAAAAAACTTGGACTATCCCAGAAGGAATTCAATTGTTAAATGATTTAGAATTAATTTGTCCGGAATTACTTAGAAAACCTCCAAAAAAAATGTTACACTTAATTGATTTAAAATCAATAATTAAAATGTTGAAAAATGATTAAAAAAAAAAATAAAAGAGCCCACAGTTATTTTTATAATGGGGCCAACAGCATCAGGAAAAACAGAATTGGTAATAGAATTACGTAAAAAATTACCAATTGAAATAATTAGTGTAGATTCTGTTTTGATTTATAGAGGTATGGATATTGGAAGTGCTAAACCAACTAAAGAAGATCAGATATTAGCACCACATCGATTAATTGATATTATAGAACCTACTCAGTTTTATTCTGTTTCAGATTTTAGACGTGATGCATTATTAGAAATACAAAAAATTATTGCATTAGATCGTATTCCTTTATGTGTTGGTGGGGCTATGTTTTATTTTAAAATTTTATTATATGGTTTATCACCTTTACCACCAACAAATATATGTATTCGAAGAGAAATTGCGGCTCAAGCTAAATTATTTGGCTGGAAAGCAATATATAAACGTTTAGAAAAAGTTGATCCTTTATCAGCAATTAAAATTAATCCTAATGATTATCAACGATTATCTCGTGCTTTGGAAGTTTTTTTGATTTCCGGAAAAAGTTTTACAGAATTAAAGAAAATTACAGCAACAGAATTACCTTATAATGTGTTACAATTTGCACTTGTATCAGAAGATCGTACGATTCTTCATGAACGCATTAAAGATCGTTTTTTAAAAATGTTAACTTTAGGATTTGAAGATGAAGTAAGATTTTTATATAAACGAAATGATTTGTATAAAGATTTGCCAGCTCTTCGTTCTGTTGGGTATCATGAAATGTGGTTATATTTATCTGGTGAAATAGATTATAATGAAATGATTTATCGTAGCATATCTGCAACACGTCAGTTAGCTAAAAATCAAATAACATGGTTAAAAAAATGGAAAAATTTGCATATAATTGAGAGCAACAATGTTCCTAAAGCTCTTAATACAATATTATATGTTATGAATAAATATTCTATTTTATAAGAAATGAAGAAATGTTGTTTTTCTTACTAATCTTTTTGATTAATAAAAACTTTAAAATTATAAATAAAATATAAATTATAAATAAAAAATAAGGAAAATAAAGAAAATGAGTAAGGGGCAATCTTTGCAAGATCCGTTCCTGAACGCGTTACGTCGTGAAAAGGTTTCGGTTTCTGTATATTTGATAAATGGCATTAAATTACAAGGTTATATTGAATCATTTGATCAATTTGTTATTTTGTTAAAAAATACAGTTAGTCAAATGATATATAAACATGCAATTTCTACTGTAGTACCCTCTCGTTCTGTTTTTCATCAAAATCATACAGGTGGAAGTGCAGGGTTATCTTATAATATCGGAAATATAACAGTTGTTCCAGAAGATAAAGATTTAATAAAATAAATTTAAATATAATAAACAGAGAAAGATATTTAAAAGATTTTCTGTCTATTTTATATTATAAATAATAAATAATTTATACATAAGATTTAAGCATAAAATTTAATTTCATAAAAAATATTATTGTTTCTTCTATATATAAATGTTTTTAATTTTAGATTGAAAAATATATTTAAAATGTTGAAAAAAATTTTAAAAAGTATTACACAACTTTAAATTGTAAAATATTGATGGTAATTTATTTATCAAAAACTATAATGTTTTTTTTGAAAAAAATTGATGATATTAATCATCAGTAATTAATTTAAAAAAAATCATATATTTTTTATAGGAAATAAAAATAAACTTCAATTACTAAAAAATATTTTATATTTTTCTAGTTTTATTATTTTAATTTAAGCAATAATTATTAGCTTATGTTTTGTTAATAAAATTTTTTTATATTTTTTTTGTAATGTATTTTTTAGCAAAAAAATAAAAGTAATTCAGAATAGACGATTTATTTTATGATTTTTAATAATTAAAATTAATATTTAAATATAAATAATTATTCTTAAATAATTTGTTTTATTAATAAGTAATAAGTTCATAAAAAGTGTAAAAATATTTTTTGTTTGTATAATTTATGAAAATGTTCCTAATTTTATAAATTTTTAATATATAAATATTATTATTCATATTTTTTTATGTTATTAAAGTATTATTATTTTAAAAAAATTTACTTGATTATATAGACAATAAGATTCTGTTAATATAAATACTATTTTTGTAATATCATTTTTTAATTTACTAATATACTAATATTTTATCAATGATAATAACTTTATAAAAGTATGTTAGGGATTTAATAATAATGTTGGTAAAAATATATCATGAAATATGATAAATACTAAAAAACTTTATAAAATAACAATAAATAATAAATAAGGAGTTTAAAAATGCCGTGGAATCAGCCTGGTAATAATAGACAGGATAGTGATCCATGGGGGAGCAGTAAAAGCAACTCTAATGGTAATAAAAAACATTCTAAAAAAGAAAAAGCTGATTTTAATAATCTATTCTACAAGTGTATTCATAAAATTGGTGGATTAGGTAATAATAATAATACAAGTAATAAAAATAATATGAGTATTAATCTTATTTTTATTGGATCTATTATTACAATAATGCTTATTGTTTGGATTGGAAGTGGTTTTTATACAATAAAAGAAAGTGATCGTGGAGTAGTATGTCGTTTTGGTAAATATAGTCACATAGTCCAGCCTGGTTTAAATTGGAAATTTACTTTTATAGAAAAAGTCATTCCAGTTAATATCGAAACTATTCGTGAACAGGCTACTAATGGTATGATGTTAACTTCGGATGAAAATGTTATTCAAGTAGAAATGAATGTTCAGTATAGAGTTATAAATCCTGCTCAATATTTATTTAATGTCACTAATCCTGATAATAGTTTAAGGCAGGCAACAGATAGTGCCGTAAGAGGGATTATTGGTCAATCAGAAATGGAACAAGTATTAACTACAAAACGTGCATTAATTCGTGATGAAACACAAAAAGAATTAGAAAATACTATAAAACCTTATAAGATGGGTATCTTGATATTAGATGTTAATTTTCAAGTAGCTCGTCCACCAGAAGCTGTTAAAGCTGCATTTGATGATGTTATTGCAGCACGTGAAGAAGAACAAAAAACAATTCGTGAAGCACATGCTTATCGTAATGAAGTTTTGCCGTTAGCTAAAGGTAATGCACAAAAATTGATTGAAGAAGGTAGGGCTTATAAATCAAGTATTGTTTTTAAAGCTGAAGGTGAAGTAGCTGGTTTTGAAAAAATTTTACCTGAATATCGTTCTGCACCTAAAATTACTAGAGAACGTTTATATATTGAAATGATGGAACGTATTTTAAGTAATACACGTAAAATTATTATGCATGAAAAAGGTAATAATATATTAATGCTGCAATTAGAAAAAAATTTAAGAAATGATATGAAAAATACAAGGACAAGCATAAAAAAGATAAAATCTCCACCTATTGTCCCAGAACAAGATAGTTCTGCTGAAGTTTCAACACCTTATGTGTATAATTATGGTTCGCGAGATAATATTACAGATAGTAGTTCAAATCGTGTCGGGAGATAACAATTATGAATAAATCATGTTTTGTTGTTGTTTTTTCTGTATTATTTGGACTTTATATGTCAATTTTTATAGTTCAAGAAACAGAAAGAGGTATTATTTTGCGATTTGATAAAGTTGTGCGTAATAGTGAGAATAAACCTGTTGTTTATAATGCTGGATTACATTTTAAAATCCCATTAATTGAAACTGTAAAAATTTTAGATGCTCGCATTCAAACATTAGATATTCAAGCAGATCGTTATTTAACTAGAGAAAACAAAGATTTAATGGTAGATTCTTATTTAAAATGGCGTATTACTGATTTTAGTGCTTATTATGTTGCTACAGGTGGAGGTGATTTTTATCAAGCTGAAATTTTGTTAAAACGTAAATTTAGTGATCGTTTGCGTTCAGAATTTGGGCGTTTAAATGTAAAAGATATTATTACAGATTCTCGTGGTCGTTTGACAGTAGATGTACGCGATACTTTAAATAAAGGTACTGCATTAGATATTGAAAGTAGTAAGAAAAACCCAGAATCTGTTTTAATGAACCAAGTTTCTTCTGTAAAAGAAATAGAAAAAGGAAATACAGATCTTGTAAATACAAATAGTATGGCCGCTTTGGGAATTGAAGTTGTAGATGTACGGATTAAACGTATTGAATTACCTAGTGAAGTTTCAGAAGCTATTTATCAACGTATGCGTGCTGAACGAGAAGCTGTAGCTCGTCAACATCGCTCACAAGGTCAAGAAGAAGCGGTTAAGATCCGTGCTGCAGCAGATAAGACAGTTACTGAAACATTAGCCGAAGCAGAACGTACTGCACTTCGATTACGTGGCGAAGGAGATGCGCTGGTAATAAAAATATTTGCTGATGTATTTAATCAAGATCCAGACTTTTATGCTTTTATACGTAGTTTGAGGGCATACGAAAAAAGTTTTAGTAAAAATAATGATGATATCATGGTTTTAAGTCCTAATATTGATTTCTTTCGTTATATGCAAGCACCTAGTTATAAAAAAAAATATTTAGTAACAGAAAAAAGTGATAGGTATTAGATCAACAATTATAAAATAAATTTTGAATAATCTTATACTAGATTTAGATATGTTTTTTGTATGTAAATATATTATTGAATAATCACTTTTAGTTAAAAATTAAAATTTGAATTTTTTTAACAAATGAGTCTATATTAAGATGGGTAAAAATGTTGTAGTGTTAGGTATACAATGGGGTGATGAAGGTAAAGGGAAAATAGTTGATTTATTGACTAAGTTCGTTCAATATGTTGTTCGTTATCAAGGTGGACATAACGCAGGACATACACTTGTAGTTAATAGAAAAAAAACTGTTCTTCATTTAATTCCATCAGGTATTTTACATAAACATGTCATTAATATTATTGGTAATGGTGTAGTATTAGCACCTAATGCGTTGATGAATGAAATACAAGAATTAGAAAAATGTGGAATAGAAGTAAATCAACGTTTAAAAATTTCAGCTTATTGTCCATTAATTTTACCACATCATATTGTTTTAGATAATTTACGTGAAAAAGCTAGAGGTGAAAAAGCTATAGGAACAACGGGACGTGGTATTGGTCCTTCTTATGAAGATAAAATTGCACGTCGTGGATTGCGTGTTAGTGATTTATTTAATGAAAAAAATTTTGCTATTAAACTAAAAGAAATTACTGATTACCATAATTTTCAATTAGTACACTATTATAATGCACCTGCAATAGATTATCAAAAAACATTGGATGATATTATGGGAATTACTGATATTTTGATATCTATGACAGTTGATGTAGCTGATTTGTTATATAATTCTTATAAAAAAGGTGCATCAATAATATTTGAAGGTGCACAAGGAACGTTATTAGATATTGATCATGGTACTTATCCTTATGTTACTTCATCAAATACAATAGCAGGAGGAGTATCTACTGGAACTGGTATAGGTCCTCGTCATATTGATTATATTTTAGGTATATTAAAATCTTATTCTACACGTGTAGGTTCTGGTTTTTTTCCTACTGAATTATCAGACGATATCGGAGAATATTTAAGAAATAAAGGACGAGAATTTGGTACAACTACCGGTCGGTGTCGTCGCACTGGTTGGTTAGATATTGTTGCTATTAATCGTGCTGTTAGGATTAATTCTCTTTCTGGTTTTTGTTTAACTAAATTAGATGTATTAGATGATTTAGAAAAAATCAAAATTTGTGTAGCTTATCGTAAATTAGATGGGACTAAATTAAAGATAACACCTTTAGTAATAGAAGATTGGCAATATTTAGAACCAATATATGAAACTTTGCCAGGTTGGGGAGAAAATACATGTGGAATAAAAGAATATAATCAACTTCCTAAAGCAGCAATTAATTATATTAAACGCATTGAAGAATTGACGGAAATACCAATAAATATTATTTCTACAGGTCCAGAGCGTGATGAAACAATTATGTTGTTTAACCCATTTGATCAATAATTTTTTGTTTAAAGATATTTTTTAAGAATTTCAATAAATGACGCCTGAATATTCAGGCGTCATTTATGTTATTTTATGATTAAAATATTTATGTTTTATAATTTTACTAATATGCTAGAGTTTTATTTTTGTTATTTGTATTTTATTCGTAGAAAATTCAGAGATTTACTGATTACTAAATATGAATAAGAAAATTTAAATTAAATAGAATTATTTAGCACTTATAATTAACAATATTAATATATTTTTTATGTTATTTTTTAATTGACTCAATTTTTTTAAACATAATTATCTATTGTAAAAAAAAATATATATAAATTATCATGGAAAAAATAATGAGTATTTCTCTAAATTATCATAATAATGCATAAGAAAAATACAGATCATATTCATTTAAGATATTATATGAATTATAAAATAATTAGTGGAGGATTTTGATGGTGACAAAAGATCCCTATAAAGAGCGAGAAGCAAAGAAATATCATTCACCAATTGCAAGTCGTGAATATATCTTAGAAATTTTATCAGAGTTTATCACTCCAGTGAGTCGCCATGAAATTGCTAAAATATTACAATTAACACAAGCAAAAGAATTAAATGCTTTGAATCGTCGGTTACGTGCAATGGAACGTGATGGACAATTAATATTTGATCGTCAGTGCTATATTTTGCCTGAATATGTTAATTTGATTAAAGGTACAGTTATTGCTCATCGTGATGGTTTTGGTTTTTTGCGGGTAGATGGTCAAAAAAATGATTTTTATCTTTCTTTACAAGAAATGAAAAAAACTTTACATGGAGATGTAGTACTTGTTCATCCACTAAAAAAAAATAGAAGAGGACGTACAAAAGTTCGTATTATTAAAATTTTAGTTCCTAGAAACAAAAATATTGTAGGACGTTATTTTTCAGAAGGTAGCATTGGATATGTGGTACCTGATGATAATCGGCTATCTTTTGAAATTTTAAATCTTAAAAAGCATATTAATGCTGCTAGTGTTAAAATAGGTAATGTAGTTGTAGTCGAAATGATAAAAAGACCTGTTAATCATGTGCAAGCAGTAGGAAATATTATTGAAGTATTAGGTGAAAACATGGATGTGAATATGGTAGTAGATATTGCATTGAGAACCTATGATATTCCTTATATTTGGCCAAAAGAAGTTGAAAAGCAAATAGCTAAGTTTTCAAAAGACATTCCTCTTTCAGAAAGAAAAGGACGTATAAATTTATCTAATTTACCTTTTGTTACTATTGATAGTGAAGATGCTAGAGATTTTGATGATGCTGTATATTGTATGCCAAAACAAGGAGGAGGATGGTTTTTGTGGGTTGCGGTCGCTGATGTAAGTTATTATGTACAACCAAATACGGCATTAGATGATGAGGCTTTAAATCGAGGGAATTCTGTCTATTTTCCTTCACGTGTAATCCCCATGTTGCCTGAGATGCTTTCTAACGAATTGTGTTCTTTGATTCCTAAAGTTGATCGTTTATGTATGGTATGTGAAATAGAGTTATCAACTGCAGGAGAAATTATTACTTCAAAATTCTATGAAGGAGTAATGTGTTCTCATGCAAGATTAACTTATACAACAGTATGGAAAATTTTGCAGGGAGATAAAGAATTACGTAAATTACATAAAAGTATAGTACCACATTTAGATGAACTTTATCAATTATATAAAACGTTAGATATAGCAAGAATAAATAGAGGTGCTATTTCTTTTGAATCAGAAGAAGCAAAATTCGTTTTTAATAAAGATGCAAGAATCAAAGATATTCAATCTCTTGAACGTAATGATGCTCATAAATTGATTGAAGAATGTATGATATTAGCAAATATAGCAGCAGCAAATTTTATTGAGAAAAATCAAGAACCGTCTTTATATCGTATTCATGATATACCTAAAAAAGAAAATGTAATGAATTTACGTACTGTTTTTAGTGAATTTGGTTTAATATTACCTGGTGGTATTAAGCCTCAATCAGTTGATTATGCTAAAATTATGAATATCATTGCTGAACGCCCAGATCATGAATTATTAAAAACAATGATCTTACGTTCTATGAACCAGGCTTTTTATCATTCTGAAAATAGAGGACATTTTGGCTTAGCATTGAAAGCTTATGCACATTTTACTTCACCTATTCGTCGATACCCTGATTTGCTTTTGCATCGTTCAATTAAATATATTTTATCTAAAAAATATCAGAATGATGAATACCATCAAATTACAACTGGTGGTTGGCATTTTGATATGCATGAAATGTTAGTATTAGGTGAACATTGTTCAATGACAGAACGACGTGCTGAGGAAGCAATTAGAGATGTTTCTGATTGGTTAAAATGCGATTTTATGCAACATAAAGTGGGAAATATATTTACTGGTATCATTACAAATGTCACTAATTTTGGTTTCTTTGTTCGATTAAGTGATTTTTTTATTGATGGGCTTGTGCATATTTCTTCATTAAAAAATGATTATTATCATTTTGATAATACAGGACAACGGCTTATTGGTCGATCTTCTGGAATTATATATCGTCTTGGTGATAAAGTAGCAATCAAAGTTGAAGCTGTAAATGTAGATGAACGTAAGATCACACTTACATTAATTTCTCCTCAAGAAACTTATAATAGAAAATTTAAAAAATATAAAAAATATACTAATAATTAAACTAATATTTTTATTCATTAAATATTTGATAATAAAAAATATTTAAGGTGATAAAACGTTTATTATGTCAAAACTTTTAATAAACAATAATTTGTATTATTGATGATCTTGATTTAATATGATTTTTATTTTTCATATTTCTTAAGTAATGAATAAATTTATGAATAAAATAATTTATGGCATTCATTCAGTGCAAAAAATATTAGAAATAGATTATTTACGTTTTCAAGAAGTATATGTGCTTCAAGAAAATAAAAATAAACGTTTATTGTCACTAATTCATCAATTTAAAAATTTAGGTATTATTACAAATATAGTGAATCGTAAATGGATGGATCGTAAAACAGAAAATGCTGTACATCAAGGTATTGTTGCATTAGTGAAACCTGGTAAGAAATATAAAGAAAGTGATTTAGTAATAATGCTTTCTCATATAAAAATTCCTTTTATACTTATACTAGATTGTATCACAGATCCATATAATTTAGGTGCTTGTTTGCGTAGTGCAGATGCAGCTGGTGTTGATATGGTTATTATACCTAAAGATAAATCTGCTAATCTTAATTCTATAGCTAAAAAAGTTGCTTGTGGTGCTGCTGAAAGTATACCATTAATTAGAGTTACTAATCTTGCTCAAACATTACGTCAATTACAAAAAAATCATATTCGGATTATTGGTACAGTTACTAAAAGTAATTATACGCTATATAATACAGAATTAACTGGGTCGATTGCTTTAGTAATGGGTACAGAAAACAAAGGTATTCGACATTTAACAAAAAAAAATTGTGATGATTTGGTTTGTATTCCAATGTTAGGTGAAGTTAATTCTTTAAATGTTTCCGTTGCAACAGGGATATGTTTATTTGAAATAGTTCGTCAGCGATTTATTAATGTTTGAGTTTTTATTAATATATTTTAAAAATATACTTAATATAAGTAAGATACGTAATCTATTATTTGAATTTTAATTGTAAAATAAGTATAATAAAATTTGTTTTTTTTCAATCGCAATAAACTAAGAAGTTCCTTACCTCCATTATCTTATGCGGTTGATTCCAATGAAGAGGAGGTTGATATAATAATCCATAAGGAGCAAAACTTATGCGTCATTACGAAATTATTTTTATGGTTCATCCAGATCAAAGTGATGCAGTATCAAATATGATTGAACGTTATACTAAATTAATTATTGATGCACAGGGAAAAATTCATCGTTTAGAAGATTGGGGAAGACGTCAATTAGCTTATATGATAAAAAAATTACATAAAGCACATTATGTTCTAATAAATGTAGAAGCTCCACAAGAAACAATTGATGAATTAGAGACAATTTTTCGATTTAATGATGCTATCATCCGTAGTATGATTATAAGAATTAAACGTGTGATTACGGAATCATCTCCGATGATGATCAAAAATAAAGAAAATTGTCTTTCTCACGATTCTGTTTATGAATATCAAGAAAAATTGAAAATTAAATCAGTGGAATATAAAGAAAATTAATTTTTTTAATGCTAGTTCTAATTTTATTTTAAAAATAAAATTTTGATGCTTATTTGTTTAATAAATATTTTTAATCTTATATATAGATATTACAAAATTGGTATATTAAAAATAAAAAATCAAAATTTTATGATATATAGTATATTATAAAAATATTTTAATGATCTAATTTTTATAAAAATTCTATTTTGTAATTTTGTAAAAAAACATTTCTTTCATATATGATATTTCAATACTTACAAATATAAATTATTGGAGAATATAAAAAAATGCCACGTTACTTTCGACGTCGTAAGTTTTGTAGATTTACAGCAGAAGGTATTCAAGAAATTGATTACAAAGATATTGCAACATTAAAAAACTATATTACTGAAAGTGGTAAAATTGTACCTAGTCGTATTACTGGAACTAGTGCAAAATATCAACGTCAGCTTGCTCAAGCAATTAAGCGAGCACGTTATTTATCTTTATTACCATATACGGATCATCATCAGTGATTTTTAGTTTATGATGAATTCAGGGTAAAATAATGCAAATAATTTTATTAGATAAAGTAGAAAATTTAGGAAAATTAGGTGATACAGTTGATGTTAAAGCTGGATATGCACGTAATTATTTAATTCCTCATGGAAAAGCAGTTCCTGCAACTAAAAAAAATATTTCTTTTTTTAAAAAGCGTTATGCCGACATGCAAGTTAAATTAGCCAATATTTTGTCTATTGCTAAAAAACGTGCTGAAAAAATTAATGAATTAAAAACTATAACTATTGCTTCTAAAGCAGGAAATGAAGGTAAATTATTTGGTTCAATCGGCAGTCGTGATATTGTAGAAGCCGTTACTGAAAAAGGTATTTCAATTACAAAAAATGAAGTGTGTTTACCACATGGTGTATTACGCACTGTTGGTCAGCATGAAGTTACTTTGCAATTTCATAATGATGTTTTAGTTAAACTAAATATTAATATTATTCCTAAATAATTTATTTTGGATATAGATCAATTTTTATTTTAAGTTCATAATTAATAACTGGTAAGTGCCAATTTTTATAAATTTTTTTTTTTATTTTTTATTAATTATGATAATTATTATATATTAACTTAAAAAAAGAAAAAATTATTGAATATTTATACCTTTAGATTGTAATTCTGCATGATAAGATGAACGTACTAATGGGCCACATGCTACATGTGTAAAACCCATTTTTATAGCTTCTTTTTTTATTTTTTGAAATTCTCTAGGACTAACATATCTTTTTACAGATAAATGATTAGAGCTTGGTTGAAGATATTGTCCTATAGTAATCATAGTAACACCATGTTTTTTTAAGTCATACATAACATCTTGTATTTCTTGATTTGTTTCACCTAATCCAACCATTAATCCTGATTTTGTTGGTATGTTAGGGTTTATTATTTTAAATTTTTCCAGTAATTTTAACGATCCTTGATAATTTGCTCCAGGACGAATTTTTTTATATATACGAGGTACATTTTCAATGTTATGATTAAAAACATCTGGTGGTACTGTAGATAAAATTTTTAAAGCTTGGTTTGTTCGTCCACGAAAATCAGGAACAAGTATTTCTATTTTAATATTGGGATTTTTATTTCTAATAGACATTATACAATCAGCGAAATGTTTTGCTCCTCCATCATGTAGATCATCACGATTGACAGAAGTAATCACAATGTAATTTAAACCCATATCTTTGATAGTTTTTGCTAATTTTATAGGTTCGTTTGGGTCAGGTTTACTAGGACGTCCATGAGTAACATCGCAAAATGGACAATTTCGAGTACAAATAGCACCTAAAATCATAAAAGTAGCAGTACCTCTATTAAAACACTCAGAAAGATTGGGGCAGGAAGCTTCTTCACATACTGAATGTAGACCATTTTTTCGCATCGCATTTTTGATTTTATTTATACGAGTAAAATCATTAGGTATTTTTATTTTAAGCCATGTAGGTTTTTTTAGTATTTTTTCATAGTCTTGTGTAATATTTTTTATAGGAATTGATGATTTTTTCTCAGAACTAGGATATTGCCACTTATTTTTTATTTCAATATTTTTACTCATAACACTTTTGTTATCCATTTTATTTTATTGTATATAAGATAATCTATTTCATTTTATTATCAATAATTATTTTTATATAATATTTTTTATTATTGGTGAATTTTTGTTAAAATTAATTTTTTTATTTAATGAATAGTTTGTAATTGTAATAACTTACAAAAGTTTTTTATAATTAAAGGTTCTATATCTTTAATTTGAATATTTGGAATAAATGTATGTATTTGAGTCATTTGCATACCAATATGACCACAAGGATTGATTTTTTGAAATGGTGTGAGGTCCATATTAACATTTAATGCTAATCCATGCATGCTACAACCTTTATGAATACGTAGTCCTAAAGAGCAAATTTTTTTTTTATTGATATAAACACCTGGAAATTTATCTTGTGAACAACTTGCAATACCTAATTCATTTAAAGTATGAATAACTGTATTTTCTAGTATGTGAACTAATTTTTTTACGTTAATATTATGACGTTTTAAATCCAATAAAACATACATTATTAATTGACCAGGTCCATGATAGGTTATTTGCCCACCACGGTCTGATTGAATGACTGGAATATTACTTGATTCTAATAAATGTTCTTTTTTTCCTGTTTTACCTTGTGTAAAAACGGGGTAATGTTCAAGTAGCCAAATTTCATCTGGAGTATTGATGGTCCTTTTTTTTGTAAATTCATGCATAAAATCTATAATAGATTGGTAAGCATGAAGACCGAATTGACGTAATATAATGTTATTTTTGATATTTTTGATAATATAATCTATATGATCAGTAAAAATTATTTTATTAATTATAATATATAATTTTTCTATAATAAAAGAAAAATTTTTTAAGTGATTATATATAATTTTTATAATTAAATTACAAATTTTTTATTAGTTTTTGTATTGATGTTTAATAAAAAATTTAATGTATACTTATTTGTAAAGATAAATTTTAATTATTATAGATAAGTAAAAAGATTATTAATAGCAATATAGTATATATTTTATATTGAAAAGTATTGATTAATTTATGTGACTTCATTTTTTATTTTTCAATTTATAAAATAATAATACGTTATTTTAGAAAATTTATGTTTTGACTTAATTTTTAAATTTATATAAAATAGATAATAAATATAATTATTAGTGTTTTGAAATTTTCTTTGAGAAAAATATGATAAACAATATTATATATTATAATTACATAAAAAATAATAAAATAATTTAAAATAATCAATTATTTTATTGAAAATATTGCCATTATTGACTTCTATTAATGAAATTAAAGGTCTTTGTTCAATAATTTTTTTGTCTAATGTTACTATAATATATCCTACAATTTTGTTTTTTTTAAAAGGTGCTCGCAAGATATTATTATTAAATTTATAATGAATTTTTATATCCTTACTATGTCCACGTGGAATTGTTATGTAAAAATTTTTGTTAATCCCTAGCGATACTTGATGTTTATCACCAAATAAAATAGGTAGAGTAATCAATTGTATTTTTTTTTCGAATAATTTAATGGTTTCAAAATTATTAAATCCCCAAATTAATAATTTTGTACTTTCTGTATTTCGTATATTACTGCTATGAGCACCTAATAAAACCGATATTAATCGCATATTTCCTTGGATAGCAGAGGCAGCTAGATTATATCCTGCAGCTGCAGTGTATCCTGTTTTAATACCATCAACATTAATATTTTTATTCCATAATAAAGTATTGCGGTTTAATTGACGAATGTTGTTAAAAGTAAATTCTTTTTCTTTATAAATTGAATATTCTGGAATCTCACGAATTAAAGCTTGTGCAATTAATGCGATATCATGTGCTGAACTATATTGTCCATTAAAATCTAACCCATGTACAGTAAGAAAGTGAGTATTTTTTAATCCCAGTTTTTTTGCATTATAATTCATTAATTTAATAAAATTAGTTTCATCACCAGCAATATATTTTGCTATAGCGACACAAGCATCATTACCAGATTGTAAATTAATACCTCTCATTAATTGGGATACAGAGACTCGATCACCATGCTTTAAGAACATGAGCGAAGAGCCTTTAAAAATTTGGTTATTTATCCATGAATTTTTGTCAATAATGACTATATCATTCATACTTATTTGACCAGTTTTAATTTTTTTTCCAATTGTATAAGTTGTCATTAATTTAGTTAAACTAGCCGGACTACGACGGTAGTCAGCATTTTTTTCAGATAAAATTTTTCCTGAATAATAATCCATAAGAATATAAGATGCAGCGTTAATGTCTGGATGTTTTAAGTCGATAAAATTAGGAGATGTAGTTTTTATGTTAGCAAATGTTATAATTGAAAATATAATAGTAATATTTAATATCATTATGCGTATAAATTGCAAAAAAAATAGATATTTCATAAAATATAATGTGCTTGGTTTTATTATTAAAATGTTAATGAAAATATCATTAGTTTTATTTAAAATAAAATTAAATTATAAATTTCATAATTTAATGATTTTTAAATATTAATTAAATTTTCAGAGATTAAATAATATCACAGTATTTTTTGCAAAATTTGATTATATTTATATTTTCATATCTATACAGAATTACGTATTGTTGATTAACAATCATTATATTGATAAAAATTATTAACAATATTCTTTTTTAAAATATTTTTATTATATTTTTAATAATATTAATATAAAAATATAATTTTTAACGTTTGTCATGTATGTTAATATTTATTTATATGATTCTACTATTTCTTTTATATAAGAAAAAAATAAAAATATAGCTTTAAGAAGCATTAATTTAATGATTTCTTAAGTAGTATTATATACTATATGATAAAACAGATTGTGTATAAGATTTTTTTTATTTTTATTAGTAATTAAATTAAGAATTTTTTAATAAAAATATATAGATAATATTACTAATTTTTTATGAGTTTAAAGTAAGCAAAAAATAATTTTTTAAATCACATAAGAATATTTTTATGACTCATATGATTACATGATTAAATATATTTTTTGTCAAATAATTTAATACTCATATATCCCTAGTTATTTTTTTTATGATTTGATTATATTGATATCATATAAAATTTTTAAATGTATTTTATTTTAAAAACATACAAAATATATATAATATATTTTGTATGTTTTTAATTTATAAATTATTTGATAATAATTTTCTGTGTGTATGAATGGACATAATAATACCAAATCCTGCCATCAATACAATAAATGAAGATCCACCATAACTGATTAATGGTAAAGGTACACCCACTACAGGTAAAATACCACTAACCATTCCTATATTAACAAAAATATAAATAAATAAAATTAACATTAGTCCGCCAACCATAATTCTACCAAAAGTGTTTTGTGCATTTGTTGCAATTATTAATCCACGTATTATTAATAGTAAATATAATATAAGTAAAATAATAACTCCTATTAATCCAAGTTCTTCAGCTATTACTGCAAAAATAAAATCAGTATGACGTTCTGGTAAAAATTCTAATTGTGATTGTGTTCCATGTAACCAGTTCTTCCCAAATAAACCTCCAGAACCAATAGCAATTTTTGATTGTATAATATGATATCCAGCACCTAGTGGATCCATTTCTGGATTTAGTAACATCATAATACGATTACGTTGATAATCGTGCATTAAAAAAAACCATAAAATAGGAATAAAAAAAAGGATACCACTAATAGCTACAATCATAAATTTCCAATTTATCCCAGCTAAAAAAAGAATAAATAATCCAGAAGCAGCGATTAAAATTGATGTACCAAGATCAGGTTGTGCTGCAACAAGTAGAGTTGGTAATAATATTAATATTAAAGCAAACATTGTGTTTTTAAATGTTAAAGGATAAAAATTTCTGTTTAAAAAACGATCTACCATTAATGGAACTGCAATTTTAGCTATTTCTGATGGTTGAAAACGAATAAATCCAAACTCTAACCATCTTTGTGCTCCTTTACTTGTTTGTCCAAATATATCCACAAAAATTAGTAATATTAAACAAAATATATATACAAAAGGAGCTAATTTTTCATATATACGTGGTGATATTTGTGCCATAAAAATCATGATAACCAAACCAATGGTAATTTGTATTATTTTACGTTTCATGATATGAATATCTTGCCCACTTGCACTCCACATAATTAAGACACTATATGTTATTAAGGTAAGAATAATTAAAAACATAAAAATATCAATATGTAAACGTGTAAATATAGATAATTTCTGTAAGTTATCATTCATATCTATTTATTATTCTTCCTCTAAAGAGGTATTATTAAAGTTTCTTTTATGAGTATTTTTGTTAAGTAATACATAATCAAAAATATTACGAACTAAATCTCCAATATTTGATCCAGTACCAGCATTTTCAAGAATAATCGCAACAGAAACTATCGGATTTTGATAAGGTGCAAATCCAATCATTAATTTGTGATCACGTAAATGCTCAGCAAGTTTATCAGTGTTATATGTTTCATAGCTAAATATTTGTGCTGTACCTGATTTAACAGCAGCTTTGTAACTAGTATTTATAAAGTGTTTATAAGCCGTACCATTTGACGCATTAGCAACACCATACATTCCTTCTTTTGCTAATTCCCAAAATGGCGTATGAATATTATTAATTTTTAACTGTTTTTTTTCTTTGTATGGTATCATTGTATCTCCTAGTTTAGTGCCATATAAAAGATGTGGAATTTTTACAATTCCATTATTAATTAAAATCATTAATGCTTTTATCATTTGCATTGGTGTTGTTATCCAATAACCTTGACCAATTCCTATTGGAATTGTATCTCCATGATACCAAGGTTTTTTGTATTTTTTTTGTTTCCATTCACGTGTTGGCATAATACCTGAACGTTCTTCTTCAAGATCAATGCCAGTATAATGTCCATAACCAAATTTTTTCATCCAAGTTGATATGCGATCGATACCCATATCATAAGAAATTTGATAAAAAAAAGTATCTGCTGATTCAATAATAGCTTTAATAACATTTAATTTACCATGTCCCAATTTTTTCCAATCTCTGTAACGTTTTTCAGAGTTGGGTAGTTGCCACCAACCAGGATCAACAATAGTAGAATTTATAGTGATAATATTTTCACTTAATGCGGCAATGGCTATAAATGGTTTTACAGTTGAAGCAGGTGGATATAATCCTTGCGTGGTTCTATTAATCAATGGATGATCTGGATTGTTTAATAAAACTTGGTAATCTTGGTAAGAAATACCATTAACAAATAAATTAGGGTCGTAACTTGGTTTTGAAATAAGAGCAAGTATGTCTGCATTACGTGGGTCTGTAACAACCACAGCAGCACGGTTATTTTTTAGTAATTTTTCTATTTTTATTTGTAAATCAAGATCAATAGTTAAATAAATATCCTTACCAGCATGTGGAGCTTGTTCATGAAGTTGACGTATTATTTTTCCACGGTTATTAACTTCAACTTCTTCATAACCTGTTTTTCCATGTAAAATATTTTCATAATAACGTTCTATACCCAGTTTACCAATATCATGAGTAGCAGTATAATTTTTTATTAGACCATGATTTTCTAAACGTGTTATATCTTTATCATTAATTTTAGCAACGTAACCAATAATGTGACTAAGAGTGGCACCATAAGGATAATAACGGCGTTGGTAACTTTTTATTTCAACACCAGGAAATCGATATTGATTTACTGAAAAACGAGCTACTTGTATTTCATTGAGTGAAGTTTTTAAAGGTACATAGGTAAAGGCTCGCGAGTGTTTGCATTCTTTTTTAAAGTTTCTAATATCTTCATTTGTTAAATTAATGAGATCACGTAATTCATGAAATACTTCTTCTATATTGTTTATCTTTTCAGGCATTAATTCTAATTGATAAACAGTACGATTTAATGCAATAGGAATACCATTCCTATCATAAATAATTCCTCTAGTTGGTGGAATAGGTACTAGTTTTATGCGATTATCATTAGATAGAGTTTTATAGTCATCATGCTTTATGACTTGTAAATTATATAAATTAGTGATTAAAATCATTACTAATATTATGATAATACTAAAAGATATACATGCTCTGCGCATAAATAATGTAGATTCAGCTGTATAATCACGTAAATGGTTACGTTTTTTTTTATTAGCATTCAAAGTAATAACCTATATGAATATCTTATTTTTTAGTTAGAAAAAATTAGTTATTATAAATTTAATTTTTTTTATAATATATATATTGTGATGAAAAATTGAAATTTTGTAAAAAAAGTAGAAATATTATTTTTTTATTAGGTCATTATATTAGTAATTTTAATTTTATATAAAATAAGTTTTGAATTGATACGATATTTTTTTTATTTTTTGATTTGTTATTTAAAAAAATATTATTTTTTAATGTATTTTTTATATGAAGTATTTTTTATTATAATGGTAATAAAAAGTTTTAAAATATATTTTTATATTTTTAAAATCTGTAATCATCTTTTAAAAAAACTTTTATTTTTAATAATAAATAGTCATTCATCTATTTTTTATTGATCAAGTTGATATTAATATAATATCTAGATTAGATTTTTTACTTAGAAAGTATTATTTTATTACTTATATTAATTTTTTTAGTAAATTAATTAAAAATATTTGTTGCTTTAGCAGCTAAAAGTTTTTTTAAACAAAATTTGTAAGTTTTTTTTAAAGTGTTTATATATTAAAAAATATAACAGTATTAATTTTATATCTTATGCAATTATATTTATGAAATTACAAAAATTAATCATTTATTAGGATTAGTAATTAAATTATAGATTTTTTCAGAAAGTTTTTTAGTTTATTTAATTTTTAAGAATTAATCTTGATAAAGATGATATTTATCAATATAATTTGAAACTGATTGTGGTAACATATTATTACAATTTTTTTTATTATTTTTTTGTTGACGAATTTTTGTTGCAGAAATATTTAGTAAAGAATTTTTAAATAAATAAATTGTGTTAGAAACTTGATAGTTCAATATTTTTGGATTATATATTTGGTGATTTCTTAGCCATTTTTGCATTATTTGATTGGAAAAATAAATTTTATTTTTTGAGCGAGTACAAACTATTAAATGGCATAAATGCAAAATTTTTTTCCAATGAAACCAAGTATGTATTGATAGTAAGGAGTCTTCACCAATAATAAATGCTAATGGTTTTTCCCAACCTATTTCTTTTCTAAAAGAAATTAATGTTGTAATGGTATATGATGGTACTTTATATTTTGTTTCACGAAAATCTATAGTAAATAATGGATTATCTTTTATTGCTAATTTTAGCATTTCGATTCTTTGTTGAATATTTGCTATTGGTTTTGGACGATGTGGTGGTATATAATTAGGAACTAAAATAATCTTTTTTAATCCAATTTTTTTTGCAAGTTGTGTAACAGGTATCAAATGACCATAATGAATTGGATCAAAAGTACCACCAAATATAGTAATAATATTTTGAAAATGACATATTTTTTTATTTTGTAAAATCATTAATAAAACTCTCTGAAATTATTTCTCCGCATAATAATATAGATAAAATTTCTAATTTTGACCAAATAGATTTTTCATTATTTTTTTTTAAATATAATTCAGCTTTAGTAATTAAGTTTATTGCCAGTTGTAATTGTTTTAATGATAAACGATTTATTACAGAAATTATTAAAGGGTGATACATTTTTAAAAAAAATTCATTATTAGATGGTTTTATAAATTCTTTTTTATTTTTTGTTTGTTCTTTTAATTTTAATATCAATATTAATTCACGTTGAATTGTTCGTAAAAGTATTGTTTCTTCATATTTTTCTTTTTGCAATTGTTTTAGAATATACCAACTCTTTTTAATTTCACCTGAGAACATTGCATTAATCCAATGATAAGCTGTAAAATTAACAATATTATTTATTGCTGTTATAACATGTGATACTGTAAGATGACTATTAGGATATAAGATTGATAACTGGTTAAGTATGTGATGAATAGTCAATAAGTTACCATCATAATAGTAACACAGCATTTGATTTGCTTCTTTGTTTAAAGTTAGTGAGTTTTTTTTCGCTCGTTTTGTTATCCATTGAGGTAGTTTTTGTTGTTTAGGTGTAAGGCAATTAATATAAATACTATTTTGATTGATTTTTTTAAACCATTGGCTATTTTCTTGTTTTTTAGTGAATTTATTACCACTTAATACAAGTAATACATTAGAATGTAATAATTTAGTTAATTTTAATAATTTTTGAGATATAATTATATTAGAACAATTTTTACATAATGTTAAAAAAAGAATTTTTCTTTGTTCAAATAAGTTTAGTGATTGGACAAAATAATAAATATGATCCCAATCACTCTTTAGTTCAACAAGATGACTATAACGTTCGGTAAAACCTTTTAATTTTGCAATTTTGTAAATTCTATCTAAACTTTCTTGTAATAAAAGAGAATCGTTACCAAAAACAAAAAAACAAGATGGAAGATTTTTTTGTGTTAAGTAAAAATCTAGTTCTTCTGGATATATTTTGATCATTTAAACTTTAATATTCTTTTTTATTTGTATTATTCTTGATATTATTGTGCATATCATTTTGAATGATTAACAATTTATGAATTAATTGACTAGCTATTCTTGCATATAATTCTTCTTTTATCATTTTATTTTTTGCATCTGCAGAAAGTATGTCTAACGGTATATCAAAAAAAATATGTTCTACATTTATATGTATAGGGTGTACAAAACCATTTTGTAAAATAATTTCTGCACTAATCAAAAAATTTAATTTTTTTTCTGCGTTTTGACCATTTTGATAAATAGATATAGTTTGAGTATTTTCAGAGATGCTTATAATTTTTAAAGTAATAATATTTTTTGAGTTTTTATTAATGTATTCTATGTTATTTAAATATAATTCTTTTTTTATTGCTAATCCTAAAGGCCCATATGGATCATTGATACTTAAATTTATTGTTTTTTTAGGTATTTGATTAAGCATTTGCACATGAAATCCACAACCAGTCATGATTAATAAAGTTAAATTTATTAAAAATACAATATAATAATGCATATTTTTTCCTAAATATTAAGTTTAATAAACGATAATATTTAATAGTTTGTTTTTTATAAAAATTATTTTGCGTATATTCATATTTTTAATATATTTTTTTATATTATATTCATGAATTGCTATTTTTAAGGTATCTTCTTCTGAAGCATTAATAAGAGTATTAATGCAACCACGAGTTTTACCATTCACTTGAATAATAATTAATTGAGTATCTTCTTTTATTGCTTCTTCATCAGCAATGGGCCATGGTGTATTATCAATATCATCAAGATGACCCAGTTTTTTCCACATAATAAAACATGCATGGGGAATTATAGGAGCCAGCATACGTATTATTGCATCTAAACATTCTTGTATTAATGCTCTATCTTGTTCACTTTTTTGAGGAGGTGATTGAGTAAGTTTATTCATAAATTTCATAATAGCGGCAATAGCAGTATTAAATGCATAGCGACGACTAATATCATCTGTTACTTTAATGATTGTTTTATGTAAAGCGCATCTTAATTTTTTTTGTGTTCGTGTTAAATTATTTTTTTTTAATGGAATAGTTTTTCCTGTTTTTGTATGTGTTAAAACAGTACGCCAAAGACGATGAATAAAACGATTTGCACCTTCTATGTTTGATTCTTGCCATTTTAAAGTAAGTTCTGGTGGAGCAGCAAACATTAAACATAAGCGAACTGTATCAGCTCCATATTTTTCTACCATGGATTTTGGATCGACACCGTTATTTTTAGATTTAGACATTTTACTCATGCCATGATAAAAAAGTGTATTTCCATTATTGTCAGTAGCTTTAATAATTTTTCCTGTCTTATCTCGTATCACTTTTACAGAAATAGGTGGTACCCAAATGCGTTGTCCATGTTCATTTAAATAATAAAAAGCATCTGCTAATACCATCCCCTGACATAGAAGACGTTTTACTGGTTCATCAGAACTTATTAGTTTTTCATCGCGCATAAGTTTATGAAAAAAACGAAAATATAATAGATGCATAATAGCATGTTCTATACCTCCTATGTATTGATCAACTGGTAACCAATAATTAGCTGCAGATGGATCTAGCATTCCCTTATTATAGTGAGGGCAAGTATAACGTGCATAATACCAAGATGATTCGATAAATGTATCAAATGTATCAGTTTCTCGCATTGCGGGGAGTCCGTTAATAGTAGTTTTTATCCAATTTTGATCTTTAATAAGTGGATTATAAGTTCCATGTATTGTTTTTTCAGGTAATATAACTGGTAATTCTTCTTTCGGTACTGGCATGCTAGAACCATCTTCCATATTTACTATTGGAATGGGTGTACCCCAATAACGTTGTCTAGAGATACTCCAATCACGAAGTCGATAATTTATTTTACGTTTTGCTTTTCCTTGAAGAATTAATTTATTAATAATCGCATCTCCGGCGATATTATTTTTCATGCCATTAAATTCATTTGAATTAATTAAGAGATTTTTATTGATAAAAGAACCCATTTTTAAATCAGAGCTTTTGTTTTTTTTATTAGCTATAACTGTTTTAATTGGTAAGTGATATTTAGTAGCAAATTCCCAATCATTTTTATTGTGTCCTGGAACCCCCATCATAACACCTGTACTATCTTCCATAGAGATAAAATTAACTATCCAAATAGGAATTCTTTCATTGTTTAGAGGATGAATTGCGTAATAACCAGTTGCTATGCCTTTTTTTTCGATGGTTGCTGTTGCTATTTCAGTAACTTTGGTATTTTTGCATTCATTAATAAAAAAATTTAATTTAGAATTTTTTTTTGCTATAATTTTTGATAGTGGATGATTAGGTGAAATAGTGAGATAGGTTACACCCATAAAAATATCAGTTCGAGTGGTATATGCAGTTAATTTTTGATCATTATTAATTATGTTAAATGTAATTTCAACTCCCTCAGAACGAGAAATCCAATTACGTTGCATTGTTTTAACTTTTTCTGGCCAACCGTCTAATTTGTTTAAATCATTAAGTAATTCTTCAGCATAACTAGTAATTCTTATAAACCATTGAGGTATTTCTTGGCGTTGTACTAAAGTATCACAACGCCAGCAACAACCATCAATAACTTGTTCATTAGCTAATACTGTTAAATCATTTGGACACCAATTAACAGCAGATAGTTTTTTGTAAATTAATCCCTTTTTGTAAAGTTTTGTAAAAAACCATTGTTCCCATCGATAATACTCTGGTTTACAAGTTGTTAATTCACGACTCCAATCATAAGAAAATCCAAACATTTTTAATTGTTGTTTCATATAAGCAATATTGCTATATGTCCAAGATGCTGGATCAGTATTGTTTTGGATTGCTGCACTTTCTGCAGGTAAACCAAAAGCATCCCAACCTATAGGTTGTAAAACATTTTTTCCTAACATACGTTGGTACCGTGATATAACGTCACCAATTGTATAATTTCGAACATGTCCCATATGAAGTTTCCCAGATGGGTAAGGTAACATTGATAAACAATAATATTTTTCTTTATTCTGATCTTCTGTAACTTTAAAAGTTTGTTTTTCTTCCCAATAACGTTGTACGTATCCCTCTATTTTTTTCGCTTGATATTCTTCATGCATAAGAAATTTTTTCCTATATAAAAATTTAACGATATCCATCATGTTATATAAGAAATCCTGTATAGAAAAACGGATATTATTTTCAATAATATAATTTAAATAGATATTGAATTTATACAGTGTATATTTTTTATTAAAAAAATTGTGTATATAAGAATTATATTATATGTTGATCAAAAAATATCAAAAATAGTTATTTTTTCTTTGAATATTTTTTTTATAAGTTAATCTAAAGTATAGTTTGTATTAGATTAGTGTATTATTTTTTCAAGAAATTCTTTAGCTCGTTTTGATTTTGGTTCAGAGAAAAAATCTTTTTTATGGCTATTTTCAACAATTTTTCCTTTATTCATGAAAATTATTCGATTGGCAACTTTTTTAGCAAATCCCATTTCATGGGTAACTACTATCATGGTCATACCTTCATTAGCAAGATTAGTCATTACATCAAGAACTTCATTAATCATTTCTGGATCTAATGCTGAAGTTGGTTCATCGAATAACATTGCAATTGGATTCATAGCAAGTGCTCTAATGATTGCAACTCGTTGTTGTTGACCACCAGATAATTGAATGGGAAATTTATTGATGTGTTTAATTAATCCAACACGTTCTAATAATTTTAATGCTATTTGTGTAGCATATTTTTTATTTCTATGTAAAATTTTTGTTTGTGCTAATGTTAAGTTATCAATAATAGATAAATGGGGAAATAATTCAAAATGTTGGAATACCATTCCTATTTTTAAACGTAATGTGGATAAATTTGTTTTTTTGTTATTTACATGAATATTATCAATGAATATATCACCATTTTGAATTGGCTCTAAACCATTTATGGTTTTTATTAATGTTGATTTTCCTGAACCGGATGGCCCACATATTACTACAACTTCTCCTTTTTTGATAGACATTGAGCAATTTATTAATACTTGAAATTTTCCATACCACTTGGAAACATTATTTAAATAAATCAAAATATATCCTTTTTAAATTTTATGTATAAAATTTATAATAAAATATTAATAGTAGAATAGATAATTAATTTTAATAATCAATATAATTTAATTAATGATATTAAATATTTTTTGTTTTTTAGATTTTTTATTATAAAAAAAATTTATTTTTATTATTAACAAATGCTAATATAATAAATAAAATAACAAATCCCCACATAGGCCCATGACTCCAAAGTGCATAAGGTGTCATACCTGTCATTGGTATTACTGTAGTATATAATACTGAACGAGTAAATTGAGGAAGTTTTGATTGAATATTTCCATAAGGTGTAATGACTGCTGTAACCCCATTATTTGTTGCATTTAATAATGGTCTTCCAAGTTCAAGTGCACGCATACGTGCCATTTGTAAATGTTGCCATGGGCCAATAGAATTTCCAAACCAGGCATCATTTGCAATACTTAACAAAAAATCTACATTTGGTTGAAAATTATCTCGTATTTGCTTACCCAAAATAATTTCATAGCAAATTGCTGCATTTAGATGAATATTACCAACAATTAATGGTTTTTGATAATAATAACCGGAACTGAAATTCGACATGGGTAAATTAAATAAAGGTGCAATTGGACGTAAAATTTTTTCTAATGGAACAAATTCACCAAAAGGTACTAAATGGTGTTTTTGATAACGATTTTTTGTTGGATATTGATAAGGTTTTTTTTCTCCTAAAACAATAATAGTATTAAAATATTTTTTTATATTTTCTTTGTTTTTTTTTGCGTCAACGATACCAGTGATTAAATGAGTTTTTTTTGAACGTAATATATGATCTAATGATGTTAACCAAATGTTGTTATGTAATTCTAAAGATGGGATTGCAGATTCAGGCCAAATTATAATATCTGCATTTCCAATATAAGGTTTAGATAAAGAAAAATAAATACTCATTATATTTTTTAAAAATTCTGTTTTCCATTTTAAATTTTGAGTTATATTTCCTTGAACTAAAACAATTTGTGATTTTTTTTGTATAACTGGTGTAATCCAATTATAATTTTTTATTATTATTGGTGAATATAATATAATAATACCTAAAAACAATGGAATAAATTTTCTTTTAATGACACTAAATACAAAAAAATTACTGATGAGGACTAATAGAAAGGTTATCATTTCAACACCAAAGATTGGTGAAATATTTTTAAGTGGTCCATCAATTTGAGTGTATCCAAATTGTAACCAAGGAAAACCTGTTAGTATTGAGCAACGTAAATATTCTGTTAATTGCCATATTGATGGTGCTGCAAAAATAAAACGGCAAACATTTGCATCTGGAAAGAACCGATTTAATATATAAGAAAATAATGCAGGATAAAATGATAAATAAGCGATAAAAAATATTATTAAACATATATTAATAATAAATGGCATTCCTCCAAAATTGCTAATACTGATATAGACCCAATGAATGCCGCTAAAAAATAGGCCGATACCCCAAGAAAATCCGGTTAAGAAAGCTTGTTTTTTTGAAAGATTAATAATTAAGAATTGTAAGCCAAAAAGAGAACATGGTGCTGTTAACCAAATATCAAAAGGTGAAAAAGCTAGTGTTCCTAAAAGACCAAAAATAAAACTTATTAATGTTCGTGACCATGGATTTTGATCCAATTTTATTTTTTTCATTATTACACAATACTATTTTTCTAAAAGTTTTGGTGTAGGTGCTTGATCAGGAATTTTTACCTGAAGTTGTATGATTTTTCTATTATCAGCCATGGTTATTTTAAAGATGTAGTTATTAATTGTTATTATCTCTCCTTGAGATGGTAAATGTCCAAAAGCTTGCATTACTAAACCACCGATTGTATCAACTTCTTCGTTTTTGAATTTTGTATTGAATATTTTATTAAAATCATCAATTTGTGTTAAGGCACGAACGAAGTATGCGTGTTTGTTCAATTGACGAATATTCATATTTTCTTCATTGTCATATTCATCTTCAATTTCTCCAACAATCAATTCAAGAATATCTTCAATAGTAACCAAACCTGATACCCCACCAAATTCATCTATTACAATTGCCATATGATAACGTTGAGAGCGAAACTCTTTTAATAAAAGATCGACATGTTTACTTTCAGGTACAATAACAGCAGTACGTAATATTTTTTTAATATTAAAAGGTTCTGCATGTGTTCGCATAAATGGCAATAAATCTTTTGCTATTAATAGACCTTCAATATGGTCTTTATCTTCATTAATTACTGGAAAACGAGAATGCGCTGATTTAATAATTACATCAAGGCATTCTTCTAAAGATTGATTATGTTTTAATGTTATAATTTGAGAACGTGGAATCATGATATCTCTAACACGTTCATTAGCAATATTCATGACACCTTCAAGCATCTCTCTTGTATCAGGATCAATCACATCTTTTTGTTCTGAATCACGTATTAATTCAACTAAATCATTTCGATTTTTTGGTTCACCTTGAAATAATTGATTGAGGATACTAAAAAAATTTCTTTTAAAAGAAATATTATCATTATTTGTAGAATGTTCGTCGGTCATAGTATTGTATTATTTTTTTTTGATAGTTTATCCTATCATAATTATTATGATATAAAAAATATGGTTAGGTATTTTTGATCTTATAAGGATTAGGATAACCTAACATTTTCATGATGTTGATTTCTATATTTTCCATTTTTTTTGCTTCAAGATTATTTATATGATCAAATTTTAATAAATGAAGACAGCCATGTATTACTATATGTAGCCAGTGAGCATTTATTGTTTTTTTTTGTTCAAGAGTTTCTTTTTCAATTATTTGTCGACAAATGATGAGATCACCCAGTAATGGTAAAGAAATATTTTTTGGTGATTCAAATGGAAAAGATAAAACATTTGTTGCTTTATTTTTTCCTCTGTATTTGAGATTTAAATTTTGACTTTCTAGGATATCTACAATACGAATTGTAATTTCACTTTTATATTGAAAGTTTGGTAAGAACGCTTCTAACCAATTTTGGAATAAGTGTTTGCTTGGTAGCCCAGTATTATCATTACAGGCAATTTGGAGGTCAAGAATTACTGATGGAAAGAAATATTTTTTCTTTTTTTGAAGTTTTTTATATTTTTTTGTGTTGTTTGATGACATTTTTTTGAAAAAGATAAAATTTTTATAAAAAATCAAATTATATAAAATTTCATTAGAATGAAAATTATTGATGTTTGTTGTTTTTGATTTTCATATTGCTCAATGAAGATTTTGTTAATCATTATAAATTATATTTATTGATTTATTGAATAAATATAAAAATTATTAAGATAATTATTTTATTGTATTGCAGATAATTTATTTCATATTATTTTTTCTTTTTTCTTTTTATCTAAAAATCTTGAATATTGTATGATTAATAGTAGTAAAAATAGTATTGCATTTCTTAATTTTTTGTTTGATTAGCAAGTTTTTCTTTTGTATTAAAGCTTATTATTTTGTTGAATTGCTAAATTTGATTTTTTATAAAAAAATTAAAAATATTTATTATGCATTTATAATAGAATTAATAAAAAAATTTATATAAAAGATTAAGTATTTTTTAATAGTGCAGTATTATTTTTAAATAAAAAATAGCATAATAGCTTAAAATAAAAAAGTAAAAATCAAGATTTTTTGAAATCTTTTTTGATATATGTAAAATAAAATTATTTTTAATATGGATTTTTAAGAAGGTTATTCTTTAAAATTATTTTTTGTATAAATAAAAATATTTTATAAAAATAGCATTTTTATATAGATTTAGTGTTGCTGTATGATTTTACTATAATTTTTATAGAAAAAATAATAAAGTAATTTTTCTTTATTCGTATTTTGATGCGATTTTAAATTATTTATGTTGATTGTTATAATTATTATTTAATTTATTATAAAATTGATCGCATGAATTGTATTATTGTAGTTTTTAAATTTAAAATGTTGCTTAAATAACAAAAATTTTTAGTTTTTTATATAATTATATTTAATATATACTATTGTTATGATGGTAAGTGTACATATAAAAATATGTTTTTAAGTGTTATTTCACGATATTCACTCAAAGGTAGTATGTTAAAAAATAAAATAAAAAAAAAATATGATATTGTAGTAGTTGGTGCTGGTATGACAGGTGCAGCAATTGCTATTGGATTAGCAAAAGAAGGTTGGAATATTCTTTTGTTAGATCAGAGTAGCACGTTACCTACATCTTTAAATATTCAAGATGAGCCTGCTTTGCGTATTTCAGCGATAAATTATACATCATGGGAATTATTAAGGGCACTTGATATATCTAAGAGTGTTTTAAATTTTCGCGCTGTGCCTTATAAAAAATTAGAAATTTGGGAAAGTAAAAACTCACATGTGATATTTGAAGCAAAGAGTATTGGTTTTTCTGAGTTGGGTTATATGATTGAGAATGATGTTTTGCAAGTTGCTTTGTTAGATACATGTTTACAATATTCTAATCTTACTTTGTTAGCGCCAGCAAGAGTAATAGGAATGACTTACTATAATAAACAATGGAAAATTACTTTAAATAATAATTGTCAAGTCTTAACAAATTTAATTATTGGTGCTGATGGTGCAAATTCACAAGTCCGTTCTTTTGCTGGAATTAAAAGTAATATTTATCAATATAGTCAATCGTGTATGTTAATTACAGTGAGAATAGAAGAATCACAGCAAGATATTGCTTGGCAGCAATTTTTTCCCTCTGGTCCTCGTGCTTTTTTGCCTTTGTTTGGTCATTGGGCTTCTTTGGTTTGGTATGATACTCATCTACGTATAAAACAATTACAAAATATGTCATTTAAGGAACTTACGAAAGAAATTATTTTGTCTTTTCCTCCTCGTTTTAAATATATAGAAGTTGTTAAAAGAGGTTTTTTTTCTTTGATTCGTCATCATGCTAATTCTTATGTCCAAGATGGAGTAGTATTAATTGGTGATGCTGCACATACAATTAATCCACTTGCAGGTCAGGGAGTAAATCTTGGTTATCGTGATGTTGCTAGTTTATTAAAAGTATTAATTAATGCAGAAAAATGTTTGTTGCCATATTATGAACGAGCAACTTTATTAAGTTATCAAAAAAACAGAATATTAGATAATGTGTTTATGCAGTTAAGTATGGATCTTATTTACGGTATTTTTTGTTCGCAATTACCTGCTGCAAAATTTTTTAGAAATTTTTTTTTGATGTCTATACAACGTACAAGTTTTCTTAAAAAAGAAATTATCAAATACGCTTTAGGATTATAAAATATTACTAGATTATTTTGTTTAAAATAAGATTTTCTTTAAGATAAAAAATAGTTTACAAAATTTAATAATATTTTTTTTATTTTTCAATGGTAGCAATCTTTATTTTTTAAATAAATATTTAGTTATACAATTTTAATTTTTATAAAAAAAATTAATATATTAAAATTTTTTAAAAATATTTTTGTGATCTATTTGATTATATAGAATATATATATCAAATATATTACAGGATTGGTGAATCTGGGTATTGACCTGTAAATATGTTATTAATGCTTTATAAAATATATTGTATATACTAATTTTTTTTTATGTATTTTTGTTTTTTTGTATAATTATTCTTATATAATTCTTATATATAATATATATTATTTATATCTTATATGTGCATAAAAAAGATTTTTGGAATAAACAATTATGGCTGGGGCACCAGGATTCGAACCTGGGCATGCCAGGATCAAAACCTGGTGCCTTACCGCTTGGCTATACCCCAAAAAAATATTAAGAATATTGAGATTATATAATATGTGTAGTATGTGTGTACGGGAGGCGAGATTTGAACTCGCATACCTTACAGTGCCAGAATCTAAATCTGGTGCGTCTACCTAATTTCGCCACTCCCGTAAAATGCTAGTGGCTACGACGGGAATTGAACCTGTAACCCCAGCGTTATGAGTGCTGTGCTCTAACCAATTTGAGCTACGTAGCCTTAAATTATATTTGTATTTAAACATTGAATTAAAATTATGCGCATATGAAATAAAATCGTCAACTGTTTTTTAATATTTTTAATATAAATGTAAATTTTTTTATTAAAAAAATATTTTTGAGGATATAAAATTTTGATTATTAAATATGTAAATGTTAATTTTTATTAATTTTTAATGGTATGAGAATTATATAATAAGTCAATCTTTATAAGAATTTTAGAAAACTTTTGTTTATTGCTTATTAAAATATTTTAAATATAGTATTTTTGATAGTTGTTTATTATTAAAATAATGAACAAAATTTTTGTTTCTAAAGATTTTTTTGATGAAAAAGTAATGATAAAATACAGTAAATTTACATTATGAATCTATTTTTATCATGACGCTTTATATATTTCCAATTTTTTGTGAAATCTTAAAAAATAATTCTTATAATATTTTTATGTTATAGCTTTTTTTTGAAATAAATTAAAAATATATCTTTTATAAAGATATATTATATATTTTTATAATTTTTATTAATCTATTATTTAAAATAAAAAGAATTTTATTTATATAATATTAATATTTAATATTTTCATTAATTTCATAAAAAATAATTTTTTGGTTATAGTGATTATTTTTATTATTATTGAGATGTTATAAATTTTTTATTAATAAAATTATTTTATTAGAATTTTTGTATTTTTTTAGGAGTTATAATGGTGAAAATACCAAAAAATATTCAAACAAATTTTGTTCGAAAAATTATTGATAAAGATTTATTTACAGGTAAATATAATCATATACATACTCGTTTTTCACCTGAACCAAATGGGTATTTACATATTGGTCATGCTAAAGCAATTTGTTTGAATTTCGGTATTGCGGAAGATTATCATGGTAAATGTAATTTACGTTTTGATGATACTAATCCAGTTCAAGAGAATATTAAATATGTTCATTCTATTCAGGAAGATTTGCAATGGTTAGGTTTTCATTGGAGTGATGATGTTAAATATGCTTCAGATTATTTTTATGAATTTTATCAATTTGCAATAGAACTTATTCAAAAAGGTTTAGCTTACGTAGATGAATTAACTCCTGATGAAATTCGTGAATATCGTGGTACCTTAAAAAAGGTTGGTAAAAATAGCCCCTATCGGGATAGGAAAATTACTGATAATTTAAAGTTATTTCAGAAAATGCGAAATGGTGAAATTAAAGAAGGAAAAGCTTGTTTACGTGCAAAAATTGATATGTCATCTCCTTTCATTATTATGCGAGATCCTGTTTTATATAGAATAAGATATTCAAAACATTATCAATTAGGTAATCAATGGTGTATTTATCCAACGTATGATTTTAGTCATTGTATTTCTGATGCATTAGAGGGCATTACCCATTCGCTTTGTACTCTTGAATTTCAAGATAATCGACGTTTATATGATTGGATATTAGACAATATTAGTATTGATCATCGTCCAAAACAATATGAATTTTCTCGATTAAATCTTACGTATACAGTGATGTCAAAACGTAAATTAAAGCAATTAGTAGAAAATAATCTTGTAGAAAATTGGGATGACCCAAGAATGCCAACTATTTCTGGATTACGTCGGCGGGGTTATACTCCAAATTCTATACGTGAATTTTGTCGCCGTATTGGTGTTACTAAGCAAGATAATAGAGTTGAAATGATTTCATTAGAATCTTGTATTCGTAATGATTTAGACAAAATAGCACCACGTGTAATGGCGGTATTAAATCCTGTTAAAGTAGTTATTGAAAATATGGCTATTGATAAAAAAATATTTCTTGATATATCTAATCATCCAAAGAACCCTGAAATGGGTACTAGAAAAGTTCCATTTAGTAGAGAACTTTATATAGATCGAGCTGATTTTCGTGAAAAATATCATAATGCATATAAACGTTTAGTATTAAATAAAAAAGTGCGTTTACGAAATGCTTATATTATTCAAGCTAATCGTATTGATAAGGATTTAAAAGGGAATGTTGTTGCTATTTATTGTACTTATTATCCTGATACTTTAAATAAAGCTCCTGGTGATGCTCATAAAATAAAAGGTGTGATTCATTGGGTAAGTGCATTACATGGTGTGTCAGCAGAAATTCGATTATATAATAGTTTATTTGATGTTGTTTCACCGGATACAGCAAAAGATTTTTTAAAACATATTAATCCATTTTCTTTAGTAAAATGTAAAGGTATTGTTGAACCAGTTTTGATGATGTCAAAACCTGGTACAGTTTATCAATTTGAAAGAGAAGGTTATTTTTGTAGTGATATTTATTGTCATAGCAGAGAGCATTTAGTTTTTAATCGTACTGTATCATTAAGAGATACTTGGATGAAAATTAAGATGTGATTATTTTTTAAAATAATCATATTTATAAAATATATTTAAATATTAAAATTAAATAAAACTAATTTTTTATATAAAAAATATTAATAATTTATAACTAGAAAATTATATATTATTTTTTATTGACAATTTCTGCTTTTATTTTTTTTATAAATATCTAAAAAATCTAATTTTAAATAATTTTAAATTTGATATTTAATGTAGTATCTGTACTAAATTTATCGTAAGATAAAAATATGTCATTTTTTAAAATTAAAATTGTTTTATATTTTTTTGTAAAAAAATATATCTCTAACTACTTTAAGTAAATTAATTTATATTGTAGTTTGTTAAATTTTTAAAACACGAATATTTATTTTAAAATATTATTCTGAAGTTAGAGATTTTTGCAAATTAAGTTCTTGAGATATTTGTTGTACCCAATTTTTAATACGTCCTTCTGTTAGTTCATGCTGTCTGTCTTCATCAATAGGAAGACCAACAAAATAATTTTCATCAACCAATCCTTTAGATTCTTCAAAATAATACCCTTGTCTTGAATAGTGACCAATAATAGTTGCACCATTAGGTTCAATTATATTTTTTAGAATTCCCATAGCATCGCAAAAATATTCTGCATAATCTTCTTGATCACCACAACCAAAAATAGCAACTTTTTTATTGTGAAAATTAATAGTTTTTAATGTTGAAAAGAAATCTTCCCAATCACACTGTGCTTCTCCATAATACCATGTAGGTATACCAAATAATAATATGTTAAATTTTTCAATATCTTCTTTATTGCTTTTAGCGATATCATAAATTTTAGCGATATTTGAACCGCCAAGAGTTTTTTGAATTATTTTAGCTACATTTTCTGTATTACCAGTATCACTACCAAAAAAAATACCTATTGTTGCCATACAATATTGTAACCTCTTCTTAAAATAAAAAATGTTTTTTCTGATTTCTCTTATTTAATTTATCTTAATGAAAAATTATATTTAGACATAAATAAATATTAATGAATTAAAAATTTGATAGTATTTTTGACATAATTCTTGTAATAACTTTTTATAAAAAGAAATCAGAAAAATTATCATGTTTCTGATTTTTTGTCATATTATCGAAATAATTGTGATTAATTCAAGTAATATTTATTTTTTTGTATAGATCTTTACCCTATTATTTTAGATGTAATTTAAATTATAAAAATATTTATAATAAATATTATTTATTCTTAATACGGTTTAATTAATTTTTTTATTTTATTTTAGAATAAATATGTAAAAATAAAACATTCGTATAAAATTTTTTGTTTTGGAAGTATTAATACTACTAAAATTATATAGTATAATAATTATAATTATATTTTATTTTAATTATTTTTTGAATATTTTTAGTTTTTTATTTTGATATTTTGTAAAATTTTAAGGTAATTGATCAAATTTTAAAAAATATTTGTTTAGATTAATTAATATTATTTAATTATTATTAAATATAAAAAATTATTTTAATATTTATGTTTTTTATAAAATTTTTTATTTTTTATATATTATATCATTTAAATATAAAATCTTATTATTACTAATAATAAGAATATTTTATGAACACATTGCTATATGTTGTTTTATCTTTTTTTAAAAAAAATATTGGGGTAGTTAATTTTTATAATTTGTAATTTATTTTATATGGATATATAAAATTCATATTTTGATGAAATATTGTATTTTTTTAAAATAATAATTTATAATTTTCTAAAAATAGTATAAAATCAATGAAAAAGTTTTAACAGAAATAAAAATAAATAAGTGCAGATGATATTTCATATATTATTAAAATTCATAGATGTTATTTATTGGAGCATTACATCTATATAATGTAGATTTGAAATTATCATGTTGTAAGAGATGATACACTAATGAATGTTGCTCTTACTTTTTTAATTACACTACCATTAATAGATAATATTTCAAAGTGATAGTTTCCTATTTGAATTTTAGTATTTAAAATTGGGATATCACCAATTTCCTCTAATAATAAACCGTTAATAGTTCTAGCACCTTCGACAGGTAAATGCCAATTAAAAATTTTATTGATTTCTCTTATATTGGTAGCACCATCCATTAAAATTGATCCATCTAGTTGTGGTAAAACTTCTTGAGATAAACTTGGAAACATAGATGTAGTAAAATCTCCAACAATCTCTTCGAGAATATCTTCTACTGTTATCAGTCCCTGAATATCACCATATTCATCAACAATAATGCCTATTTTTTCATTTTTTCTTTGAAATTTGATTAATTGTATGTTTAATGAGGTATTTTTTGGAATAAAATAAATTTTATCGGCAGCTCGAATTAAGTTTTTTTTATTGAATTCCTGTTTTTCTACCATTAATCTATAAGCTTCACGTATACGTAACATACCAATCATGTCGTCAAGAGTATCTCGATAAAGAACAATTCTACCATGTGGAGAATGAGTTAATTGACGAATAATTAATTTCCAATTTGTATTAATATCGATACCAATTATTTCATGGCGAGGAACCATAATATCTCCGACAGTCACTTTTTCTAAATCTAAAATTGAAATTAACATATCTTGATTTTGACGAGATAATTTAGTTTTAGATTCATTTACAATAGTACGTAATTCATCTTTTGATATAGCATAGTTATTTATAATAGGTGATTTAATTCCAAAAAGATTCATAAATATTATCGTAATTGTATTGAATAACCAGACAATGGGTAATAATATTTTTTGTAAGGGTTTTAAAAAAAAACTACTAGTAAAAGCAATTTTTTCTGGGTACAATGTTGCCATTGTTTTTGGTAAAACTTCTGCGAAAAGTAAAATTATAAAAGTTAAAATACCAGTTGCAATAGCAACACCGATATGACCATAAAGTCTCATTCCGACAATGGTAGCCAATGATGATGCTAAAATATTAATAAGATTATTCCAAATTAAGATAAGACTTATTAAGCGATCTGGATGTTTAAGCAATGCTTCTACTCGACGAGCAGATTGATTACCATTTTTAGCTAGATGTCTTAAACGATATCTATTTAAACTCATCATTCCTGTTTCTGAAGCAGAAAAGTAAGCTGATAAAATAATCATTATAATCAGTATTATAATTAAAGTATTTGTTGAGACTTGCTCCAAAATAAAATTCCTATTTTACTAATTATGATAATTATAAAAATTTTATGAAAATTAAACAATGATTTTACATATTTAAAGATATTTATTTTATAAAAATTATTTTTAAAAAAAATATTTTTAATGAGATTTTGAATATTTTTGATTTTGTGTATTCTATTATATGTAACAAAATTAGTTAATATTCGATATAGTAAAAAAATAAAAATGGTAATGTTTTTAAGAAAAATATACTTTTTTCTCGATTACTATTATTAAAATTATTATTAAAATAATAAATAATCTAAAAAAATAAGAAATTTATGTTAATAATGAAAACATTATCTATATGTATTTTTTTGATAATCAATTATTTTATGATTAATACCGATTAATATAATTAAAGAAATTAAGTTTAAGTGATAAAAATTTTTTGTTTTTTCATTAAGAATTAATATCTTTAAATATAATTTGATAATTGATTTTATAGTAAACAATAAGTAAATTTAAATAAGTAAGAGATTGATATATTTTTTAAAAGTATAAATAATAGTATGATATATAATTATATTTTAAAAATATTATATATAAAAATAAATAATGGCAAGAACAGATTTTTTAGTTAATTAAGAAATATATGAAATATTTATAGATGATTCCATTTTTTTAAAGACTAAAATATTCTTTTAAAGTTATTAGCAGCAGTTTTGCAAAAGTTTTTAATGCTTATTTTATTTAAAAAAAAAATCATAATAATACATTTTATGTAATATCGAATAAGTAATTATTGATAATTTTTTTATAAATTTTTATCTGAATTTTATAAAAAACAAACATTAGACGAAAAAGTTGAGTAAGAAAAAAAATAAAATATTATATCTAAAAAAATCTGAATAGTGATGCTATTAAACTGTATTTTTATGTAATTTGAATATATAAAAGTATTTAATTACTTTAAAATATTCACATTTTTAAAGATATTAATCAAAAAGTTATATACTAAGTTAAAATTTATTATTTTTTATCATGTGTCAATTATTTAAATTAATTATTATAATATTGTAAATATAATAAAAAAAATTGTTGATTATTTTGATGTTTAGTTTTTAAGATTTTTATAAAAAACTATTTTTATGAAGTTAATTAAATTACTGTATGATCAAAAATCATAGATTTTTTGATATTTTTATGTAAAATTTTTAAAATTTATCAAGCATTATAAAAAAGATTTATTTTTTATTCAAAATATAATATAAAAATGTAATATATTATTAGAAATAATCCGATTTTTTTTAGTAAAATTTTATGATATTTATTAAGAATTAAAATTTTATAATTTATTAATTATTGATATATCGTAGAGATTATCGATTAATAAATAAATAGAAAATCCGTATATATGAATTAATATTTTTTGATAAAAATAATAATTGTTAATTTAAAAATGCTTTTAAATAAATGCAATATATGAAAATATAGATGGTATTTCAAAATATATATTTTAAAAGAGATTAATTATAAATGATATTTTAAGTTTTATGCGCATGGAAATTGCAATAAATAATTTTTTTTTTTGAAATAAAAAATTATTATTTTAAATAATTATTAAAAAGAATTTTATTTAAAAATAAAAAAATTTATTATAAGTAATAATACAAATTTATAACATCTTAATTTTGTTAACCATTTAATTTTATACCATGCATAAAGCATAAGATACAATAAAAAATATTATTAATTTAAAGAATTAAAAGTATTTTTAATATAAAAAATTTTAGTTAACTTTATTTTTCATAAATAATATTTTTTGAGTATATAAAATTAGTATTTTCATTGTTTTTTATGTAAAAAAGAGTAAAATATTTTTATATTAAATTTTTGTTTGAATTATTTTAGTATTTTTAAACTAAGTAAGAGAATTTTATGGTAATAATTCGTTTAGCTCGATTTGGTGCAAAAAAACGTCCATTTTATCAAGTAGTTGTGACAGATAGTCGTAATGCACGTGATGGTCGTTTTATTGAAAGAATAGGTTTTTTTAACCCAATCGCATCAGGTCAAGCAAAAAAAATGTCTTTAAAGTTAGATCGCATTGATTATTGGATTTCTGTAGGTGCACAAGTTTCTGATCGTGTTTTCATGTTAATTAAACAACTAAAAAAATAGTTTAATTTTCTATTATGGTTAAAAAAAAAGTTTTTTTTGTAAATCCAATTAATCCTATTATATTAGGGAAATTAGGTAAAACATATGGTATTCATGGTTGGATAAAAATATTTTCGTTTACTGAAAATATTGAAGATATTTTTAATTATCAACCATGGTTTGTTCAATTGTTAAAAGAATGGTATCAATTAGAAATTGAAGATTGGAAATATGATAATAAAAATATTTTTACAAAATTTAAAAATATTTATAATAAAGAATATGCTGATTTAATGATTAATTGCAAAATTATTATAGATTCAGGACAGCTTCCTCTTCTAAAAAAAAATGAATACTATTGGAAAGATTTAATAGGTTGCAAAATTTTTAACAGTCATGCCTACTATTTGGGGCATGTTACAAATTTGATTGCAACAGGAGCAAATGATGTATTAGTAACACAAAATCTTAAAGATTCATTTGGAATCAAAGAAAGGTTGATCCCATTTCTTTATCAGAAAGTTATAAAGAAGGTTGATATTGCTACTAAAATAATTCAAGTAGACTGGGATCCGAGTTTTTAGAAATTTATTAAACGTTTTTAGTAAAAAAATATGTGGATTTGGATTATTAGTTTGTTCCCAAAAATGTTTCATGCAATTACGAATTATGGCATAACAAGTCGTGCAATAAAAAAAAACTATTGACGATAGAGTGTAGTGATTTAAGAGATTATGCTTATGATAAAAGACGTACCGTAGATGACCGTCCCTATGGTGGTGGCCCAGGAATGTTAATGATGGTTCAACCAATTAGAGATGCAATTTATATAGCAAAATCTTTTATGGGTCAGGATGTTACAGTAATCTATCTTTCACCACAAGGTAGAAAATTAAATCAAAAAGGTATTTTTGAGTTATTATCAAAAAAAAAATTAATTTTGATATGTGGTCGATATGAAGGCATAGATCAAAGAATTATTGAAACTGAAATCAATGAAGAATGGTCAATAGGTGATTATGTTCTTACTGGTGGAGAGTTAGCTGCTATGGTAATGATTGATGCTATTTCTCGTTTTATCCCAGGTGTTTTAGGTCATAAGCGATCAGCAGAAGAAGACTCTTTTATGACAGGATTATTTGCTCCTCCCCATTATACACGGCCAAAATTATTAGGAAATATGGCAGTCCCTGATGTTTTATTATCTGGTAATCATAGCAAAATTAATCGTTGGAGAAAAAAACAATCATTAGGATACACATGGCTTAAAAGGCCTCAACTTTTGATGAATTTAAAATTAACCGAAGAACAAAAAATGTTGTTATTAGAATTTCAAAAGGAATATGAAGGAACATAAATAAAGAATTTAATAATATATTTTATATATATTATTTTTGATGGTTTTTTTATAAAAGGTAATTATGAATAATATTATTCAAGAATTTGAAAAAGAACAAATAAAAAACTGTATTCCATTATTTAGACCAGGTGATTCTATAGAAGTTAAAGTATGGGTTGTCGAAGGTGCTAAAAGACGGTTACAGGCATTTGAAGGTTTAGTGATTGCTATGCGCAATCGTGGTTTTCAATCTGCATTTACTGTAAGAAAAATTTCAAATGGAGAAGGTATTGAAAGAGTATTTCAGACTTATTCACCAATTATAGATAGCATTATTATTAAACGTTATGGTGTTGTACGTAGAGCTAAATTATATTATCTGAGAGAGCGTTCTGGAAAAACAGCTCGTATTAAAGAACGTCTTAATATCAAATAATTTCTTTGCTCTTAAAAAAATATCGAAGAAATCAAAAATAGCTTAATAGTATTAAGCTTTTTGTTTTTCTTTTGAAATGATTTTATGAAATATTTTATTAAATTTTATACATTGGTATAATTAATTTTAAAGAGTTAAAAATCAATATTTTTTTAATGTTAAGTTATATTTTTAGCTTATATTTATGTAATGTAGTTTAATTTTAGTAAATATATAATAAATAAGAAAAGAAAAGCTAATTTTTTAACATAAGGTAGATAAATGTTAGTAGAGTTATTACAATTACGTAAAAAAATTGATAAAATCGATCAATTATTCTTAAAACTATTAGCAAAAAGAATGCAATTAGTAATAGCAATTGGTGAATTTAAATGGAAAAAAGGGTTACCAATTTATATAAAAGAACGTGAAAATACAATATTAGAATTGCGACGTAAAGAAGCGAAAAAAATAGGTGTTTCAGCTGATTTAATCGAAGATATTTTACGTCGTATTATATGTGAATCTTATAAGTATGAAAAGAAAAAAACATAAATATGTATTTTTTGTTGTGATGAAATTATTTAATCATAAATGTTGTGTTTATTAATAGTGTATAAATATTTATAAATTATTATAAATATTTATTTTGATTATTTTATTATTTTTTAATAATATATTATGTGTTAATATTTATTATAAATTAAATGAGAATAGTTGTATTATATTGTTAATTATTCTATAGAATAATTAAGAATTTAGTTATCTATCTTCTTTAATTAATTGTTAAAGAAATATTTTTTATTTTGAATAGATTGTTAACAATATTAAAGAACGAGTTATGATCATATTAATTTTAAATATGATTATATGAATTAAATTTAATAATTTATATCATATATTAATAATATATAAATTTTTTTAAAAAAGATTCAAGTTTTATTGATCTATATTATTATCTTTTTAAAAGAGATGTTTACAATATATTAATATTAATGATGATTAAATATGAATCTATATTTTGAGGTAATGATAAACTTGATCCTTATTTTTTCTCAATGCGTAATTTCTATTAATAGCAATTTTTTGTATTATATTTTTTATAAAAAAAATATATTAAAGTAAGAGATAATATTTAAAAACCTAAAATTTTTAATAATATATCGTATATATTAAAAAACAAGAATATAACTTAAGTTTTTTACAATAATATTATTTTTAATATAGATCAAAAAATATATAAAATTGTTTTTTATAAAGTATGAAAGTATATTTAATTATCAAGTTGTATTTTCAGTAATTTTTTATTTTTTATTTTTTTAAAGGATTTAGTTCTAGCAATTTTATCACTTTATTTTTTCATTTAGTAAACCTAATTTATTATAGGCTATTTTCATATATTGTAGTGCATGTTGTGTATATTTACTGTCTGGAAATTGTTTTAACATGTTTTTAGTACGATTAATAATGGCAATATAAGCACCACGTTTACTATAATATTTAATAATAGCCAATTGATATTTTGCTAATCGTTCTTTTATAAGAAATAAGTGTTTTAGAGAATTATTTACATAGAAACTATTAGGATAAGAATGAATAAGTTGAGTAAAGCTTTTAAAAGCTGCGATGGCATATTGAGGATCTTTATCAGAATGATCTATACCAAAGAAATCTTGTAATATGTTTTGATCTAATTTTTGCGCATTTAATCCACGCATATATAAAACATAATCAATGTTATGATCATTTGGATTTGATAGAATAAAACGATCAATTATTTTTATTGCTAAAAAAAATTCTGCTGATTTATAATACGCATAAATTAGATCTAATTGAGCTTTTTTTTTATATACACTTAATGGATAATTGCTACATAATTTTTCTAATAATTTTATAGCTCCTTTGTAATTATGTTTTTTTAATTTTTCTTGACTACTTTGATAAATATCATTTTCAGAAGCTTCTGATATGATATTTTTATTGCTAGAGCATCCAGCAATTAATAAATTAATTGTAATAAATATCAATAAATATTTTATTTTTTTTTTCATTTATTTTGTTTCCTACGAATATTTTTATCAAATTCCCAATTTTTTTAAAAAATATTATATAATTATTATATATTTTAAACAAAAAATAGATATTTCGAACAAAATATAATTTTTTTAGCTGATTGTTATGTCTGAAAAATTACAACTTAATGCAAAAATATTGCCATCACAATTTTCTCAACGTTTAGATAAAGTGTTAGTCTCTTTATTTCCTGATTATTCTAGATCACAGATAAAAAAATGGATTTTAAATAATAGAGTTCAGGTTAATAATGAATATGTAAATAGCCCTAAAAAAAAAGTAGTAGGCAATGAAAAAGTTTTGATTAATCTTGTAATCAAAAAAAATATCTGTACAGAAGCAGAAAATATTCCTTTGAATATTGTGTATGAAGATGATGCAATACTTGTGATCAATAAACCTGCAAATTTAGTTATGCATCCAGGTATTAAAAATCTGAATGGGACATTATTAAATACATTGTTATTTCATTATCCTGAAAATATAAATGTTCCCAGAGCAGGTATTATCCATAGATTAGATAAAGGCACTACAGGATTAATAGTTATCGCAAAAACAATAACTGCTCATTCAAATTTGAGTCAAGCTATAAAAAATAGGAAAGTTATACGTGAATATGATGCTATAGTAAATGGTCTTGTACAATGTAGTGGGATAGTTGATCAGCCAATTGCTCGTCATCCCAGTAAACGTATACATATGGCTATTAATAAAATTGGAAAACCTGCTATCACTCATTATAAAATAATAGAAAAATTTCGTATACATACTAGAGTAAAATTAAGATTAGAGACAGGTAGAACACATCAAATTCGTGTTCATATGGCACATATTAATCATCATGTAGTTGGTGATCCTGTGTATTATGGATCGGTACGATCATTAAAAGGTTTTTCTGAATCATTTATAAAAATGCTTAAAACATTCAATCGTCAAGCACTTCATGCTAAAAAATTACGTTTGTATCATCCTATAACAGGTAATTTGATGGAGTGGTGCGTAGAACCTCCTAGAGATATGCTTATGTTAATTGATATGTTAAAAAAAAATTTATATTAAAGCAAGAGATTTACTAATGGAATGCAAAAATACCGTGAAAATTTAATAGAAAAAAGATTGATAATTAATATTTTATATAATTGGTAATATTTATATTTTTAGTTGTTATAAAAAACTATATTTTTTGTATAAAATTTTATTATTATGATTAATTTCAATAAGTAAGAATATTATATATAGTAACTGTTTTTTTAAGAAAAATTAGCGAAAATTTAGTAATAGATATTTTATTTTAAGTTATTGTAATTGTAATTTACTTTTGTAAAAAAGCATTTTTTATGATAAAATCATTAGATAAAATATTTACTTTTAATAATATTTGATATTAATTTCTATGTTATTCATAGAAAGATTTCTAATAAAAAATTTTTTAAGGATTTATACAAAAATTAATATTCATTTTTTATAAATTAAGTAAGATTAAGTAAGATTATATATATCATATAAATATTTTTTATAAAAAATGTGTCGTAAAATTTAATTATTTTTTATAGCAAATATTTGATTATCTTTTGGAGATTTTATGCATTTTGAACGTTTTACAAATAAATTACAAGAAGCATTAATTGATGCTCAATCTTTAGCTATTAAAAAAGATAATCAATTTATTGAACCAATTCATTTGCTGATTGCTTTATTAGAACAAGAAGGAAGTACTATAAAATATTTATTAACTTCAATGGGTATTAATATAAAAAAATTAAGCGATCAATTAAATGATATTTTGAATGTTTTACCACAAGTGCATGGTGGAATTATTGGTGATGTTCAACCATCAAATGATCTTATTCGTCATCTAAATTTATGTGAAAAAATAGCACAAAAAAAAGGTGATAAGTTTATTTCATCAGAGATATTTCTTTTAGCAATTTTTGATGCAAAAACTTTTCTTACTGATAAAATTAAAAGTATGCAAATTATTAAAGAAGATATGGAAAAGGCGATATCATTAATGCGTGCCGGAGATAATATTCATGAAAAAAGTGCTGAAGAGCAGCGTAATGCACTTAAAAAATATGCCATAGATTTAACTCAAAAAGCTGAAGAAGGAAAACTTGATCCTGTTATTGGACGTGATGAAGAAATTCGAAGAACTATACAAGTACTGCAGCGTAGAACAAAAAATAACCCAGTTTTAATAGGAGAACCTGGGGTAGGAAAAACAGCTATTGTTGAAGGGCTTGCTCAAAGGATTGTTAATGCTGAAGTACCTGAAGGGTTAAAAAATAAACGTGTATTTGCATTAGATATGGGTACTTTACTTGCAGGAACAAAATATCGTGGTGAATTTGAAGAACGTTTGAAATCAGTTTTGCATGATCTCAATAAACAAGAAGGTAATGTTATCTTATTTATTGATGAATTACATACTATGGTTGGAGCAGGTAAATCTGAAGGTGCAATGGATGCCAGTAACATGTTAAAACCAGCATTAGCGAAAGGAGAATTACACTGTGTTGGTGCTACAACATTGAATGAATATCATCAATATATTGAAAAAGATGCAGCATTAGAACGTCGTTTCCAAAAAGTTTATATTGTTGAACCAACTGTAGAAGACACAATAGCAATTTTAAGAGGATTAAAAGAACGTTACGAATTACATCATCATGTGCAAATTACAGATCCTGCTATTGTTGCAGCAGCAAATTTATCTAATCGCTATATTTCTGATCGCATGTTACCAGATAAAGCAATAGATTTAATTGATGAAGCTGGAGCAAGTTTGCGAATGCAAATGGATTCTAAACCAGAATTATTAGATCGGTTAGAACGTCGGGTGATGCAACTAAAACTTGAACAAGAAGCTTTAAAAAAAGAATTGGATAAAGATAGTAAAAAACGTTTAAAAATGTTACAAGAAGAATTAATAGAAAAAGAAAAAGAATATTGGGCATTAGAAAAAAAGTGGAATGCTGAAAAAGCAGAACTAACAGGTACCCAAGATATAAAAGCGAGATTAGAAAATGCACGTATAAGTTTAGAACAAGCACGTCGTAATAGTGATTTGGCTAAAATGTCAAAATTACAGTATGGTGAAATTCCAGAATTAGAAAAACAACTCGCAGTAGCTACTAGTGTTGAAAATAAACCAATGAAGCTATTACGTAATAAAGTTACTGATATTGAAATTGCAGAAATTGTAGCAAGATGGACGGGGATTCCTGTGATTAGAATGTTAAAAAATGAACGTGAGAAATTATTGCATATGGAGGAAGAAATTCATAAATTTGTTATTGGACAAAACGAAGCAGTAAATGCTGTATCGAATGCTATTCGTCGTAGTCGGGCTGGTTTATCAGATCCTAATCGTCCTATTGGTTCTTTTTTGTTTTTAGGTCCTACTGGTGTTGGTAAGACTGAGTTATGTAAAGCACTTGCAAATTTTTTGTTTGATAGTGACAATGCTATGGTACGTATTGATATGTCAGAATTTATGGAAAAACATATTATTTCTAGATTAGTTGGTGCGCCACCAGGTTATATAGGATATGAAGAAGGTGGTTATTTAACAGAGGCAATACGAAGACGTCCTTATTCTGTTATTTTGCTCGATGAAATTGAAAAAGCACATCCAGATGTTTTTAATATTTTGTTACAAGTACTTGATGATGGCCGTTTAACAGATGGACATGGGCAAACGGTAGATTTTCGTAATACTGTTGTGATTATGACATCTAATTTAGGCTCTAATTTAATTCAAGAACGTTTTGAGAATTTATGTTATGATAATATAAAAGAGATTGTAATGGAAGTGGTTAGTCGTAGTTTTCGTCCAGAATTTATTAATCGTATTGATGAAGTTGTTGTATTTCATCCATTAAATAAAACACAAATTAAAAATATTGCAAAAATACAATTATCACGTTTGTATAAAAGATTAGAAGAACAAGGTTATAAAATAATAATTACTGAAAAAGTTCTAGAAAAGTTAGCTGAAATAGGATTTGATCCAGTATTTGGTGCTCGTCCTTTAAAACGAGCAATTCAACATAAGATAGAAAATATGTTAGCTGAAAAGGTATTATCTAATACACTATTACCAGGAAAGGTAATAACATTAGATGTTGAAGAGAATAGTATTATTGTTTTGCAATGAACGAGTATATTTGTTTTTTGTATAAATTTTTGTTTTATTTTGAGTTTTGTATTTTTCAACTTTATTTATTGTCAGTATTTATATGATTATTAATTTGTACATAATTTTGAATATTAATAAATTTTATAATTTGAATTTAAAAGATTGATTTAAGGAAATATACATTAAAACTATAAATATTTTATGAATTTAAATTTTTCTTATATTATTTTTATAAAAATATTTTATTGCAAAAAACTTTTATATATTTTTTTATGAAATATGATCTTCTGATCAATTTTTATTTTGCTAGTTTATTGATATAATTATATATAACTACTTTTTTATATATATTTTATATATAAATAAATATTAATTAATAAATACTAATTATTATGGGAAAAATTTTGTATATGGCACATATTTAAAATGTTTTTATTTATTTTCGTTCTGATTTTTTTAGTGTTAAATATAATCATTGAAATTTTTTCTAATTATGTTTAATATAAAATTATTTTACATTTGTTATTGATTGTTATTTTGTTTAATTTTTTAAACAAATAATGTTTTTGCATTGAAGCAATATAAAAATTAAAGTTAATGTATTTGTAAGCAGAATATGAAAAATTTTTTATGATAATTAAATTTTAAAAATATTTTTTTGAATAGCGTTTTTTTAAAAAAAATATTAAGAAAATATTGCTTTAATATATTTTATATAATACAATAAAAGATATGATCTTTATCATCTAATTTATTTTAATAAAAAAAAATACAGATTATATTGATTATTATATATAATTATTCATATAATATTGATTTTTATTAATTATCTGGGATCTGGGACGATAGTTTTTTTATTAAAAACTATTATTTTTATTAAAATTATTAAAAACATAGTTAGTTAAATTAATTTAACTAATATTAGTTTTAAAAATAAAAAAAATTGCATATATTTTTTAATAAAAATATTAAATTATATTTATATTAATAATTATATTAATGTAATTGTTTTAAAAAATATGATAAACACGTATCATTAAATATTTGAAATATAATATATGTAGCATATAATCAGTTTCCTCACAAAAACATTTGTAATAGAAAACAATATACTTGCTTTAAAAGATATATTCATTAATAATAAAATGATATTTATTTTTCAATATTGGAAGTAATTAAAAAATGAACAAAAATTTAGTACTTCATTTTTCTGATAAAAATTTTTAAATAAAAGCCATAAAAGCCATAAAAGCAATAAAACCAGTATTAATTGATTTTTGGGCAGTATGGTGTGCTCCTTGTAAAATAATTTATTCTATTTTAGATGAAATAGCTAATGAGTATGCAATGAAATTAATTATTGGAAAATTAAATATTGAGAATAATCCAATTATAATAGCTAAATATGGTATTTGTAGTATTCCAACTTTGTTGTTTTTGTTGTTTTTTAAAAAAGGAAAAAAATTGATGAATATGTAGGTTTGTTATCTAAAAATCAATTGCAAAGTTTTATCGATAAAAATATTTAATTTTCTGTAAAAAAGAAAATAAAAAGGGATTTAAATATTTTTTAATAACAAAAATTTTTTAAATAGTATGTATTTTAATAAATAAATAGGTGTTTTAAATGATTTTAATATAACGTTATAATTTAATTTGATACATATCTTTATAAGATCTGAAAACTAAATATTTGATTTTTTATACATGTTTTTATAAGTAAAAATGCTAAAAATTAGAAATTTTATTATAGTAAGATATAATTATTGATTTTTGTGGTAAATCTTTATTTTTTTATGTCGATTTTTTTATATGGGAAAACAAAACATATAAATTATAAAAAACTTTGGCATTTTCTTTAAATTACATATAATTTTCCAACATGAAGTTATACTATAATAAAATTAATATTTTTAATAAAAATATTTTAATAAAAATATTAATTTATTATTATTGATATTATATAATAAATCAATAATATATTGTGCATAATTTTCAAAATATACCTCAAGTTTAAGAACCCACCATTATGAATCTTACCGAATTAAAAAATACGCCAGTTTCTGCATTGATTACTATTGGCGAAGGTATGGGATTAGAAAATTTACCTCGTATGAGAAAACAGGATATTATTTTTTCTATTTTAAAGCAACATGCTAAAAGTGGAGAAGATATTTTTGGTGATGGCGTGTTAGAAATTTTACAGGATGGATTTGGATTTCTTCGGTCTGCTGATAGTTCATATTTAGCAGGTCCTGATGATATTTATGTTTCTCCTAGTCAAATTCGTCGTTTTAATTTACGAACAGGTGATACTATTTCTGGAAAAATTCGCCCTCCGAAAGAAGGAGAACGTTATTTTGCTTTGTTAAAAGTTAATGAAGTAAATTTTGATAAACCTGAAAATGCTCGTAGTAAAATTTTATTTGAAAATTTAACACCATTACATGCCAACAGTCGGTTGCGTATGGAACGTGGTAATGGATCTACAGAAGATTTAACTGCTCGGGTTTTGGATTTATCTGCTCCTATTGGACGTGGACAACGTGGTTTAATTGTTGCTCCGCCAAAAGCAGGTAAAACTATGTTATTACAAAATATTGCTGCTAATATTGCAAATAATTATCTGGATTGTGTGTTAATGGTTTTGTTGATTGATGAAAGGCCAGAAGAAGTTACAGAAATGCAACGTTTAGTTAAAGGAGAAGTAATTGCTTCTACTTTTGATGAACCTGCATCTCGTCATGTACAAGTTGCTGAAATGGTTATAGAAAAAGCGAAACGTTTGGTTGAACACAAAAAAGATGTGATTATCCTTTTGGATTCTATTACACGTCTTGCTCGTGCTTATAATACTGTCATTCCCTCTTCTGGAAGAGTATTAACTGGTGGAGTTGATGCAAATGCTTTACATCGTCCAAAACGTTTTTTTGGAGCTGCCCGTAATGTAAAAGAAGGTGGAAGTTTAACAATTATTGCTACGGCTTTGGTTGATACAGGATCTAAAATGGATGAAGTAATATATGAAGAATTTAAGGGTACAGGTAATATGGAATTAAATTTATCAAGAAAAATAGCAGAAAAGCGTGTTTTTCCAGCTATTGATTATAATCGATCTGGTACTCGTAAAGAAGAATTGTTAACTTTGCCGGATGAATTACAAAAGATGTGGATTTTACGTAAGATAATTCATCCTATGGGTGAAATTGATGCAATGGAATTTTTAATCAACAAATTAGCGATGACAAAAACTAATAATGAATTTTTTGATTTTATGAAACGTTCTTAAATTGATTTATGATTAATGATTTATTAAAATAAAACAAATATAAGTTTTTTGTTTATTGATTTACATATTATTGTTCTTAACATACTTTTTTAAAATTTAATAAATATAGCTTTTTTATGATCATTAAAGTATAAAAATATTTTTTGAGAAATGAATTTATCATAATGATATTTTATTAAATTTCTGAGATATTAGATGAATTACAGTATATTTTTGATAGTATAAGTTTTATATATGAATATATGTAAAAAATAATATTTAATATGTGTTCTACAAATTTCTTGTGTTAAATCATATTATTTAGTATTTTTTTGATAAGTTATTTAGTAATATTTAAGATTGAAAATCTATATTTTTGAAATATTTATTTTTGTTATTTTTAAAATTATATGTATGTTTTTAAAAATTTTGATTATTTTTTAATATTTGTCTATCATCATTTAAAATTATGAAAAAATATTTTTAATAGTTTATGCATATTTAATAAAATTTTTATTTTAAAAAAATATAATTTCTGAAATATAATCATATTATTTTATGATACTATTTCTAATAAATTTTATTTTTGTAATAATTAAGATATTACTATAAAAAAAGATTTAATCGTAGATTTTAAAAAAAATATTGATTTTATTATATTAAGTAGGACTAACTAGAGTTAGTTTATTTATAGGACTGATAGTATTTTAAAATAGATAAATCTCTTTTTATTTTTATCTTATATATTATAAGTCAGATTATACATTTTTTTATTATGTGTTTAATAGGAAAAATATCAGAAATAATAGTTAAGATATATGTAAATTTTTAGTTTCTTGAGCTGCTCTAATAGGTTTTTTGTCTATTTTTATGGATTTATGAATTTGATTAGTTTTTTAGCAGTACATTTTTATGGTGAATTAATTTTTTTTCTGTGCTTAAAATTTTATTTTAGCAATTATTACCATGATTTTCACTGGATTATTTTTAATTTTTATTTGGTTGGGGTAATATTCCAGCAATTAGTTTGAATAATTTGATGGTAAATAATGGTTTTTTATGGATTATAAGATTTTTTTTCTTTTGTAATAGTTTTTTATTAAGGATTCAAATTACTTAGAATAACTGCTTAAAAAATTAAAGAACTCAATATTACATCAAAAATTTCATCAATTATATATTATTAAAAATTTTGATTTTTTATGTAAGTTCTATTTTTGTTATTATTACTTTTTTCTTTGGAAAAAACAAAATTTAGTGGTAGTATTTTTGTTTAAATATTTACTAATACAGGTACTGTATCTGTTGCTTAAATTATGAATTTTTGGCACTTATCGCGGTATCGTTAGGTTGCAATAATAGTATGTATAGTGATGATATATACTTTAGCATTTAATAATCAAATTCCTAATTTTTTTAAAAAAGTAATAGTGAGTGGTATATCTAGACGATGTATTATGATAACAGTTATATCATTAATTATTGGTTCTAACCTTAATTATTTTTTTCTCTGGTTATAATTTAAAAGAATGTTTTGTTTTGTATCTATAGTACGAGTGTATTATTAGATATGATATCATGTTTTGTAATCATATTAAGTCAATTTCCTTTTTGAAAAATACATAAAAACATTAAAAGATGATATCTTAAAATCAATATTATTTCCTTATATAAATGATTTGACATGCTTTTTTTAATATTTTTACTAATTGTTTTTTTTAACATCCAGAACTTGTTTGTTTTTGATTTTTTTGTTTTTTATTTTTAATTTTTATTTCTTTAATCTATTTTTTAAAAATTATTTTTCTGGTAATTTATGTAAATTTTGTTATAACAATTAACTTTGCTAGATTTTATATAAAAATGCATATTTTTTTTAAAAAATATATATAAAATTTTTAATTAATTTAGAAAATACTAGATACTTTCTTATGAAATCCGTAGTATAATTTAATTTTGAAAACAAAATTCATTGACAATAATATTTTATTTAGTTTTTGGTACCCGTAGCTCAATTTGGATAGAGCGTTGCCCTCCGGAGGCAGAGGTTTCAGGTTCAAATCCTGTCGGGTACGCTTTGTTTGATATGTTTTCCTGATATTTATAAAATTTATAATTATTAATTATATTTTTTGATATTTGAATATTTTGATGATGAGTATGGTGGCTATAGCTCAGTTGGTAGAGCTCCGGATTGTGATTCCGGTTGTCGTGGGTTCGAATCCCATTAGTCACCCCATAAATTTTTATTTTTATCTTTTTATTTTTATATTGCGATTGTGGCGGAATTGGTAGACGCACTAACTTCAGATGTTGGTATTCTTTTATGGATGTGGGGGTTCAAGTCCCCTCTTTCGCATAATAATTTATAAATTATTTTATTAAAATATTTTTTACTCAATAAAATAAATGATAAAATAAAAAAAAATCTTTCGGTGAGTAGCGCAGGTTGGTAGCGCAACTGGTTTGGGACCAGTAGGTCGGAGGTTCAAATCCTCTCTCGCCGACCAAAATTTACAAAACAAATAAAATGTATTTTATTTGTTTTGTATTTTTTTATTGCATGATAAAAAATATAATTTAAGATTTTATTTTAAAATTTTTTTAATATAAAAATATAGTTCTTCATATTACTATTAATATAATGTTTTATTCCATGATAAAAATTTTTTGTTATCTTTTGTTTTTTTTAAAAATATCATAAAAATAAAAATTTCTTGATATTCGATCATTTTTAATAATTATTTGTTTACAATATTATAAATAATATCAGAGTAATGATCAATTATTCCATAATGTTTTTCTTTTTCTAAAGATAAATCATAAATTTTATTTAATCAAGCATGAATAAAAAATTGAAGATAAATGTTTTGTTAATTTTATATATACATTATTATGAAATTTAAAGTAATTTTAAATATTAATATTTTTTATGTTTAATAAATAAAATGATTCTAAATTCAATAAAAATTATTTCAATACTTTAAAATGATTTTATTGAAAATGCGTTTATTGAAAATAAGTAATTTTATACTAGAATTAGTTTTTTCTAAAATTTATTTCTTTTTTATTCACACAAAGCATAATATATCTTTATAAAACATTCTTTAATGGATCGATTTGATGATAAGTATCATAAATTTTTAATTAATATTTCTATTGTTCAGATATTTAAAGTATAGTTTTTAAAAATAACGATTTTATGGATTCCAAAAACAATAGTTAATTATAAAAAATTATGCTTATTATGTTGTGTTATATTTTTGTTTTATTAATTTTTTAATATGTGTAAAATTTTATTTTAGAATTATTAATTTACAATAATGCTTCAATTAAAGCATAATTTTGAGCACTTTTAGCTATTTTTATTGATTGCCAACCTAATTGATTAGCTGTATTAGCTAAACGTGTACTAACAATAATAAGATGAAGAGATAATAACCAAGATTTATAATCCTTTGTAATTAAATTAAATAGTAAATTTAACATTTCTCCACTAGTCACTATAATTGTTTTAATATTTGCATTTTGACATTTTAGTTGAAATAATGTTGTATCATATTTTATTGGTTGACGTTGATAACATTCACAATAATCAATATCACTTCCTCGTAATTGTAATGTTTTTGCAATTAATTCACGTCCACCATTTCCTCGTAATAATAAAGATTTTTTTCCTTTTAGATATTTTAAAGAAGGTAATGCAAGTAATTTTTCACTGTTTTCGCCCAGTTGAGATATTTGAATTGGTAAATTAGTTAATTTTTTAAACATTTCCGCTGTTGAATTTCCTATACCATAATATGATAAGTTACGAGGCCATTTTTTTTTTCTTAAATAAAGTGCTTCATTAGCATACTTTACTGCGTTTTTTGATAAAAAAAAATCAAATCTGCGTGGTTTAATTTATTTAATTTAATCGGTAAAAGCATGATTTTATGACTTGGTATAATTTTTATTAATGGAATATGAACTGCAGGTATTCCTATTGATCTAATCATTTGTAAAAGTTTTTTTCCACTTGGATTTGGTTTTGTAATTAATACACTCATATAAAAATATTTTTTATTGCATTTTTTTAAGAATTTCTTGAGCTCCATTATTCAATAATTCTTCGGCAAGTTCAATGCTTGCTTGTATAACTTTTTCCGGTTTAAATTTTTTTTCCCCCCGAATAATTTTACTCCCATCTGGTAATCCTACAAGTGCTCTTAGCCAAATATGTTTTTTTTTCCAAACAGCATAACTACAAATTGGGACTTGACAACCACCTTCTAAGTGGTAATTAACTGTGCGTTCTGCTTGAATACAGATAGCAGTGTTATAATGGTGTAATGGTTTTAAAAAAGATTGCACATAATGGTCTTCAATGCGGCATTCTATGCCAATAGCACCTTGTCCAACTGCAGGTAATAATTCATCTGGAGATATAGGCATGCGTATTCTTGCTTCTAAGCCTAGTCTTTTAAGGCCAGCAACAGCAAGAATTATAGCATCATATTCACCATTATCTAATTTATGTAATCGTGTTTCTATATTACCTCGTAAATCTTTAAAAAATAAGTGTGGGTAGAAATGAGATATTTGGCATTGACGACGTAAACTTGATGTTCCTATAGTACTTCCTATTTTTAATGAATCAATGGAATTATATTGATTGGATATAAAAGCATCACGAGGATCTTCTCTTTTACATATGGTTATCAACTCTAAATTTTCTGGAAAATTAATGGGTATATCTTTAATAGAATGCACTGCAATATCAGCTCTTTTTTTTAGCAATGCATTTTCTAGTTCTTTAATAAATAAACCCTTTCCACCAATTTTTGATAGAGGAGTGTCTATTAAAATATCACCTTGAGTAATTATTGGGATAATTTCAATTTTTAATTTTGGATGATATTTCTCTAGTTGTGTTTTTACAAAAATAGCTTGCCACATTGCTAATGGACTTTTTCTCGTTGCTATACGCAGTGTTTGTAGTGACATACTATAATTTTTCTTATTAATTTTCCAAGAGTTACATATAAATTATTAAGTAAGGCAATTAAATTTATCAAAAATTTTAATATTTTTAGTGATATTTAATTGCTGTATATATAAGTCTAATTTTTGTAGATTTTATTTTTAATAAATATTTTTTTACTATTTAAAATACTTTTTTGTATGAAATGTTTAATTTTTATGAAACAAATTGTTGCTGATTATTTTTATTTTTCTTTTTTAAAGATTTTAATGAATTATTTGATTACATTTATTAACTAATTAAATAATTTTAGGTATTTTCTATATTTTAATATTAGACTTCAATAAAAAGATTTTGTGTAATTAATGAATTTTTAATAAAAAACACAATTTATAATTTAATGATTGAAGAGTGTTTATTTTTTAAGAATTTTAAAAAAATAATGTTTATGCTATTTAAAATTAGAAATTAAGGTAGTATTTTTTGCATTTTCAGTTTTATATATACCTAATATATCTAGTAATACTTAAAATATTTAATTATTTTAAAATAAAAAACAAAAATTCAATTTCACGTAGTGTATTTATAAATTTATATTTTTAAACTGGTATATTTTAATTATTTATTTAATATAAAGAATTTATTTGATTAAATAAATTCATGTTTTTATAGGTAATATATATACAGAATTTCATTGATTATAATAAAAATTATATAATTGATATACTGTAGATAAATTTATTATTATTAAAATAATATATTATCATTTTAAGTAAAAAATATTTTTTTGAAATCAAAGAACTAATATTTTTATTGAAAATTACACTAAAAAATATAATTTTTTTACTTCTTTTCTTTTAAAAAATTACTTTATTTTATTAAATAATTTTTAATTATACAATACTATTAAAATGCAGAAAAAGTGACAATTGATTTTTTTTTATTATCATATCTAGTAAAATTAATACATATAAAATATATGCTTGATTTTAGGTAAATTTGAATAAATCATTTTTTTTGCTTGTAGAAATTTATAAAAATATTAAAATTATTTAAAAAATTGTATTATAAAGTATATTATTAATGTTTTATGTTTAAAATTACTTTTTAAGTATGTTGATCGATTAATGAAATTTTAAAAAACATGCGTTTTTAAGAGAAAAATAATGATTTTTAATATTATAAGAATTAAAATTTAATAATTTCATCAATGTATATCATTTGTAATTTATTGGTATTAATCTAGAATTATTTCTAGATTAAAAAGTATTTTGAATATAATTTAGTAAAAAAATATTTCTGTAATGAATAATTAAAAGAAAAAATATGATATGAATTTTAAATTTATAGAATTGTTATAAAAATAATTTTTTATATTATCGAATAAAACTTTAAAAAATAATTCTTTAAAATATATTTTTTTGTAAAAATGTATTTTAATAACATCTAAAATAATTTTGATATAATTTTTATAATAGTTTAATAAATTATTATTTATATATAATTTAAGACTCAAATATTGTTTTTTGATTTTATTTTTGTATTTTGGAAATCTAATTATTTAATAAATTTTAAATACTTTATGATGTTCAAATAAAATCAAAATTTTTGATAATTCTTTAGAGATTTTATAAAAAATATATTTTTTTATAAAAATAAAAAAACAAGTATTAATTATTTATATAAAAATTATTTTTATATTTATAAATCAAATATGATATTAAAAATATTTTTATATTTCTGAAATATTTAGATAATATTTTTTATATCAAATTAATAATGTATTCAATTTTTTATTTTTGTTTAAAAACTTTATGTTTATGAATCATATAGATTAAGAGTAGCTTTGATACTGTATTTAAGTAAGTATAAATATTTATGTTTTTTGTATGTATGAATAATGGTTAGATCTTACTTATTTATATTTTTTTATAGATAAAAATATTTTTAAAAATGCTAATAATGAGCATCTATGATTATTTTTTATAAATAAGATATGTTGTTAGTTAACAACTTTTTTATAAAAAAATCAAGTATTTTTTTTAAAAATTACAGTATTTTTATAATATATTATCTATTTTATTTAGTTATATACTAATTTATTAAATAATTGTATATTTATTATCAATTTCTTATTTTTTGTTGTTTGTTCTAGATAATATAAAGGATAAAAAATTAATAATGAAAAGATTTGATATAGGAAAAAAAATATTTTTTTTATTTCTGATAAGTGTTTTAGTAGAATTACTGTCAGCTTGTGGCGTAAAAGATGTTCTTTATTTAAGTTCTGAAGCAATTACAAGTAATATAATTCAAGAAGATAAATTATTATTAAAAGATATATAAATAATTATAAAAAATGTCATCATTAATCGATCAATTAAATATATAATGTATTGATTATGATGGAGTAAAAAATGCAATTTTCAAAAATGCATAGTTTAGGTAATGATTTCATGGTAGTAGATGCAGTTACTCAAGATGTTTTTTTTTCTAGTGAGTTAATTTGTTATTTATCAGATCGTCATAAGGGTATTGGTTTTGATCAGCTATTATTAGTTGAAGCACCTTATGATCCAGACCTTGATTTTCATTATCGTATTTTTAATGCTGATGGTAGTGAAGTCTTTCAATGTGGTAATGGTGCTCGTTGTTTTGCGCATTTTGTTCGTCTAAAAAAAATGATTCATAAACGTATTATAAAAGTTAGCACTGAATCAGGAAAAATGACATTATTTTTATTAGAAAATCAAGATGTTTGTGTAAAAATGGGTGTACCTCAATTTGAGCCAAGTAAAGTACCATTTAAAGCTTTTAAAGTTAAAAAAAAATATAAGATTAAAATCAAAAAAAAGAGAATATTTTGTGGTGTAGTTTCGATAGGTAATCCACATTGTGTTTTACAAGTTAAAAATATTGATACTACTGAAGTATCATCATTAGGTAGTATGCTTGAAAAACATGAACGTTTTCCTGAGCAAGCTAATGTTGGTTTTATGCAAATTATTAATGATAAAAATATTCGATTACGTGTATATGAAAGAGGTGTAGGAGAAACAAAAGCTTGTGGAAGTGGTGCTTGTGCTGCTGTTGCTATTGGTATTCAGCAAGGTTTGTTAAGAAAAAATGTTACTGTTGATTTACCTGGTGGTATTTTAAAAATTTTATGGAATGGATTAGGTCATCCTTTATTTATGAGTGGCCCTGCTACGCATGTTTATGATGGAATTATTAATTTATAAAGAGTGATATTTTTTAGTGAATTATATAGTTTATAAAATAAAAATGTTTTATTTTCACTTATTATTTACAACAAAAATTGTAATTTTTTAAAAAATAGATATTTATATATAATATAATCTTAACATCATGAATGGTTTTTTATTATTTTAAATTATATTTTTAAGATGACTTTAATTATAATTTTTTATGTATAATATAATTCTAATTATTGTATTATATTTTAAATAAAAAACGAATAATATCACCATCTTCTATAATGTAATTTTTTCCTTCACTTCGCATTTTTCCTGCTGCTTTTGCACCAATTTCTCCTTGATGTTTAATAAAATCAGAAAATGAAATTGTTTCTGCACGTATGAATCCTTTTTTAAAATCTGAATGAATTTTGCCGGCTGCTTCTGGTGCAGTAGTATTAATAGGAATACCCCAAGCACGGACTTCTTTTGGTCCGGCAGTAAAAAAAGTATGTAAATTTAGTAAATTATAACCAGCTAGTAATACTTTATTAAAACCAGGTATTTTTATATTAAATTCAATCATGAATTCTTTACGTTCATTTTTTTTCATTTTTGTGATATCTGATTCGATAATGGCACATATTGGTATGACGATAGCATCTTCTTTTTTAGCTATTAGCTTTACGGTATTTAAATAAGGATTATTAATAACATTATTTTCACTAATATTTGCAATATATATGATTGGTTTTAAAGTTAAAAAACTAAGATATTGAATTAATTTTTTTTCTTCTTTTTTTAATTTTAAACTATGTAACATACGAGAGTTTTCAAGATGTTGGTAACATTTTAACAAAATACTTAATGTAATTTTGACTTCTTGTCTTTGAGTTTGGTGTTTTTTTTGTATTCTATGAATTGCTTGTTCACAGATATCTAAATCAGATAATATTAATTCAGTATTAATTGTATTAATATCAATTGTTGGATCAATGTTTCCATGAACATGTGTAATATTATTTTTATTAAAGCATCGAACAACATGTATTATAACTTCAGTTTCTCGAATATTGTTTAAAAATTGATTACCTAAACCTTCTCCTTGAGATGCTCCTTTTACTAATCCAGCAATATCAACAAATTCTATTTTAGTAGGTAATATTTTTTCTGGTTTAACAATTTTAGCTAATATATTAAGACGAGGATCAGGAATTGCTACAATAGCATTGTTAGGTTTTATAGTACAAAATGGAAAATTTTCTGCTTTAATATTAGATTGAGTAAGTGCATTAAAAAGTGTTGATTTTCCTACGTTTGGTAAACCAATAATACCACATTTAAACCCCATGATGCATGTTACCTTATTTCAATATTTCTTAATCATCAATAAATATGATCAATATATTTATTAATAATAAAGATAATGTTAAATTGTACATAGATAAAATAATTACAGTGTTAACAGAATGCTTTAAAACTGTGTAAACGATTTATTGCTTTATGCATTCCTTGGTTTAATAAAATTTCAGTACAAAATATTGCTTCTTTAATAGTTATATTAATTAATTTCTGTTCTTGTATTGTTGGTTTATTTAATAGAAATTGAATCACTTTATGTTTATCTCCAGGATGACCGATTCCAATTCGTAAACGATAAAAATTAGAATTATGACCTAGTTTTTCTTGGATATCTTTGAGCCCATTGTGTCCATTATTTGTACCACCAAATTTTATTTTGGCTTTTCCTGGAATTAAATTTAATTCATCATGAACTACAAGAATTTTTTCTGGTGGAATATGATAGAAATTAACTAATGATAAAACTGCTTTGCCATTAAAATTCATATATATTTTTGGAATAAATAAATAAATAGAATTGCCATATAGATTAATTTTTCCTATGCACCCAAAAAAATTACTTTTTAGTTTTAAAATTTGTTTATATTTTTGTGCCAATAATTTTATATACCAAGATCCTACATTATGACGGGTTAGTTCATATTTAATACCTGGATTAGCTAAACCTACAATTAATTTTATATTTAGTTTTATATTGCTCATAATGTTGTGTTTTATTTTATTTATTTTTTTAAATACTTAATATTTATTAATAAAAATTATTTGATATATTATTATATTGAAAAAATAATTTTGATAACTTTTGTTTTTTAATTGTGCTAAAATTCTGAATTTTATTATTAAACATTTTTTTATATTTTAAAATATAAAAATATATTTGTAATATAATCTAATATGTAAAGTATTATAAATTATTATTTAAGTATTATAAATTATTATTTATTGATGTATAATTTATTAATTCTTGTTATAATTGTTAGTGTTCAAACATAGCAGCAATTGATTCTTCGTTACTGATTCTACGAATTGCTTCAGCCAACATCCCAGCTAATGTTAAAGAACGAACTTTTTTTAGTTTTTTTATATCAGAAGATAAAGGAATTGTATCACAAACGATTACTTCATCAATTACTGATTTTTTAATATTTATTATTGCATCTCCAGAAAATATTGGATGTGTTGCATAAGAAAATACTCGTTTTGCACCCCGTTCTTTGAGGGCTTCGGCAGCTTTGCATAGAGTGCTTCCAGTATCAATCATATCATCAACTATTACACAATCTCGGTTTTCTACATCTCCAATGATATGCATAACTTGAGAAACATTTGTTCTTGGACGTCTTTTGTCAATAATTGCCATATAAGTATCATTTAATAGTTTAGCAATAGCGCGTGCACGTACAACTCCACCTATATCAGGTGATACCACAATTGGATTAATTAATTTTTTTTGTAGCATATCTTCTAATAAGATTGGACTCCCAAAAACGTTATCTACTGGAACATCAAAGAATCCTTGAATTTGTTCTGCATGTAGATCAACAGTTAATACACGATCAACTCCAACGCTGGAAAGAAAATCAGCTACCACTTTAGCAGTAATTGGGACTCGAGCTGAACGCACTCTTCTATCTTGACGTGCATAACCAAAATATGGAATTACAGCAGTAATGCGACCTGCAGATGCTCTTCTTAGTGCATCAATCATTACTACTAGTTCCATTAAATTATCATTGGTTGGAGCACAGGTTGATTGTATGATAAAAATATCACCACCACGAACATTTTCATTGATTTTTACACTAATTTCACCATCACTAAAACGATCTACTTCAGCATCTCCAAGAGTAGTATCTAGACGATTAGCAACACGTTGAGCAAGTAAAGGTATGGCATTACCAGCAAAAAGTTTCATATCTGGCATATTGAAGAAGCCTCAGTTTAAAATATTTAAAAGTATTATAATATTTTAACAGAAAAAATACATAAATTATAAATTTAATATTTATTAATACTAGTACGGAATATATGTAAAGGAGAGCGATTAATACCTTTTGCAATAAAACATTGTACCCATTTAGGGGCCTTATTTAATATTTTATAAGCAGCTGATTTAGTTTTAAACTCACCAAAAACACAAGAACCTGTACCTGTAAGACGTGATGATGTATATTTTTGCATCCATGAACTCAATTTTTCAACTTTAATAAATTTTTTTCTTACAATTGCTTCACAATCGTTTACATATTTTTTTTTCAATAATTTTTTTAAAGATAGTTTTGTTGAATTTCTTTTTAATCCAATTTCAGAAAATACTTTTTGAGTAGAAATTACTATTCCTGGATAAGCTACTAAATACCATTTTTCTTTTAGATTAATAGGAAAAAGTTTATTCCCAATTCCTTCTGCAAAAGCTGAATGACCTTTTATAAAAAATGGAATATCTGCACCTAGTTGATTGGCAAGATTAGCTAGCATAATATCATTAATATTAGTTTTCCAGTGGAAGTTTAAAGCAATTAATGTTGTTGCTGCATTAGAAGAACCACCACCTAAACCTCCACCAATAGGTAATTTTTTTTTAATATAAATATCTGCACCTTGATATTCATGTAATAATTTCATTTTCATACAGTAATTTTGTAATAAACGAGCAGCTTTAATAATAAGATTGTGCTTTTCTATTATATTCATAAATGGTGTCATTAATTGGATTTGATTATCTCTACGTGATTTGATTATGATTTCATCACCATAATTAAGAAATTGAAATAGTGTTTGAATATTATGGTAACCATCATTTCTTAAACCAGTAATATGTAGAAATAAATTAAGTTTTGCTGGTGAAGGCCAGTTTAAAATCATTATAATTTAAAATCCCAGTTATGTATTTTTAATTTAATATATCTATCAGATTGTTGTAATTCAATATTATTTGGAAGTTTAAGTTTATTTTTTGTTGAATAAGAAAGATAGTTGATATTCCATGTTTCCTTATTTTGTATATATTGTATTGTTTTTAGGAGTCCATTTTTATTTAATGTAAATGATGTTGCATTAATTGGTAGACCAATTAACCAGTAAGAAAAGTTTTCTATAGGAATTTTTATGTTGATTAATTGATGAATTAATTGTTCTGGATTTGTAGTTGTATAATTTTTTCCTGCTTTATCTGTTATTGTAGTAAAATTTGGTGTTACATAGATCATAAATTCTGTAGTGCCTAAGGGATTGCTAAAAAATAGATAGTAGTGTAAAAAATTATTTTGTTGTAAAAAAAAATTAGCATAAATTTTATTATAACCATCTATATAACTAAAAGAACCTCTAGTATTAAATTTTATTAATTTTATTAATTTTTTCTTATGAATAGCCCATTCTGTATTTGTTATTTTGTTAATTGTTTGTTTGCTTAATGTTGGTTTAAACGTGCAAGCAGTTAATAAAATAATACATAAAAAAATAAATGTATAAGAAAAGTAAGATAAACTTGTAAAGTGTTTTTTATTTAGTATCATGAATATTTCCTAAATTTTTTGTATATATTAATATTATTAAATAGTTACTAAATAAATTTTCATATGATTAAAATTTATTTAGATGTTGTATTTATTGAGTATATTTAATTATATAGTCGTATAAACCAAGTAAAATATTTTTGTAAAATTTATTTATGAAGGTTTTTTAGTTTTTATAAAATGATATAAACTTTTATAAGTTATTTAATTATTTAATTGAGTGAACATGACTTTATTTGCACTCGGTATAAATCATAAAACTGCACCAATAACTTTACGTGAACGCTTAATTATTGGAGCAGAAAAAATTGAACATGTATTGGATAATTTATTAAAACAATCATTTGTTCATAGTGGGGTTGTATTATCTACATGTAATCGTACTGAAGTATATTTAGTTGTCGATTTACATGATATATTACATGATAAATTGATGAATTGGTTTTGTAGTTATCATTCTTTAAATTTAAATGATGTTAGAAAAAGTATATATTGGTACCAAGATAATGCAGTGGTTAATCATTTAATGCGTGTTACTAGTGGATTAGATTCATTAGCATTAGGTGAACCGCAAATTTTAGGTCAAGTAAAAAAAGCGTTTTTGAAATCTCAACATTATAAAAAATTATCAAGTGAACTTGAACGTTTATTTCAACATGCATTTTTTGTAGCTAAACGTATTCGCACTGAAACAAAAATTGGTGCTAATGCTGTTTCAATTGCTTTTGTAGCATGTAGATTAGTATGTCAAATTTTTAAATCTTTATCTGAATTAAACATTTTGCTAATAGGTGCAGGTGAAACTATTGAGCTTACTGTGCGTCATCTTTTGAAATGTCATGCTAAACATGTAATTATAGCTAATCGAACACCTGAACGTGCTTTACGTATTGCTAAAATAATTGGTGCTGAATTTATTAATTTAAGTGATTTGGATACTCGTTTAGCTGAAGCTGATATTGTTATTAGTTCTACTGCCAGCCCTGTTCCAATAATCGGTGAAGTAATGGTTAAACGTGCAATGAAAGTTAGACATAATAAATTTATGTTATTGATTGATATTGCTGTTCCTCGAGATATCGAACAAAATGTTAAAAAATTAAACAATATTTATCTTTATAGTATTGACGATCTAGAATTTATTATTACAGAAAATATAAAAAAAAGAAAAATAGCTGTTATTCAAGCAGAAAGTATTATTCAAAAAGAAAGTGCTGATTTCATGCAATGGTTACGTTCTCAGTCATTAATTAAGATAATTCGTAATTATCGTAGACAGTCAGAAAAAATGAGGGTGTTAATGGTAGAAAAAGCACTTTCTACGTTAAATAATGGTGAAAATAGCGAATTAGTAATTAATAAATTAACTTATCAGTTAATGAATCGTTTAATGCATGCACCAACAAAATCGCTTCGGCAAGCAGTTTTAGATGGTGATATTAATCGTTTTAATATTTTAAAAGATAGCTTAGGATTAGAGAAAAATTAAAATATTCTGTAAGGTTTGCAAAAAAAAATGAAGGTTTCTATAATAAACAAATTAAAATTATTAGAAAGACGTTATGAAGAAATTCAGATAAATTTAGGTAATATCAAAGTTATCAATAATCAAGAACGTTTTAAATTATTACATCAAGAATATTCTCAGTTAACTGATTTAATTAAATGTTTTCGATCATGGCGTATTCTTCAAGAAGAAATTCTTACTACTACAATATTACTAGATGATCCTGAATTACATGAAATAGCTAATGAAGAACTCATACATTTCAAAAAACGTAATGAAAAACTTGAAAAACAATTGCAGATTTTGCTGATTCCCAAGGATCCAGATGATGAAAAAAATTGTTTTTTAGAAATTCGAGCAGGTACTGGTGGTAATGAAGCTGCAATATTTGCTGGTGATCTTTTTAGAATGTATAATCGATATTCTGAATCACGAGGTTGGGGTTTTGAAGTGATGCATTTGACTGAAGGAGAATATGGTGGATATAAAGAAATTATTATTAAAATTTCCGGTGATTCTGTATATGGGCGTTTAAAATTTGAATCAGGTGGACATCGTGTTCAGCGTGTACCAGCTACAGAATCTCAAGGACGTATTCATACTTCCTCTTGTATGGTTGCTATATTAGCTGAGATCCCAGTAAAAGAATTATCTGAAATCAATGTAAGTGATTTAAGAATCGATACCTTTCGTTCATCAGGTGCTGGAGGACAACATGTCAATACTACTGAATCGGCTATTCGTATTACTCATATTCCTACTGGTATTGTGGTTGAGTGTCAAGATGAACGTTCACAACATAAAAATAAAGCTAAAGCTTTGTCAGTTTTAGGTTCTCGTATTCGAGAAAAAGAAATACAAAAACGTCGTGAAGCAGAAACATCAGAACGTCATAATTTACTGGGTTCTGGCGATCGTTCTGATAGAATAAGAACATATAATTTCCCCCAAGGTCGTATTAGTGACCATAGAATTAATTTAACACTTTATCGTTTAGATGAAGTAATAAATGGAAAATTAGATTTATTGATTCAACCTATTGTTGATGAATATCAAACAGATCAATTATCTTTTTTTCAGAAGTAAAAAAAATGAATTATCAAGATTGGTTGTTTTATGCATCTAAAAAACTTGTTGATAGTGATAATGCTCAACTAGATGCTGAAGTTTTATTAAAATATATAACAAAAAAAAGCAATACTGATTTTCTTGCATTTGGAGAAGTTAAATTAACTTCTTATCAAAAAGAAGAGTTAGAGCATTTATTAGCGCGTCGGATTAAGGGGGAACCGATCGCTTATATAATAGCAGAAAAGGAATTTTGGTCTTTAGCGATAAAAGTTTCTCCTATTACTTTGATACCCCGTTGTGATACAGAATGTTTAGTTGAAAAAGCTTTGCTGTTATTAGGTAATAAAAAGTCAGCAAAGATATTAGATTTAGGAACTGGTAGTGGTTCTATAGCATTGGCTTTAGCATCAGAACGTCCAGAATTACAGATAATAGGAGTTGATATTAGTGATTTAGTAATTACTCTCGCAGAACTTAATGCATGTAATTTAGCGATTAAAAATGTAAAATTTTTAAAAAGTAATTGGTTTTCTTCACTACCTATTCAAAAATTTGATATGATTGTTAGTAATCCACCTTATGTTGATGCAGATGATCCATGTTTAAAGCAAGGTGATGTTCGTTTCGAACCAAAAACAGCATTGATTTCTGGCAATCATGGATTAGCTGATATGGAATGTATAATTGAAAAATCTAATGATTATTTAGTTAATAAAGGGTGGCTTTTACTCGAACACGGGTGGTTACAAGGAAGACAAGTAAGGGAGTTGTTTTGCTGTTTTAATTATAAAAAAGTAACAACTTTTAAGGATTATAGTGGTAATGAACGTGTTACAGTAGGTCAATGGAAAAATGATGAAAAGCATAGCTAATTATGAATTTAATAAAGCACCACTGATCGAAGGTATTATTTTTGTTTCTAAAATTATTCGTCAAGATTTTCCTGTTGAAGCTGTTAATAGTCAACTGGCATTTTTTGTAAAAGAAGCAAAAAAAGTAATATTAAATGATGATGATATAGAAAAACAAGTATCTGTTTTGATAAAATTATTTTATCGAGATTGGTTATTTAGTGGTGTAGCCGGGATTTATTCGCTTTCAGAAGCACTTTGGTTAGATAAAGTTTTAGTAACAAGACAAGGAGCTTCTGTTTCGTTAGGTACAATTTTTTTGCATGTTGCAGATCAATTAGAATTACCGGTTATACCTATTGTTTTTTTGACTCAACTGATTTTGTGTATTCGTCTTGATAATGGTATTGAATGGTATATTAATCCAACAAATGGTGAAACACTTACTAAACAGATGCTTGATTTATGGATTAAAGGAACCATTAGTCCTTTTGCACATTTAACTCGTAAAGATATAGAAGCAACTGAAAATAAAATTATTATACGAAAAATGTTTGATACTATAAAAGCTGCTTTGATGGAAGAAAAAAAAATGGAACAAGCACTAAAAGTTTGTGAAACATTATTAATTTTTGATCCAAAAGATCCTTATGAAATACGTGATAGGGGTTTAATTTTTGCTCATCTTGAGTGCAATCATGTAGCAATTTCTGATTTAAATTATTTTATTGAACAATGTCCAGAAGATCCTGTTTCTGAAATGATAAAAATGCAAATTTATTCAATAGAGGGACAGCAAGTTATATTACATTAATAATGATAGATGTTTATTAGGTTTTTTTAGATGTATAAAAAATTAAATATATGCAAAATAAAATAATATGTATTGATAATATTAATATAGCTAATCATTTACCATTTGTGTTATTCGGTGGTTTAAATGTGCTTGAATCACGTGATTTAGCAATGAGAGTTTGTGAACATTATATAAAGGTAACAGATCAGCTCAATATTCCTTATGTTTTTAAGGCATCTTTTGATAAAGCTAATCGTTCTTCTTTTTATTCCTATCGTGGTCCTGGATTAGAAGAAGGATTAAAAATTTTAGAAGAAATAAAAGATCTGTTTGGTGTTAAAATTCTGACTGATGTACATGATCTTACTCAAGTAATTCCTGTTTCAAAAATTGTCGATGTTATTCAGTTACCAGCTTTTTTAAGTCGTCAAACAAATTTAATTGAGGCTTTAGCTAAAACTGGTTCAGTTATTAATATTAAAAAACCTCAATTTATGAGTCCTGGACAAATAGGGAATATTATAGAAAAATTTAAAAATTTTGGTAATCAGAAGATTATTATTTGTGAAAGGGGTGTAAATTTTGGTTATGATAATTTAGTAGTTGATATGTTAGGTTTTAATATAATGATGAAATTATCAGGTGGATCTCCTATTATTTTTGATGTTACTCATGCATTACAATGTCGTGACCCCCTTAGTATTGTTTCTGGTGGTCGTCGTGCACAAATTTTTGAATTAGCAAGAGCTGGTATGGCGATAGGTTTAGCTGGATTATTTGTAGAAGCTCATCCAGATCCTGATCAAGCAAAATGCGACGGAGCATCTGCATTAACATTATTAAAATTATTGCCTTTTTTGGAACAAATTAAAGCTATAGATGATTTAGTAAAAAGTTTTTCTTCATGTGAATTGGATAATGTTTAATGAAATATATAATTAATGGATTTTTTTATAAAAATTATTATTAAATCTTATAAAAATTTCCTATAAAATATTTTTTTAAAATAAAATTTGCGGATTTAAATAAATCACAATTATTTTTAATATTTGTTTTGTTCATGATATTATAAATTATATAATATATACTATATCTTATTTTTTTAATATTAATAAAAAATTCTAAATTTTTATATATTTTTTATTTTTATTTTTTCATTTTATTAAATATATTTTTTAGTGGTTTTTTATATAAAAAAATATTTAAATCTTAATATTTATTTTTTCTTTTATCTTCTTTATATATTATGTTAATTATATTTTAATTAAAATAAAAGTTAATGATCATAATTTTTTATTTTTTATTCAAATATGATGTTATAAATATTAAAAACATGTAAAGATTAATATAAAAATATTTTGTGAATTTAATAAAAATATAAGATTTATTCATTTTTAGTATGTATTATACTTTACTTATGAAATCAGTATTACGCTTAATACTGTCTGTTGTTATTTTACTTATTTTTTTATGAATTTTTCTATTCAACAAATTTTATTAATTATTTCATATTTATGTAATAACTATTTCATGAAGCTTATTAAAATAGTTTTAAGTTTTTTTGATTTTTGGCGGTGAGAAAGGGATTCGAACCCTTGATACAATTTAATGTATACATACTTTCCAGGCATGTTCTTTCGGCCACTCAGACATCTCACCTTATGAGAATAAATTTATACATTTATTTTTGTATTTGTAGTTTTACAAAAAAAATTATATCAATATGGAAATTGCGTAAATAAATTATAAAAAATATATTTTTTTGTTAAACACAATGTTTTATATATAATTTATTATAATCATTACTTTTAGTATATAAATGAATGTTTTATGTATTGTTTAATTTTAATTTTTTATAAAACCCGATTGGTATTTTATTATACATTATTTTTTAAGTAAAATAATATTATAGATTATTTAATAAGAATTTATTGTTAATTTCAGTAAAATTTAATTTTTTCAATTGTGAATATAGTTGTTATTAAACATCAAAAAATATTTTTTGTATACAATAGTAAAAATTTAAAGCTAACTTTAGTGAATCTATAGTTACAAAATAGATTTTATCTATTTTTATTTAATAATTTAATTTTAAAATCAATAGTTATTATAAATAATAATATTTTTAAAAATAACTACTATATTTTATTAATATGTATTAAAGTAACTTTTTAATAAAAATATTATATGAATTTATTAAGAACATTAGCAACAATAAGTTCTATGACTATGTTTTCTAGAATGTTAGGATTTATTCGTGATGCTATTATTGCACGTTTTTTTGGTGTTGGTGTAGAAACAGATGCTTTCTTTATTGCTTTTAGGTTACCCAATCTTTTGCGTTGTATTTTTGCAGAAGGTGCATTTTCTCAAGCTTTTGTTCCTATATTAGCAGAATATAAAGATAAAAAAGCTGATGCTACAACTCGTATGTTTATTGCTAACGTTTCCGGTTTTTTAACATTAATTTTAGCAATTATTGTATTAATCGGGATGTTTAGTGCACCTTGGATTATTTATTTAATTACACCTGGTTTTAGTGAGATAACTAACAAATTTGATTTAACCCTTTGTTTATTAAAAATAACTTTTCCTTATATATTATTTATTTCTTTAGTTTCTTTAACTAGTGCGATTTTAAATACTTGGAATTGTTTTTCTGTCCCTGCTTTCACGCCTGTTTTGCTTAATATTAGTATGATTATTGGAGTGTTATTTTTAGCACCATATTGTAAACCTCCAATATTAGCGTTAGGATGGGGAATTTTAATGGGTGGTATATTGCAATTACTTTTTCAATTACCTTTTTTAAAAAAAATAGGTATGTTAGTATTACCTTGTATTTCTTTTAAAAATAAAGATATGTGGCGTGTAATTAAGTTAATGGGACCATTAGTAATTGTTGCTTCAATAAGTCAAATTTCTTTAATTATAAATACTATGTTTGCTTCTTTTTTGTGTGCAGGATCTGTCTCATGGATTTATTATGCGGATCGATTGATGGAACTGCCTAATGGTGTATTAGGTGTGGGATTAAGTACTATTTTGTTACCTTCTTTAGCGAAAAGTATTTCAATTGGTGATGATAGAGAATATCAACGTTTAATAAACTTAGGTTTAAAACTTTGTTTTTTATTAGCATTGCCTTGTGCTATAGCACTTGCTATTTTAGCACATCCGTTAACAGTTTCACTTTTTCAATATGGTAATTTTACTTCCTACGATTCAATAATGACACAATATGCTTTAATTGCTTATTGTAGCGGATTAATGGGAGTCATTTTAGTTAAAGTATTAGCACCTGGATTTTATTCTAGAAAAGATATTAAAACTCCCTTAAAGATTGCAATTATTACTTTGCTTTTAACGCAATTAATGAATTTTATTTTTGTTGATTTTTTAAAACATGTTGGATTAGCATTATCACTTGCTTTATCGTCATGTTTTCATGCTTTAATGCTTTATTTAGAGTTGCGTCGTAAAAAATTCTTTTCTCCTTTAGCTGGGTGGGGAAAATTTTTATTAAAATTAATTATAGCTTTAATTGTTATGATATTTGTCTTATTGCTGACATTAAATTTTATCCCTATTTTGGAGCAAGGTAATATGGTAGTGCGAATTTTTCGATTATTATCGGTGATTTTTATTGCTGCAATAAGTTATTTTACTACTTTATTTATTTTAGGGTTGCGGTTACGAGATTTTTAATTAATTATATTTATTATGAATTTAAAATTTTTTATCATAATATAAAAATTTTAGGATTTTCTTTTTTTAAAAATCCTATATATTTTTTAAGTCAATAATAAAATCGTAAAAAATTGTTTTTGGTGCGTCTGAGTGGACTTGAACCACCGACATCCACCATGTCAAGGTGGCACTCTAACCAGACTGAGCTACAGACGCAATGAAATAATATTTTAATAAAATTATTAAAATTATATGATATCATAATAAATAATAAATTTTATTTTATCAAGTCTGTTGTTATTCTACGTAATATTTATTTGAATAATTTTTTAATTAAAGAATTGTTATTTTAGTTAGATAAAATATACGTGATTTATTTTTTATGTTAGATTTTTTATTTATGAGTTGTAATTTTTTAATTTTTAATAATTATAGTTAATATTTTGTTAAATTTAGGAATAAATTTTATGTTTACAGGTATAGTACAAGGTAAAGGAACATTATTTTCTATAAAAAAAAAGGTTAATTTTAGAACTTATACTGTAAAATTTCCACAAGAATTACTGAATGGTTTGGAAATCGGTGCTTCTGTTTCTAACAATGGGTGTTGTTTATCAGTTACTCGAATTTTTGAGGATAAAGTTACATTTGATTTGATGCAAGAAACGTTACATGTAACAAATTTAGGTAATTTAAAAATAGGAGATAAAATTAATTTAGAAAGATCAGCAAAACATGGAGATGAAATTGGTGGACATATTATGTCTGGACATATTATTTGTACGGTAGACATTAATGAGATTCTTAAAGCAGAAAATAATATAACAATGTGGTTTCATGTTCAACATCCATTTTTAATGAAATATATTTTGTATAAGGGTTTTATTGGAATCGATGGTATCAGTTTAACAATAGGAGATATAGTAAACCACCATTTTTGTGTACATCTTATTCCAGAAACAATTGCTCGTACTAATATTGCAGATAAAAATTTAGGTGATACAGTTAATATTGAAATTGACACAAATATTCAAGGGATTGTTGATACTGTTGAACGTATGATGTTACAAATATATTCTAAAAAATAAATAATTATTCTAATAAAAATATATAAATCATTATTTAAAAATCTCAAAAAAGAAATTAAAATTAATAATAATTTTGTTTTTATCTGAAAAAATATTAGAGATAATGTTCATATTACTTTAATTTTTATAAATTATAGTATAAAAATTGTTATTTATAATAAATATGGAGATTATATAATTTTTATATCAATATTATAATTCAATTAAAAAAATTAATTTTTAATTTTTTATTTTTAAGAATATTAAAAAAATGTTTCAGATCAGGATATTTGAAATAATAAATAATGATAATAAAAAAAATATGATTTTTTACTTGAGTGTTATATTTTCTTGTTTAAGAAAAAAGTGTTTTAATAAAAAATATTATTAATAATTTTTTAAAAATACAAAGAATTACATTTTTTCTATAGTTTCAATACCTAATGTATCTAAGCCAATTTTTAAAGTTTTTTGTGTCAGTAATGCCAGTTTTAATCGACTATTTTTTAAAATATGGTTTTTTTCATATAAAATAGGACATTTTTCATAAAAACTAGAGAATACACAAGCCAAATTATATAAATAAGTGCACATAATATGTGGTAATCCCGCATGAGCGACAGATAAAATCGTTTCTTCAAATTGTAATAAACGAATAGCTAGGATTTCTTCATATTCATTATTTAATATTACTGGTTGCATTAAATCCAGAGAATTGATGTTTACATGTTTTAAAATAGAACATATTCTGGTATATGCATATTGCATGTAAGGTGCTGTATTACCTTCAAAAGTTAATATATTATCCCAATCAAAAACATAATTTGTAGTACGATTTTTTGATAGATCAGAATATTTAATTGCACCAATTGCAACGGCATTAATAATTACAGCTAATTCATTTTCTGGAATTTTTGATGTTTTTTTTCGAATAAGATGTTCAGCTCTTTTGATTGCTTCATCCAGTAAATCTTTTAATTTAATTGTTTCACCAGAACGAGTTTTAAAAGGTTTTCCATCTTTAGATAATATCATACCAAACATATGATGTTCTAATTTTATTGATTTAGGAAGATATCCTGCTTTATGTAGGATTTTCCATACTTGTATTAAGTGTTGATGTTGTCGAGAATCTGTATAATATAATATTCTATCAGCATGTAATACTTCGTATCGATATTTTGCACAGGCGATATCTGTTGTAGTATATAGGTAACCACCATCTTTTTTTTGAATAATGACTCCCATAGGATGACCATTTTTATTTTTAAATTCATCAAGGTAGACAACAATAGCTCCATTGCTTTCAACCGCTAATCCTTTAGATTTTAAATCCCTAATAATATCTGGTAACATATCGTTATAAAAACTTTCTCCTATGATATCTTTTTTAGATAATGTAACATTTAATCGATTGTAGATGTATTGATTATTGTTCATGCTAAGACTGACTAATTGATGCCATATTTTACGACAATCTTTATTACCGGATTGCAGTTTAATAACATAATTACGTGAAAGTTCAGAAAAATTTTTATTTTCATCATAGATTTTTTTTGCTTCACGATAAAAAGTTTCTATTTCAGATAATGATATATTTTGTTTTTCTTTTTTCATTGTTTTGAGATATGCAATTAACATGCCAAATTGTGTCCCCCAATCACCTATATGATTAGCACGTATAACTTTATGACCTAAAAATTCCAATGTACGAGTGATAGCATCTCCTAGTATAGTAGAGCGTAAATGTCCAATGTGCATCTCTTTTGCTATGTTTGGAGAAGAATAGTCAACAATAATTGTTTGTGGATTAATGGAAGTGATACCTAATTTAGAATCTTGTAGAGTCAATGAAATGTTTTTTGCTATCCATTGCTTATCAAGAAAAATATTAATGAAACCAGGTTCAGCAATTTCTATTTTACTAGCGATGTTGTCTATTTTTAATAGAGTTAATATTTTTTCAGCTAATTTGCGAGGAGGAATACCAATTTTTTTTGCTGCAACCATAATACCATTAGATTGATAATCACCGAATTTTCTTTTTTTTGAAGGATGTACATGTGCATTACTATTTTTAGGAGCACCTGCACTAATTAATGCGTGAGTAATTTTTTTTGAAAGTAAAGAATGAATATTCACTTAATTACCTAAAATTAAAATATTGTATTTGATCTTTAAATGCTAGCATAATATTTGTATGTTTATCTAAAATTTATGTAAGGAGTTTTTTGATTTTTTAATAAATTAGAGGCTTATTAAAAATAATTACTATATACTAAATTAGTAAACAATAAAAATAAATTAAACAACAAAAATAAATTTTTGATTTCTTATTGATTTATTTTTTTGAAATCATTTTTTGTGATATCGAAGATTATTTGATTTTTTATATATAAATAAAAATGGTATATGCTAATATAGCATTTTTATTTAATGACTGTATTTCTCTATTAATCAAGATTTTATTAAGTATCATTAGATAAATAATTAGTTTGTTTTTCTTGTTTTTTTTGATAAAAATATTCATTTATTTTTCATATAGAGAATATTTTTATATTGTTTTTTAGATAAGATTATTAAAAATATGAAGATTATACTTTAATTTAAAAAATATTATTATAGGATTATATACTGATTTTTTATTAGATTCTTATTATTGAATATAGTTTTTTTATTTTTATTTTTTTTTTGCAATTAAAATAGCCCGTATGGGAGCAGGATATCCTTCAATTGTTAAATTATGATTATTTGGTTTCAGAAAATCTTCTAGTGATTCATTTTTCATCCAGATTGTTTTTCTTTGTTCTTGTATTGTTGTTGGTGTTTGACTTATAATTTTTATATCGTAAAATTTGCTTTTTTTTAACCAAATTTTTAACATTTTTGCTGATGGGATAAAATATATATTACGCATTTTAGCGTAACGTTCAGTAGGTATTAAACATTGATTTTCATTGCCTTCAATAACTAAACTTTCTAATATTAGTTCACCATTTGAAATTAGCTGATTGTTTAATTTATATAAATGTTCTAATGGTGAACGAGAATGATAAATTACACCCATAGAAAATACTGTATCAAATGCATTTAATGCAGGTAGTTGTTCGATAGTTAATGGTAATAAATGTACTTTTTGAATATTGCCGATTAATTTACGAATGGCTTCAAACTGATATAAATATCGTTCAATAGGATCAACTCCTATTACACATTTTGCATTTTCACCTAACATTCTCCACATATAATAGCCATTACCACATCCTATATCGAGCACTAATTTGTTTTTTAATGTTGAAATGTAAGGGATTATACGTTGCCATTTTAAATCTGATCGCCATTCACTATCAATATTAATACCATATATAAAAAATGGACCTTTGCGCCATGGCATTAATTTTTTTAACAATTGAAGAATTTTTTCTTTATCTTTTACAGAAAGATTCACTGTATTTTCTGCAATAACACCTGTTTTCAAATTTAAATAAGTAGGTTTTATTTTTGGTAGATTTTGTACTATTTTTTTCCAATATTTGAATTGTGTATTTTGATTTTTTTCCCATTTTTCAATTTGATATGGTAAGGTTTTTAGCCAAATGCTAAGTGGTCCAATAGCTATTTTTCGATAAAAAAATCCAAAGTTTATCATCTATTTTTTGATTTAATGGCTAAGATTGAACCAAAATTAAAATATTGAAAGTATAATTCATAATTATTAAAACCGGCTATATTTAATCGTGATTTGTGTTTTTGGATTGAATCAGTGATCATAATATTATGTAACATATTTTTTTTTTGGTAAATTTCTTTGATACTATATCCATTGGTATGTTTAAAATCATAATGCATATTAAATAACAAATTATTGATTTTTTTGTCATTAAAATTAAATTTTTCTGATAATATTAGTAATCCACCAGGATTTAAACCTTTATAAATACGATTAATTAATTTTTGACGTTTTGCAGGAATAATAAATTGTAATGTAAAATTCAATACGACCATAGAAGCATTTTTTATTTTTGTATCAAGAATATCTTCTAAAATTATTTCAACAGGGATTTTTGTTTTGTATGAAGATACATTTTTCTTACAGAGTTTGATCATAGATATTGAATTATCAATAGCAATTATTTTAGAGTTTTTTATTTTAAGATCAGAAAGTATTGATAATGTTGCTGCTCCTAAAGAACATCCTAGATCATAAACAAAACTGTTAGGTTTTACGAAACGTTTTGCTAACATTCCAGTGATAGTAAGGATATTAGAATATCCAGGAATAGAACGTTTTATCATATCAGGAAAAATTTTAGCAATTTTTTTATCAAATTTCCAAGGACCCAATTTTTTTGTAGGTTTTTTGAATGAAAAATCTTTTTTTTTTGTATTTTTCTTTTTGAACATTTAATATATATGTATATAAAATAGTTGTAATAATTAAAACGCATAATAACATTTTAATGAATTTAGCATAAGATTACAAATAAGAAAACATTTATATTTTAAGAAAATAAATTTCAAAAAAAAATGCAATTTTTATTAAGTTTACAAAATAAAATCTGAATTTATTTTTTTAATCTATCATAAAATATTAGTTATTTTCAGGATATGCTAATTTTGTATTAAAATTTTTGTTTTTTATTGGTGTATTTTTTTAGCAATGGTATGTAGTTTTCAAAAACATTTTTTGAAGATGTCATATATAGAGGTTTTAAGTACAGTAGTACATACTATTAGTAAAGAATTAATTTATAAAAATTAATATTTTGTCTGATACACTGAAGTATTTTGTTGATTATAAGTATTTTATTGATCAATAAAATATAATTATTTTTTTAATCTTTAAAAAGATATAATTATATAAAATATATTAAAAAATAAAATGTGTTAATTTAATATTAATTTTTTATAAAAAATGATTAAGATTTATTAAATGATAAAATATTGATTATATTATGAAAATAAATATTTTGTATATTTTTTTATGATCTTTAACATAGCATTTAATATTAAAAAATATTTTAAAGTAATTATCTGTTAATAGAACATCATCAATATTTTTTTATAAATGATTATTTTTTTTGATTATATATAAAAATTATGTTTTTGAAAATAATGTAAAATAAAGATAATAGGAATCTTAAAAATCTTTTTATTTTTTTAGGATCATTCAAAGAAAATATATATTTTAAATTAATGAATTAAACTTCATGTTTAATATATTAAATGTTTAATATATTAAATATTTTTTAATTGAATAATTGTTTATTTTTGTTTTATAAATATGTTATTTTTGATATTTGATTGTTAATATTTTATAAATATTATTTATTTTTAATAAATCTATTTTTTTAAAATGATTTTATTTAAAATATGCAATATTTTTATTTTTAATAATTTCAAAAATTTATATTTTTATTATTTTTTTGTAATTGATGTTTTTTATTAGATTTTCTAAAATCTAAAATTTCTATTGAATTTTTTATTATTAAAATAATAATTTAAAATTGTATTTTTTTTATTTTATTATAACGTAAATACATGATTTTTATAAATTTATTTTTTATTAATGATATATAAATTAATTTTTTAATTATCGTAAATATATATTTTAAAATATTTGAATTTAATAATATGTTTTTTGTTTAAAAAATATTAAATCAATCACTAGTTTTAAAAACATAAAATTTTATTTTCGAAATTTAACATGTAAAATTATATTTTGGATATATTTTTAAATATATTAATATTTTTTTATTCAAAATTATTATTTTTTTAATATTAATGAATAATAAATTATTATGATAATTTTTCAAAAAAAAATAGTAGATTAAAAGAATCAATTTAATAAAATTAATTTTTTATTGATAATATTTTTTAAATATTTGAAATATAAATATAAAAAATGTTTTTTATTATATTTAATATTGTAATTAATATTATAAAATTATTTTTACCTTTTTAAAAATTGTTATAATATATATATTTAATAATAATTAAATATAATTTTATAAAATAAAAAAAAGAAAAAATTTTGATAATTTAAACTTTTATTTTAAAAATTTGATATTTAGATAGTTTTAATATTTATTATAAAACAAAAATTATAATAACTAAAAGATGTTTTAAAAAATATTTTTTTATAAAATCAATATTAAAAATTTGCATTAATTATTAAAAATATTATATTAAAAAGTTGATAAAAATTAACAAATTTATAACATGATACTGATAAATTTGTATTATTAATTATAATTTATTTTAACAATAATGTATTTTTTAGGTAAGTGATGAAAATATCATTTTTTTAAATAATAAAGAGAAGAATATTTAAATATAAAGATATTTTTTTGTTTTTATGATAATTGTATATTTTATCTTTTAATTGAAGAGATTTTGTATTTTTTACGAGTGACATAAAATTTTTATCATTTTTATTGTCAAATAAAAATGATAATTACAATATAAATTTTTATTAAAAATAGCAAAAAATAATTAATCAAATATTTTAGTAGTTAATTTAGATCCTATGGAGGATAATGTGCGATTAATCAACGTAGCCATTATTACATGGTGCCTATCTATTATTATGTATTTTAATGGATTTTTTTGGATTTCTTTTGGTACCGGATTAATCTCTAGTTTTCTTATTATCTATTATTTTAGGAGAAATATTTTGTTTAAGAAAAAAGAAATAGAAGATATAAAAAATAAAAAAAAGAAAATTGAAAATGATAAAAAAACAATTATATGTTCTGAAACTTGTTTTACTGGAGATATTATATCAGATTCAGATATATTTATTGATGGTAAATATGTTGGAAATATTTTTTGCAAAGAAAATACCGTTATTATTACAAAAAATGGTATGGTTACAGGTAGTATTTTAGCAAAAAAAATTATTATTCATGGTAAAATTGATGGTCGTGTGGAATCTAATGTTATTCAAATTCAGCTAAATGGTATAATAGAAGGTGAAATTTTTAGTGAAAATTTATCAATTGAAGATGGTGGATTTTTTATTGGGACATCAAAAAAAATTACTTTAGATTTAAATAAAAAAATACCTGAATTTAATGATTTTAAAAAGGATATTCAGTATGAAAAAAAGAAAATAAATATCGGGCATTCTCTTTCTTTAAAAGAGAATCCAGAAAAAAAAAATCTTAAACAATAATTATTAATTATATTAATATATTTAAATTTTATATAACATATTATATAATCATTTTTTTACTTGAGTAAAAAAATGATAGTTATTATTTATTTTTGATAATTCTCTATAAGAGCATTCAATTAGTAATTTTAATTTTTTTAAAACTGATTTTTATGATTTTTAAAAAATTTTGTATTTTTATTTTAAAAATATATGAAAGAATAGTTTTTAAATATATATTAATTTAAGATATAAGAAAATTAAAAATAAAATTTGTTAAAAAAATTTAGTCATGGGGAAAATATTAAATAATTAATATTAATTATGAATTTAATAATTTTGATATTTCTAATTATATATTTTCTAAAAAAAATTAATTTATAAAAATTTTTGATTAGTAGAAAATAAGAAAAATATTTTAGAAATTATATTTTTTATTTTTTAATATTAAGAATATTGTATTATAATAACTTACAAATTAAGTAATAATAAAGAATAAGAATTATTTTTTTTAATAGAATTTGTCTATAAAAATGTTTTTATATAATAATTTTTTTAAAATTGTTTATGTTTTTTTCTGAACATCAAAATAAAAAATTGCATTACTCTGTTTTGCCATTTATTTTTTATTTTTAAAAAATTTTTTAAAAATCTTTAGTTTTTACTATGATATCAACATTATTAATAATATAAATTATTTGTAAATAATTGTTTGATTATTGAATATTATTTAAATATTGTTTAGGTAGAAAAATTATGCTTGATTTATTGATAAAGTGCAAAAAAAAAGAAGAAAAAATTCAAATGGAAATGTTAAATCAACAAGCATTAAAACATTTTTCAGATATTTTTTATAGTAGTAAAAGAGCAAATGAACAAGAAGCAATAAATTATTGGAATTTAGTAGAAAAAATAGGATTTCCATTATTTAAAGATGAAGCATGGCATTATACTCCTTTAAAAGAGCTATTAACTGCTAAATATCAGTTAACTAATAATACATTTCATAATATTCACTTTAAAAGTTTCAAAGATATAGGTATTACTAATTTAGATGGATGGAGAATTGTTTTAATTGATGGATATTTTATTCCTAACTTAAGTAGTGATGATTTTTTTCCTTATCAGATTCACAATCTTCAGGATGTCATGAAAAAATTCCCAGTGCCTATTCTTAATAATGATATATTCTTATATTTGACAGAAAGTTTGTCTATTCAACCATTATTAATTAAGCTGGATTCTAATCAGTTAGTAGAAAAACCACTTTATATCTTGAATATTACTTCAGGATCAAACTCTAGTCATCATATTAATACTAGTCATTATCGTTATCATTTAGAAATTGGAGTTAATAGTAAAGCACAAGTGATTGAACATTTTGTTTCCTTGAATCATCAACCACATTTAACTGGAAGTCGCTTTACAGCTAACATTAGTGATAATGGTTTTTTAAATCATATAAAACTTAATTTTGAAAATAAACAAAGTTTTCATTTTTCTCATGATGATTTTGTTGCTAGAAAAACTAGTAACATTAGAAGCATTGGCATTTTCATTGGTTCTAAATTATCTCGACATCATACAAGTAGTAATTTAAAAGGTAAAGGTAGTACATTATTTTTGAATAGTTTATTTTTACCTAAAAATAAGCAAATTATTGATATAAAAACTTATCTTGAACATAATGAGCCATTTTCTCAAAGTTATCAATTACATAAATCTATTGCATTAAATAATAGTAAAGCTATTTTTGATGGTGTAATTAAAGTTTCAAAAAAAGCAGTAAACACTTCTGCACAGATGAAAAATAACAATTTATTATTAGGAAAAGAAGCAGAAGTAAATACAAAACCACAGTTAGAAATTTATGCTGATGATGTTCAATGCACGCATGCTGCTACTGTGGGAGGTATTGATATTGAACAATTATTTTATCTTCGTTCACGAGGTATTCATGTTCAAGATGCTCAGCATATAATTATGGTTGCATTCACAGATGAAGTAAGTAAAAATATTCATAATGATATTATAAAAAAGAAAGTAAAAAATCTTGTTCGACAATCTTTCATATAGATTTTTTATGTATTTTTATTATATTTAATAATATTTTTTGCATAAAATTTATGAATTTTAAAATATTTTTTATTATTTTCAGCATGAAATATACAAGTAAAAAGTATATTTTGTTTAAAAATATATGATTTTTTATATCAAAATTTTTTTTCTAATGAATCTAATGAAATTAATACGATTATTTAATTATAAATATAATTTTCTTATTGATAAATATTTACACTAAAATATAATTTTTATACATTATATCATAAAGTATATACTAGCAATAGTAATCTTTCTTTTTTATTTGTTTTATATATTTTTAATTTTGATTATTTAAATCATTAATGATATATAAGATTAGTGGTAATTTTTAGATAGAATCAATTGATTATAAAACAATTAAAAAATTATTAAATTTTTGTAAAAAATATTATTAAATTAAAGAAGAGATTAAATTTAATAAATAACATATTTATTTAATAAAATTATTTATCTTTAAAATTAATGTATGTTGAATATAATCAAATAGAAAAATAATTCTTTTTTATATAAGAAAATTATGAAGATTGCATTATCAGAATTTATCAGAATAACAAATATAAATAATCATTTATTTACATAAAATGTATTTTTTCTCTTGTAAATAAGATTTATTGTAATGATTTTAAGTATAAAAATAAATTTTTTTATAATGTTGATACATTTAAACAATGTATATATTGTCTATATTATTATAACATTGACAATTTTTAATTGTATTTTTTTATTTTATAAATAGTTTTTACGTATAAAAGATTTATTTTTACTGTAATGAAAGAAGGAAATAATGCCATCTTTTTTTATGATATCAAAAAGATATTGAATGATTTTTTGAATATTATAAGATAGTATATGTAATAAAAATTATTTTTTAGAAAATTATATTTTCTATTTTTCTAGTTAATATTTTTAATAATTGAGATTGACATAAAAATCTTATGTACAGTTTTTTCAAAAAACTATTTATTTATTAGATTATATTTTAAAATACAAAAATTATTTTTTATTCATTTTTTTAAAAGAATTTTTTAGCATTCGATCATATAATAAAACTTAAATATTTATTTTGATTTTTAAAATTAATTATATAAAATTCATTTTATATCAATATATATTTTTAAAGTATTAATTTTTTGTTTTGTAATTATAAAAAAAATTTTTGATAGTTTTATTTTTATTTTTTTACTTTTAATATTTTAATATATAATAAATATTATAGATATAAATATTCAGTGTTTCTTAAAAGTATTTTAACAAAATGTTATATATTACAAAAATATGTCAATACATTTTATAAAGTAGGTGTACAGGAAATAAAAATGAATGTTTTAAAAAAAATTGAACAGCAAATAAAAAAAAATCCAATTCTTTTGTATATGAAAGGTTCTCCTAAATTTCCCAATTGTGGTTTTTCAGCAAAAGCTGCACAAATTCTTTTTGCTTGTTCTGCACGTTTTGCTTATATAGATATTTTAGAATATCCCGATATTCGTATTGCATTACCTAAGTATGCTAATTGGCCAACATTCCCCCAATTATGGGTTGAAAGTGAATTAATTGGTGGTTGTGATATTATAGTTGAAATGTATGAAAAAGGTGAATTACAAAATTTAATTAGTCAAATTGCTAATAAATATTATATTACAAAAAAACACATATTAAATAGTGAATAATTTTTATATAAACTATAAAAATAAAGAATTATGTTTAATTTTTATATTTATATTTGATGATTGTTGATATATATAAATTAATAAATAATTTTTAGATTATTTTACTATTGGCTATATGGATTTTTAAGTTTTATATAAATATTCATATTTGCTAATTTCAATATAAATTATTTAAAATAAAATTATGGTTTTTTGCTATTTTCATAATTGATATATCATATATTAATCAATGCTATATTTTGCGTAATATTCATACATGCGTATGTTTTTGTAAATTCTCTTAATATTATTTATTAATATGTAGTTATTAATATGCAGTTAATATATAGTTTTAATTTAAAAATTATTTATATAAAATTAGTATACGGTTTTTATTTTTTTTGAAAAAATTATATGAAGACTTTGCAATCGAATTTTTTAGAAGAGAAAAATTTTAGGAGCGCAAAAATAATTTTTGAAACAGAAAATTACATATTCTTTTTTTATGCATTTTTTATATAAAGCTTAGAGTTATTAAAATAAATTTTATAATAGTAAATAAGAATGTTTGTAATTTATTTTTACATTATTTAGAACTATAATTTTAATTCATTATTTTTTTGATATTAATCATAGAAAATAGAATTTTATGTATTATTATGTTCATAAAGAGATTCTTAATATCTTATGTAAAAAACTAATCTATATGTTTGTATTTTTTTGTAAAATTTATAGATAATCTATTTAAATAATATCAATTCTTATCTATGAATTATAAAATAATAAAAAAATTTAAAAGTATTATTTTCAGTATTTTATATATTTTAAAATATTAATTTTTTAATATAGATATGATGATTTAAAATTGAAAATTGATGCATAACATTAAATCACTATTATTTTTAATAATTCTTACATTTATAGAAATTAGTATTAATTATTTTAAGATTAGTTTTGTTATTTAGGATATACTCTTACTAAATATTATGTTTTTTAAATGTATTTTTATTTTTAAATATAAAAATATTATTATATTTAAAAATAAATTTCTAATTAGAAATTTATTTTTAATGTTATTACTAATTTTTGCTATATCTCACTGCAAGCTAAAATTATCAATATAGAGTATCTTAATGACTAAAATATATAATTTTAGTGCTGGTCCAGCTATGTTGCCAGTAGAAGTTTTACAACGTGCAAAACAAGAACTTTGTAATTGGAATGGTATGGGTGTTTCTGTTATGGAAATTAGCCATCGTAGCGAAGAATTTTTAGAAATTGTGGAACAAGCTGAAGAAAATTTACGTGTATTACTTAAAATACCTAAAAATTATAAAGTTCTTTTTTGCCATGGTGGTGCCAGAGGACAATTTTCGGCATTGCCATTAAATTTATTTCAATGTAATGAAATAGTAGATTATATTATTAATGGGTATTGGTCACAGTGTGCTGCAAATGAAGCTAAAAAATATTCCATTGTTAATAAAATTAATATTATAAAAGAAAATTCTGATTATATAACTATAAAATCCATGGATGATTGGTTATTAAGTAGTAGTGCAAAGTACTTACATTATTGTCCTAATGAAACAATTGATGGTATTGCTTGTCGTTCATTACCTAATTTTTCATCAAACAAGACTGTTATTGTTGATTATTCTTCAGCAATATTATCGGAACCGCTCGATGTAAGTCGATTTGGAGTGATTTATGCAGGTGCACAAAAAAATATTGGGCCAGCAGGTATTACATTACTAATTATTCGAGAAGATTTATTAGGGAATCCTAGAGAATCTACACCTTCTGTCTTTAATTATACTTTATTGGCTAATAATAAATCAATGTATAATACACCTTCTACTTTTTCATGGTATTTATCAAGTTTAGTTTTTAAGTGGCTTCAAGAACAAGGTGGATTAACAGAAATAGCAAAACGAAATGAAGAAAAAGCTAGATTATTATATGATATTATTGATAATAGTAAATTTTATATTAATCGAATTCATCCTTTCAATCGATCATTAATGAATATCCCCTTTAAAATAATAAAAGATGGTTTAGATGTTGAATTTGTAAAAGAAGCTAAAAGAAAAGGATTGCTTTTTCTTAAAGGGCATAAAACAAAAGGAGGCATACGTGCTTCAATTTATAATGCTATGCCTTTGGATGGTGTAAATAAGCTTGTTAAGTTTATGATGCATTTTGAATATCAGAATAAATAAGTTACATTGTTTTTTGTTTTTAAATTACGAATTTATACGTAACATGAATACTATAAATGTATTATAATTATAAAATATATTATCTTACTAAAATTTTTGTAATATTTTTTGATGCAAACTTTAACTATACAACCTATTTCTTATGTTGAAGGTATTATTAATTTACCTGGTTCAAAAAGTATTTCTAATAGAGTACTTTTGTTATCTGCATTAGCAAAAGGTCAAACAATATTAACTAATTTATTGGATAGTACTGATATTTTTTACATGTTAAAAGCTTTAAAAATTTTAGGTGTTGAATATCAATTATCTAATAATCGTAAAACATGTATTATAAAAGGTATCGGTAATTTTTTTGATTATAAAAAAGGTTTAGAAATTTTTCTAGGAAATGCAGGTACAGCAATTCGTCCATTAACTGCAGTTTTATCTTTAAGTAATAATGATATTGTGTTAACTGGAGATCCTAGAATGAAAAAACGTCCAATTTTGCATTTAATTCAAGCATTACAGCAAGGTGGTGCAAAAATTGAGTATCTTGAGCAAGATGGGTATCCACCGATAAAAATAAAAGGAGGATTTTATGGTAGTGAGCATATTACTTTAGATTGCCATATTTCTAGTCAATTTTTGACAGCTATTTTGATTGCAGCACCTTTAGCATCCCATAATTCTATTATTCAAGTAAAAGGTAATCTTGCTTCAAAACCGTATGTTGATATTACGCTTAGATTAATGCGTGATTTTGGGGTTGAAGTAGAAAATGAATTTTATTATAAATTTTATATTAAGTCTCAACAACAATATATTTCTCCAGGAGAGTATGTTATAGAAGGTGATGCTTCTTCTGCTTCATATTTTTTAGCTGCAGCAGCAATAAAAGGTGGTATTGTTAGAGTGCAAGGTGTTGGAAAAAATAGTTTGCAGGGTGACATAAAATTTGCTGATGTTCTTAAGGAAATGGGAGCTAAAGTTTTTTTAGGAAAAAATTTTATTGAATGTAAACGTAATAAATTAATCGGAATTGATATGGACTTGAATGAGATTCCTGATGTAGCTATGACAATTGCTATTTTAGGGATTTTTGCTGATGGTGAAACAATTATTCGCAATATTTATAATTGGCGAGTAAAAGAAAGTGATCGATTAAGTGCAATGGCATTTGAATTACGAAAACTTGGAGTGCAAATTAAAGAAGGATATGACTATATTCAGATATTAGCACCTAAAAAATTGAATTATGCAAAAATAATGACGTATAATGATCATCGTATTGCTATGTGTTTTTCGCTTATTGCTTTATCTAATACCCCGGTTACAATTGTATACCCTGATTGTGTCGCTAAAACTTTTCCCAAGTATTTTGAAAAATTAGAAATGTTAAGTTATCGATAATATAATGTTATAAATGAAGCATAATGAAGTATAATAAGGTAAATCATAATAATTAAATTTAAAGCATGAGTTTCTGAAAAAAATTCTATCAAAACAAGGAGGAGTATAAATGGTAGTTGTACCACCTGTTATTACAGTTGATGGTCCAAGTGGAGTTGGTAAAGGTACATTATCTCAAGCATTAGCAAATGAATTAGGTTGGCAGTTACTTGATTCTGGTGCTATTTATCGTGTTCTTGCTTTAGCAGCATTATATCATCATGTAGATATTAAATCTGAAAGAGCATTGATCCCCCTAGCAGCTAATCTTGATGTATCTTTTGAAACTAGAAATAAAGAATTAAGTGTTTTTCTTGAAGGAGAAGAAGTTAGCAATGAAATTCGTAGAGATAAAATTAGTAATATTGCATCTCTTACAGCAATTTTTCCTGAAGTGAGAAAAGCATTATTAAGTAGGCAAAGAGAGTTTCGTATGAAACCAGGTTTAATTGCTGATGGACGTGATATGGGAACTGTAGTATTTCCTGATGCACCAATAAAAATTTTTCTTAATGCAACACCTGGGGAATGTGCTCGTCGACGTATGGAACAGTTACAAAAAAAAGGTTTTGATGTAAAATTAAGCAATCTTTTAGTTGATATTAAAAAACGTGATTATCGTGATCGTCATAGAATAATAGCACCATTGAGACCTGCAAAAGATGCTTATATTTTAGATTCAACAAAATTATCCATTAAAGGAGTGATTAAAAAGGCACTTGATTATATAAAAAAGCGAATATTATCAATATAATACGATGAATATTGACATAATAGTTATATCTATTGTATTTTTGTCGTTATAGCTTTGATTTTTATTTGATTCAAAAAAGATTTGCTGCAAGGAATGTTGCAAAATATACATAAAAACCATTTATCAGGATGTTAAATGGGAAAATTAAAAATTAAAATTTTTGAAGATCTTACTATGACAGAATCGTTTGCTGAACTTTTTAAAAAATCTTTACAAAGTATTGAAACTCGCACAGGTGCTATTGTTAATGGTATTGTTGTTGCTATAGATAAAGATATAGTATTAATTGATGCAGGTTTGAAGTCAGAATCAGCAATTCCGATAGATCAATTTAAAAATGTACAGGGTGAGTTAGAAATTAAAATTGGTGATAAAATTGATGTTGCTTTAGACGCAGTAGAAGATGGTTTTGGTGAAACGATTTTATCTCGTGAAAAAGCAAAGAGACATGAAGCTTGGTTAATGTTAGAAAAAGCTTATGAAAATAGTGAAACAGTAATTGGAATTATTAATGGTAAAGTAAAAGGTGGTTTTACTGTAGAATTAAGAGGTATTCGTGCATTTTTGCCCGGATCATTGGTAGATGTACGTCCTGTTCGTGATACCGTTAATTTAGAAAATCAAGAACTTGAATTTAAAGTTATTAAATTAGATCAAAAACGTAATAACGTTGTTGTGTCAAGACGTTCCGTGATTGAATCTGAAAATAGTGCTGAACGTACTCATTTGCTTGAAAATTTACAAGAAGGTAAGGAAGTTAAAGGTATTGTCAAAAATTTAACTGAATATGGTGCATTTGTTGATTTAGGTGGAGTTGATGGTTTATTGCATATTACTGATATGGCTTGGAAACGAGTAAAACATCCCAGTGAGATTGTTAATGTTGGTGATGATATTAATGTTAAAATATTAAAATTTGATAGAGATAGAACACGTGTTTCTTTAGGTTTGAAACAACTTGGAGAAGATCCATGGGTAGAAATTGCTAAACGTTATCCAGAAAAAACTAAATTGAAAGGACGTGTAACTAATCTTACTGATTATGGTTGTTTCGTTGAGATAGAAGAAGGTGTTGAAGGTTTAGTGCATGTTTCTGAAATGGATTGGACTAATAAAAATATTCATCCATCTAAAGTTGTTAATGTATCTGATATTGTTGAAATTATGGTTTTGGATATTGATGAAGAACGACGTCGTATTTCATTAGGTTTGAAACAATGTCAACCAAATCCATGGCAAAAATTTGCAGAAATACATAATAAAAATGATCGTGTTGAAGGAAAAATAAAATCTATTACTGATTTTGGTATTTTTATTGGTTTGGAAGGTGGCATTGATGGTTTAGTTCATTTATCTGATATATCGTGGGATATCCCAGGTGAACAAGCGGTACGTGAATATAAAAAAGGGGATGAAATTTCTGCTGTTGTACTACAAGTTGATGCTGAACGTGAACGTATTTCATTAGGAATTAAACAATTAGGTGAGGATCCATTTAATAGTTATTTATCTACTCATAAAAAAGGTATTATTGTTAGTGGCAAAGTACTTTTGGTTGAGGAAAAAGGAATTACTATTGAATTAGCCTCAGGTGTTGAAGGTTATTTACGTATATCAGATATTGCTCATGATCGTTTGCAAGAAGATGTTTATAATATGTTTAAAATTGGTGATATTGTTGAAGCTAAATATACTGGTGTTGATAGAAAAAATCGTATAATTGTTTTATCGTTTTATGCAAAAGATGAAGTTAATGAAAAAGATTCAGTCACTACTGTAAGTAAAAAAGAAAGTAGTGATTTTATCAATAATGCTATGGCGGAAGCATTTAAAGTAGCTAAAGGTGAATGAAAGATAAATTGATGATAATCACAAATATTATTTTTATTTTTACGATAAATAAAATTTTACAGGAAAAATACTATGACAAAGTCTGAACTTATTGAAAGACTTATTAATGAATTAACTCATATGCCAGCAAAATTAATTGAAAAAACTATAAAATTGATGATTGAAAATATGATTATTACACTTAGTAAAGGAAAACGTATTGAAATTCGTGGATTCGGGAGTTTTTCTCTTCATTATCGTGCTTCACGTATTGGTCGTAACCCAAAAAATGGTCATCGAATTCTTTTAAAAGAAAAAGTTGTACCTCATTTTAAACCAGGTAAAGAATTACGTGATCGCGTTAATAACATATATGCATAAATATATAATAAGGATAAAATGAGTTTTATTATTGAATAGTAATAATGAATTTTGGTGTAAAATAATATTATTTAAAATTCTTTAAAATATAAATTAATAAATCGTTATTACTATTTTTAAAAAGCATAAAATTTAAGATTACTAAAATAAAAGCTATGTATTTACCTTAAATATATTTTTTTAGTAAATTATCATGAATATTTTACATATTCTTTTAGTTGTATTTTTTTATTTTAATAAAAATTTATTAAGATACTTTTTTTATATTTTAGAATATCAATATTAGAGTGTTAAATAATTTTTTATATTAAATACTTTTTTGATTGTAGTATAAATTATATATTTTGGTTAAAAAAAATATTTTTATAATATATTAAAAAATAAGATATATAAAATGAATTTATTATTCATATTATTATATAAATTTTATTGTTAATAGAAATAAGCAAAAAAAATTTTATTTTTTTATTTATTGAAATAATATGTAAAATAATATAAAAATAATATTTATTATGAATTATAAAAATATAAATTAAAAGTATTATATGTAAATTTTTTAAAATTTATGAAATTTTTTATTATAATATACTTTATACTAAAAAATATTGTTATTACTTTATAAAAATTAAAAATATTTTTATTATATGGTTATTAATATTAGTAAATACAAAATATTTTTTTTGTTGAATTCAAAAATAATTTTAAAATTGATTTTTTAAAAATATAATTTTCAACATATCCTATATTACAAATTATATTTTATCGACTAATATTTTAAATTGATTTAAATTTGTACAAAATATTTTTTTTAAATTATTTAATTTTTAAAGATAAATATATTTTTTTATTAACAATAAAATTATTAAAATAAAATTAACTGGTTTATTTTTTTTTATAAAACGTTTATATTATATCAAATTTTTAATTATATTTCGTGTTTTAATAATCATTATAAATAATTGCTTTAATTTAATAAGTATTTAAAATATTTTAAAATAGATAAAAGTATTGATATTAAAGTAATATAATTGATTATTTTAGTCTTCTTTTTTCATGATAATAAAAAATATAAATAAATAATAATTTTATTAAATGATCCTTCATCTTTTCTATTATGTGCTATTTTTGGTTATAATTTTTATATATCAATTTTTTATCTAAGTATTATTAAAAGAGAATATTTCTATTTTTTAATATATAAATTATGTAGTGTATTTTTATGAAAGATATTTTACTTTTAAAAAGTATTTTTAAAGATAAAATTAAATCAATAAAGTTTGATAAATCTATTATATAGAAAAATTTTTAATTAAAATATAAAAATTTAAAGATTTAAAATAAAAATCTTATAGTAAAGTATTTTTCATAACATATAAAATTAAGCAATGTAATATCATATATGATTAGCATTATAATAGTTATATGGAGTTATATGGGCAAATTATTGATTATTTTATTAACATTAATTATGATCATTGGTTGCTCTTCTGAGCGACATATTATTGATAAAGGTAATTATTATATCGATAACTCTTTTTCTGCTATCAGTCAAAATAATAGAATTAAATTTTTGATATTTCATTATACAGTAGTAAATGATGCTAGATCATTAGAGCTATTAACACAAGCTCAAGTAAGTGCTCATTATCTTATTCCAAAACATCTTAAAGTAAAAAATGGAAAACCAGTGATCTTTAATTTAGTTCCAGAAAATAAAAAAGCTTGGCATGCAGGGTTTAGTAGTTGGAATGGAAAATTGAATATTAATTATAGTTCTATTGGTATAGAAATAGTTAATAAAGGATTTACTGAAGATTTATTTGGGGATAGGATATGGTATCCTTTTACTGAAAGACAAATTTCTGCAATTATTTTTTTAGCACAAGATATTATAAGAAAATATAATATTACTCCTGATAATGTTTTAGCGCATAGTGATATTGCTCCTTTAAGGAAGTATGATCCAGGAAAACTTTTTCCATGGAAGCGGTTAGCTGCATTTGGCATTGGTGCTTGGCCAGATGAAATAACGGTTAAAAAATATTTAGCAGGTCGATCACCATATTCACCTGCTAATATATTAGTGATTCAACAACAATTACAAAGATATGGATATGATACAATTCCTCAATCAGGTGAACTTGATGAAGAAACACGTAAAATCATTAGTGCATTTCAACTGCATTTTCGTTCAATGGATATTAGTGGTAACCCAGATGCTGAAACAGAAGCAATTGCTTGTGCATTAGTTGAAAAATATAGAAATCAAGGTGTTGCAGTTATAATATAATAAATGATTATTATACCACGCATTTTAATATATAATTTTGTAATTAATTATTAATGCTATAATAGCAAATACTAATTTTAAATTATTATTTTTTATTTAAAAAATATTGTGATTTTTTGATGATATTTTAAAAATATAAATTTGTTAATTTAAAAAATTTGTGATTAATGTAAAAATCATAAGTGAAATATTTTTAAATATTAAATGATAATTTATTTCTGATATATATATCAGAAATAAAGATATTAAGAGAATGATTAATTGAAATCACATTAGATTGCTGCACATAATGCAGGTACTTTGTCCGTCTTTTCCCATGGAAATTGAGAACGTCCAAAATGTCCATATACTGATGTTTCAAGATAGATAGGTTGTAATAAATTCAGCATTTTAATTAAACCATAAGGTCGTAAATCAAAAATTTCATTTATTAAATGAACAAGTTTTTCGTTTTTTATTTTTTCTGTGCCAAAAGTATCTATCATGATTGATGTTGATTGAGCTATTCCAATAGCATAAGAAAGTTGGATTTCACAACGAGAGGCTAATCCTGCTGCAACAATATTTTTTGCTATATATCGAGCTGCATAAGCAGCAGACCGATCGACTTTAGATGGATCTTTTCCAGAAAATGCCCCCCCGCCATGGCGAGCCATACCCCCGTAAGTATCAACAATGATTTTTCGTCCAGTTAATCCACAGTCTCCCATTGGTCCACCTATGACGAAACGACCTGTTGGATTGATAAAATATTTTGTGTTTTTTTTTAATAATTTTTTAGGTAATACGGGTTTAATAATTTCATCCATAACACCTGAAAATAATACTTTTTGATTAATTGCTTGATCATGCTGAGTAGATAATACAACAGTATCAATTCCAACGATTTTATTGTTTTCATATTGAAAAGTAATTTGACTCTTAGCATCTGGGCGTAACCAAGGTAAAATACCGTTTTTTCTTACTTCAGCTTGACGTGCTACTAAACGATGAGCATAAGTAATTGGTGCTGGCATGAGTACATCAGTTTCATTATTAGCATAACCAAACATAATTCCTTGATCACCTGCACCCTGTTCAAAAGGATTGTTTCGATCTATTCCTTGATTAATATCAGGTGATTGTTTACCAATAGTATTTATTACAGCACAAGAATTTGCGTCAAAACCCATATCAGAACTTGTGTAGCCAATTTTACGTATTGTTCTACGAATAATTTCTTCAATATCTACCCAAGCAGTGGTAGTAATTTCACCACCAACCATTACCATACCTGTTTTTACATAAGTTTCACATGCTACACGTGCTTTTAAGTCTTGTTCTAGAATTGCATCAAGTATTGCATCTGAAATTTGATCAGCAATTTTATCAGGATGACCCTCTGATACTGATTCAGAAGTAAAAAGATGTTTTGTCATAAATATTTGAGTACCTTAAAATTTTAAAATAATGTTAAATATATTAACAATTAATAATTAATGATATTATTTATTAAATGATATTACGATATATTTTTGTATATTTATGCAAGTTTTTCTATTTGTAGATATTAATATTTTATATTGTAAGTTTCTGTAAAAATAGAAAATTTATCAATGTTATAATTTAATCTATAAAACTATTTTTTTTATAAAAATATTTTTTATAAAAATAAATCTAATATAGATATTACATAATATTTTTTATATATATAAAAAATATTTAATCATGTAACATTAATTAATTTTTTTGTATAAAAATATGATATAAATAAAATTGTATTTTTTAAATGATTTTTTTTAAAAATATTATTAAATATAAAATATAATCAATCTCTTTTTTGAAGTATGGAGATATTATCTATAAGGGATATAAGCATAATATAAGTTTGTATTTAATTTTTTATTAATTGATATTTAAGTTTTGAGTATTCTATTTTAGAGATAGAATATATATTAAGATGTATAATATAATTTATAATTTTTAAGAAAAATTTTTAATGATTTTTATAGAAAAATATTTTAGTACATTTAATTAGTATTAAAATACTCAATGAGTATCTGGTGAGTAAATTTTTTTTTAAGATAAAAAGCACGTGGTTGTGTCATTATTGTCTGTCCGTATTTTCCGATACCTTTAGTTAATACGTTCTTATTAGCAGATTTAGGTCGAATTTGTAATATTTCTCCATAATTTCCAGTTAAGTTTTCAATATAACCTAAAACAATCATATCCATTAATTCTTCCCAATCTTGTTTTAGTAATTTTTCTTCCATTAAACTTGGGCTCCAAAGTATTGGATGAGTGATTTTACGTTTTCCTAATGGAATTTTTCTTTCACCTTCAATTGGGATCCATAATACTCGTGATAGTTTATATCTTAAATAACTAGAATGCCATCTTATTCCATTATTTTTTATTAAAGGAGCTGTACACACAAAAGTAGTTTCTAATGGTTTACCATAGCGATTGATCGGAATAGTTTTGAGCTCAATTCCAAGATTAATAAAATCTTTATCTTGAGTTTTTCTAGCATTTGCACCTAAACAATATTCTAATAATTGTCCTATCCAACCTTTGTTATTTTTAAGATTTGATGGAAGAGATATACCTACATAAGAAGCTAATTCTTCTATTGTATATCCTACCAATGCATTTGCTTTTTTAAGTAAAATGTTTTCATTTTTAGGAGGTTCTAAAAAAAATCCATAATTGATACCTATATAGAAATTTAATGATCAATAAAAATAATGTATTAAATTATTTAATTTGTTATGTTTCTTAAATTAATTTTATAATAAAGTTATTTTTTATGCATATCATATTTTTTGCAAAGATTATATAAATTTCTTATATTTAAAAAAAGTATACAAGATATATCTGAAATAAAAAATAGAAGTTATAATCAATTTTATTTTATATAAAAAGTTTTATTAATTGTTTTATAATACTTTTATAAAATTTTGATACTTTTTTTATATAGAGATTTTTAAATAAATATTAAAAATAAATTATTTGATGAAATATTTTTGATTACATTATAAAAAATAAATGCAGAGTTTAAGTTCTTAATAAGATATTTTGAAATATTTTTTAAAAATCTATTATAAAAAATGCTTATACATAGTTTTTATTAAAAAATAAATAATTTAATTATTATATGTAGTATTATTTTTTTTGTAAAATTTTATTGTCAAATGTTTTTATAAAAATTTTTATATTTTATTAAAATTATTTTATTTATATTATTTTTGAGTTTGTAAAAAATCTTTGATTGAATTTATTTTTTTTATTTAAAAGAATATTTTAAAAATAAAGCAATAAAAAATATTTTTTAATAATCTTTTTTTTAAAAAAAGATATTATTATAAATGATACAGATATTATCTGAATATTGAAATGGTTATTTTATATAGGAGTAAATAATGAATGCATTAACTTATTTGTTAATTTCTATTATAGCTGAAGTAATTGCAATAATTTCATTAAAAGCTGCAGATGGTTTTACACGTTTATTACCATCTATTATTGTTATTCTTGGTTATGGTATTTCATTTTTTGGTTTATCTCAAGTAGTCAAAATGATGCCATTAGGTATTGCTTATGCAATTTGGTCTGGTTTAGGTGTTGTATTAGTTTCGTTAGCAGCTATATTCTTCTATGATCAGCAATTAGATTTTCCAGCTATGATAGGTATTTTATTAATTATTTCAGGTGTTTTAGTTATTAATTTATTTTCTAATAGTATTTTTTATTAATTACTAATATATTTAATTTTGTAATTTATTTGTGTAATGAGTAAATAATAATTATCATTATTAATGATTGTATATTATTTATTTTAAATAAAATAATTATAAGTATATTTATAATTATTCAAATAATAAATTATTTTTATAAATATTAATCTGCTATATTAATCAATCCAAAAAAATAAAAGTTAAGACGAATAAAAGAAAATAGATGATTTATAATTTTTTATGAAAAAATAATAATAATTTTGAATATTACATAATGTGTATAAAAATTTTGATGCATTAAATTTATAATATTTGAATTAATATTCAATGTTTTATTTTTATAAATAAAAAAGAATATTATTTATTTTGTATGTATAAATAAATTAATAATTAATTTTATTGGATAAGTATCTTGATTAAGATGGATATATTATTTAAGTTATTTTAAATAAAAATATGAGTAATAAATGAAATATAAAAAATATTTTTATAAAATCTTATTTTTATTTTTTTAAATAAATATATAAAATATGTTTTGCTATTTTAATAGTAAATTTTAATATCTGAAAAAATAATTTTATATATTTTTAATAATTTTATAGTTACTGTAATTATATTATTTTTTATCTTGATATTTTTGTACTATTTTTTAAATAATGACTATATAATTATAAGGGAAAAAATTAGTACTAATTTTATAAAGAAATGTTTTCTAAAGAAAAGTATTTTTGAATTATTATTTTTCTACCGGTTTAATATTGTATTTAATATTGTAAATAAAAACCTCGACTCTTCTTAAGAGAGTCTATATTATCAAAAATAAATAATTTAAATTTGAGAGTGTAAAAATATTTTTTTGAATAATTTACACTACTTTTTAGAAGAATATTGTTTTTTTATTTTTTTGTGTTTTTTATTTTTGTTGTATTTTTTAGGTAAAATAAAAATAATATTTTTATGTACAAAGTGATTTTATATTGTTACTAAAAAAGTTTTAATTTTTAATTATCGATAAAAATTTATATATGACTATGATGCGTTATTTCTTAATCTTTTACAGTAATAATAATTTTGTATAATATAAAAAATATTTTAATTATTGATGATATCAAGAATTTTATGTTTTGTTTTTAAAAAAAATTATAATTTTTTCATAAATACATTATTATGTATAATATGTAAAATTAATTTAATAAATATGATTTAATGTAATTTTTTATTTCATCTTTTTTTTATAGTATTATATAATATTTGTTTTTATGTAAATATTTATGATAATCTTGTATTCTATAAAATTAAGAATTTTATAAATTTTATATAAATTTGTAATAAAACATTAAATATTTGATTAAATTTTTTAATGTTAAATATATAAATTTTATTATAAGTTACAAAATAATAAAATTTGAAATTTTTTTTATTTTTTATTTACTAATATGTGCAATTAAATCTAGAATTTTGTGAGAATATCCAGTTTCATTATCATACCAAGCGATTAATTTTACAAAATTATTGTTTAAAGCAATACCTGCTTTTGCATCAAAAATACATGTTAATTTTTCACCATTAAAGTCTGTAGAAACTACTTCATCTTCGGTATAACCTAATATCCCCTGTAACTCACCGCTTGCTGCTTCTTGAATTTTTTGACAAATTTTTTCATAAGTAGCTGATTGTTTTAATCGAATAGTTAAATCAACAACTGAAACATTAGGAGTGGGCACACGGAAAGCCATCCCAGTTAATTTTCCATTTAATGCAGGAATAATATTACCGATCGCCTTAGCAGCACCGGTAGATGAAGGAATTATATTTTGCAAAGCACCCCGTCCACCCCTCCAATCTTTATAAGAAGCTCCATCGACTGTTTTTTGATTTGCGGTTATTGCATGAATAGTTGTCATTAGACCTTCAATGATCCCGAACTTTTCATGAATTACTTTAACTAACGGTGCTAAGCAGTTTGTAGTGCAAGAAGCATTAGAAATAATATCTTGATTATTATAAGTATTGTGATTTACTCCCATAACGAACATAGGTGTTTCATCTTTAGATGGTCCAGTTAATACTACTTTTTTAGCTTTACCACAAATAATATGTTTACGTGCTGTTTTATCATTTAAAAAAACTCCTGTAGATTCAACAACGACGTCGACCGTATTCCAGTACAAGTTATCTAAATTTTTTTCTGCTGTACACCAAACACTTTTACCATTAACTAATAAATAATTATTTTTTACTTCAATTATACCGTTAAAACGTCCATGAGTTGAGTCATATTTTAGCATGTGAGCGATATAATTAATATCTAATATATCATTAATTGCAACGATTTCAATATCTTTTCTTTTTTGAGCAGCACGAAAGACCATGCGTCCAATACGGCCAAAACCATTAATACCTACTTTTATACTCATAAATTCCCCATTTTTTATATCTAATAACGTTTTATTGTTATTTTGTTATAATCAGAATGATATTAATCTTTTAAATTATTTTTTTTAAGTATTTTAAGTAAATTTTTATATATTTTTTTAAAAAACGATATTTTAAGTTTTAATTCTTTCTTAATTATATTTTTGTTTTTTATAATCTTTAAATTGAAATTGTACTAAAATATTTTATATTATCTATAAATTATTTTTTATATACTAGGAACTGATAGTTATATAGTAAATATTTTTATTTTTTTGAAAATATAAAAATAATATAAATTAAATTTATTTTTATATCAAAGATTAAGTCAAATATTAAAAGGAATCTAATTATTATTTTTATATAAAAAATAATTTATATATATGATAATTTTAAAAAAAATAGATTTTATGAAAATAGTTTTATGTGTTATTTTTAACTTTTACATGTTATTTTATTTTAAAGAAATGAAAAATAATTTTTATCTTAATTAAAATTAAATAGTACAAAAAAATTATAAGTTCATTTTTTAAAAATTATATTTTTTATAATTTTATGTATATTTTATTATATTAATATAAAAATATAATTTTTATTGGTTGTTAACTATATCATATTAATATTTAATATTATTTCAAATATTAATATTTGAAATAAATAATTTGAAATATTAGTTTTTTAATTATTAGTTTCTTAATTTAATGAAAATTATTATTTTAATTTTTAGATTAAATTAAAGTTATCATAATTTTTTATTAAAAATAATTAGATTTACGTTAATAATATATTATGATATTTTTTGATTTTAATTCTACTTATTCATAAAAGTGAAAAGTACATCTGGTATTTTAGAATGTCTTCACAAAATGATTGATATGTTTTTAAGAAGGATAGAATTGTGGAATTTATTTTATCATATTCATTATTTGTTGCCAAGACACTTACTTTTGTAATTGCTTTTATATTGATTTTATTCGTTTTTTTTAGTGTTATATCTAATAAAAAAAACAAAAAAGGTGATTTAAAAATTATTAATTTAAGTGAAAATTATCGTGAGCGTCAACGGGAAATTCGACAAGTAAAAATGGGTGATGTTGCATATAAAGTTTGGTTAAAAGCTCATACAAAACAATTAAAAAATAAGAAAAAAAAAGAAAAAAAACTTCTTAAAATAGGCAAAAAAACAATAAGAAAACCATGTCTTTTTGTGATTAATTTTAAAGGTAGTATTAATGCTCATGAAGTTTATGCATTACGTGAAGAAATTAATGCAATTTTGTCAATTGCTGATAAAAAAGATGAAGTTTTGCTTAGGCTTGAAAGTTCAGGTGGGGTAATACATGGATATGGTTTAGCCGCTTCTCAATTATATCGATTAAGGAAAAAAGGATTAAAATTAATTATTTCTGTAGATAAGGTAGCTGCAAGCGGTGGTTATATGATGGCTTGTGTTGCTGATCATATTATAGGAGCTCCTTTTTCTATTATTGGATCTATTGGGGTTATTGCGCAAGTACCTAATATTCATCGTTTATTGAAAAAGAATGATATTGATATAGAATTACATACAGCTGGGGAATATAAACGAACATTGACTGTTTTGGGTGAAAATAATGAACATGGACGTAAGAAGTTTGTAGAAGATTTAAATGAAACACATCAACTTTTTAAAGATTTTGTTCATCAAAATCGGCCTTCTTTGGATATTAATGCTGTTGCAACAGGAGAATTTTGGTATGGTATTCAAGCTAAAGACAAGGGATTAATTGATGATATAGGAGTGAGTGATGATATAATTTTAAAACAAATAGAAAGTAGTGAAATTATTGAAGTAAGCTATATTCCATCTAAACGTTTTGTTGATCGATTAATGGGTAGTATAATGGAAAATATAGATCAAGTATTAAAACGTAAGCTATAAATTATAGGTAATGTTTATTTTATAGATTTTTTATGAGTAATGTATAATATATTGCATGCAATGATCGGTTTTATACTAAATCTAAATAATAATTTAAAAATTAAGATTTTTAAAAATAATTCTTTTTTTATGCTTATTTTTAAAAAAATAATAAATATGATATAAAAATTTTGTTTGATTAAAAAATTCTATATGATTTAATTTTAGATAAGAGAAAAAATATATGGGCAAAGCTCTTGTTATTGTAGAATCTCCGACAAAAGCTAAAACGATCAATAAATATTTAGGTGATAACTATATCGTTAAAAGCAGTGTTGGGCATATTCGCGATTTATTGAAAAGCAGTTTGCTTGTTTCACAAAAAAAAAGAAATGTAACAAAAAAATGCCAGAAAGTTATTAAAAATAAACAAGAGCTACTTGTCACTAGTATGGGAGTTGATCCATATCATGGATGGAAAGCTAATTATCAAATTTTACCAGGAAAAGAAAAATTAGTTTCTGAATTAAAAATTTTAGCTATTAATTCAGAGCATATATATTTAGCAACAGATCTTGATCGTGAAGGAGAAGCAATTGCATGGCATTTACGAGAAGTGATTGGTGGTGATGTTCAGCGTTTTAGTCGTGTAGTATTTAATGAAATAACTCAAAAATCAATTACAACTGCTTTCGATAATCCATGTGAGTTAAATATTCATCGGGTTCAAGCTCAACAGGCTCGTCGTTTTTTGGATCGTGTTTTTGGTTATATGCTTTCTCCTTTATTATGGAAAAAAATTGGTCGTGGATTATCTGCTGGACGCGTTCAATCAGTAGCTGTAGGTTTTGTTGTAAAAAAAGAACGTGAAATTAAACAATTTGTTTCTAAAGAGTATTGGAAGCTTCATGCAAATATATATTTTAATAATACTGAATTACTTCCAATGAAAGTAGTTAACAAAAAAGGTAAAATATTTAAACCTGAAAAAAAAATAGAAATTGATAATGCTATTTTGTTATTAAAAAATACAGATTATCAAGTTTTAGAATGTAAAGAAAAAAACACTTTTAGTAAACCAAATCCTCCTTTTATTACATCCACTCTTCAACAAGTAGCAAGTACACGTCTGAATTTTAGTGTAAAAAAAACTATGATGATGGCGCAAATGTTATATGAAGCAGGTTATATAACTTATATGCGTACTGATTCTACTAATTTAAGTTTAGATGCAATAAATATGGTACGTGATTATATTCATGATAAATTTGGTAAAGAATATTTATCAGAAAAAATAAATGTTTATATGAATACAAAAAGTTCACAGGAAGCACATGAAGCTATTCGACCTTCAAATATTCATGTTAATGCTGAAGATTTAAAAGATTTAGAACCTGATAGTAAAAAATTATATCAACTTATTTGGAATCAATTTGTTGCTTGTCAAATGAAATCAGCAAAATTTTCTTTAAAAATATTAACTGTTACAGCTGGAGATTTTTTATTACAAGCAAAGAGTCGCTTTTTAAATTTTGACGGTTGGATGAAAGTGATGCCTCTTTTAGATAAAAATAATGTAGAAAAAATTTTGCAAAATATTTCAGTTACTGCAAAATTAAAATTAAAGGAATTATTTTTTAGTCAACATTTTACTAAGCCACCTGCACGTTTTACCGAAACTTCTTTGATTAAAGAATTAGAAAAACGTGGAATTGGTAGACCATCAACTTATCCCATTATTATTTCTAATATTCAAGATCGTGGTTATGTAAGAATTAAACAACGTCGTTTTTATGCTGAAAAAATAGGTGAAATAGTTACTGATCGATTAAATGAAAATTTTAAAGAATTAATGGATTGTGATTTTACAGCTAAAATGGAAAATCAGTTAGATTTGATAGCAACAGGTCGTATTGAATGGAAGAGTGTTTTAGATGCTTTTTTTTCTTCTTTTGTTCAGCAGCTGGAAATTGCGAATCAGAGTCCAGAAGAAGGTGGTATGCGATTAAATCCGATGGTATTAACATCAATTTTATGTCCACATTGCAATAGGAAAATGGGAATAAAAAACGCTGCAACTGGTGTTTTTTTAGGATGTTCTGGTTATCAATTTTCATTATCAGGATATTGTAGATATACTATTAATTTGATTCCTGAAGATGAATTATCTACATTTTTGACAACTTCAGTAGAAGATGTTGAGACAGATGCTTTACGAGCACGCCATAGATGTATTAAATGCAGTACGGCAATGGATAGTTATTTTATTGATAATAAATCTAAATTATATATATGTGGTAATAATCCGACATGTAATGGTTATAAGATTACAAAAGGTGATTTTTCTATTAAAGGTTATAATGATACAATAATTTCATGTGATAAATGTAATTCTGAAATGTATTTAAAAATAGGTAAGTTTGGGAAATATATGAGATGTGTGAATGGAAATTGTAAAAATATACGTAAGGTATTAATTAATGGTGAAATTTCTCCACCGAAAGAATTACCAATTCCATTACCAGAATTAATTTGTAAAAAAACCAATACCTATTTTGTGTTAAAAGATGGTTCTGCTGGAATATTTTTAGCTGCTAGTAATTTTCCTAAATCAAAAGAAACTCGTACACCATTAGTGGAAGAATTAATTAGATTTAAAAAACGTTTACCATCTAAATTTATTTATCTAACAAAAGCACCAATTCTTGATCCTGAAGGGAATAAAACAATTATTAAATTTAATCGAAAAACTAAGGAGCAATATATTACTTCAGAAAAAAATGGAAAAAGTACTGGTTGGAGTGCAATTTATATTAATAATCAATGGGTAGCAAATAGTGAATAAATATTGTTTATTTTTATGCAATTGGAGTAATGTTCTTATATTGTGATTTTTATATTGTGATATAATTTATATATGCATTGTATATTTATATTAAAACCTTTTTTATGAATAAAAAATATTCGTTTTTTATAATTAAGTTATTTAAAAATATTCACTATAAGTTATTTAAAAATATTTACTATAAGGAATATTTTGAATAAAAATTTGAAATTACATGATCTTAAAGTTACATTAGTATTATAAAAATTAATATATCAATTAGGTGGTTTTGAGTATTTTATATAATAGAGTATTTTATATAATAGAGTATTTTATATAATAGAGTATTTTATATAATATTATTTTTATATATTATTATGTGTTATATTGTATTAAATAATAATTACTTTTCAATATGGTTTTTAAAATATCAAATCAATAGTTAGTAAATAAACATTGTATTTTGATTGTGATGTTTATTAGATTGTGATATTTATTAGATTAATAAGTTTTATAAAACTTTTATATTTATAACTAATTTGTTATAACTGCATCTTTACTAAAAATAAAATATTACAGTAATTTTTTATATTATAATATTTCCAATTATATATATTCTTGCTTATAATAAAGAAGCTTAATATTTCCATTATTATATTTCTATTATTTATATAATAGTTCATTTTTTGTTTAATTTTATTAAGGATGCTGAATAATATGAAATTACAGCAATTACGTTATATTGTAGAGATCGAAAATCATCATTTAAATGTTTCATCAACAGCTGAAAATTTATATACATCACAACCAGGTATAAGTAAGCAGGTTCGTATGTTAGAAGCTGAATTAGGAGTGCAAATTTTTGGTCGTAGCGGTAAACATTTAACTCATATTACTCCAGCAGGTAAAGCAATAATCAAAATTTCAAGAGAAGTAATGACAAAAATCAATACTATTCGAGCAGTTGTTGCTGAACATACTTATCCTGACCGTGGTATTTTAGCGATTGCTACAACACATACTCAAGCAAGATATGCCCTTCCTTCTGTTATTGAGCAATTTATTAAACAATATCCAAAAGTTTCATTACACATGAGTCAAGGTTCGCCAACACAAATTGCAGAAGATGTAATTAAAGGAAACAGTGATTTTGCTATTTCAACAGAAGCATTACATCTCTATAAAGATTTAGTGATGTTACCTTGTTATCATTGGAATCGATCTATTATTGTAAAAGCTGATCATCCTTTAGCAAATAAAAACAATGTGACGATTAATGAATTGGTTAAGTACCCTATTGTAACTTATACTCACGGTTTTACTGGACGTTCTGAATTAGATGAAGAGTTTAAAAAATTAGGTTTGCAAGCCAAAATTATTTTTACAGCTACTGATGCAGATGTTATTAAAACTTATGTTAGATTAGGATTAGGTATAGGTATTATTGCTAATATCGCAGTAGATCCTCAACAAGATCAAGATTTAGTTGTGATCGATATGCGAGATAAGTTTAGTTATAGTACTACAAAGATTGGATTTCATCGTAATAGTTTTTTACGTACTTATATGTATGATTTTATTTTACTTTTTGCACCACATTTAACTTCTGATATTATTGATAAGGCAATTTCTTTGCGTTCAAATGAAGATATTGAAGAAATGTTTAAGGATATAAAATTACCAACAATATAATTTTTTTGTTTTTTTGAATTTTTTGCATTAATTAGTAATTTATTGTGAATATTTATTTTAATATACACTAAATATTCTTTCATATAGTAAAATATTTGAATAAAATATCTCAAAAACTAAGATTTCATTTTTTTTAATTAATGATTACAAGATAATAGAAATATTTTTTTTATTGATAAAAATACATTTTTCAATGAAAAAAAATAAAAAATGGATATATTCTATCAATCAATTCAGTATTTTTTAAAAAATTTATCAAAATTAATATTTTTTTAGTATTGAATATTGTTATGTCTTAATACTTTTGAAGTATTAAGCTTATTGATTAATCAATAAGCTATTTTTTGATATATTTTAAATTTTTTATGAGATATTTATTTGTTGATATTAGTATTGATCAATTAATTTTTATAAATGAAATGATTTTTTATAAAAATGTGATTATAACAACAAATATAGAAAATTTTAATATTTTTTAAGATAAAGTATTTGTTTTATAAATTTATTTAAAAAATATTTTTATAATTTAGTGAAGCATATTGATATCAATATAGATACATATTTTTATTTTTTTTTAAAGAAAAAAACTATTTATTATATTTTTTGTAATAAAATTAATCATTGTATTGTAATAAATTATCTATCTTGTAATTTTTTATTTTTTTTGATAAAATTTATTTCTTTATAAAAATTTTATTATAAAAAATATTTTTTGAAATTAGATTTTTTATTGAATTTAGAGTTAATTTATATAGATAAAATAATACAATATTATTTGTTTTTAATTATTAATTTGATTTAAATGATATAAAAATCTTGTATTAAAAATTTTAATTTATATAAATTAAAAAATTAATTTATTTGAATATTTGTGTTATTAATAACCATTATGTAACAAAAAGTATTTTTTAAAAAATTAAAACTATTTTAAAATATAATTATTTTTTAAGAATTATCAGGTAATATATGACCTAGTTTTTGAGCTTTGACATTTAAATAATTATTATTTTTTGGATTACGTCCAACAATTAGAGGAACGCGTTCTACTATATTTATTCCAGCTTCTTTTATGATTGCTAGTTTTTTAGGGTTATTAGTCAATAATTTAATTTCATTTATAGCAAGTAATTTATACATTTCTGCACATACAGTAAAATCACGTTCATCAGGTTTGAATCCCAGTTTTAGATTCGCTTCAACAGTATCTAATCCTTGATCTTGAAGAAAATAGGCGCGGATTTTATTTAATAGTCCTATATTGCGACCTTCTTGACGATGATATAGTAATACTCCACTACCTTCTTTTGCAATTTGCTTCATTGCTGCTTTTAATTGAAAACCACAATCACAACGTAAACTAAATAACGCATCTCCGGTTAGGCACTCTGAATGTATGCGAGATAAAACAGGTTTCTTGCTTGAAATGTTTCCATAAATAAGTGCTATATGATTATTTCCATTTGTTATTTCCTCAAAACCAACAAGTAAAAAATCTCCGAATAGTGTTGGTAATTTTGCTTCAGCTATACGTTTGATATGCATTGTATTATAGATCATAAATTAAAACCTCTTTTTTATAAATTTAAAATTATTTTTTAACATGTTAAATATATATATATGTTTATATCTTCTGATATATTTTACTAGATTAGTAGATGTTTTTAGAAGAAAAAAATATATTTTATTAAAAATTACTACAAAAAATATTGAATAGATTTTTTTTAAAGATATTTTTGTTTAATTAGATAAATTGTTTAATTAGATAAAGATTAAGTTATTTTTTAAATACTCTATTTTAGAGTATATAAGGTTTGATTTTGTATAGAATTTATTTTTTAATGTTATTTTAGAATTAATTTTAGAATTAATGTAATATTATCATTAAGTTTTGTTTTTATATACTTGATAAAGTTAGGATGAAAAACAATATAAAAGATATGTTTTTATATTGTGTAATTTTTTATGTAATTTTTTGAATAATTACTTTTGTTATTGAGATAAAAATATTTTAAAAATAAAAATTTACTTTTTTTTATATTTTTTTTATTATGTTTTAAAATTTTTTTAAAAATAACTTTAAATCTTTAGTGTAATATAACAATAATAGGAAAAATGTGAAGTATTTTATAATTTTTTTGCTTTTTATAGCAATATCTATTATTTCTGTAATAGTTTTATTAAATGAAAATCAGATCGTGACATTTAATTATTTAATCGATAAAGGTAATTATTCAGTATTGACATTATTAGCAACTATTTTTTGTATTGGATTTATTTTAGGTTTTTTTCTTACTGGAGTTTTTTATGTTAAGACTTTAATTACGTTATCATATGCAATACGTAAAATTAGAAGATTAGAAAATAAATTAGTTAAAGTAATTTAGAATTATAAATTAATATAGAAATATTTTATAGATAATCTTAAAAATTTTTTATATTTTTTATAATTATTTATATTTTTTATTTAAATATTTATATTAAAAATATAATACATATCAATGTTTGTAATTTATATGCAGTATTTTACTGATCGCATTATAATAATACGAATTATTTTTAATCTGTAAAAATCTATACTTATAATATATCAATTATATAATTTTTATTATAAATGATGTGATGCGCTGAAAAATTTTTTAAGCAATGATTGAAAATGCAATATTTTTGAATAGAATATTTGACAAAACTTATTAAAATTTTTACATGATTTTTTAAATTGTATATAAAAATATTTTTCTTTAATTTTGAGAAAAAGTTATATAGATTTATTTTTATTGAAATAATTTTAAGAATGATATTTTTAATAAGATTTCTAAAATTTTTTTTCAAAATGTATTTTTATTTTTTAAAAAAAATAATTTTCTATTATGAAGTAGTTTTTAAAATCAAAAAAAATTTGATACTAGTTAAAATTGTAGTTAAATTATCATTTTTTTATTTTTATAATTTTTCTTGCAAATATTTATGTAATTTTTTGATTTTTTTTTGTAACTTTCTTTATGTGATTGTATTACTCATAATAATTGTGAAAAATATGTTCAATAATATTATAACTTTGTGTTGAATTGTAAAACATCATAAATATTTTTTAACATATATCTAATAAATAAATTTTTAGTATCATGAGAATGATATAAAATAGCATGTGATTCTTTATTTTTCTTTTCTTCTTTATAATGTATTTTAATGGAAATTAAAATATAAATTAAATATATAAAAATTATTTTTTATAAATCATTACTCGATAAAGAATTATTTATGGATTTTTTTGTTAGGAATGAAAATTTGTTCAGCATTATTTATTTTTTATGTTTTGGTATATTATTATTAAATCATCATTAGTAGTATATAGGATAAATATGTTAGATCCCCATTTGCTTCGTGCAGAGTTAGATATGATCGCTAAAAAATTAGCTCGTAGAGGATTTATTTTTGATGTCAATAAATTACGTCAATTAGAAAAAAAACGCAAAAAAATGCAAATTGAAAAAGAAAATTTGCAAGCAGAAAGAAATTATCGTTCTAGAAAAATTGCTGAAGAAAAAATAAGATATAAAACTATTACAAGTAAAACTAAAGAAATTCATGTTTTAAATAAAAAACTGGATTTTCTTAAAAATAAGTTAACTCAATTACAGCATGATATTCTTGATATTACCTTAAGTTTACCTAATTTACCAGATGATAGTGTACCAGAAGGTAAAAATGAAAAAAATAATGTTGAAATAAGTCGGTGGGGGGAGTTTAAAAAATATGCCTTTTCTGTTAAAGATCATGTTACATTAGGTGAATTAATAGATGGTTTAGATTTTTCTTTAGGAGTTAAAATTGCAGGTTCTCGTTTTGTGGTTATGAAAGGTAAAATAGCACGTTTGCATCGAGCCTTATCCCAATTTATGTTAGATTTACATATCGAGCAGCATGGTTATATAGAAACTTATGTTCCTTATCTGGTAAATGAGAATACACTGTACGGTACTGGTCAATTACCGAAATTTGGTAGAGATCTTTTCCATATTAAATTCTTAACAGAACAATTATCAAATCAGGAATATACTTTGATACCCACTGCTGAAGTACCTTTAACTAATTTAGTGCGAGATGAAATTTTAACAGCAGATATTTTGCCTATTCGCTTGACAGCACATACACCTTGTTTTCGATTAGAGGCTGGTTCTTATGGACGTGATACTCGCGGTTTAATTCGCATGCATCAATTTGATAAAGTGGAATTAGTACAAATAGTAGAGCCAGAAAAATCAATGGAAGCACTAGAAGAGTTAACAGGACATGCAGAAAAAGTATTACAGCTTTTAAAATTACCTTATCGTAAAATGATTTTATGTAGTGGAGATATGGGATTTTCTTCTTGTAAAACTTATGATTTAGAAGTATGGTTACCATCACAAAATACTTATAGGGAAATTTCTTCTTGTTCTAATACATGGGATTTTCAAGCACGTCGTATGAAGGCACGTTTTCGTCGTCATAAAGATAATAAAAAAACACAGTTCGTTCATACATTAAATGGTTCTGCTTTAGCTGTTGGTCGTACATTAGTTGCTGTGATGGAAAATTATCAAACAAATGATGGTCGTATTGAAATACCAAAAGTTTTACGTCCATATATTAACGGATTGGAGTATATTGATTAATATTATTTATTATTTTTAATAATTCTTTTTAAGAAAAGAACTAGTTTTTACTTTTTAAAAAGATAAGTTTTTATTAAAATTCAAATTCTGAATTTTTTTTTGAAAAATAATAAATAACAAATAATTGTTTGTTACCATTTTAGTTTCTGTCTTGAAAGAGATTTTTTTTATAATTAAAAATATGTGCTTAAATAATATTTATATATTTTTTATTATTTTATTTTTTTGAACATAATATCAAAGATAGTATTTCCTAGTTTTTTTCCACGTTTTTCAAATTTAGTAAAAGGTCGTGAATGTGGTCTTTCGATATAATTATCTGTTGTTGATAAATTTTTGTAACCATGAATTTCAGTGATAATCTTTAATATATGTTCTGCATACGATTGACAATCTGTCGTTATATGTAATATACCTCCTATTTCTAATTTATCTAATATAAGTTTAGCAGTATTTTTTTGTATAATTCTACGTTTTTGATGTTTTTTTTTAGGCCATGGATCAGGAAAAAAAAGTTGTATCATATTTAATGTATTATTTGTTAACATTTTTTCTAATATTTCTACTGCATCATAATACATAATACGTAAATTAGTAATTTGCATTTCTGTAGCTGCTATCAGACAAGCTCCGATACCTGGTTTGTACACTTCTATTCCTAAAAAGTTTTTGTTTGGATTTTTTTTTGCCATTGTCACTAATTCAATTCCCATGCCAAATCCGATATCCATAATTACTGGAGCGCGATTTCCAAATATTTTAGAAAATACTAAGGGTTGTGAAAAAAAATTTAATCCAATTTGAGGCCATAAAATTTCTAATGCATGTCTTTGATTATTAGTTAATCTGCTTTGACGACGCACAAAACTACGTATTCTATGTTTTATTTTTTTTTTTGTATTGATGTTTTCAGTAAAAATATTCTTTGTCATGCTTCTTAAAATGATGTTAAGTAATAATAAATAATATATTAGTAATTTCTTCTACTTTATTAAGATATAAAATTAGTATAAAAAGTATTTTTGTTAATAGTATTTATTTTTTGTAAAGATAATATTATATTGTAGAAAAAAATGTAAATATCAATATTTAAAATAACATAAATATATGAATATTATTTTCATTAAAAATTAAGGTTAATAATATACTTTTATATGAATGAATTACAATTTTCTAATGCTATATTTAAATGGTACCATCGGTTTGGTCGTAAAACACTGCCTTGGCAACAAAAAAAATCAATTTATCATATTTGGTTATCTGAAGTGATGCTTCAACAAACACAAGTTAGTACAGTAATTCCGTATTTTAAAAAATTTATTCATTATATTCCTGATATTTTTTCTTTAGCAAATGCATCTCAGGATGAAATATTATCATTGTGGAGTGGTCTTGGTTATTATACTAGAGCACTTAATTTACATAAAGCAGCAAAAGAAATTCTTATAAAATATGATGGAAATTTCCCATATAAATTTGAAGAAGTAATATCACTTCCTGGGATTGGGCGGTCTACAGCTGGTGCAATTTTATCATTATCACAAAATCAAAATTTTCCAATCTTAGATTGTAATGTAAAACGTGTTTTAACTCGGTATTATGGTATAAAAGGTTGGCCAGGTAAAAAAAATATTGAAAATCAATTATGGAATATAATTAGTATATTAACCCCCAAACATGATAATCAATATTTTAATCAAGGGATGATGGATTTAGGTGCTATTATTTGTACTCGAAATGAACCTAAATGTCTTATTTGTCCTGTTCAAGAAGGTTGTTATGCTTTTAAGAATAATTGTTGGAAAAATTTTCCATCTAAAAAATCAAAAAATAATATTTTTGAAAAAAATATTTGGTTTTTAATTTTGCAGTATAAAAAGTTCTTTTGGCTAGAAAAAAGAATTTATCCTGGAATTTGGACAGGTTTATTTGTCTTTCCAGAATTTCAATCATTTAATATACTAAATATTTGGCTTAATAAATCAGGTATTCAATATGAGAAAATAGAGGAATTAATGTCTTTTCGTCATAATCTCACACATTTGCATTTAAATATTACACCAATATTAATAACTATTAATCAATTCCCATCTTCTTTGAATGTAATTAAAAAAAAAATGAAAGGATTGTGGTATAATTTACAACAAAACTGTAAAATTGGATTATCAGCTCCTGTTAAAAGGTTGTTACAACAATTAAGTGATTAATTTTTTATTTTTATGGAAAATTTTATGAGTAGAATGATTTTTTGTACTTTTTTAAAGTGTGAAGCTGAAGGTTTAGATTTTCAATGTTATCCAGGTGAAATAGGTAAGCGTATTTTTAATGAAATATCTAAAGAAGCATGGAAACAATGGATGAATAAACAAACTATATTTATTAATGAAAAAAAACTTAATTCAATGAATATTGAAGATAGAAAGTTTTTAGAAAGAGAGATGATTAAATTTTTTTTTGAAGATAATATTTAAATGCTAAAAATGCTAAAGATAAATTTTTGATTTGATCTGTTATTATCGATGTAAATATCATAATTTTGATCAAATTTTATATAATAAATAATAAAATAAACATAAAGTTGATAAAAATTATAAATAATATAAAAAAATTGATACTTCTTTTTTTTGTAATTCAAGGTTTACCTGCTTGTACTTCAAAAAAAGAAATTCTTTTGACAAATTCGGAAACTATCAGAAATACTAATGGATTAGATATTTTAGTGCAGCAACTTGTATATAATATTGAAAGTATTTGGGGAATAGATGAGCTTTTGATTGTTGGACCACAAGATTATGTTGAATATATTGATCATTATCAAACTCGTGCTCATATTAATTTTGATATTGGAAATTTTACAATTGAAACTATTATTAATACTGAACCTCATAAATTTTTAAAAAAAGCATTTTTTTCGAGTTTACTTGTTAATAATAAACTAAAGTTTGTTAATAGTCATTTTAAACTCGAAGGATGTGCTAAAAATTATTATTTATCTTCACAAGATTTTGACGATAAATATAAAAATATTAAATCAGTTTGTAATATCAAAAAAAACCTTGACTATTCACTATTGCAATATAAATTAAAAAAGCGTCGATCGAGATTTAATATTATTTGGTCAATTACTATTAAATTAATACCCAATAATTTTGATCAACGAGCTCAAAAGTATTTGCCGTATATTCGACAAGCAGCAGAAAAATATGGTATTGATATGTCTCTTATTTTGTCTATTATGCAAATAGAATCTAGTTTTGATCCTTATGCTATCAGTCATGCTGACGCCTTAGGTTTAATGCAAATAATGCAAAATAGTGCAGGTCGAGATGTTTTTCGTGTACAAGGAAAAACTGGTATACCAAATAGAAATGATTTATTAGATCCTGCTTATAATATTGATGTAGGAACTGCTTATTTATCATTATTACAAAATACATATTTATCAAAAATTAGTAATATTACATCACGTCGTTATGCACTTATTACTGCTTACAATGGGGGAATTGGTAGTTTATTAAAGGTATTTCATAATAATAAAAAACAAGCACTAAAAATTATTAATCAAATGCGACCAAGGGATGTTTATCATATATTAGTAACAAAACATCCGCTTATTCAAGCGCGTCATTATTTAATAAAAGTAAATAATATTCAAAGAAATTATTTTAAAGAAATCAATTAAAATTTTAATTGACTAGATTATCCAAAAAAGAAGTTGTATTATATTTCTTTGAAGATTTTTTATGTATTGTTTTATTTTTAAGGATTGTTTTATAACTTTTTTTATTGAATAAATTTAATTGACGAAGATACTATAATCAGGTTTAATATATCAATTGCCCGGATAGCTCAGTTGGTAGAGCAGAGGACTGAAAATCCTTGTGTCGGTGGTTCAATACCTCCTCCGGGCATATGAATTTATAATTTTTATATTGCATAATATATATTGTATTATTCATAATAATGTATATCTGATTTAATAATAAATATAAATATAACAGTTTTTTTAAAGAAGATGGTCCAATATTATTATGCAATCAATTTTTTCATTTTTTGAATTATATGCAAAAAATAGATAAATAATTATAAAATTATCAAAATATAAATAAAAAAATGAGGTGTAAATTACTGTTTTTGCTACGAAAAATTTAATATGTTTTTTTTAAAATATAAAAATTATTTTTTATAAAAAAATAATTTTTTCCTAATTTTGCTAAAAAACATATTTATTTTATTTTTTGTATAATTTTTAAAATAGTAAATAAGTTTTTTAATAAATTACACATATAGCGATCACATAATGTTATGAATTAATTTTATGGATATAAATATATTTTCTTTTATAAAAAAATCTTAAATTCATTAAATTATTTTAATTTTAATCTTTTTTATAAAAAAATATTTTTGGTTATATATAAAAATATTTTGTTATCTATCAATCAGAAAACTTCATTTCTTTATTAAGAAAGGAGTACTCCTATTATTTTAATTTTTTATTAAAAAATATACTATATTAATAATAAATATTATAAAAATAATTTCTTGTGATTTTTTATTACAAAATATTATTTTTTAAATTTTTACAAAGAAAAATTTGGTACATTTCAGAGGTTCATATATTAATATATTCTTTAAATTACTACCAAGAAGAAAATTATCTTAAATAAAGTTCAAAATATTTTTTTGTTTTTATGTGCTAATTTTTGATATAAAAATTGATTTTTATTACATTAAATAACCCATAGAATAGAGTGTATTGGTAAGTTTTTCATCAAGAAATAGTAAAATATCTAAACGTAAATAATTTAAGGCTATTAAAATTAATATGATTATCATTGATGAGAAATCTAATCCAAAAAAAGGAGGAATCATACGACGAATAGGTATAATTAAAGGTTCTGTCAATTCAATAAGCATATAATCAATAGGATGATTTCCTTGATTAATCCAAGTAAGAAGAGATCGAATTAATATTAACCAAAAAATTAATTTTCCGATATAATTAAATAATTGTATGATGCTAATAGGTAATAAGGTAATACTTATTAAACTCAGAGAGTTAGTTGCCCACATAATAAAAAGAATATTACTTAATGTAATAATATAAGCTACTAATAAACTTGCTGTATCAATAGAACGAATAGAGGGAATAAAATGATTTACTCGACCTATAATTGGTTGAGTACTTTTAATCACAAATTGTACAAATGGATTATAAAAATCAGATTTTACCCATTGCATCCAGATTCTTAGAATTAATATAATGATATATAGTTGAATAATGGTTGGTATAATAAAACTTAAAAATTGCATTTTTGATTACCTTGTGATCAAAAAAATGTTTTTTAATTTCTAGAAAACAGTAAAAGCAAATATTTTATTCTGTTTTAGTAATTAATAAAGATTTATTATGTGAAATTACCTGAAATTTTTGATATATTTTTTTTAAAAATATGTTATGTTTGATTATCATTATGATTTTTGATCATTTTTTAAAAATTTTGAGATTTATTAATATAAATCAATATTGTATAAATCGATATTTTTTTGTAAATCTATATATTTAACATTAATTATTTTTTAGATACAATAACAATCGTATGAATATGAAATAGTTTTTTAAAAATATTTAAAATTAATAATGTTGATCATTATATTTTTATATTATAAAAATCAAAAGACATAAATATCTTATTTTTTTAATATAATTACTTGTAATTAATTTTTAATAAGTTTAATAGTTAATAGAAATATTTTTGTAATTTTTACATATATCATATTATTTTAAAATATTATAATATTTTTTAGAAATATTTTATAAAATAAATCTTTTAGTAAAAATTAAAATTTATGCATAAAAATATTATTTTGTATTTATATTAAATTATTTTTAAATTAAACTTATGAAAATAAATCCAAATGTTTATTTTTGATGTTTTTATTTTATAGCACACATAAAATTTATCGATCACCAAAAATAGCCTGACCAATTCTTAATAATGTTGAACCAAAAGCGATAGCAATATCAAAATCATTTGTCATACCTATTGAAAGTGTATCAATATTTGGATATCTTTTTTTTAGTTCCTGAAACATTTTTTCTATAGTATAAAAAAGTGATACTTGTTTCATGCTTTCTGTATTAGAAAAAAAAATTGCCATTAAACCACGTAATTTTAATTTTGGTAGTAAAAAAATTTTATTTGCTAATGTATATACATTATTTGCCATAACACCTGATTTACTGATTTCATTGGTAATGTTGATTTGTATAAGTACATTTAATGGTTTTTTATCAAAAGGGCGTTGCTTGTTTAAACGTTCAGCGATTGTAAATTTATCAATAGTATGACACCAATCAAAATATTTTGCTACTAATTTAGTTTTATTAGTCTGCACAGTTCCTATAAAATGCCATTCTAAATTATATTGATTTTTAAAATAAAAAATTTTTTTTATTCCTTCTTGTGCATAATTTTCACCGAATTTATATTGACCTGCATAAATAGCATTTTGAATATCATAACATGATTTTTTTTTAGTAACAGCTAGTAACTGAATATCTTCTGGAAGACGATGATATTTTTTAGCAGTTTCTATGATTTGGTGTTTTATATTAATTATATTTTTTTGAATTATATTCATATTCATGTTTTGTTATAAGAATAAATCAATCAAATTTTATTTTGATGATATTTATATAATAAGATGTTATTTTGTTGTTAATTTATTTTTAATTAAAGAGTTTTCTAACCAATTTTCTAAAATAATAACAGCAGAAATAGCATCAATTTTAGTTTTTTTTAATGCTTTGTAACCACCATTCTTAAAAAGATAAGTACGAGCTTCTTTTGTTGTTAAGCGTTCATCATATAGTATAACTTGAATATTAAAACGTAGATGTAAAAATTTAGCAAATTTGCGTGCTTGCTTACTTATTGGTTGTTCTGTGCCATCCATATTAAGAGGAAGTCCAACAACAGCAAGTTTAGGTTCCCATTCTTGTAATATTTTTTTTATATCTAACCAGTTTGGCTGCCCCCATTTTGTTTTTAATGTAGTCAGAGGATGAGCGATTGCTATTATTTCCTGTCCAACAGCAATACCCATACTAATTGTACCAAAATCAAAAGCGATAATTGTTCGACTATTTTTCATTATGAATGACCTACTTGATTTGAAATATTAGAAATATCAATACCAATTAAAGCAGCTGCTTTTTTCCAACGTTCTGAAATTGGAGTATGAAAAATTATATGGCTATTTGCTTTTGCTGTTAACCAATTGTTTTCCATCATTTCTTTTTCAAGTTGTCCTTTTTTCCAGCTTGAATATCCTAAAGCAATAAGTGTTTGTTTTGGTTGGTTTGTAGTACCTAATGTTTGAAGAATATCTTTTGATGTTGTGATCATGATTTCATCAGAAAGCTGTAAAGTAGAATTAAATCTATGATGGGGGGAATGTAAAATAAAACCATGAACTTCTGCAATTGGACCACCAGAAAAAATTGGTTGTTTAAAGTTACTTATTTGATTGTTTTCTTTTGTTTTAATGTTTAAATTTTTTAAAATTTTATTAATTGAAATACATTTTATTTGTCTGTTTATAACAAGACCTATAGTACCTTTTTCATTATGTTCACAAATATAAATCACCGATTTTTGAAAATACGGATCTAATAATTTTGGCATTGCAATGAGAAAGTGATTTTGTAAATTCATATTATTAAACTTATTTGACTTAATTAGATCAATGATATATGCCTGAATTAAGGGTAAAATAATTAATAAAATATAACTAAGAATATATAAATTTTATCACAGGATTTAATTTTATACGATATTTATATTTTGCAATATTATAAAATATAATCTATGTATTTTTTATAGTTAATCTTTTTTCTATTGCATCAAATAAAATACTAGTAATAGATATATTCGGTAATGCTAGTTGAATCTCTCTTATACATGTTGGACTAGTAACATTAATTTCAGTTAAACGATCACCAATAATATCTAATCCGACAAATATTAATTTTTTTTCTTTTAAAATATATGAAACACTTTTTGCAATTTTCCAATCATTTTTTGTTAATTTTCTTACTTCACCATATCCTCCAATTGCTAAATTTCCTCTTATTTCTCCTTGAGGTGGAATTCTAGCTAAACAATAAGGAATTGGTTCGCCATCTATCATTAATACGCGTTTATCACCTTTTTTAATTTCAGGTAAAAATTTTTGAGCCATACAAAAATGTTCTTCATTTTTGATTAATGTTTCTATGATGACATTAATATTAGGATCATTTTTTTGTATGCGAAAAACAGAATCTCCTCCCATTTTATCTAGTGGTTTCAAGATAATATCTTGATATTTTTTATAAAATGCATATAGTTGTTTTTTGCTTCTTGTGACTAATGTTTTAGGGGTTAATTTAGAAAACCATAATGCAAAAATTTTTTCATTACAATCTCGAAGACTTTGTGGTTTATTAATAATTAAAGTACCTTTTTCTTCTGCTCTTTCAAGAATATAAGTAGCATAAATATATTCAGTATTAAATGGAGGGTCTTGTCGCATTAAAATAATATTTAATTTTTTAAGTGCAATATTTTTTGTTTTTCCAAATTGATACCATTTTTTAGGATTTTCTTGAATTTTTTTGATTTTTTTTGTATATGCATATGCTTCACCATTTAATAAATATAAATCGTTTATTTCCATGTAGTAAATTTCATATTTACGACGTTGTGCTTCTAATAACATCGCAAAACTACTATCTTTTTTTATGTTTATATTTGCAATTGCATTCATAATTATACCTAATTTAATCATTTTATATCCTTAATGCATAGAAAGAATAAAAGTAATAATTATAATTCATTTATTAATAATGACTATTGTGGATATTTTGTGCTTCAATTGCAATTTCGGTTTATTGAATGAAAATGTATAGTAGATAAAAATATAATTTTATTAATAAAGGTTATATCTGTAAATTAATTTTAATTATTTATACATATTTATGTTATTTTTTATACCACTCTTTAAGGTATATTAAAAAATAAAGATAGATAAAAAAATATTTATAAATAATTATGTAAGTATTTTTATTATTATTAAATCAAAGATTTGATATTAGTATATATTTTATTTTATTGCTTTTATATTAAATTTTATGTTTTAAAGAATAAAAAAAATTTAAATATTTAAATAATACAAAGATAATATACTTTTTTTTTAAAACATATCTATAAAAAAATATATATTATATTGTATTAGTAATTTTTTATTTTATAAATATTTATAAAATAAAATTTGTTTTTTTATTTTTTTTGATATTTTAAAATGATTGTTTTTATTTATTGCTGTATTATTTAAAATAATTTTTTTTGATATTCTTATGTTTTAAATTATTTTGACAAAAAATTTTTATTGAAAAATATAAATTACAAAAGAAATACTAAAAAATAAAATATTTTTTAATATTGTGTTTCAAATTTTGTTTATATTTTTTTGATTTTAGTTTTTTGTTTTTTAAGATTATTTATAAAATGATCAATTATTTAAAAGATTGTAATTAAAATAAACCACTTAGTTAATGGTATTTATTCATATAAGTAATAATTAGAAAGATTTTATTTATATTATGTATATCATACTTACATTAGTTATTTGTAAAATTTATATATTAAAATATATTATTTAATATAAAAAATAATTACTATTAAAAAATAGTTTTTTGATAAAAATTGAAAAATATTGTTTTAAATATGTAATATTACAAAATATGCTATATTATTTTTAAGATTTTTTTTGATGATCGTGTTTTATACTTTATCAAAAAATATTTTGGTATGTCATATATTTTTGGATATTTATAATGTTTTTAACCTTTTAAAAATTATAAAATATTATTATATATCTAGAATTTTATTTTTTGATTTTAAAAGTACTAAACATATTTTGTAGGAATTAAAAAATGTATCAAAATCTTATTTCTCTTGAATTAGAAGAAGCTAGTATTACATTAAAAAATTTTTTAAATACTAAAAAAAATATTAAATTGATTGAAGAAGCAGCAATTATGTTATCTTTATCTTTTAAATCAGGAGGAAAAGTATTATCTTGTGGAAATGGTGGCTCTCATTGTGATGCAATGCATTTTGCAGAAGAATTAACTGGACGATATCGTGAAAATCGTCCAGGTTATCCTGCTATTGCAATTGCAGATGCTAGTTATTTATCTTGTGTTGCTAATGATTTTGGTTATCATTATGTTTTTTCTCGTTATGTAGAGACAGTTGGTAAGGAAGGCGATATATTATTTACAATTTCAACATCTGGTAATTCTAGAAATATTATTTATGCTATAGAAGCTGCGCGTGCTAAAAAGATGAAAATTATTTCATTGACAGGTAATAATGGTGGAAAAATTGCAAAAATAACTGATCTTGAAATTCGGATACCTCATTTTGGGTATGCTGATCGAATTCAAGAAATGCATATTAAAGTGATACATATTTTAATTCAAATCATAGAAAAAGAAATGAAAAAAAAATATATATAATATTATTTATTTAATATGAATAGATAATAATTATATTTAATTAATTCTAATTTTTATGTTTTGTAGAAATTTGTTACAGATTTATAAGTATCATCTATAATAAATTGAGCATTAAAATATGATATGACATTTTAAGATTTTTAGAAATTTTTTAATTATCTCATAAAAAATAGATTTTTTAAAAAAAATTTAAATTAAGAAATATATTTTAAAAAGTATTTTGTTTAAGATTTTATATATTGCTTATTTTAATAATTAATGATAAAAAAATATTAAAAGATGATAAACTTTTATTTAAAGAAGTGTATGGGATAAAACAAACATTGTGATTTTTTTTTATTTTTTAAATATATTTTTGTTTTTTATAATTTTTATGCTTTAATCTAGAAATCATAAAAATTTGATAATAATCAACAGAAAATATTTTTAAAAAGGAAATATTTTTCATGAATACCGAACAATTATTTTATAAATTAAGTAAAGATTTGGGTGATAATCTTAAAAAAACACGTAAAATAATAACTTTAGTAGAATCATGTACAGGAGGATGGATAAGCAAAGTTATTACTGATGTTGCAGGAAGTTCTTCTTATTTTCAAAAAGCTTTTATTACTTATAGTGATAAAGCTAAGCATGATATATTAGGTATTGATCAAACAATTTTAAGTAAATATGGTGCTGTCAGTGAACAAGTTGTAATAGATATGGCAAAAAAAGCATTGATATTAGCAAATGCCGATTTTGCACTTGCAGTTAGTGGTATTGCTGGTCCAAATGGTGCCACTGATTTACAACCGATTGGTACAGTTTGGTTTGCTTTTTCTAGTAAAAATTTCTTGAATAATCAAGTAATGACATATTGTTGTTATTTTGAAGGAAATCGTTTACAAATACGGCGTCAAGCCGTGATTTTTTCACTTGAAACTTTAATAAAAGAAATAAAAAAACAATTCGATATCTGATGTGTGTCCAATTTACTTTTTTTATAATATAATAAATATCATACCGTTTTATTATTTTTTACAGATTTTTTATTGAAATACTTATAAAACATATTTTAAAAAACATTATTTTTTTTAAAAAAATATTTAAATATTTTTGTATTATTTAATTATTTTATAAAAAACAATAAATTATATAATTGATATTAGCAATTATTAAAACATGTATAAATATTATAATTAATAATTAATAATTATAGCTGTGATTTATATGATGTAAAAAAATTTTGAGAAAAATGATTAAAAATTTAATTTTTTTTAAAAAATTATACAATTTTTGTTTTATTAATGAATCTTCATTAGTTTTTATGAAAAATTTTATGGTATATATATACATTAATTAATTATAATTTAAAATTTATACCTTTTATAAGTAATATATATAACATTTGATTTTTTATAATTAGAAATATTATAAAATTTGAAATTTTTTCTTTTTTTTATAAAAATAAAAATTTTTATTTTGTGAAATATTTGTATAATTTATTTTATTACAATATTTTAATAATTATATAATAATTAGTCATATTTTTATATGAAAATGAGGTAAGTTTCATGATTTTTAATATATTTTTTATGATTTACAAATATATTATTCGGTTTTATACCGATTAAAATAATTGAGAAAATATAAAAATTATTTTTTATTATTATATATAATAAATTGTTATTATTGAATTAATATATTTAATAATTTTTTTAAAAAATTATGTTAGAATCATATTCTTCAAAATCATTTTAATTCATCTTATACATTATATATAAATAAAAATTATCATATTTGTGTAATCAAATTACATAAAGTATCTAGTGGATATTATTTTTAGCTTTTAAAGATAGAAATTTTTGATTTCTGTATAAAAAATAAAATAATATCCATATGATAAAATGCTATATATACAATATAATTTTTTTTATTATAAAGTTCTATAAAGATATCAATAAAATTAATTTTGTAATGTATCTAAAGATTAACATATGATTATTGATATTAATTATTTATTAATTTTTAAAATATCAATTTGCTTTTTGAAAAATATAAAAATTTTCAGGTTTTTGGATATACTGTTAAAATTCTTTTATTGATATACAATAAAATTGCTTTATATTCTTAAAATAGTGTATTTATTTGTTTTTGGCTTGATTTTAGGATAATTATGAGTAGTAAAAGTACAAATGAGATCCGTCAAGCGTTTCTCGATTTTTTTTGTAACAAGGGGCATAAAATTGTACCTAGCAGTTCGTTAGTTCCAAATAATGATCCCACGTTATTTTTTACTAATGCAGGAATGAATCAATTTAAAAATGTCTTTCTAGGATTAGAAAAAATTAACTACTCTAAAGTAGCTACAGCACAACGTTGTGTTCGAGCTGGAGGTAAACATAATGATTTGGAAAATGTTGGTTATACTAATCGTCATCACACATTTTTTGAAATGTTAGGAAATTTCAGCTTTGGTGATTATTTTAAAAAAGATGCAATAAAATATGCTTGGGAGTTGCTTACCAGTAAGAAATGGTTTGATTTGCCAGAAGAAAGATTTTGGATTACTGTTCATAATTCCGATGATGAATCTTACAATATTTGGCATAAAGAAATTGGTATTTCATCAAAACGTATTATTCGGATAGGTGATATTCAAGGCATACCTTATTCTTCTTCTAATTTTTGGCAAATGGGAGATATTGGACCTTGTGGTCCTTGCACTGAAATATTTTATGATTATGGTGAACATATTTTTGGTAGTCCTCCTAATTCAAAGCAGAATATCGGCGATCGTTATATTGAAATTTGGAATATTGTTTTTATGGAATATAATCGTCATGCTGATGGAAATCTTACAATGTTGCCAAATCATGCTGTTGATACAGGAATGGGGCTTGAACGTATTGTTTCTGTATTACAATCTGTTAATTCAAATTATCAAATTGATTTATTTCGTCAATTAATTTCCTATATTGCTGAAATAATAGATTTTTCAGATTTGTATAATAAATCATTGTTAATAATTGCAGATCATATTCGATCAAGTGTTTTTTTAATTAGCGATGGTGTATTTCCTTCTAATGAAGGAAGTGGTTATGTATTACGTCGTATTATTCGCAGAGCAGTTCTTCATGGATATAAATTAGGAGTTAAAAAGAGTTTTTTTTATAAATTAGTTAAACCTTTAATTAAAATTATGAGTGCAATATCCCATGAATTAAAAAACAAAAAAAATACTATCGAAATAATTTTAAAAAATGAAGAAGAACAGTTCCATAAAACTTTAATACGTGGGTTACAGTTGTTAGATAATGAATTATCTAAATTAAATAATAATATTTTATCCGGAAAAATAGCATTTCGTCTTTATGATACTTATGGTATTCCATTTGATTTAATTGATGATGTTTGTTGTGAACGTAATATTAAATTTGATAAATTAGGTTTTAATATTTTTTTAGAAAAACAAAGGTTTCAAGCAAGAGAGTGTAATAATTTTCTTGCTGATGATAATATAATTAAAGTAGATTTTGATAGTCACTTTTTAGGTTATGAAAATAATAAAACAAATGCCATAGTAAAAGCTATTTTTTGTAATGGTGAGTTTGTCAATGTATTAAATAAAGATCAAGAAGGAATTATTTTTCTTGATAAAACAGTTTTTTATCCTGAATCAGGTGGACAAATTGGTGATATAGGAATATTGGAAAATAAGGATTGTAAATTTCTTGTAACTGATACACAAAAATATGCTAAAGCAATTGGACATATTGGTAAGTTAAATTCTGGTTTAATAAGTGTTAATCAGCTAATCAATGCACAAATCAATGTTACACATCGTTGTGCAATTCAAATGAATCATTCAGCAACTCATTTATTAAATGCAGCTTTGCGTATTGTATTAGGAGATCATGTTATTCAAAAAGGATCTTTAGTCAATAATAAATATTTGCGGTTTGATTTTTCACATTTTAAAGCATTAAACTTATCAGAAATAAATAAAATTGAAGATCTTGTAAATTATCAAATCCGTAAAAATCATCTTATTATGAAAACATTAATGAACATAAATGACGCAAAAAAAAACGGTGTTATCATGTTTTTAAATAAGCAATATGATAAAGAGGTGCGTGTATTGAGTATAGGGGATTTTTCTAGTGAGTTATGTGTTGGCACACATGTGGTTCGTGCTGGCGATATTGGATTATTTCGCATTAAGAGTGAATGTGGTATGGCTGCTGGTGTGCGTAGAATAGAAGCAATAACAGGTCAAGTTGCAATAGATTATGTTCATCGAGAAAATAATCTGTTAATTGATATTTGTGAAGTTTTAAAATGTGATAAAAAGAATATAATTATAAAATTTAAAGTTATTTTAGATACAATAAAAAAATTAAAAATGTCTTTAAATGTATTTGAAAAACAAGCACTAATTAAAGAAAAAGAATATTTGAAAAAAAAAGTGAAAATTATTAAAGGCATTAATTTGTTAATTAGTCAAGTAAATATTATTGATGTTAAAAAAATACGTATTTTAGTTAATGAATTTAAAAATCAATTAAAATCAGCAATTATTGTTTTTGCAACTACGAATAACAACAAAATTACTTTAATTGTTGGTGTTACAAAAGATTTGAGTATCAAAATAAAAGCCAATGATTTAATTCTGTTTATCTCAAAACAAATAAAAGGTAAAGGAGGTGGTAATTATGAAATAGCTGAATCTTGTGGATCTAATATAACAGCGCTTCCTACTGTATTAGCAGCAGTTGAAAAATGGATTAATTTACGCTTATAAGTTAAGTACTGTTGTTTATATAGATTAAAAATTATGTAATTTTAACTTTTTTAAATAAACTGATTAAAAATATAATTTTTAATATAAAATAAATATATTTAATTAAACACTTTAGGTGAAATATCATTGCTTTATGTTTTTATGGTGTAATGAATAATAGTAAGGAAACCTAAACCCGACTCTTTAAAATTTCAAGGAGCAAAGAATGCTTATTCTGACTCGTCGAGTTGGTGAAACGCTCATGATAGGCGATGAGGTAACAGTTACAGTGTTAGGTGTAAAAGGTAATCAAGTACGTATAGGGGTTAATGCACCAAAAGAAGTTTCTGTTCATCGTGAAGAAATTTATCAAAGAATTCAAGCGGAAAAATCTCAACAAAATAATCAGTAATTTTTTCTAAAATATTTGTAGATATTTGTAGATCAAGGTTTCTGATCTTTATAAGATTATCTTTTAATCTTTATGAAATAAAATTTATTTATGTATTCTTTATAGTTATAATTTATAATTATTATATATTTAATGTAAAATATTGCAAAAAATTAAAAATTGTTTTAAGTTATTTTTCTTAAAAAAGAAATTAATTAAAATATAATATTAATTATTGTACATAATTAATAATTTAGTATAAATTTATTTAATTATTAATATAATGGATTAATTATCTTATATTTAAGATTAAAATAATTAATTAAATATTTTAGTTATATTATATAATATATTTTTTTATTATTTTTAAATTTGATGTTTATTATTGATATTAAAAAATAATTTTGTTTTATTTTATATTTAATTTAGTTATTTTGATTGTAAATATACTTTCAAGTATTAAAACAATTTTAAAATTATTTGACTTTTTATTTTTTAAAAGTAATATCTATTTTAAAGTGTAAAAATATTATAAATATTGACATTTTATTTTAAATGGGTGAGGTGGCCGAGTGGTTGAAGGCGCTCCCCTGCTAAGGGAGTATGTAGTTAATTATTACATCGAGGGTTCGAATCCCTCCCTCACCGGTTTTCTTTTATTCAATTATTCAATATTAGATTTTAATAAAATACAATATGCATCCATAGCTCAGTTGGATAGAGTACTCGGCTACGAACCGAGCGGTCGGAGGTTCGAATCCTTCTGGATGCGCTTAAAATGTAATAAAGCCCTGTTAATAAAAAATAATTAATACAGGGTTTTGTTTTAAATATGTGCTAAATTTTAAATAAATATTTCTCTAGACAGATTATAAATGATAAATAAATTTTAATAAATTTTTTATTATCTCATTTTTTTGTAAAAAATTTTATTTAATATATAAATTTATTTAATATATAAATATTTGATATAAATATATTGATATATAATTTTTAATAAAAAATCGATATTAATTAATATTTAAAATTTGTTCTTTATATAAATGCCAACATTATTTTGTATTCATATTTTTTATTTGTTTTTTCTTAATTTTAAGATTATATCTTACACAATTTTTTGTATAAAAATAAAACTTTTTTTGCATAAAAATAAAACTTTTTATTTTTATAAATATTATTTAAATATAGAGTTGATAACTTTTATAAAAGTTTTAAATAACAATCATTAAAAGACACAAATTAGAACCTTATATTCATAATTAGACATATTTTAATATACAATAAAAATATGATTTATTTATAAATCTATTTAAAAATATGATTTTTTAGTAATAATAAAAAATATTTTTAGCATAAAATATTTCACTAATTTTTAATATTTTTCGATTAAGAGATTGATGATAAAAAAAGTTCTTTACAGATTTACTGTATTTTAACTATTTTTATTAGAAATCAAGAATATTATTTAAATTTATAAAAATTGCCAATTTTTATTTGATAAATAGAATATAAAAATATTTAATACTGTTCAGTATATGTTATTATTTTTAATAGAAATTATTATTAAATATTAAAAAATATTTCTTTTAGATTTTTTGTATTTTTTACAAGTTATAACACTAAATAATAAAAAATTATTTTTTTACAAAAATTTTTTTACTATTTTATATTATTAAATAATTTTTATATCGTAAAAATTATTAATGTAATATATTAATCTGAATAGTAAAAATTTTGATTGTGTAGATTCACAATGATTTTTCAAAAAGAAATATTACTAAAATGAATAACGGGAGGTCAATTTGATCCCGAATATATCAAAAGCGATAGGATGGTTAAAAGCACATCCTAATGTTTTGTATGGTCTTTGTCGAGGAATTGAACGTGAAACACTAAGAATTACACCAGAAGGAAGATTAGCTACATCTTTACATCCTTATGGATTAGGAAAGGCATTAACTCATCCATGGATTACAACTGATTTTGCTGAAGCTTTATTAGAATTTATTACACCAGCTAATAATAATATTGAATATGTCTTAGGATTTTTAAGAGATCTTCATCGGTATACAATATCTCATCTTGAGAATGAATTAATTTGGCCAATTAGTATGCCTTGTTTTGTAGAGCATCAGAAAAATATTAAACTGGCGCAATATGGTGCTTCAAATATTGGTCGTTTTAAAACTTTGTATAGAGAGGGCTTGAAAAATCGGTATGGATCGTTAATGCAGATTATTGCAGGTGTTCATTATAATTTTTCTTTACCATTATCCTTTTGGAGGGCTTTTTTAAATATTAAAGATTCTCAAGATGCTAAAAAGAAAATTTCTGATGGTTATTTTAGATTGATGCGTAATTATTATCGATTTGGATGGGTGATTCCATATTTATTTGGTGCATCACCTGCAATTTGTGGTTCTTTTTTAGATGGTAAAACACTTCATTTGCCTTTTGAAAAAACTTTGAAAGGAACTTATTATTTACCTTATGCAACATCATTAAGAATGAGTGATTTAGGATATACTAATCAATCTAAAAATAATTTTACAATCACTTTTAATGACTTGATTACTTATGTGGATAATCTTAAGCAAGCAATTAACAATCCGTCCAAAGAGTTCTTAAAATTAGGAATGTATAATAAAGATGGACAATATTTACAACTTAATACAAATATTTTACAAATTGAAAATGAATTATATACACCTATTCGTCCAAAAAGATTACCAATTGGTGATGAATCTCCATCAGATGCTTTATTAAAAAGAGGCATTGAATATGTTGAAGTTCGATCGTTGGATATTAATCCATTTACTGCTATTGGTATTAATAAAACACAGATGTATTTTCTTGATTTATTTTTAATTTGGTGTGTTTTAGCAGATGCACCTATGATGGATAAAAAGGAGTTATCTGGATGTCAAAAAAATTGGAATAGAGTAATTCTTGAAGGCCGTAAACCTGGACAAATTATTACTGTTAATTATGGTAAATCTATCAGTACTTTAAAAAAAATTGGAAAAAAATTATTTGATGATTTATTAAAAATTGCTGATATATTAGATATCAATGGTAATAGTTATTATCGTGAAATTTGTTCTCAATTAATACTAATGATTGAAAATCCAGAGCTAACATATTCTGGGCAATTATTACCTCTTATGATTGAAGAAGGTATTATTCCATATGGTTTAAAGTTAGCTAATATTTATTATCAAGAATTAAAAAATGAACCTTATGAAATAATAAATGATATAGATTTTGTAAATGTTCGTAATGCTTCAATTATAGAACAATCAAGAATAGAAAAAGAAGACAAAATAAATTTTGATGTTTATTTGAAGCAATATTTTTAAATAGTTATTGAAATATTTTTAAGTAATACATTAATATTGTATATTTTTTTGTTTGTATATACATTAATTTTGTTAAATTATAATGAAAATTTCATTTGAGTGTTTATTTAAAAATAATTGATTTTTTTGTAAAAATTAAGAAAAAACATATTTATTAAACAGTTTGCAGAAATTGGTATAATTGAATAAAATAAGTTAGAGAATTTAATTGATCATAAAAAATATAAAAATTTAAAATTATTATATCTTATTTAAGATATTTATTTTAATAAAGGTATGGATAATATACGCGTATATAAGTATTTATAAAGTTAAAATTTAATTTAGTATGAGATTTTTTATAAAAAAAGTTATTAGTTAGATTATTAAAAATAACCTTTGATTGTTTATGACTTTATATATTATTAACAATATATAATATAAAAATAATCATATTAATACCTTTTGTGAATATCAAGTATTCATATATTTTATATGAAATATTTAAAGTTTTTTGATAAAGAATTTTTGTGATATTGTTTATATATAAAATATTTATTATAGATAAATTGTTATAAATATTTTGTTTTTAAAACAAAAATATTATTTTGTGGAAAAATTATTATTAATGCATAAACGCGCTGGACAATTTGCTCAACCAAGTGATTTAATTAATGTTGAAGAATTAATCAAACAATATTATTTTTTAAAACCTCAAAAAAAAAATCCTGATCATGTTGTTAAATTTGGTACATCAGGTCATCGTGGTATTGCATCTCGGCATAGTTTTAATGAAGAGCACATTTTAGCTATCGTACAAGCTATCGTAGAAGTACGTCGATCACATGGTATTACTGGATCTTGTTTAATTGGAAAAGATACACATGCTTTATCGGATCCTGCTTTTATGACAATAATTGAAGTAATGATTGCTAATAAAATTGATGTTATTACTCAACAAGATCAAGGTTTTACACCGACACCTTCTATTTCTTATGCTATATTAGATTATAATCGTAAGCATAAAAAAAAAGCTGATGGTATACTTATAACATCTTCACATAACCCCCCAGAATATGGCGGTATAAAATATAATTCTTCGCATGGAGGACCGGCAGATGAGTCACTTACTTTAGAAATTGAGCATCGAGCAAATCAATTAATTAGCAATCAATTAGTAGGTGTTCAACGTATTAATTATCCATTAGCAATCAAAGATTCTCATTATCATCAAAAAGATTTTGTTGAGCCTTATGTAGTTGCTTTAAACGATGTTATTGATATGGTAGCTATTAAACAATCAGGATTAAAAATAGGTGTAGATCCATTAGGTGGGGCAGGAATAAATTATTGGAAACGTATTAGTGATTATTATGAACTTAATTTGGAGTTAGTCAATGAAAAAATTGATCCAACATTTAGTTTCATGCCTTTAGATTATGATGGTGTTATTCGTATGGATTGTTCTTCTCATTGGGCGATGAAAGGTTTATTGGATTTAAGAAATAAATTTGATTTAGGATTTGCTAATGATCCTGATCATGATCGTCATGGTATTATAACGCCAGAAGGATTAATGAATTCTAATCATTATTTAGTTGTGGCTATAGATTATTTATTTCGTCATCGTCCACAATGGAAAAAAGATATTGCAGTATGTAAGACATTAGTTTCTAGTGCAATGATTGATCGTGTAGTGGATAATCTAGGCCGTAAATTAGTGGAAGTCCCGGTTGGTTTTAAATGGTTTGTTGATGGTTTATATCATGGAAAGTATGGTTTTGCTGGTGAAGAAAGTGCCGGTGCTTCTTTTTTGAAGTTTGATGGAACACCTTGGACAACAGATAAAGATGGTATTATTTTATGTCTTTTAGCAGCTGAAATGACAGCAGTTACTGGCAAGAATCCTCAACAACTCTATCAAGAACTTTCTGCAACTTTTGGTGAATACAATTATAGTCGTATTCAATGTAAGGCTAATTATGAACAAAAAAAATCTTTAGAACAATTAACTGCTAAAATGTTATCTACAAAAATATTAGCAGGTGATAATATTATTACAATATTAACTAAAGCATCTGGTAATAATGCTTCTATTGGTGGTCTAAAGGTAATCACTAATTATGGTTGGTTTACTGTTCGTCCGTCTGGTACAGAAGAAGCGTATAAAATTTATTGTGAAAGTTTTCGTGATGCTAATCATCTTAAGATTATTGAAAAAGAAGCTATTGAAATTGTTAATAAAATTATTAGTGATTAAATATTTGATTTAATAAAAAATATATTTTGAATTTTTTATGAAATTTTATAAAAATAATAATTTAAATATATTTTTATTCCTAAAAGATATCTTTTAAAGATATAATTTTTTTTTAGAAAAATAAACAAAATTTCTAACATATGGAATAAGTTGGTTATGCACAATATTGAATTAGAAAAATTAATTAATATGTATCTCGATGTTGAAAAATATCAAGATTATGTACCGAATGGACTACAAGTAGAAGGTAGATCAGAGGTAAAAAAAATATTAACTGGTGTTACTGCATCTCAAGCATTACTTGATGAAGGAGTAAAATTATTTGTAGATGCAATTATTGTTCATCATGGTTTTTTTTGGAAAAATGAATCTGATATTATTGTTAATATAAAGCGTAAAAGATTAAAAACATTACTTTGTAATGATATTAACCTATACGGTTATCATTTGCCGCTAGATGTGCATCCAATTATAGGTAACAATGTCAAATTTGGAGAATTACTAGAAGTTGAGATTGACAGATATATTTTACCCTTACTACCAATGGGGCATTTTTTAAAAATTATTACTCCTGATGATTTAATGCTGCGTTTAAGTAATAAATTGAAACGTCAACCTTTGTATGTTGGTAGAAAATATGGAGTCAAAGAAATTCGTACTGTTGCATGGTGTACAGGTAGTGGTCAGAATTTTATTCAAGCAGCAGGAGAAGCAGGTGCAGATGCTTTTATCACTGGAGAAGTTTCAGAGCAAACAATTCATATTGCAAGAGAAATGGGTATTCATTTTTATGCTGCAGGTCATCATGCAACAGAGCGATCAGGTATTAAAATGTTAGGGAAATGGTTACAGAAAGATTACAATTTTTCTGTATGTTTTATTGATATACCTAATCCAGCTTAATTCTTAATCAAGTAAGTTTTTAAACTAATAAATATTACATTTTTTTTAAATATTAATATTTATCGAATTTCTGATGTTTTGATATATATAATTAAAATATTATAAATATTTTGTAAATATTATATTTAAATAACGTAAAACATAAGTAAATGACTAACAGTAATCACTTTTGTATTCGTATTTTAAAATAAAAAAATAGATGTATGAAATAAAAATTTATATTATTAAATATAAAAAAAATATTGATTTTAAATATAATTTAATGACTGATTTATGAAATATTTTTATATATCTTTAAAATATCTATAAAAAATTAAATAAAAATTTAAAATGGAACAGTTTATAGAGAGATAAAAATACTTTATTAGTATACAATATATTATGAATTAAATACAGTATACCATGAATTTTATATTTTAATTTTTAAAGGGCGATATTTTTGTATAAAAATATAATTTTTTATAAATTGTTATAATTGTAATCAAAATATTAAAATCATATAATAAAAAAATATTTAGTGTTTCTTGAAATACTCGCAAGAGTGATGTTTTTTGAAATTGTTTGGTAATTACTCATTTTTTAATATTTTCTATTAAAAAATAATCGATATATTAATAATAAAAATATATTATTAATGTTATATTTTATATGTTTTTTATATTTATAATAATGTTGATGTACTATAATAATATAAGAATGCTTATCAAAAAAAGAATCATGTAATATTTTTTGGGTAAAAAATTTACAAATAGTTTTACAATTTTTTTTTAAAAAAATATTAAAAATATTTTTATATCAACAGAATGTTTTTCATATTTTTTTAATTGTTAAAATCTATTTGTAAAAAATATTTATTTGTAAAAAATATTTATTTGTAAAAAATATTTATAATAAGGAATATTAATATATGATTTAGTGTATTTAAAAAATAATTAACATTTATTTTTATATTTTCTATACCAGAATGTATCTTTACTTGTTAAATACGATATAAATAAAGCATACAGTCTTATAAAATAGACTTTTTTTTGAAAAGGCTTAAGGGATAAAAATGCACAACAGCGTAATGAATGATTGGTCAAATTTAAGTTTTTTAAGTGCTGACAATCAATCTTATATTGAACAATTGTATGAAGAATACTTAGTGAATCCTAATTCTGTTAATAAAGATTGGCAAATTGTTTTTAATCAATTACCATCTACAGATTCAAATCCTGAATGTTTTCACTCAAAAATATGTGAACATTTTCGTTTATTAGCTAAAAAAAATCCTATTCGTTATCAGACTATTATTCAAACTGAATTTCCTGTAGATATAAAACAACTTAAAGTTTTTGAATTAATAAATACATTTCGTCTTAAAGGATATCAAAATGCATGTCTTGATCCATTAGGATTATGGAAAAAAAATGTTATTCCTGATTTATATCCAGAATTTTATGATTTGAATGATTCTGATTTTAAAAAAATATTTAATGTTTCTTTTGGTTCTAAAAAAATCAAAATAACATTAAGTGAATTATATATTGCATTGAAACGTATCTATTGTACTTCTATTGGTGCAGAATATATGGATGTTACTACATTTGAAGAAAAAAAATGGATACAAAAAAATCTTGAAAGGACCACTTCAATTAGTGAGCAATTTGATAAAAAAGAAAAAAGAGATATTTTATTAGAATTAATTGCTGCTGAAGGGTTAGAGCGTTATCTTGGAATAAAATTTCCTGGTGCTAAACGTTTCTCTTTAGAAGGAGCTGATTCACTAATCCCGATGTTAAAGGAATTAATTCGTTATGCTAATCAGCATGGTACTCATGAAATTGTATTAGGTATGGCTCATCGTGGTCGATTAAATGTTTTAGTAAATATATTTGGAAAGAAATCAAAAGATTTATTTGATGAATTTTCTGGTAAGAATAAACTCGTTATTGGTACTGGAGACGTGAAATATCACCAAGGTTTTTCTTCTAATTTTAAAATATTAGATAGAGAAGTGCATTTGTCATTGGCATTTAATCCATCTCATTTAGAAATAATTAATCCAGTAATTATGGGTTCTGCTCGAGCTCGTCGTGATCGTTTATCTACTGTAAATAATAGTGATATTGTATTGCCAATTACTATTCACGGTGATGCAGCGGTCAGTGGGCAAGGAGTAGTGCAAGAAATGTTGAATATGTCTCAAACTAGAGGTTATGAAGTTGGTGGTGCATTACGAATTGTTATTAATAATCAAATAGGTTTTACAACATCTAATCCTGAAGATGCACGTTCAACACAATTTTGTACTGATATCATGAAAATGGCAAAAGCACCTATTTTTCATGTTAATGGCGATGATCCTGAAGCTGTTGTTTTTATTACTCGTTTAGCATTAGATTTTCGTCATAAGTTTAAACGTGATGTGGTGATTGATTTGGTTTGTTATCGTCGATATGGACATAATGAAGCTGATGAACCAAGTGTTACACAACCAATTATGTATGCAAAAATTAAAAAACATCCCACAACATGTAAATTGTATACAAAAAAATTAATTACAGAAAATATTATTAGTGATAATGAAGTAACGTTAATGATGGATGCTTATCGTGATAAATTAGATCGTGGTGATTGTGTTGTTGATGAATATTGTCCAATTGATCAACAGCGCTCAATCTGGAAACCTTATTTGAATCATCAATGGAATGATGTTTACCCTATAAACATTAACAAAGAAGAATTAAAAGATTTAGCAAAACGTTTAAATAATATTCCAGAAAAAATTATTATGCAATCACGGGTTAAAAAAATTTATAATGATCGTCTTGAAATGGCAAACGAAAAAAAATCATTTGATTGGGGTGCAGCAGAAACATTAGCTTATGCTACATTATTAGATAAAGGAATAAATGTTCGTTTATCAGGAGAAGATGTAAGTAGAGGAACTTTTTTTCATCGTCATGTCGTTGTTCATGATCAAAATAATGGTTCAGTTTATATTCCTCTCTCTAATATATCTGATCATCAAGGAAAATTTGGTGTTTGGGATTCTGTTTTATCAGAAGAAGCGGTGCTTGCTTTTGAATATGGTTATGCATCAGCAGAACCACGAGCTTTAATTATGTGGGAAGCTCAATTTGGTGATTTTGCAAATGTAGCACAAGTAGTTATTGATCAATTCATTAGTTCTGGTGAGCAAAAATGGGGCCGTATGTGTGGTTTAGTTATATTGTTACCACATGGATATGAAGGACAAGGTCCTGAACATTCCTCTGCTCGTTTAGAACGTTATCTACAATTATGTGCAGAAGAGAACATGCAAGTTTGTATTCCATCAACTCCAGCACAAATCTATCATATTTTGCGTAGGCAAGTAATTTCTAATATGCGACGTCCATTGATTATTATGTCACCTAAATCATTATTACGTCATCCACGTGCAATTTCTGTTTTATCAGAATTAGCAAATGGTAAATTTCAATCTATAATAACTGAAATTGATCTTACAGATGTTAAAAATATTCAACGTATTATTTTATGTTCAGGTAAGGTTTATTATGATTTGCTTGAACAGCGTATGCAAAATCAACAAAAAAATATTGCAATTATACGTATTGAACAGTTATATCCATTTCCTGATAAAGATTTAAAAAAGGCTTTAGAAGCTTATGAACATGTGCATGATTTTGTTTGGTGTCAAGAAGAACCATTTAATCAAGGAGCATGGTGCTTTATTAAGCCTAATATTCGTAAAATAATTCCTAAATATGCGTCATTAAAATATGTAGGACGTGCAGAATCTGCTGCGCCTGCTGTAGGTTATGCGTTTGTTCATCAAGCTCAACAACAAATTTTAGTAAGAGATGCATTAGAAATAAATTAATTAAAGGATAACAAATGAATAGAATAGAAATTCTTGTTCCGGATCTTCCTGAATCAGTTTTAGATGCTACAGTTGCATGTTGGCATAAGAAACAAGGTGATTATGTAAAACGTGATGAGGTATTAGTAGAAATTGAAACTGATAAAGTGATACTTGAAGTTTCTGCTGTTGATTCAGGTATTCTTGAATCTATTTTAGAAAAAGAAGGTTCTACAGTTTCTTCCAAACAACTATTAGGTCGTATTCATGTAACAGATGCTATTCAGAACTCAGTGAAACAAGTACAATTAATTGATTCTACAGAAAATATTAAATCCAGTTCATTTAAATCTCATGCTTCTAGTATTAAAAAAGATAATAATGATTCTTCTTTAACGCCAGCAATACGTCGTTTAATTGCAGAACATGATTTAAATCCTTCTGATGTTATAAAAGAGAGTGCTGAAAAAGGACGTTTAACTCGTGATAATATTGAAAAATATGTCAATAAAAAAGAATCAACAACATCAATAAATATCGAGGATAAGAATTATTCAATGATTGATGAATCTTCTGTTTTTGCTAGATGCGAAAAACGTGTAGCAATGACACGTTTACGCAAACGTATTGCGGAACGTTTACTAGATGCAAAAAATAGTACAGCAACTTTAACAACTTTTAATGAAGTTAATATGAAAGCTGTTTCTGATTTACGAAAAACTTATGGTGATCATTTTGAAAAAAAATATGGAGTACGTTTAGGTTTAATGTCTTTTTATGTAAAAGCTGTTATTGAAGCTTTAAAATGTTATCCTGAAGTTAATGCATCGATTGATGGTTCAGATATAGTCTATCATAATTATTTTGATATCAGTATTGCTGTTGCAACTACAAGAGGTTTAGTTACACCAGTATTGCGTGATGCTGATACCCTTAGTATGGCTGATATTGAAAAAAATATTAAAGAATTAGCAAGTCAGGGACGCGATGGAAAATTAACCATTGAAAAATTGAAAGGTGGTAATTTTACCATTACTAATGGAGGAGTATTTGGTTCTTTAATGTCAACTCCAATCATTAATCCGCCACAAAGTGCTATTTTAGGAATACATGCTATTAAAGATAGACCTATGGCTGTTGATGGTAAGGTGGAAATATTACCTATGATGTATTTGGCACTATCTTATGATCATCGTTTGATTGATGGACGTGAATCTGTAGGTTTCTTAATGATAATAAAAAATATATTAGAAGATCCAAATCGTTTATTATTAGAAATATAAATAATATTTTAAAATAATTATTTGTATATTTAAGTAAGAAATATATTATGTACGGTTTAATTTATTTTTATTTTTTACAGAAGTAAAAATAAATAAGATTCATTGTTTTTATTTAAAATAAATTGGATGCAATGTCATGAATTTACATGAATATCAAGTAAAAAAACTTTTTTTGCGTTATGGATTATCAGTACCTATAAGTTATTTGTGTGAAACAGTAGAAGAAGCAGAAAAAATAACAAGAAAATTAGGAAATAATATTCCTTTGATTTTAAAATGTCAGGTACATGCTGGTGGTCGTGGTAAGGCTGGTGGTATAAAAATTGTCTATAATAGAGAAGAACTTATAAAATTTGTTAAATATTGGTTAGGTAAACGATTAGTAACTTATCAAACAGATATAAATGGACAACCTGTTAATCAAATTTTAATTGAAGAAGTAACTAATATTGATAAAGAAATATACTTAGGTGCGGTAATTGATCGTAGTATCGGCCGTATTGTTTTTATGGCATCAATGGAAGGTGGAGTTGAAATAGAAAAAATAGCGAAAAAAAAACCTGAACTTATTTATAAGTCAATTATTGATCCTTTGATTGGTCCTATGTTTTATCAAGGTCGCGAACTTGCTTTTAAATTAGGTTTAAATAGTCAACAAGTGCAGCAATTTGTGAATATTTTTATACAATTAGCAACAATCTTTATTAAATACGATCTTACTTTAATTGAAATCAATCCTTTGGTTATTAATAAAAATGGAGATCTAATATGTTTAGATGGAAAACTTATTGTTGATAGTAATGCTATTTATCGGCAAAAAGAATTAAACAATATGCGTGATATCTTTCAGGAAGAAGAACGTGAAGTTTATGCATCAAAATGGGGATTAAATTATGTTGCTTTAAATGGTAATATTGGTTGTATGGTTAATGGTGCCGGGTTGGCTATGGGAACCATGGATATTATTAAATTATATGGTGGAGTTCCAGCTAATTTTCTTGATGTTGGAGGTAGTGCAACTACAGAAAGAGTAAAAGAAGCATTTAAAATTATATTATCTGATAATAATGTAAAGGCTATTTTAGTTAATATTTTTGGTGGTATTGTTCGTTGTGATTTAATTGCTGATGGTATTATTTTAGCAATTAAGGAAATTGGAGTGAAAATTCCAGTGATTGTTCGTTTAGAAGGAAATAATTCTGATTTAGCTATTCAAAAATTAAGTATTAGCGGTCTTAAAATCATTATTGCAACTAGTTTGATAGATGCAGTCAAAAAAGTAGTAGCAGTTGCGGAGGTAAATAAGTAATGTCAATTTTAATTGATAAAAATACTAAAGTAATATGTCAAGGATTTACTGGGAATCAAGGTACTTTTCATTCAAAAGAGGCTATTGCTTATGGAACAAAAATAGTTGGTGGCGTTACTCCAGGTAAAGGAGGTACTATACATTTAGGATTACCTGTTTTTAATACAGTACGTGAAGCTGTAGAAGTCACAAATGCAACTACATCAGTAGTTTATGTTCCAGCTAGATTTTGTAAAGATTCTATTATAGAAGCTATTAATGCTGGTATTAAATTAATTGTGACTATTACAGAAGGTATTCCTGTATTAGATATGTTAATGATTAAAGTTAAGCTAAAAGAAAGTGGAGTACAAATGATAGGACCTAATTGTCCTGGAATAATTACACCCGGGGAATGTAAAATTGGTATTCAACCTGCATATATTCATAAAAAAGGTACAATAGGTGTTATATCAAGATCCGGAACACTAACTTATGAGGTAGTCAAACAGATCAGTGATGTAGGATTAGGTCAATCTACTTGTGTTGGTATTGGCGGTGATGCTATTGTTGGATCAAGTTTTATTGATATTTTGAAACTTTTTAATGTAGATTCAAAAACTAAAGTGATTGTAATGATTGGTGAAATTGGTGGAAAAGCAGAAGAAGAAGCAGCAATGTATATTAAAAAACATGTTACTAAACCTGTTGTTGCTTATATTGCCGGTGTTACAGCACCTAAAGATAAACGTATGGGACATGCTGGTGCAATTATTACTGGCGGAGAAGGTGGAGCAGAAGAAAAGTTTTTTGTTTTGGAAGAAGCAGGAGTAAGTATAGTACATAATTTTGTTGAGATTGGTAATGTTATCAAAAAAATAATCATGAATTTTAAAAGACTTCAGTAAATTTTATCATTCTTTAATTATAATTATTAAATATTTTATAGAATAAAAGCTCATTAAGAGTTTTCATATAAATAAAATAGATATTAAAAATAGATATTAATTAATATTAATAACTTTATAAAAATGTTTATTTTTATTTATTCAAAAAAGTGATTCACTGATTCAATTTCTTTTTTGAGTTTTTTTAATATTTCTTCTAATTGTTTTTTTTCATCTATAGTATTTATATTAATTGGCAATCTTTCTTTAATACCGTCACACCCTAAAAGTATTGGTTGTGCAAAAAATTTAGAATATTGATTATCACTATCTACGTATGAACATTCAATAATATTTTTTTTTCCATTTAAAGCATCAACTAGTGATAGACAAAATCTAGCTGCAGCTTGTCCTGTAGAAAGTGTTGCAGAACCATTACCTGCTTTACTATTAATAACTTCAGTACCAGCATTTTGAATACGTGCAATTAAAGTTTTGATTTCTTCTTCTGTAAGCTTTATATTTTTGATTTGATTTAATAATGGTAAAATTGTTTCATTAGAATGTCCACCAATAACTTTTACTTCTATTTCTTGTGGATCTTTGTTTTTTAATTCAGCTACAAATGTATTGGCACGTATAACATCTAATGTTGTTATACCGAATAATTTATTTTTATCATATGTACCATATTTTTTTAGTACCTGTGCTGCGAGTGGAACTATCGTATTAATAGGATTAGTAATAATGCCGATTAGTGCTCGAGGACATTGTTGAGCAATATTTTCGATAAGTTTATATATGATATTTGCATTAATATTGAATAATTCTGAACGATATTTTCCTGGTTTTCTGCTGATGCCTGCTGTAATTAAAACTATGTCGACATTGTGCAGTGCAGGTTTTATATCATCAGCAGAAAAACCAACTACGGTAACATTTGTTGGAATGTGACTTAAATCTTTTGCAATACCAGAAATTCCGATAGTAATATCATAAAGATGTAATTTTGAACCTGATGGAAGTTGATTTTTAAGAAGTAATGAAAGTGCTTGACCGACACCACCTGCCGCTCCTAAGATAGCTATTTTCATTTTCAGTATTTCCTTTGAAATGTTCTATGAAATAATTTTTATTTTAAATTAATAAGATTCAAATTAATAATAGAATGATTTTTTTGGATAGTAAAAATTATTTTTTATAATAATTAACTATTTAACAAAAATATTTTTTCTTCATTTTTAAAACATATATATAATTTTAAAAAATTACTTAAAGTTTTTGTTTTTTAAAACTAAAGAAAATAATGTATAATTTTTCTTTATATTTACATATTATATAAAATTTAAAATTTTCTTTTTTTTTAAAAAACAATGTACAATGATTGTTATTTTTTAGTCAAGTTTTCATAAATTTTTATTTTTATTTGAAATACTTTCATCAATTTCCATGTATGAATTAATTATGAATGTAAATTAAAATTATTAACTTTGGAATTTATCAAATATTTGTTTTATTCATTAAAAATAAATATAGATTTTTTTAGATTTTAATAGTTTTTAAAGAATAAAATATATTGATAACTAATTTTTTTTTATAAATATAAATTAAAGATTATTGTTTAAATAATTAAAAATATAATTTTTGTTTAGATTATAATTTAATCTTAAAATTTTTATTTAAATATTTTGATTAAAAATATTTAAATTGAATTACTAAATATAATATTGTATTTTATAACTCAGCTAATAATAATTCAAATTATTTTAAAATTCAAGGATATAGTTTATGAGCGTGAGTAATGTTCCAGCAGGTATAGCAATTCCTGAAGATATTTATGTCATTATAGAAATTCCAGCCAATTCTCATCCTATAAAATACGAAATAAACAAAATTTTTGATGTGATTTTTGTTGATCGGTTTATATCTACTCCTATGTTTTATCCATGTAACTATGGTTATATTAATAATACAATTTCTTTAGATGGTGATCCCATTGATGTATTAGTTCCTACACCTTATCCATTACAATCAGGCGTCGTAATACATTGTCGTCCAATTGGTGTATTACAAATGATAGATGAATCAGGAGAAGACGTAAAATTAATTGCTGTGCCTCATTCAAAATTAACAACAGAGTATGCAAGTATTCAAGATATTAATGATTTTCCTCAATTATTACGTAGTCAAATTGAATATTTTTTTGAACATTATAAAGATTTAGAAAAAGATAAATGGGTAAAAATAAAAGGTTGGGGAAATGTAGATATAGCAAAAAAAGAGATTATTTCTTCTTTTAATCGTGCTATTAAAAAATAAAATTTTGATTTAATATATTCAAAATATACTAAGAAAATTATTTTAAAATTTTGCATGTATTTTTTTATAAAAAATTTTTATATAACAGTTGTTATATAAAAAAATTATTTAAATAAAATTTTTTCAGCAGTGGGTTGTATAGAAATGTATGGTAAACTTATTAGAGCATCTTTATAAGAGGAATGAGGTAAAATATCAATAATTTGAATTGCTTTTTCAGCTTCTTTTTTTGCTATTTCTTTGGTGTATTCAAGAGAACCACAGCGTTTCATGGTAATTAATATAGTTTTAAGTAAAGCTCTTCCATTACCTTTTACAATTGCATTACGAATAAGTGAAGATTCTTTTGGAGATCCTTCCTTCATTGCATGAAGTAATGGTAGTGTTAATTTTCCTTCATTTAAATCATTTCCTATATTTTTTCCAGTATTATTACTATCTGAGTCATAATCTCGAAAGTCATCCATTAATTGAAATGCAGTACCCAGATATTTCCCATAATATTGAAGGGCCTTTTGTTGTTTTTTATTTGCTCCAGATACAATTGCTGATGCATGTGCAGCGACTTCAAATAAACGTGCTGTTTTATTATATATTATTTGCATATATGTGCTTTCAGTAATATCAGGATTATTACAATTAATTAATTGTAAAACTTCACCTTCTGCTATGATATTTGTTGCATCAGACATTAATTTTAAAATAGTCATAGAATTCAAATCTGTCATCATTTGGAATGATCTAGTATACATGAAGTCTCCTACTAATATGCTAGTAGCATTACCAAAAATAGAATTAGCTGTTTTTTTTCCGCGTCGTATATTAGATTCATCTACAACATCATCGTGCAATAATGTTGCGGTATGAATAAATTCAACTAATGCTGCTATATTAATGTGTTTACCGCCTTGATATCCTAAAACTTTTCCTACTAAAATAGCAATAATTGGTCGAATTTTTTTGCCGCCACTAGTAATAATATAGTTTCCTAATTGATTAATAATCTGAATATTTGAATTCAATTGATTTGAGATTATTTTATTAACTGCTTGCATTTCTTTTTCTGTTAGTTGAATAATTGATTTTAAATTCATATTCTTAATTCTTTTATAAATTAAATTTTCATAAAATAATAAGGTATTTATTATATTTGATTAAATTTATATATTATTATATATTTTATTATAAACATACATTATAAAATAAATAAAAGATTATAAGATATTCATATTATAAAAGTGAGATTTTTTAGATTTAATCTAAAAATTGTATTTTAAAGTTTTTTGATGTAATATTAAAATAAAATATTTAAAAAATTTGGATTTAATATAAAAATCTACTAATAGTTTTTAAATGGAGCTGATATGTATGCGGTTTTCCGAAGTGGTGGCAAACAATATCGAGTTAGTCTCGATACAACGGTGCGCTTAGAAAAGCTAGAGATTATCAAAGGTGAAATTTTTGAATTTCATAAAATATTGATGATTAGCGATGGTAAGTATACTAAAATTGGTGCTCCTTTTGTCAAGGGAGCAAAAGTAAAAGGTGAAATTATTGCGCATGGACGTGACAAAAAAATAAAAATTATTAAATTTAATCGTCGTAAGCATAGCCGTAAACAACAAGGACACCGTCAGTGGTTTACGGAAGTAAAGATCACTAGTATTGCTTAAAAATCAGGAGGTTTTAGATTAATGGCACATAAAAAGGCTGGTGGTTCAACACGTAATGGTAGAGATTCAAAGGGAAAACGATTAGGTGTAAAACGTTTTGGTGGTGAATTTGTGTTAGCCGGGAATATTATTATTCGTCAAAGAGGGACTATATTTCATGCTGGTAATAATGTAGGATGTGGGCGTGATCATACTTTATTTGCATTAGCTAATGGAAAAGTAAAATTTGAAATTAAACGACCTAAGCATCGTAAATATGTTAGTATAATAGTTGAATAGTTAAACTATTTTTAAAAAACACCCTGCAAAAACCTGCGGGGATTTTTGTTATATGAATTATATAAATCTTATTTTTCTGATTATTTTTAATTGCAAATTATTATTTGATAGATCATGTTTTGTATATAAAGAGAAAATATCATGAAATTTATTGATGAAGCAAAAATATTAGTGATAGCTGGTAATGGTGGAAATGGATGTATCAGTTTTCGTCGTGAAAAATATGTTCCTAAAGGTGGACCGAATGGTGGTGATGGTGGTGATGGTGGTGATATTTATATCGTAGCTGATCAAAATATTAATACTTTGATTGATTATCAATTTAAAACAATTTTTCGAGCTGAGCATGGAAAGAATGGCTATAGTAATAATTGTACTGGGAAACGTGGACGGGATGATTTTATAAAAGTACCAATTGGTACTCGTATATTTGATAGTTTAAGCAAAAATATAATTGCTGATATGATATATCATGGTCAATTTATAAAAGTGGCTAAAGGTGGATTACGTGGTTTAGGTAATACTAGATTTAAATCATCGATTAATCGTACCCCCCGTAAAAAAACGATGGGTACATCTGGAGAAACAAGAGAATTATTGCTGGAATTAATGTTATTGGCTGATGTAGGAATTTTAGGAATGCCAAATTCTGGAAAATCTAGTTTTATGAATGCAGTTTCTCGAAAAAAAACAAAAATAGCTAATTATCCATTTACTACTTTAATCCCAAGTTTAGGAGTAGTTCGAATGGATAGTGAACATAGTTTTGTTTTAGCTGACCTTCCTGGATTAATTGAAGGTGCAGTAAAAGGTGCCGGTCTTGGTATCTTTTTCTTAAAGCATTTAGAACGGTGTTCAGTACTTTTACATCTTATAGACATTCTTCCTATTGATGGTTCTGATCCTTTTAAAAATATAAAAATCATTGATTATGAACTAGAAAAATATAATATAGATATGACAAAAAAACCACGCTATTTGGTATTTAATAAAATTGATTTATTAAATTCTAAAGAGGCTAATAAACGTGTAAAAGCGATTGTTAAAAAATTAAATTGGCAAAATAAATATTATATGATTTCTGCAAAAAATCAATTAGGTCTTAAAGTGCTTTGTTGGGATATTATGATGTTTATAAAAAAAAATTGTTTGCAAAATTATTTATCTAAAAATAATACTTTAGAATTCTTGTAAACTGATATTATATTTTATATAATGATCATTTTTATTAAAAATATTCTTTAATCTAAAAATAGATAAACAAAAATTTATGATATTAGTTTTAATTTTACAGTAAATCACTAAAAATATAATTATGTTAAATTAGTCATTATTTATATTTTCATATATATTTTTGATTAAAAATAATTTTTTATGTTATATTAATAATATCAATTATTGATAAAATAGTTCTTAATATTTTTATCAATATCAATTTGCAATAATAAAGAATTTTATATGATTAATTATTTCTTATGAAAGTAATCCATATAATATTGAAATCATTTCATTTAATAAAATTAATAAAATAATAAAAAATATTAACAATATATAAAAATTTTTTATTTTCGATGATTTTTTAAATATAAATTAATATTTATTAATTGAACTTTTTTATTAAAAATTAAAGATTATTTAGTGAAAATTTATTAAAAAATAGATTATAAAAAAAATATTTTTTTAAAAATAAAGATTAGATTTGACATAAAATTTGGATAATAGATTGTTATTTTTAATATATTAATTAATAAATACGTAATTAGACTTCTATAAGGTACTGCAATTTTCTGTTAAAAGTATCAAAGAATAATTTTATATTAAATAAATATATATTATAATTATTTTTATAAAAATTAAAAAATCATAAATTTAAAATTATACAGAGGATGAGGAAAATATATTTTTTTTTATAAAATGCATTTTATTATAAGATTTCTTCTCTTTAAGAATAAAAAATTAAATAAGTAATTTTTTATAAAAATTAGAGGTATACTTCAATGAAAAAGATTCCTATGACGATACATGGTGAAAAAAAATTACGTAAGGAATTAGAATTTTTAAAAAATATTCGTCGTCCTGAAATTATTTCTGCTATTGCAGAAGCACGCGAATATGGTGATTTAAAAGAAAATGCAGAATATCACGCAGCACGTGAACAGCAAGCTTTTTGTGAAGGGCGTATACAAGAAATTGAAGCTAAATTATCTCATTCAGAAGTTATTGATGTTACTAAAATCAAAAATATGGGAAGAATAATATTCGGTGCTACAATTACTATATTTAACATTACTACTAATAAAGATCAAACTTATCGTATTGTTGGTGATGATGAAGCTGATATAAAAAAAAATCTTATTTCTGTTAATTCACCTATAGCAAGAGGATTAATAGGCAAAACTATAAATGATATAGTGAGAATTATTACACCTGGTGGTGAAGTGGAATATAAAATTTTAAAGGTAAAATATATTTGATATTTTTTTTGAATTTATCAAATTTTTACAAAGTAAAAGCAAATAACAAAATCTATATTTTTTTATCATAAGATTTTTTATTAATATAATTATTTTTATCTGTCAATTTTTTTTTAAAAATTAGATCTATTTTTTAAAAATATTTAAATGGTAATCTCTTAAAAGATTGTATTGGAATGCTACATTTATTAGTTAATAATTACAAATTCACATTTTATAGTTATTATTTTAACAAAAAATAACATAAAAATTTGTATTTTTTGTTTTTTTGATATTTAAAAAATATTTTTTATTAAAAATCTGTAAAGATTTTTAATAAAAAACAATAATAAAAGTTAAAATTCATATGATGGAAAAATTTTATTTCATATTATATACTGTAGATGTAAAAAATATAATATCAAAAAATAAACTATTAAAATTTAAGATATAAACGTTAAGATATAATGGTTATTTAATTTTAGTTAATTGTAAGTATAAAAAATTATTGTTAGTGTACTAACCTAATATAATTCATTCTTAAAATAAATTTTATCAAAAAAAATTGCAGACTAGTTTATTTCAACCATTTATTCTAACGATAGATTAAAAATTAATTTTTATGCATTAATTGCTCTTAATTAATTTATATTGTTAATATATATAATTTAATAAAAGAGTATTTTACTTTATATATGATTTTAAATATAAATAATTTTAATATATAATTAAATTTTTTAATTTCATATTTTTTTACCTTTTGTTTATTAGTCTTAAAATTAATATTATAAAAATATTTTATATTTTATGGAATTTTTTTAAAAAATGTAAAATAAATACTTTATATGTAGATTAAAGAGTATACATTTTTATAGCGACAGTATGTATAAAATATAGTATTCTTTACGTTATTTATTCAACATAGTTGAAAGAAAGAGGTTCATCCTTTGAGTGACATGGCGAAAAACCTGATTTTATGGGTAATCATTGCAGTAGTCCTGATGTCTCTGTTCCAGAGTTTTGGTCCTAACGATTCTAATAATCGTAGGGTAGATTATTCTACATTCATGAATGAATTAATTCAAGATCAGATTCGTGAAGTACGTATTTCTGATCGTGAAATTAATGTCAAAAAAACAGATAATAATCGTTATACAACTTATATTCCAGTTAGAGAAGACCCTAAATTGTTAGATACATTACTTGAAAGACATGTCACCGTTATTGGTGAACCTCCTCAAGAACAAAGTTTTTTGGCAACTATTTTTATTTCTTGGTTTCCTATGTTGTTATTGATTGGAGTTTGGATATTTTTTATGCGTCAGATGCAAGGTGGTGGAGGGAAAGGTGCTCTTTCTTTTGGTAAAAGTAAAGCGCGTATGTTAACAGAAGATCAGATTAAAACAACTTTTGCAGATGTTGCTGGTTGTGATGAAGCTAAAGAAGAAGTTAGTGAGTTAGTTGAATATTTACGTGAACCAGGTCGGTTTCAAAAATTAGGTGGTAAAATCCCAAAAGGGATTTTAATGATAGGTCCACCTGGAACTGGTAAAACTTTGTTAGCTAAAGCAATTGCTGGTGAAGCAAAAGTCCCATTTTTTACTATTTCAGGTTCAGATTTTGTAGAAATGTTTGTTGGTGTAGGTGCATCTCGTGTACGTGATATGTTCGAACAAGCAAAAAAATCAGCACCTTGTATAATTTTTATTGATGAAATAGATGCTGTTGGTCGTCAACGCGGTGCAGGATTAGGCGGTGGGCATGATGAACGTGAACAAACTCTTAATCAAATGTTAGTAGAGATGGATGGATTTGAAGGTAATGAAGGTATTATTGTTATAGCCGCAACAAATCGTCCAGATGTGTTAGATCCAGCATTATTACGTCCTGGCCGATTTGATCGTCAAGTGATTGTTGGTTTACCTGATGTACGTGGTCGTGAACAAATTTTAAAAGTTCATATGCGACGTGTACCTTTAGATTTGAGTGTTGATGCTTCAATTTTAGCAAGAGGAACACCAGGTTTTTCTGGTGCTGATTTAGCTAATTTAGTTAATGAAGCTGCTTTGTTTGCAGCACGAGCAAATAAGTCTGTTGTTAGTATGGAAGAATTTGAAAAAGCAAAAGATAAAATTATGATGGGTGCTGAACGTCGTTCTATGGTTATGACTGAAAAACAAAAAGAATCTACTGCCTATCATGAAGCAGGTCATGCTATTATTGGACGAATTGTACCTGATCATGATCCTGTTCATAAAGTCACTATTATACCTCGTGGTCGTGCGTTAGGTGTGACATTTTTTTTACCAGAAGGTGATCAAATTAGCATAAGTCGTCAGAAATTAGAAAGTCAAATTTCCACACTTTATGGTGGAAGATTAGCAGAAGAAATTATTTATGGTGCAGATAAAGTATCTACTGGTGCATCAAACGATATTAAAGTGGCAACTAATCTTGCTCGTAATATGGTAACACAATGGGGTTTTTCTCAAAGATTAGGACCATTACTTTATACTGAAGAAGAAACTGAAGTTTTTCTTGGTCGTTCGGTTGGGAAAGCCAATCAGATGTCTGATGAAACTGCGCGTCTTATTGATGAAGAAATAAAAAAAATTATTGATCGAAATTATAAACGTGCTCGTCAAATTTTGAATGATCATATGGATATTTTACATGCAATGAAAGATGCATTAATGAAATATGAAACTATTGATGCTCCACAAATAGATGATTTAATGAATCGTCGTGTTGTTAGAGCTCCAGCAGGATGGGATGAGAATAATTCTATTGCAAAATTTTCACCGAAAGATAAAGCAGATAATCCTTCTTTTACTTAATAGAAGGTATAAATTTTCAAAAGTTTTTTTATAAATGAGCATTATTTAATTATTAATGACTAAAAATGTTTTCTATGTAGAGCACAAAACTAAATAAAACCCCAGGGAAAACCTGGGGTTTTATTTAGTTGTATTCATTTTAAATGGTAATTATGAAAATTAGTGCAAGAAAAATAAATCTTAATATAGATTATCCTGTTGTTATGGGAATATTAAATGTTACTCCAGATTCTTTTTTTGATGGTGGAATATATAATCGTCATAAAGATGTTCTTCAGCGTGTTGCTACTATGGTTCAAAATGGTGCATTAATTATTGATATTGGTGGTGAATCAACACGTCCTGGTGCTAAAAAAGTAAATTTACAAGAAGAGCTTGATCGTGTAATTCCCATAATTGAAAAAGTAGTTGCTAGATTTGATGTTTGGGTTTCTGTTGATACTTCTAAAGCTATTGTTATGAAAGAAGCAGCAAGAGCTGGTGTTCATATTATTAATGATATTAGATCATTACATCAAAAAGGTGCGTTAAAAGCAGCAGCTGAAACTGGATTACCAGTTTGTATTATGCATATGTTAGGTCAACCTAAAATTATGCAAAAAATAGCGCATTATAAAAATGTAATTAAAGAAGTAAAAAAGTATTTATTAAACGAAATTAAACGTTGTGAGGAAGGTGGAATTGAAAAAAAACGTTTAATTATTGATCCAGGTTTTGGTTTTGGTAAAAAAATGAAGCATAATTATCAATTATTAGCTAAATTACATGAATTTCATGAATTAGGAGTACCATTATTAGTTGGTCTCTCTCGTAAATCTATGATTGGGGAATTATTAAATATACCATTAGAAGAACGATTAATTGGTAGTGTCACATGTGCAGTTATTGCTGCTATTAAAGGAGCAAATATTATTAGGGTTCATGATGTAAAAGAAACTGTGCAGGCTATAAAGATTGTGCAGGAAATTCTTTCCAGAAAAAGAAATAAATAATTATGAATAAACGCAAATATTTTGGCACTGATGGTATTCGTGGAAAAGTAGGAGAAAATCCAATTACTCTGGATTTTATTTTAAAATTAGGTTGGGCAGCTGGGAAGGTTTTAGCTCGGCATGGTTCTCAAAAAATAATAATAGGTAAAGACACACGTATTTCAGGTTATATGTTAGAATCTTCTTTAGAAGCAGGTCTTGCTGCAGCTGGATTATCAGCTGCATTGACAGGTCCTATTCCTACACCGGCAATTGCTTATTTGACACGTATATGTCGTGCTGATGCAGGGATTGTTATTTCAGCTTCACATAATCCTTATTATGATAATGGTATTAAATTTTTTTCTATTGATGGCACCAAATTACCAGATGATATTGAAGAAGCAATCGAGGCAGAAATAGAAAAACCACTTATTTGTGTGAAATCTGTAAAATTAGGAAAAGCAAGTCGTATTGTTGATGCTGCACGACGTTATATAGAATATTGTAAAGGTACTTTTCCAAGCAATCAAACTTTAAATGGATTAAAAATTGTTTTAGATTGTGCTAATGGTGCAACATATCATATTGCACCAAATGTTTTAAGTGAACTTCATGCAGAAGTTATTGCAATTGCTTGTGAACCTAATGGGCTTAATATAAATGATGGTTGTGGTGCAACTGATGTATCTATGTTGCAGAAATATGTTTTAAAAGAAAAAGCTGATCTAGGACTTGCATTTGATGGTGATGGTGATAGGGTAATCATGGTAGATCATAGAGGAAATAAAATAGATGGTGATCAAATTCTTTACATTATTGCTCGTGATGCACTTAGACAAGGTGAGTTACGTGGTGGTGTTGTTGGTACTTTCATGAGTAATATAGGATTAGAATTAGCATTAAAACAATTAGATATTCCATTTATTCGCACAAAAGTAGGTGATCGTTATGTTTTTGAAAAATTAAAAGAGCAAGGATGGCGTTTTGGTGCTGAAAATTCAGGACATATTATTTTGCTTGATAAGACAACAACAGGTGATGGTATTATTGCTGGTTTACAAGTATTAAGTGCAATGATTCGCAATAATATGAGTCTTTATGATCTTTGTTATGAAATAGAATTAATTCCTCAAGTATTAATAAACATAAATTTTTCTGGTACTCATAATCCATTAGATAGAAAAGATGTTTTAAATGTTGTTAAACAAGTTGAAAAAGAATTAGCAGGTAGGGGAAGAGTTTTTTTACGTAAATCAGGTACAGAACCTTTAATTCGTATTATGGTAGAAGGTGAAAATGAACAACAACTTACTATAATGGCTAATCGTATTGCAGATGTAGTAAATCAAGTTAAATAAATTTATATATATTTTTAATATAGAATATTAACTTATCATTTTTGTGATTTATTGGAGAATGTTAAAATTATTAGAAAATGTTAAAATTTATCAGTTAATTAATTTTTTGTATTTTTTTAAAAAAATAGATATTGTATTTTGAATACAATAATAAAATAAAATGATCTTGATTCTTAAGTATGTTTTAGATAAAATCTATTTTTGTTTATTAATGTAGTGCATTTTGTTTATAGATAATAATAGATTAATTTGTTTGTATTTATTAAAAATAGGTTGTTAGTCATGTATGTAACTATTTTGTGTGTTTTTTTATTAATTTCTATATCTTTGATTGCTATGATTATTTTACAACAAGGAAAAAGTGCAGATAATATTGGACCTGCATTTCATGTAGCTACTTCTGCGACATTATTTAGCTCATCAGGATTAAATAAATTTATGATATTGATGACCGTAATTTTTGCAACATTATTTTTTGTGATTAGTTTGATTTTAGGAAATTTAACATCTAAGGAAAATTTTACTGTAAATCAGTGGGAGAATATTGCTGAATCTTCAAAAGTTGAAGGAGCAGATAAAGTTCTATTATCCTCTACTTCACCGACCATTGATGTTCCTAAAACTTGAATCAAATGATTAAAATTATATGTTATAAAAATTATTATTAGAATTTTTGTGGCCGAGGTGGTGAAATTGGTATACACGCTATCTTGAGGGGGTAGTACCTTACAAAATAGGTGTGCGGGTTCAAGTCCCGCCCTCGGCAAAATTTTAAAAGAGGACTTGCGTTTCTCTTATTATAGTAGTATAATGCATAAAATTTTTAGACGTGACGCGGGATGGAGCAGTCTGGTAGCTCGTCGGGCTCATAACCCGAAGGTCGTTGGTTCAAATCCGACTCCCGCAACCATTTATGATATATTAATTTTTGAAAAAATTTGTAGTTCTTAAAGCATGATATAATCATTGATTAAATTTATTATTAGAAATATAATGCAAAAGAAAACTGGGCTAATAGCCCTTTTTTTTATGGTTTATCTGGTACAGGATGGTTTTTATATATTATAGCAGAAATGGAATTCATAATTGTATTATCGGTGATAAAATTTTTTGTTGTTGTATTTATAGAGCGTATTATAAAAAAAATTTAAACATTACGTTATTTATAATATTTAATCATAAAAATTATATCATTTTCAATGATTTTTCATATGCATGTTAATTATTTTAATCATTAAGTAAAGTGTAGTATTCAATATCAAAGATATAATATTAGTCATCCATGATTTTAAAGTGTTTGCACTAAGTTTTTGTTATCCATTTTTTGCTCTTATAAATTATCAACGTTTTATTGCTAAAGAAATACTACTAGAATAGTAATATGGCATTCCTTTGAACGACAAAATATTCTAAAATCTATTAAATAATGCAATGATTACACTTATGTATAGATGATTGTAAGATGACCATAAGTTAGTATTTGTATTAAATAATATCTAAAAAGTGAACTTAGTACCCAACTTTTTATAAAGTTTCGAGGCAACTAGAATGAATAAAGAAGTTCTAGCTGTTGTCGAGGCGGTTTCTAATGAGAAATCTCTTCCTCGTGAAAAGATATTTGAGGCACTTGAAACCGCATTAGCAACAGCTACAAAAAAAAAATATGAACAAGAAATTGATGTTCGTACTAATATTAATCGCAAAACAGGAGATTTTGATACATTTCGACGTTGGTTAGTAGTAAATGAAGTCACTCAACCAACACTTGAAATTACTTTAGATGCTGCAAAATTTGAAAATTCAAAAATTAACTTAGGAGATTATGTAGAAGAACAAATCGCTTCAGTAATTTTTGATAGAATTACCACTCAAACAGCAAAACAAGTAATTGTTCAAAAAGTTCGTGAAGCTGAAAGAGCTATGGTTATTGAGCAATTTCGTGAACGGAAAGGTCAAATTATTACTGGAGTCGTAAAAAAAGTTAATCGTGACAATATTATATTAGATTTAGGTCATAATGCAGAAGGTGTGATCTTAAAAGAAGATATGTTACCACGTGAAAATTTTCATCCTGGTGATCGTTTGCGTGGTGTACTTTATGCTTTACGTCCAGAAGCTAGAGGAGCGCAATTATTTATTACCCGTTCTCGTACTGAAATGTTGATTGAATTATTTAGAATTGAAGTATCTGAAATTAACGAAGAAATTATTGAAATTAAAACTGCTGCTCGTGATCCTGGTTCACGAGCAAAAATTGCAGTTAAAACTAATGATAAACGTATTGATCCAATAGGTGCTTGCGTTGGGATGCGTGGTGCAAGAGTGCAAGCAGTATCAAGTGAACTTGATGGTGAGCGTATTGATATTGTGCTCTGGGATGAAAATCCTGCACAATTTGTTATTAATGCTATGGCACCTGCTGATGTAATTTCTATTGTAGTCGATGAAGATAAGTATACGATGGATGTTGCTGTTGAAAGTAATAATTTACCCCAAGCAATTGGTCGTAATGGTCAAAATGTTCGTTTAGCTTCTCAGTTATTAAAACATCATCGCAGGGATAATAGATGGGAATTAAATATCATGACTACAGAAGAACTTCAAGCTAAACATCAAGCAGAAGCAAATATATCTATTGATACTTTTATGAAATATCTTGATATTGATCAGAAATTTGCTGCTCTTCTTGTTGAAGAGGGTTTTTCTACACTAGAAGAATTAGCTTATGTACCAATCGATGAATTATTAGAAATTAAGGGTCTTCATGAAAAAAAAATTCATGTGTTACGTGAACAAGCAAAAGCTGCGTTAACTACATTGAAATTAGCTAAAAAAAAGAGTATGAGAGGAGGTAATAATCAACCAACGGATCATTTATCAAAATTATGGTGTGTAAATGAATCATTAGCAAAAAAGCTTGCTAATCATGGTATTTATACTTTAGAAGATCTTGCTGAACAAGGTATTGGTGATTTAAGAGATATTGAAAAAGGTATGGATGATGCACAAGCTGGTGAAATTATTATGGCAGCACGTAATATTTGTTGGTTTGGAAATGATTCAAAATAATTTGTAGTAGGAAGGAATAGAATGACAGATAAAACTGTAAAATCATTAGCAGCAGAAATTCAAACTTCAGTAGAATGGTTAATACAAAAGTTTGCGGTTGCAGGAATAAAAAAAACTGAAAATGATGTTGTAACACAAAAAGAAAAAGAGCATTTGCTTGCATATTTAAATCATGAAGATGGCACTATAAATAACCAAACTGGTAAATTAATACTACAACGAAAAACTCGTAGTACATTGAGCATTACTGGTATTGGTGGGAAAAGTAAATCAGTAAATATTGAAGTGCGTAAAAAGCGTACATATCTTGATCGTGATCTATTAGTAATAAATCATATAGAAGAAAAAGTAAATGATGAGACAGAAAAAAAAATAAAATTTGAAACAACTAAAAAAGAAAAAATAAAAGAAAATAAAAATAATAAAAAAATATCTAAATTTCATCAAGATTCTATGTTTGTTATTTCTAAAAAAAAGAAATTTGAAATTCAGACAGTAACGCCAAAACGTAAAAATGAACAAGAAATAAAAAATAAGGTTGAAGCTGATTCCCAACTTGTTACTGAAGAAGTATGTCATATAGCAGAAGAAAATCCTACTTATCGGAACAGTAATGATGTTCATTATCATGAAAACTGTCATTTTATAAGTTATCGACATGCTCATGTAGTTGAAGATGAAAATGATATTCCAGAAGAAGGTCGTCGAACTCGTCATCGAGGTAATAAAGTTGCGCGACAGAAAAAAAATTATAAACATTCAGAAAAAGCTGCTCGTGAAGAAGAACGAGTGGTAGTGCGTACTAGTAAAAATAAAGTTAAACAGAAAAAAAGTAGTATTTTACAACAAAGTTTTACTAAACCTATTACGGTTATTAACCGTGATGTTGTTATTGGTGAAACTATTTCTGTTTTTGAATTGGCTAATAAAATGGCTATTAAAGGTTCAGAAGTTGTTAAAAAAATGATGAAAATGGGATTAATGGTAACTATTAATCAAGTTCTTGAGCAAGAAATAGCACAGCTTGTAGCAGAAGAAATGGGACACAAAGTTATTTTACGTCGTGAAAATGAATTAGAAGAATCAATTTTGCAAAATCGTAATAATTTTGGTGTCACCATTAAAGAATCACGTGCTCCAATTGTAACTATTATGGGTCATGTTGATCATGGTAAAACGTCATTACTTGATTGTATTCGGTCTACTCAAGTTACTTCTGAAGAAATAGGTGGTATTACACAACATATAGGGGCTTATCATGTTAAAACAGATAAAGGTATAATTACTTTTTTGGATACGCCAGGACATGCTGCATTTACTGCAATGCGTGCGCGAGGTGCAAAAATAACAGATATTATTGTTTTGGTGGTTGCTGTGGATGATGGCGTAATGCCTCAAACGATAGAAGCCATTCAACATGCTAAAGCGGCAAATGTTCCAGTTGTTGTAGTATTAAATAAAATAGATAAAAATGAAGGTGATATAGAAAATATAAAACATGAACTTTCAAAGTATGGTATTTTAACTGAAGAATGGGGTGGTGAAAATCAATTTGTTAATGTTTCAGTTAAAAAAGGTATAGGTATTAATGAGTTATTAGAAGCTATTTTATTACAAGCTGAATTATTAGAGTTAACAGCAGTTCATACTGGTATGGCAAGTGGGGTTGTTATTGAAGCTTATTTAGATAAAGGTCGAGGTCCAGTTGCTACTATTTTAGTACAAGAAGGCAAATTAAATAAAGGTGATATTGTATTATGTGGTTTTGAATATGGACGCATTCGTGGAATGCGTAATGAATTAGGAATAGATGTTAATACTGCTGGACCATCTATGCCAGTCGAAATTTTAGGTTTATCAAATATACCCTCAGCAGGTGATAAAATAACAGTAGTAACTAATGAAAAAAAAGCACGTGAAGTTGCACTTTATCGTCAAAGTAAAATTAGGGAAGTTAAATTAGCAAATCAACAAAAATCAAAATTAGAAAAAATGTTTGATAATATAGAAGATTCTAAAATTTCTGAGTTAAATATTGTATTAAAAACTGATGTACAAGGTAGTTGTGAAGCAATTAGTAATACTTTAGAAAAGTTATCAAATGATGAAGTAAAAGTAAAAATTATTGGTTCTGGTGTTGGGGGTATTACAGAAACTGATGCTACATTAGCTTCTGCTTCTAATGCTATGATTATTGGTTTTAATGTTCGAGCTGATGCAAGTGCAAAAAAAATTATTGAAATTGAAAATTTAGAGTTACGGTATTATTCCATAATTTATAATCTTATTGATGAAATCAAAGAAGCTATGTTCGGAATGTTAACACCTAAATATCAACAAAAAATAATTGGATTAGCAGAAATACGGAATGTTTTTAAATCACCAACATGTCTTTCAATTGCTGGCTGTATGGTGCTTGAAGGTATAATTAAACGTAATAATCTTATTCGTGTATTACGAAATAATATTGTTATTTATGAAGGTGAATTAGAATCATTACGTAGATTTAAAGATGATGTTCATGAAGTCAGAAATGGTATGGAATGTGGGATTGTTATAAAAAATTATAATGATGTACGTCTTGGTGATATAATAGAATCATTTGAAGTTATTCCTGTAAAAAGTTTTATTAAAGATTAATATTTTTATAATGATATTATTGATTAAATATTTATATAATATTAGTAATTTCTAGAACGAACATTATAGAGATTTAAAAAATATGTTTTTTTGATTGAAATGAATTATATGTTTTTTATTATCAAAATTTCAAAAATTAAATAATAATATTATTATTTTTAATAATTCAATTTACTATTGATTTATTTTATTTAATGCCTGAGTGAGGAAAATATTATCATGGGAAGAGAATTTGATCGTGTTCAACGTGTTGCTCAGGAAATACAAAAGAAAATTTCAATTATTCTGTATAGAAAAATTAAAGATCCACGTATTAAAATGGTTACAATTTCCGGTATTAAGGTTTCACGTGATTTAACATATGCAAAAGTATTCGTAACTTTTTTAAATATCTTAAATCCAGAAGATAAAATTGATGATATAAAAAATGGTATTCATATATTAAATGGTGATATGTCAAAACGAATTCGTACTTTATTAAGTAAATCAATGTCTTTACGTATTGTTCCTAAATTAATTTTTTTTTATGATAATTCTTTGGTTGAAGGAAGAAGAATGGATAATTTGTTAAAAAAAATTATGCTTGATGACGAAAAACGTCGTTATGAGCATATTATTAAAGAGCAAAATCAATGAGGTGTAATTTTAGTCGTGCAGTTGATGGTATATTATTATTAGATAAACCAAAAAAACTTTCATCTAATATAGCTTTGCAAACAGTACGGCGTTTATTTAATGCTAAAAAAGCTGGGCATACGGGATCACTTGATCCGTTAGCAACAGGAATGTTGCCAATTTGTTTAGGAAAAGCAACTAAATTTTCACAATTTTTGCTTAATGCAGATAAATATTATCGTGTTATTGGGCGTTTGGGCCAAAGAACTAATACTGCTGACGCATATGGTGAAATTATTTCTGAACGTAAAATTAATATAACAAAGCAACAGCTTGATCAAGCGCTAGATAAATTTCGTGGACACCTAATGCAGTTGCCTTCTATGTATTCTGCACTCAAATATCGTGGTATACCTCTTTATAAATATGCTCGTCAAGGTATTACTATTAAACGTACATTTAGAGCAATTACAATTTATGATTTAAAACTTACACGATGGGAAAAAAATGAAGTTGAATTAGATATTTTTTGTTCTAAGGGGACTTATATACGAACTATAATTGATGATTTAGGTGAATTATTAGGTTGTGGTGCTCATGTAATTTATTTAAGACGTATAAAAATAGGTAATTATCTTAGTAAATCTATGGTAACGTTAGAACAATTAAATTATTTTAAAGAACGATATAAATTAGAAAGAAATAGTTTAGAAAAAAAAATAGATTTATTTTTATTGCCTATAGATACAGCTGTTAATCATTTTCCAGAAATTAATATTTCTGAAAATATTGCAACTTATTTTAAACAGGGACAATCAATTTTTATTGATAAAAATTCATTTATAAACAATAATATAGTAAGGGTTACGGAAGGTAATATGCATAAATTTATTGGTGTTGCAAAAATTGTTGAAAAAAATAGAATTGTTCCTTTTTGTGTAATTTTAGAAAATGTTTAATAAGACTTATATGTTATCTTGTTTTATAATTAATTGCAGCGTAAAATAGATTTTATTGCGTTTCATGGAAAGCTGAATTAGAGATTGGTTTTTTATTATTTTAAAAAGAAAATTTTGGAGTTATTCTATGTCTCTAAATATTGTAGTAAAATCTCAAATTATTAATAAATATAGTCGCAATGAAAAGGATACTGGTTCTAGTGAGGTTCAAATTGCTTTATTGACAGAAAAAATAAATCATTTGCAACAGCATTTTTTGAAACATAAAAAAGATCATCATAGTCGTCGAGGATTATTGAGAATGGTCGCTCAGCGTCGTAAACAATTAAATTATTTAAAGTACAGAAATCTTATTTCTTATAATAAAATTATTGAACGTTTAGGATTGCGTCGTTGATGAGTGATCAAAAAAAATTATGGGGGCGTGTGCCCCTTTTTTATAGAACAACAATTTTTTTAAAATTAAATTAAAATCACATAAAATTTTTATAAAATAAATTATAAAAAATTGTTTTTTAATGATGTTTTTTAAAATTACTTTTTTTATAATTTATAATAGTCTTAATACTAATTAAGACTTAATAATTTAATTTTTTGTGAATTATGAGGAATGTAGAAAAATGTTAGTATTGGTGTTATTATATTAATGATTATTTATTAAAAGGGTGTTATTTTGCTGAATCCTATTGTTCGTAAATTTCAATATGGTCAACATACCGTTATAATGCAAACTGGCTTAATGGCTCGTCAAGCAAGTGGTTCGGTTATGATCAATATAGATGATACAGTTGTATTTGTCACTGTTGTTGGACAAAAAAAAGTAAAAGAAGGGCAGAGTTTTTTTCCATTAACTGTTAATTATCAAGAAAGATCTTACGCTGCTGGTCGTATCCCAGGTAGTTTTTTTCGTCGTGAAGGTCGTCCTAGTGAGGGGGAGACGCTTATTGCTCGTTTAATTGATCGTCCGCTTCGCCCATTGTTTCCAAAAGGTTTTTTAAATGAAATTCAAATTATTGCTACAGTTATTTCAATTAATCCTCAAGTAAATCCAGATGTAGTTTCACTTATTGGTGCTTCTGCTGCATTATCATTATCTGGTATTCCATTTAATGGTCCTATTGGTGCTGCAAGAGTCGGTTATATTAATAATGAATATGTTTTAAATCCTACTGTTGATGAATTAAAAAAAAGTCGTTTAGATTTAATTGTAGCGGGTACAACTAATGCAGTCTTAATGGTAGAATCTGCAGCTGATTTATTATTGGAAGAACAAATTTTGGGTGCGATTTTTTTTGGTCATGAACAACAACAAATTGTCATTGATAATATCAATCAATTGGTAATGGAAGCTGGGAAAGAAAAATGGGAGTGGAAACCAAAAGTTACTAATGAAGAATTATATAATCGTATTGCGAAATTAGCTGAAAAAAGATTAGATGATGCATATCGTATTGTTACAAAACAAGAACGTCATATTAATATTCTCTCCATAAAGGAAGAAGTTACTAATGCTATTTTAGAAAAAGATGATTCTTTAAGTTTTGATGAAATAAATGAAATTCTTTTAGAAATAGAGAAAAAAGTTGTGCGTATTCGTGTGTTAAAAGGTGAAACACGTATTGATGGAAGAGAAAAAGATATGATACGTTCACTGGATGTACGTATTGGGGTATTACCTAGAACGCATGGATCGGCATTATTTACGCGAGGAGAAACCCAGGCGTTAGTTACAACAACTTTAGGTACAGAACGTGATGCTCAGAGCATGGATGAATTAATTGGTGAATATAGTGATCATGTTTTATTTCATTATAATTTTCCACCTTATGCAGTAGGTGAAACGGGAATGGTTGGATCGCCAAAACGTCGTGAAATTGGGCATGGACGTTTAGCTAAACGTGCTATATTAGCAGTTATGCCTAATCAATTTGAATTTCCATATACTATACGTGTAGTGTCAGAAATTACTGAATCTAATGGATCTTCTTCTATGGCTTTTGTATGTGGTGCATCACTTGCATTAATGGATGCAGGTGTTCCAATTAAAAGTGCAGTGGCTGGTATTGCCATGGGATTAGTAAAAGAAGATGATAAATTTGTTGTACTTTCAGATATTTTAGGTGATGAAGATTATTTAGGTGATATGGATTTTAAAGTTGCAGGTAGTCGTGAAGGTATAAGTGCATTACAAATGGATATTAAGATTGAAGGCATTACTCGAAAAATTATGAAAATCGCTTTGAATCAAGCAAAAAATGCGCGTTTGCATATTTTAAATGTTATGGAAGAGGCTATTAATCGACCTCGTCAGGAAATTTCTAAATTTGCACCGCGTATTCATATTATTCAAATTCATCCTGATAAAATTAGGGATGTCATTGGTAAAGGTGGTTCTGTTATTCGATCATTGGCTGAAAAAACAGGTACTATTATTGAAATTAATGATGATGGTATAATAAAAATTGCTGCGACAGACAGTCATAAAGCAAAAGATGCGATTTGTCGTATTGAAGAGATTACAGCAGAAATTGAAGTTGATCGTATTTATCATGGAAAAGTAACACGTATTGTTGATTTTGGTGCTTTTGTAGCTATTAGTAGTAGTAAAGAAGGGTTGGTCCATATTTCTCAAATATCAGAAAAACGTATTGAAAAAGTTATAGATTATTTAAAATTAGGGCAAGAAGTTTCAGTAAAAGTATTAGAGATTGATCGACAAGGTCGAATTCGTTTAAGTATGAAAGAAGCAATTGGTATTAAAAAAAACATTAAAAAATAGACATGATTGTTTTAAAACGTTGATAAAAATTTGATGTAATATTTTAAGTATTAGAGTAATCTTAAAGTAACCTATAGTATATTTTTTATGTTTAAAAGTTATTATTTGAATTTTTTATTTTAATTAATCATATTTTATAAATATATTTTTTTTGCATCGATACTTTGATATGTCTTAGTAAAATAAACATCATCTTTGATGTCAGTTTTATTTATCTTACAGTATTATTAATTTACTAAATTTTTATTGATTAAATTATAAAAAAGATTTTTTTACTCATGCAAATCATTTTATGATGTTAAGTCAGTAAGATATATTTTATAATATAGTTTAATTAAAAAATTAAAGATATTATTACTATTTTTTCATTCTTCATTATAGTTTGATGAAGGTTTATTTTTCGTTTAGTATATAATTTTGAACCAGTTCACACTTTAATAAAAATAATAAATTTTTCAAGGAGTTATGTAAACTGGTCACATAATACATGAGGCAATTTACATGACTAATCAGACTGAAATATCTTTTGCTGAATTAGGTTTATCAGCATCAATTCTTTCTGCATTGCACGACTTGGGTTATCAGAAACCATCTCCAATTCAAAAAAAATGTATCCCGTATTTATTAAATGGATGTGATGTGTTAGGTATGGCACAAACTGGTAGTGGTAAAACAGCAGCTTTTAGTTTACCATTGCTTCATAATATAGATCTCACATTAAAATCTCCTCAGGTTTTAGTATTAGCACCAACACGCGAATTAGCTATACAAGTAGCAGGAGCGATGGGTGATTTTTCTAAACATATTTACACTGTCAATATTGTAGCACTATATGGTGGTCAGCGTTATGACACTCAATTACGTGCATTAAAACGTGGATCTCATATTGTAGTTGGTACCCCTGGTCGTTTGTTGGATCATTTAAGACGTGGAACTTTAAAATTATCTCATTTACGCGGTTTGGTTATTGATGAAGCGGATGAGATGTTAAGAATGGGTTTTATAGAAGATGTTGAAAATATAATGAGTCAAATTCCTACTGTACATCAAACTATATTATTTTCTGCTACAATGCCAGAAGCCATTCGTCGTATTACTCGTCGATTTATGAAATCACCTAAAGAAATTAATATTCAATCTAATGTAAAAACACGTCCTGATATTAACCAAAGTTATTGGTTTGTATATGGAATACGCAAAAATGAAGCTTTGATTCGTTTTTTGGAGGCAGAAGATTTCGATGCAGCAATTATTTTTGTTCGTACAAAAAGTACTACAATAGAAGTTGCTGAAATTCTTGAGAAGAATGGTTATAATAGTTCAGCTTTAAATGGTGATATGAATCAAGCTTTACGTGAAAAAACATTAGAAAAATTTAAAAATGGTCGTCTTGATATATTAATCGCTACTGATGTTGCAGCTCGTGGTTTAGATGTAGAACGAATTAGTTTGGTTATAAATTATGATATACCTATGGATGTAGAATCTTATGTTCATAGGATTGGTCGTACTGGTAGAGCCGGTAGAGCTGGTCGAGCTCTTTTGTTTGTTGATTATCGAGAACGTCGATTATTGCGAAATATTGAACGTAGTATTCAACAGTCAATTGTAGAAGTTAAGTTACCAAGTTCAATATTTTTAAGTGAACGCAGACAAAACAAATTTTTAGAAAATATTAAAAAACAATTAAACAGTTCTGATTTAGAAAAATATCGGGCATTACTTACTAAATTAATTGCTAATAAAGAGATAGATCTTGAAACTTTAGCTTCTATTTTACTAAAAATAGCGCAAGGCAATAGACCTTTAATATTACCTCCAGATCCTGTAATTCGTCGTTCAAGAAGTAATGAATTGACTACTCGTGAATCACGTCGTTGTATGAATAATAGTACTGTTGTTGATCGCAATAAACGTCGTGAACGAAGAAGGATTGGTAATAATATGGAATTGTATCGTATTGAAGTTGGACGTGATGATGGTGTTGAAGTACGTCATATTGTGGGTGCAATTGCTAATGAAGCTGATATTAGTAGTCGATATATCGGTAATATTAAGTTATTCGCTTCACATTCAACAATAGAATTACCAAAAGGTATCCCAAATGCATTACTGCACCATTTAACACGTACTCGTATTTTAAATAAACCAATACAAATGCAATTATTAGGTAAAGTTAAAACTGTTGATGGTTAACAATAATAAAATTTAAAAAATATTTCAATAGGTAATATTAAATATTTTTTATATATTAGTAAATTAATGTAAATATTTTATTGTAATAAAAAATCTATAAAATTTAGATTTTTTATTTAATTATTTTTACAAAAAGCTGTTAATTGTTAATTTTGATATATTTTTATTTATTATTTTTTATTTTCTGATGATTATTGCAATTAATGTTTTTATACATGTATTAAAAGTAATTTTTTTATAATCAATGTTATTAAGAAAGACGATAATTATTATTTTTATGAGCAATATTTTATAAAATTTAAAAATGTTTTTTATTATAAAATTATGTATATTTTTAAAAATTTTTGATTTAATTTGTAGCGTATAGTAGTAATTATTATTTTAGAAAATAAATATTTTATTAAAATGTTATAAATAAAAAAGTAATATAAAAATATTACTCAGGTTTCATAATGAATTATAAAAATTAAAATTTTATCGACGATATATTAATAGTAAAATACTAAATCCAAGCAACATTATACTAGGTAATGTTGCAGCTATTAATGGAGATAAACCATATACTAAACTTAAATTACCAAAACCATCGTTTAAAAGATAAAAAATAAATCCTCCTGAAATGCCAATTAATACTCTTACCCCCATTGTTACATCACGAAGTGGACCAAAAATAAATGATAATGCTAAAAAAATCATACAAGCTACAGAAAGTGGTGATATTATTTTTTTCCACATACTTAATTGATATGCTGAAGCTTCTTGTTGAGTTTCTTGCAAATAATTAATATATTTGTATAAATTACTTATAGTTAATGAATCAGGATTAAGAGAAACAATTCCTAATTTTTCTGGATTTAAAGTTGTTTGCCAATTCATTAATGAATAGTAAAAACCAGTAATTTCTTTTTTGTTTTTTATCAATGCTTTGTTAACTTCTATTAATTGCCATTGATTAGTATCGTGATTATAATAACCTGAATTAGCAAAAATTACTGCTTTTAATTTTTTTTCTTTGTCTAGTTGGTAGATAGAAATGTCTTTTATTTTGTTTTTATCAATAATATATTGAATATGAATGAAATTATTACCATCTTTCGCCCATAATCCACGGTCTGTCATCATGAGAGATTTACCAATAATTTTTTCAGTGCGATAATTACGAGCCCATTGTTCTGCAGAAGGTGCAATCCATTCACCAATAATCATTGTTAGGATCATTAAAGGTATAGCAATCTTCATTACTGATATCCCAATTTGTAATCGAGAAAATCCTGCAGTTTGCATAACTATTAGTTCATTACGTGAAGCTAGTGTGCCTAATTTAATTAATGTACCTAAAAGTGCTGCCATAGGAAAAAAAATTTCTATATCTTTCGGAATAGTCAACAAAGTAAAAATTCCTGCATTCCAAATTGTATAAGATCCATTGCCTACTTTTCTAAGTTGTTCAACAAATTTAATAATTCCTGATAATGAAATTAATATAAAAACTGTAATTAAAATTGATGAAATAATAGTACGCCCGATATATTTTTCTAAAATACGTAACATTATTATGTATTGCCTCTATGTATTGCCTCTAGAAAATTTAGATCGTATGCGACGTATGGCAGATATATCCCAAATATTTAATATAATTGCTAATGTTAAAAAAGAAAAATTTACTAACCATAAGGTTATTTTTGGATCTATTTCTCCTTTTTTTGCACTAGCATGTAATGTACTTTGTAATAGAAAAAATAATAGATAAAGTAACATTGCTGGTAAGATACTTAAAAGTCTACCTTGTCTAGGATTAACTTCACTTAATGGAATAACCATTAAATCCATAATAAGTACAGAAAATACTAAAGTTAAACGCCAATGAAATTCTGCTTGTGATTGAATATCTTTGGTATTCCATAATTGTAACATATTTTTTTGTTCAATGTTTTTGTTTGTAGTTCTTGTTTCTCTGCGATCAATGATTGCTTTATAATCTTCAAAATCAGTTATTTTAAAATCACGTAGTATAGCTGTACCTTCATAACGTGTTCCTTTATCTAGTAAAACAATTTTATTTCCTTTTTCATCTTCATTGATACGCCCACTTTTTGCAATTACTACAGAAGGGCGTTTTTTATTGATTGGTCGTAGTTGTGCCATGAAAATATGATTAAAATTTTTTCCTTTTATATCATTAATGTAAATAACAAGATTTTGATCTTTTGTGGTTTTGAATTGTCCTTCTGCCATAGTTGTAAAATTAGGATTTAATTTAGCATTAGATATTGCTTTTTCTTGATATCGTGCTGACCATGGTAGCATCCAATTTACATTTATTATTGCAATGAAAGTAGTAAATAATGCTAAAATTACAGCAGCAATTATTAATACTTTTTTACCTAAACCACAAGCATGCATAACAATAATTTCATTATCAAAATATAATTTACTATATGTTATGAGTAATCCTAAAAATAAACTTAATGGTAAAATTAATTGAGCCATTTCTGGAATGCCTAATCCCAGAAGAGGAAATATTAAATTTAAAGAAATATTTCCTTGAACTGCTGAACTTAATATACTAATTGTTTTTTGACTAAAAAAAATAAAAATCAAAATAAAAATTATTGCAAGCTGTCTTTTTAATGTTTCTTTTACTAAGTATTGGATGATAATCAAATTAATTAAACCTGTGAAAACTACTTTATGAAAAAGCATTATTTCTTGTTGATAAATCAAGTCAGAGTATTTTTATAATTAATTTTAAAATATTTAAATATAATAATGATATTAATTTAAGAAATATTACATATCAACAATATTCTTGAAGATATTTTTTTTTTATATGTATAATACTTTTATTATTTTAACATAAAGAACATTTTTTGTTAGCAAATTTATATTTTTTGTTAATTTTAGTGATAAAATTAATATTTATTTTTTATATTGGAGCATATATGGATTTTAGTGTAATAAATTTTAGTATAACAAGTCATAATACAGTAAAAAATAATATTGATTGTATTGTTTTAGGTGTATTTGAATCTTATCAATTATCTAATATAGCACATAAATTTAATAATATTAGTGATAAGTATATTAGTACTCTAATCGAACGTGAAAAATTAGAAGGAAAAATTGGCCAAATATTATTACTACATCATGTACCTCATATATCATATGAACGTGTTTTATTGGTTGGATGTGGTAAAATAAATGACATAAATGAACTTGAATATAAAAAAATTATTGAAAAAACTATTTCTGCTTTAAATAAAACTGGAACAAAAAAAGCTATTTTATTTTTAGTTGATTTACATATCAGAAATAAAAATACCTATTGGAAAATTCGAAAAGCAGTAGAAATAATAAAAGACACAATATATAAATTTGATCAATTTAAAAAAAATAAAACTCCACTAGAACATGTATTAAGTGAAATCGTTTTTTATATTTCAAAAAATCATGATTTAACTGATGGAGAACTTGCTCTTAAACATGGACTTGCTTTAGCAATGGGAATAGAATCAGCAAAAAATTTAGCTAATATGCCACCAAATATTTGTAATCCTTCTTATTTAACGGATCAGGCTTATAAACTATCTAATACTTGCAAAAATCTTAGTATTCAAATAATTGATGAAAAAGAAATGCAAAATTTATCAATGAATGCTTATTTAGCTGTTGGAAAGGGTGCAAAAAATAAATCTTTTATGTCAATTATAAAATATAATGGCAGTGAAGATATAAACAAAAAATATATAGTATTAATTGGTAAAGGATTAACGTTTGATTCTGGTGGTATTTCAATTAAATCTTCTGATCGCATGGATGAAATGAAATATGATATGGCTGGAGCAGCTACTGTTTATGGTATCATGCGTTTTGTGAGTTTATTGAGATTACCTATTAATGTAATAGGAGTATTAGCTTGTTCTGAAAATATGTTGAGTGGTGAAGCGTATCGTCCTGGAGATATATTAACTAGTATGTCAGGTAAAACAATAGAAGTAATTAATACTGATGCGGAAGGAAGATTAGTGTTATGTGATACATTAACATATGTGGAACGTTTTGATCCTGATGTTGTTATTGATGTTGCAACTTTAACTGGAGCTTGTGTGATTGCATTGGGTCATTATTATAATGGTTTGATGTCAAATGATGATCTTTTAGCAGATGAATTACTGAATGCAGCTAAAAAATCAGGTGATAAAACTTGGCGGTTACCTTTATCTTCAGAATTTTTTAAACAGTTAGAGTCAAATTTTGCTGATTTAGCTAATGCTGGAAATCGTGCTGGTGGTGCAATTACTGCAGGTTGTTTTTTAGAATGTTTTGCGACTAAATATCGTTGGGCACATTTAGATATAGCAGGTACAGCTTGGAAATCTGGTAAAAGGAAAGGAGCTACTGGTCGTCCTGTGGCATTACTTGCTCAATTTTTATTAAATCGTATTTATAATTAAGTTAAATAATATATTTTTCTTTATAATAAAAGAAATAAATTATATTGTGATATAAAATTTTTGATATTGATAAATATTAATAACACAAAATAAATAATTTTTTATTTTAAAGTAATATTATAACAATTAGTGCTTTAAAATTATGGACTATTTTTTTATTGTAACAACAAAAAAATTACTTAATAAGTATTTTTTGATCATATAGTATTTTTATAAATTGTTTTGGATAAAAAACTTTTTTAGTTTAAAGTAAAGTTAAGATATATTCATTTTTGATTAATTTTTGTCATTTATTTTTAATATTTCATGAGAATAAAATATTTTTATTTTATAAATCAAATTTTCAATAATTATTTAAAAACCGATGTAGACATAATTTTTTATATGAATTGTAATTTACGATTATAGCAATACTACGAAAAATTAAATAGAAAAAAAATGAAAAAAAAACAAGAAAATATAATTTCATCTGAATCATTGATAGACAAAATTTATAATCCATCAGTAATTGAACAATCTTTATATGCATTTTGGGAAAAAAATGGTTATTTTAAACCTAATATTAATAATAAAAAAAATAATTTTTGTATTGTTATCCCTCCACCTAATATTACAGGTGATTTACATATGGGTCATGCTTTTCAACAAACCATTATGGACATATTAGTCCGTTATCATAGAATGCAAGGAAAAAATACATTATGGCAAAGTGGTACGGATCATGCTGGTATTGCTACTCAAATGGTTGTTGAGCGTAAAATTTTTATCGAAGAAAATAAAACGAAGTATGATTATGGAAGAGAAAAATTTATTGAAAAAATTTGGAAATGGAAATCAGAATATGGAAATAATATTTCTCAACAAATGCGACGTCTTGGAAATTCTGTAGATTGGGAACGTGAACGTTTTACTATGGATTCAGGTTTATCAAAAGCTGTGCAAGAAACATTTATTCGTCTTTATAAAAATAATCTTATATATCGTGGTAAAAGATTAGTCAACTGGGATCCTAAATTACATACAGCAATTTCAGATTTAGAAGTTGAAAATAGAGAAGTAAATAGTTTTGTATGGTATTTACGTTATCCACTTGCTGATGGAACAAAAACTTTAGAAGGTAAAAGATATATTGTTATTGCTACTGAGCGACCAGAAACAATATTGAGTGATACTGGGGTTATTGTTAACCCATCTCATCCATTTTATCATAATTTAATTGGAAAACAAGTTTTACTGCCTTTAGTTAATCGTCGTATTCCTATTATTGGTGATAAATGCATTGATATAAAAAAAGGTGAATGTATAAAAATATCACCAGCACATGATTTTTATCAATATGAAGTTGGACAACGTCATAAATTACCAATGATTAATATTTTTGATATTAATGCACATATTCGCGAAAAAGCAGAAATCTTTGATAGTATGGGTAATCATAGTAATATTTATACATCTTTTATCCCTCTTCCTTATCGTGGAATGGAACGTTTTGTTGCTAGGAAAGCAATTATTAATGAATTAGAAAAGTTAGGGTTATTAATTTTAACAAAATCTCAAAAAGTAAATATTCCTTATAGTGAACGTAGTAATGTAGTTATTGAGCCCATGTTAACTAATCAATGGTATGTTCGCACTGCTTCATTAGCAGAAAAAGCTATTATCGCTGTGAAAGATGGACGTATTAAATTTATACCTCAACAATATGAAAATATGTATTTTTCTTGGATGAAAAATGTTAAAGATTGGTGTATTTCACGGCAATTATGGTGGGGACATAGGATACCAGCTTGGTATGATAATAATAATAAAGTATATGTTGGTAATAATGAAAAAACGGTTCGTTTAGAAAATAATCTTCCTGATGATGTTAGTTTATATCAGGATGAAGATGTATTAGATACTTGGTTTTCATCTGCTCTTTGGAGTTTTTCAACATTAGGGTGGCCAGAAAAAAGTGATATGTTAAAAATATTTCATCCAACTGATGTATTAGTCACTGGTTTTGATATTATTTTTTTTTGGATAGCTCGTATGATTATGTTAACTATGTATTTTATTAAGGATGAAGATGGTCAAGGACAAATTCCTTTTAAAACAGTTTATATAACAGGTTTAATACGTGATGAAGAAGGAAAAAAAATGTCAAAATCTCAAGGAAATGTTATTGATCCTTTAGATTTAATTGATGGAATTTCTTTAGATAAATTACTTTTAAAACGTACTGCAAATATGTTACAACCAAAATTGGCAAAAAAAATTGCTGATCGTACTAGAAGAGAATATCCTCAAGGAATTGATGCGCATGGTACAGATGCTTTACGTTTTACATTAGCTTCATTAGCTTCAACTGGAAGAGATATTAATTGGAATATAAAACGACTTATTGGATATCGTAACTTTTGTAATAAACTTTGGAATGTAAGTCGTTATGTATTAATTAATACTGAAAAAAAAGATTATTATAATAAATATAATACTGAAGAAATGATTTTTTCTCTTCCTGATCGATGGATCAGAACAGTATTTAATAAAACAATTAAATCATATCGTGAAGCTTTAGATACTTATCGTTTTGATATTGCTGCTAATATTATTTATGAATTCATATGGCATCAATTTTGTGATTGGTATGTAGAATTTTCAAAAATTATTATTAATCAGAGTAACCATAAAATGATTTGTTCTACGCGTTATACATTACTTGAAATATTGGAAAGCTTATTACGTTTAGCTCATCCTATTATTCCATTTATTACAGAAAGTATTTGGCAAAAAATTAAATTGCTAAAAAATTTTAATGCAAATACTATTATGTTGGAATCTTTTCCTGTTTTTGAATCATCAAAGATTGATGAAGAAGCATTTTATAATATTGAATATATAAAAAAAATAATTGTATCTGTACGTAACATTCGAAAAGAAATGAATATTTCTTCTGGTCAGCAATTGAACGTATTTTTACGTTGTATGAATAATGTCATTAAAAAAATACTTAAAGAGCATTTAAATGTTGTTCAAGGAATGTTGAAGTATACTTCAATACATCTTGTTGACCAAGTAAAAGAAAAATCATTTTTTGTAACTCAAGTAGTAAGTGGTATTGAAATATTAATTTCAATAGATAATTCAGTTGATAAAAATAAAGAATTATTTCGTTTAGATAAAAAAATTAAAAAATTAAAACAAGAAATATCAATTATTAAAGCTAGATTAGCTAACGAAATTTTTCTCAAGCGGGCACCTTCTGCTATTATTTTAAAAGAGCGTGAACGATTGGAGATAAATTTAGCAATAGAAAAAGAATTAATAATTCAAAAATCAAAGTTTAATAATTGAAATAAAAATTTTTTTATATGTTCTTTTGTGTGCTTTTTATATTTTTTATAGTTTTAAAATGATATGTATTTTAAAGTGATATTAAAATAAAATTTATTACAAATAATAAAAAATATTAAAAATAAAACTTATAAAAAATATATAAAAGTAAAAAAGTAATAAGTATTTTTTTTTGTTTTTTGTAAAAAATTTAAAAATTTTTGATATGTTTTTTATTAAAAAAAGTATAAAACATCTGTATGTTCATAAACATATATTTTGAAATTATATTATATCTTAATATATAATAATTTATTTCAAAATTTGAATAAATAGTTTTTAGAAAACCTGGTAATTTCTGTTAATATTATATAAAGATTATACAATTATTTTTAGATTTTTATGTTTTTATTTTTTGTAATTAATAATATGATTTTAATAATCTATTCTTATTTTGAAAAATAAAAAATATGTAACTTATTTTTTTAAAAAAATTTTATTTTTCTTACATAATTTAAAGAAATATATATTAGTCTAAAATATTATTTCGTATTATTAAAATAATACTATTTAACGTTATTATAAAAATTTAATTACGTAACTGTGGATTTTCTAATTGAATTTTAATAGATTTTGATAACTCATCTAAAGATGAGTCATCTAGGTTTTCATCAAAAATCTCATATGTAATTTGAGCTTCAGCTAAATAAGTATGAATATGTTCACCATTACTATCTTCCATGATTACATGATACCATGGAGCTTCCAATAAAGTTGTATGGTATTTAATATCTTTGTTTTTAAATATATCTAAACAATATTTTGCATCAACATCTACTATAACACCCAGATAACCTAAAAGTTGATGTCTAATTTTTTGTCCAATATTAAATTTACTGTTAGTTATCATAGTAGATAGTATTTTTAAAAATTATCATTTCTTTTAACTATTTTTAATATATGGATTAAAATATAAATTTCAAGAATTTTATTTTTAGATATAATATAAGTTCATCAAATTAACGTGTTAATTAGTTAAAATTAAGATAATGTAAATTTTTTGTATTTCATATACATTTTATCGGTTTAGGCAAACCTGCCAGTTTTGTTGCTTGTTTAGCTGGTCCGTTTGGAAAAAGATTGTAAAGATAACAACTATTACCAATAGTTTCACCGTATTGTTGACTAATTGCTTTTGTTAACATTCGCATACTTGGTGATGTATTGAATTTTAAATAAAATTCACGGATAAATAGAATAATTTTCCAATGTTGTTTTGTTAATATGATATTTTCATGCTTAGCTAATAGATATACCATGGATTTTTTCCATTCTTGACTATTTTTTAGATAACCATGATTATCAGTTTCAATTTTACGATTTTCAAATATAAACATAAAATATTTTCTCTATAAAATAAATTAATATTTTATAAAATTTATTTTTTTATTCAAGTATATTATATTAATAATATATACTATCTAAATTATGTAATTTTTTGTAGAATATTATAATGATTTAAAGTTTTACAATATATCTGTTATGGAGGGATGGCCGAGTGGTTGAAGGCAGTGGTCTTGAAAACCACCGATGGGTAAATCTATCCGAGAGTTCGAATCTCTCTCCCTCCGTAATTTTAATAGTAAAATATATTGTTAATTTAAAGATTTTTTATATTAAAAAATTTGATAGATTTCAAAAGATGATTTTAAAAGATAAAATCTTATAAATATTATTTTATAATATAATAAATATTATAATTATCAGTTAAATAAATTATTTATGAATTATTTTTTTATATATATTATATTTTTTGATTATAATAATTTGCTTTGTTTTTATGGAATATTAGATATTTATGTAATATTAGATATAAGAACAAAAAAATATTTTTTGGCTCCTCCAACTGGATTCGAACCAGTGACACGCGGATTAACAGTCCGCTGTTCTACCGACTGAACTATGGAGGAATTTAATTAAAAAATTTTGTGAAATTAAAAAAATTGTAAATATTTTATGATCTTTTGTCAACAAAAAAAAGTATGTTTTTTGTTGTTTATCAATCATGATATATCTAGTAATATCTTTATAAAAATAAATCTTAAATGTGATTGTAATAATTTGATTAGATTTATTATTTTTTTATATTTGCTATAATATCATAAAATCATATTTCATATTTTTATATAATACTAAAGTTATTTATATAACAAAAATTTTTATACATAGATGTTTATTTAATGAATTTCTTTATTAAAAAAATTATTTAAATCTATATTTAGTTATAGTAATATATTTATAAATATATCGTATATTTTAATTTTTTCTAAAATTAGGAATTAAAGTAGTAAATTATATAATTTAATATTTTAGTTTTAGTAAAATTTTAATAGATTTATTTTTTGTTAAATGATTTTCTGAAATTAAATAATTATTTTTAATATTTAAATGGTTCTTATTTTAAGTATTTTTAAAATTATTACGATTTTTTTAGAAAAAATCTAAAACAAGAGTATAAAACTATTGATATTATATACTATTCGTGCGTTAATAAAAAGAAGTCTAATAAACAATATATTTAATTATAAATATTTTAATTTGTATATTACAATATATTATATATTTGATGTTATTATTGTAATTTTAATTGAAGTACTTTCAAATTAAATAGTATTAATTTAGGCTTATTTATAACCAGCTAAAAGCGGAAAATGTTTATTTGTTATAATAGGAAAAGGCACATGTCTGACAAAATGAAAGGTCAAGTAAAGTGGTTTAATGAATCTAAAGGCTTTGGTTTCATCACTCCTTCTGATGGTAGCAAAGATGTATTCGTTCACTTTTCTGCCATTCAAGGAAATGGATTCAAAACCCTTGCTGAGGGACAAAATGTAGAATTTACCATTGAAGATGGCTCTAAAGGTCCAGCTGCAGCGAATGTAACTGCTCTTTAAGATGATGATATTTGTAAAATTAAATAAAAAAATGGATTTTTTGAAGCCTGTCACCTTATAGTGACAGGCTTCTTTTTTGTAGGTAATTAATTAATAAGATTTTTTTATTTTTTATAAATTTTCTTTTTTTATAATCAATATCTATGATTTTTTGTATGTTTTTATTTTTAAATAAAATTAATAATTTATTTTTTTATTTTAAAAATAGCAGTAAGTAAAAATATTAGTTATTTATTATGATCTATATTTTTTATTAAAATAAATATGACAATACTTTATTAATGCAAATGATATGGATCAATATCTTATTTTTATCTATTAGTGATTTTTAAAAAAATTACCATAATTTTAAATTATTAATTTATTTATAAATATTTATAAATAAATTAATAAGTGATTAATAAAAATTTTATAAAAAAAATTTTGGTGGAGCTGGCGGGAGTTGAACCCGCGTCCGAAATTTTTACATCCTAAGTACTACATGCTTGTTCTGTTTTTTTACTAATTAATGATGAACAGACACATCTACTAATTAGTTCAGTCTTCTTATTTTCAACGGGGTATCTCAGACTTTAGATAACCCATGATCTCTTTTTTAAAATTTAACTTCTTTTATCCCCGTCCTAAGAGAGGAGGCTAGGGAAAGAGAAGACGCTGAAGCAGGTTATTAAGCTGCCAGTGTATATTGATTGTCGTTTGCGACTATTTTTTTGCGGCTTTTTACGAGGCCAACCGCACCTCGACATGCACTTTTGGGTTTCATAAATTTCGTCGAATCCTAAATCAGCCCCATGATTTATTAAAAGATTATTATATAGTATTTTTATTTTTTTGTTTATTTGTTTATTTGTTTTTATTTTTCATAATTTTATTTTTTTGTATAATCCATTCTTGTTTTTTGATATCAGAACGTTTGTCATGTTTATTTTTACCTGTAGCTAAAGCAATTTTTGTTTTGCACCAAGCATTTTTCCAATAAAGAGATAATACTATTATAGTATGACCTGTTTTATGAATTTTTCCTAATAATAAATTGATTTCATTTTGATTTAATAATAATTTACGTGTTCTTGTAGAATCATAAATTATATTAGAAGAAGCCATACGTAATGGGGTAATCATTAAACCTAAAAGATAAGCTTCTTTGTTTTTTACTGATACATAAGTATTGTTAATATTGACATTTCCAGAACGTAATGCTTTAACTTCCCAACCTAATAGGTTTAAACCAGCTTCAAATACTTCATGAATAAAATATTCATATTTGGCTTTTTTGTTTATAATTATGATTTTGTAGTTGCTTTTTTTTGTTTTTTTATTCATTGTAATTAATAATTATAATCTATGTATTAATAAATAACACGGTAAAAATAAAATTTTCATTGATTTTTTTAAATAAATTTTTTTTGATAAACTTTTTTTGATTAGGTAATAATCTTAATGTCAAAGATTACTCGTTCTTTTTTCATGTCTCATAGTGCAAAAAAAATTTTTCATTTGGTAAATGATGTGAATTCATATTCATTGTTTTTACCTTATTGTACAAATAGTCAAATATTGAATTATAAGAAAAATGAAATGATAGCAGCTATTGATATTTCTCAATATAATTTTTCTAAAACTTTTGTTACTCATAATACATTTGAAGAGTATCAAAGTATTCACATGAAATTGATAAAAGGTCCATTGCATCAATTAATAGGTCATTGGTTTTTTAGATCTTTAAATAAAAATTCTTGTAAGATTGAATTTTATCTAGAAGTTGAATTTATCAATCAATTTTTAGAAATATTTTTTGCAAAAGTTTTACATGAAGTTGCAGAAAAAATTCTTATAGCTTTTTCTAGACGTGCTGATGAGATCTATTGTAATTTATGAAATAAATATTAAAATTTTTGTAATTTATAAATCATTAACCATATTTGTTTAATTAATAATTTTAATATGATAAAAATATTTTTTATTGAAAAATATTCATTTTTGTATTAATAAAATCAGTAATTTAAAAAAGAAATATTATGTATTGAATTATATAGTGTTTTTTATTTAATGATTATTAATATAGTGTTTTTTATTTAATGATTATTAAGTGATAAAGTGTTAAAGAAATAAAAATTTTTAATAAATTAAGAATTAAAAATAAATATTAAGCAGATGTTATTATTACAAATATTATAAATCAAAATATTTATTTTTTCTATAAATTTTTAGATTTATGTTACAATTTTTTTTCTTTTGTTATTTTTCTGATACATTTTAATTAAAACAGATTTTTCATTAAAAGTAAGTATTAATGTTTTTTGTTGTGCTTTTTGATGACTATTTTTTTGATATAAAATGTAATACCATATTTGTGCTCCAAATGGCTCTTTGAGCATTGGTGTTCCTAATATGTATATTATTTGTTCTTTAGTCATTCCTAATTTTATTTTTGAAAGATCTTTTATAGTAAAATAATTACCTTGATTAATATCAGGATGATAAATAAAATTTTCGATAATAGAACAGCCTGTTATTAAAAAAATAGTACAAATTGTTAAGATCTGAATTAATATTTTATACATAAAAAAATATATTGTTTTGATAAAAAACATATTATATCATAACTTAAATAATAGAAATAAAATATTTTATATTTATATTATGAACTATATGTTTATTTATATTTTGCAGAAATAAATAAAAGTCGTAGCATTTTTTTGAAATAATTTTATATAACAAAATGCGTATTTTTTTTGTATTAAAAATATAAGAATTTAATTGTTAAGAGTAATATTTATGTAAATATTCTTCATTTCTTATTGTAACTTTCTTATTGTAAGTTTCTTATTGTAACTTGTTGGTATTTTGGAATTAAGTAATTTTTAAAATTTTATTTATATACTTACAATATTTCTTATTTTTATAAAAAATATTTGTATTAAAATCGTCAATGTTACATGATGATCAATAAACTAATATTTTTTATTAATATTAATATTGTCAATTATGTTTAAATAGCAATATAACAAATTATAATATTTCAATATTATATGAATATATTTCTAATAATTTTATAAAATATAATTTTATATATATTAAATTATATTTAAATTACATTTTTTTAATTTTTTTATGTATTAAAAATAAAAATATTTTTTTGACCAACCAAGTTTAGAACTTAATACATTAAAATAATTATAATTTTTAGGATGAATTAGATGAAGCTTTTTTTTGCTTTTTTTGATTAAAACTTCATCATTATCATTTTCTATAGGTAAAATAATTTGGCTATCACAACTCATTTTGTAGTTAATGTTCTTTTTTCTAAATTTTAATTTAATAATACTATCGCTGCTAATAACTAGTGGGCGTGATGAAAGTGTATGAGGAAACATAGGTACTAAAGCAATTGCATCAAGGTTAGGAGTTAATATAGGTCCACCAGCTGAAAGAGAATAAGCAGTAGATCCTGTAGGGGTAGTAATAATCAGTCCATCTGAACGTTGAGAGAAAGCAAAGTGATCATCAATATAAACATCAAAATCAATCATATGAGCAACTTTACCAGGATGTAAAATTACTTCGTTAATTGCATTGCTCATTATAGATTTATCATTTTTTTTCTTAATAACATGTGTTTCTAATAAAAAACGTTTTTCTTCATAAAAATTACCTGCCAATACTTCTGTGAGTTGTTCTTTAGCATTTTCAGGTCCTAAATCAGCTAAAAAACCAAGATTACCTCTATTAATACCAATAACTTTATTTTCATAATATGATAAAATACGTGCAGCACCTAACATATTACCGTCACCACCAACAACAATGATTAAATCTGCTTTTTTTCCTATTTCTTCTAAAGTGCCTGTAATAACTTTTTTAAAGTTAAGTTTTTGTGCAATTTTATTTTCAAGTAAAACTGTATATTTTTTTTCTTTCAACCAATGATATAATTGTTTATGTGTTATTAATGCTTCAGAATAACGAGGATATCCTATAATACCAATATATTTAAATAATCTGTTTTTTTGTTCTATTTTAGTCAGCATATTTTTTCTTCTTATAAGTTGATGTTCTTTTCTCTTGAATACACAAGTTTTATCCCCATAATAGTCTAATAATCTAGATTATTGCTAAATAAATATGGAGATGCTCATGAGTAGTGAAGATCAAAAAATACATAATGAAGAAACTTCTCAAGAAACAGAATTTAAAAAAATAGAAAAAAATGAGAAGGAAAAAAATATTATTGATACAGAAGAAGAAATAAAATCTATGGAAGAAGTTTTGATTGATTCTCGTATTAATGAATTAGAACAACAATTATCTGAATTACAAAAACGTGAACGTGAAGTTTTATTAAGAGCTAAAGCAGAAGTTGAAAATATTCGTCGACGTACCGAACAAGATATTGAAAAAGCACATAAGTTTGCTTTAGAAAGTTTCGCTCATGAATTATTACCTGTTATTGATAATTTAGAAAGGGCAATTGAAGTTGTTGATAGAGAAAATTCTGCATCTATGAAAATGCTTGAAGGTCTTGAATTAACATTAAAATCTTTTTTAAACACTATTAATAAGTATGGTGTTACAGTAGTAGTAGAAAATAATGTTCCTTTTAATCCAGAAGTGCATCAAGCAATGACTGTTGTTCATTCTGAAAAGCATGAACCCAATCAAGTAATTGATGTTATGCAAAAAGGATATACATTAAATGGACGTTTATTACGTCCAGCTATGGTTATTGTTTCAAAATAAATAAAATAAAAACGTATTAGATAAAATATGCCTCACCCCAGTTTTTATGGGTGTGTGGCATTAAAGCTTATAAAATTATAAATTATAATGATGTCCAATTAATAACTGTCAATCCTTTTTTTATTAAAATTTCATTAGTTTTAGAAAAATGTTTACAACCAAAAAAACCTTTATAAGCAGATAGTGGTGAAGGATGAGGTGCTTGCAGTAAAAAGTGTTTTTTAGTATTAATGAACTGACTTTTTTTTTGTGCATGGGACCCCCATAATAGAAAAATTACACCAATACAGTATTGATTGATTGCCATAATTATTTTATTGGTAAATTTCTCCCAACCAAGATGAAAATGTGAATGTGCTTTGCCCGATTCAACAGTTAAAACTGTATTTAATAATAATACCCCTTGTTGTGCCCAATTAATTAGGCAACCATGATTTGGATATTTAAAATTAGGAATATCTGTTTTTAATTCTTTATATATATTAAATAAAGAAGGTGGTATTTTAATATTTTTAGGAACAGAAAAAGCAAATCCATGAGCTTGATTAGGTCCATGGTAAGGATCTTGTCCTAAAATAACAACTTTTATTTTGCTGAGTTTAGTATAATAAAAAGCATTAAAAATATCTTTGTTTGGAGGGTAAATTATTTTTCCTATTTTTCTTGCTATGGTGAGATATTTGAAAATTTTACAAAAATAATCTTCTTGTTTTTCTTTATTAATAATATCAACCCATGTTGGTATATAGCACATAATAACTCCTATTATTTTTTTTAATATCATTTTTGTTTTTTCTTTTAATTACATAAAATAAGATTATTATTCAATAATATTGATTATTGTGTCCATAAAGTTGTAAATAATATACATTAAGATAAAAAATATTTTTGATAACAAGTATATCAAAAGATAGTTTTAATATTTTATTAAAATTAAAGTAATATATATAACATATCTATATTATGTAATATTTTTTATATTTTCAAGAAATGTATATTTACTTTTAATGAATATATAAAAATTTAATAATCAAAAATTTTAATGTTATTAAAATAAAATCATACGATGAAAAATCGTTAAATGATTAATTTATTTATTGCTATCATAAATAGCAGACAATTTTTTTATTCAGTAATCTTATGCAAAGTAAAGAAATTAGAAAAAATAATTTTTTATTTGTGGTATTTTTACAAAAATATCTATTGATTTTTATCAAAAAGTATTTTAAAAAATATTCTATAAATTTTTATATTTTAAAAATATCTTCAAATATCAATATCTTAATTTTTTGATTATTATAATATAAGCTAAAAAATGCATTTATAAAATGTTTTATAGAAATATTTACATTATAATTAATGAATTTTGTCAATAAAAGTATATTTATTTTTTATTAAAATTTTATAAAAAATATTTGATTTCTGTTAAATTAAAAATTTTTAGTATTAAGAATTTTTTGTATTATTAAATTTACAGGAAAATATTGATATATAATTTACGATAGTTGTTTTTAAGATTTTTTATAAAAAAATAACACTTTTGAAGTGAAGTAATTTTTTTTATATTTTTTATAATTATTGAAACAATATATCTTTTAAAATTAATAATATTTTTTAGAAAAATATGAATTATATAATAAATTTGCTATTTTGATATTTTTTTTGTTAATATTTTTTTAATAAAAAATTAATCTTATATTTTTTTTATTAATATAATTTAATAAGGTTCATAAATATTAATAATACAATAATTAATCAAATATCTATTTTAGATGAATATGTCGTATATTATATTAATAAAGAATTGTTATCAATATATAGTTGTTTTATTTTTTTATTAATATGATAGTTAATATGTTTTTTTTATTAAATGAAAACTTAATTTTTAGAAAAATAAAAAATGTGTTTCTAAAAATAAAAAATAAAAAAATAAGTCAAAAAAGATAAATAAGTTTTGTATATGCAAAGATAATATAAATAAAATGATTTTTCGTAAATACAGATTTAATAAATACAGATTTAAAAATATAATACCAAAGATAATCTTATCAAGAATTTAAGACGAAAAAATAACATTGAACATTAAACGTATAAGAAATTTTTCTATAATAGCTCATATTGATCATGGTAAATCAACTTTATCAGATCGTATTATTCAAATTTGCGGTGGTTTGTCTGAACGTGAAATGGAAACACAAGTACTAGATTCTATGGATTTAGAACGTGAAAGAGGTATAACTATAAAAGCTCAAAGTGTTACTCTAAATTATAAAAATACTGATGGTGAAATTTATAAATTAAATTTTATTGATACACCTGGTCATGTAGACTTTTCTTATGAAGTATCTCGTTCATTAGCTGCTTGTGAAGGAGCACTACTTGTTGTTGATGCTAGTCAAGGAGTAGAAGCACAAACTTTGGCTAATTGTTATACTGCGATTGATATGAATTTAGCAGTTATCCCTGTTCTTAATAAGATAGATTTACCTGTTGCAGAACCAGATCGTGTAGCTAAAGAAATTGAAAATATTATTGGCATTAATGCTAAAAAAGTAGTTCGTTGTTCAGCAAAAACAGGCATAGGGATAGAAGATGTTATTCAATGTCTTATAAAGCAAATACCAGCACCTGATGGTGATTTTAAAAAACCCTTACAAGCATTAATTATTGATTCATGGTTTGATAATTATTTAGGGGTTGTTTCTTTAGTACGTATAAAAAATGGAATGATTACTAAAGGTGATAAAATTAAAATCATGAGTTCAAATAAAGTTCATTATATTAATCGATTAGGTGTGTTTACACCAAAACGAATAGATTGTCAAAAATTATATTGTGGCGAAGTAGGTTGGTTAAGTTATTCTGTTAAAGATATTCATGGCCCAGCTGTTGGAGATACTTTAACAGGTGCTTATGATTTAGCAGAAAAAGCTTTACCTGGATTTACAAGAGTAAAACCACAAGTTTATGCAGGATTATTTACAATAAATTCTGATTCTTATGAATCGTTTCGTGATGCATTAGCTAAATTAAGTTTGAATGATTCTTCTTTATTTTATGAACCAGAAACTTCAGCAAGATTAGGGTATGGATTTCGATGTGGGTTTTTAGGTTTATTACATATGGAAATTATTCAAGAACGTTTAGAACGAGAATATAATTTAAATCTTATTACAACTGTTCCTACAGTACTTTATGAAGTTGAATTAAAAAATAAAAAAATTATTTATATTGATAATCCTGCTAAATTACCATTATTAAGTCATATACATGAATTACGTGAACCAATTGCTTTATGTAATATATTAATTCCTAAAGAATATCTTGGTAATGTTATTAAGTTATGCATAGAAAAACGCGGTATTCAAATTAATATGTTTTATTATGGTAATCAAGTGAAATTAATTTATGAAATTCCTATGAGTGAAGTTATTTTGGATTTTTTTGATCGATTAAAGTCTATTTCACGTGGATATGCTTCATTAGATTATAATTTTAGACGTTTTCAAGTAGCTAACATGATAAGTTTAGACATATTAATTAATAATGAAAAAATTGATGATTTAACATTGATTGTTCACCGTATAAATGCCGATTATTGTGCTCGTCAATTAATAAAAAAAATAAAAGATTTAATTCCACGTCAACAATTTGATGTTGTTATTCAGGCTGCAGTTGGTAAACATATTATTACACGTTCAACAGTAAAACCATTACGTAAAAATGTATTATCTAGATGTTATGGTGGTGATGTTAGTCGCAAAAAAAAATTATTAGAAAAACAAAAAATAGGAAAAAAAAGGATGAAAAAAATAGGTAATATTGAATTACCCAAAGAAGTTTTTCTAGCTATTTTAAATGTAGGTAAAAAAAATACCCGCTGATTTAATCAAGTAAAAGTATAGAAGAGGAGAGTTTTAATGGCCAATACTTTTTCTTTAATATTGACATTTGCAACTTTAATTACAGGTATTATTTGGATTATTAATCGTTTTAAATTAGTAATTTTTTTTCAAAAAAAAAATATTAAGAAAATAAATACGTTTGAAAAAGCATTAGAACAAAATTGTTTAATAAAAAATAGTAATCAAATATTATGGATTAATAGTTTTTCATCTCTTTTTCCAATATTAGCAATCGTATTAATCATTCGAACATTGATTTATGAGCCATTTCAAATTCCATCAGGATCAATGATGCCTACTTTATTAGTTGGTGATTTTATTTTAACAGAAAAATTTGCATATGGATTAAAAGATCCTATTACACAAACCACTTTTTTAAAAGTCGGGAAACCTAAACGTGGTGATATTGCTGTTTTTAAATACCCTAAAGATTCTAGTATAAATTTCATTAAACGTGTTATTGGTTTGCCTGGTGATAAAATTATTTATGACCCTGTAACGAAAGAATTAACTATATATCCTAATTGTTTAAGTGTAATTTGTAGAAAAAAAATACCCATTATTTATTCTTCATTTGAAAAAAGTGAATGGGTTTTATTTTTTGATATTCATTCTTCCATGGTATCAACTCAGGTTGGAAGTTATCAGATTCCAATAATTGAATCAGTTCCGTATAATGCATTACGTCAATTTAAAAGAAAAGAGATATTAGATGGCATTAATTATGATTTACTTTTTATTCCACAAATATATGTTAATTCAAATTATAAACAATTTGGATTACCAGATAATCAATGGATTGTACCCCCATACCATTATTTCATGATGGGAGATAATCGTGATAATAGTGCAGATAGTCGTATGTGGGGATTTGTACCAGAGGAGAATTTTATTGGACGTGCTTTTTTTATTTGGTTGAGTTTTGATAAACATGAAAATAAATGGCCTACTGGATTACGTTTAAATCGTATTGGTATAATTAAATAATAAAAATAAAAAGAATAAAAGTAATGATTAATGCTAAATTGATTAATGTAAGAATAAATGTAAAATATATTACTATAATTAAAAATTATGATTTCAAAATTTTTATAAATAAAAATTTATAAAACATGATTTTTTATAAAACTTAAATTTGTTAATTTTTAATCTGTATTTTATATAATTTATGATAATAAAAAAAATTGGTAGTACATGAATTCTTTTTTAATTGAATGGTCGAATAAACAAGAAATTAAAGAGTTACAATATAAACTTGGATATTTTTTTAAAGAAATAAAATTGTTAAAACAAGCGTTAACTCATCGTAGTGCAAGCAGTAATCATAACGAAAGATTAGAATTTTTAGGTGATTCAATCTTAAGTCTTGTTATTGCTAATAATCTTTATCATCGTTTTCCTAAAGTAGATGAAGGTGATATGAGTCGTATGAGAGCAACATTAGTTAGAGGTAATACATTAACTGAGCTCGCACGAGAATTCCATTTAGGAAAATATTTATGTTTAGGTCCCGGTGAATTTAAAAGTGGTGGTTTTCGTAGAGAATCAATTTTAGCAGATACTATTGAAGCTTTGATTGGTAGTATTTTTTTAGATAGCAACATTCAAGAAACTGAAAAAATTATTTTAGAATGGTATAATAGTAGATTACTAACGATTAATCCTGGTGATAAGCAAAAAGATTACAAAACAAGGTTACAAGAATATTTGCAGGGAAGGCATTTACCTTTACCAAATTATTTTGTTGTTAAAATTTGTGGTGAAGCACACGAACAAGAATTCACAATTCATTGTCAAGTTTGTAAAATAAATAGACCTGTAGCAGGAACGGGGTCTAGTCGTAGAAAAGCAGAACAAGCAGCAGCAGAGCAGGCTTTAAAAATATTAGAATTTGGATAAAAAGATGAATATGCAAAAAAAAACTCATTGTGGATTTGTAGGAATTATAGGGCGTACAAATGTCGGTAAATCAACATTATTAAATCAATTATTAGGAAAAAAAATTTCTATTACTTCCAATAAACCCCAAACAACTCGTGATTGTATTATGGGAATTAAAACAGAAGATAATTATCAATCTGTTTATATTGATACTCCAGGAGTAGATATAAAAAAAAAATAAATTTTAATCAAAAAATGAATAAAATATCCATTAATTTGATATCGGAGATGAAATTAATTATTTTTGTGGTTGAAGGCATATTTTGGACAAAAAATGAAATAGCTATAATTAATAATTTAATTAATTTTAATTCTACTGTAGTATTAGTAATTAATAAAATTGATAATTTAATAAACAAAAAAAAATTATTACCTCATATTAAATTCTTAAGTAAGCAAATGAATTTTTTAGATATTGTACCAATTAGTGCAAAAAATGGTGTAGGTGTAAATATTATAAGTGATATTATTTCTCGACATATCCCAGTAGCATCATATTATTTTCCTAGAAATTATATTACTAACTGTTCAAAACGTTTTATGGCTTCTGAAATTATTCGTGAAAAAGTTATGCGTTTTTTAGGTGATGAACTACCTTATTCTGTTGAAATTAAAATTGATGAATTTCTTATCAATAAACGTTTCGGTTATAATATTAATGGAGTGATTTTTGTTAAAAAAACTGGTCAAAAAAAAATAGTGATTGGTTACAAAGGTAATAAAATAAAAAAAATTGGAATTGCAGCCAGAATCAGTATGGAGCATTACTTTTCGACTAAAATTAATCTTGTACTTTTTGTTAAAGTTAGTAAGTAGATAGATCGATTTTGATGTTTTTTATAAAATTTAAAGTATAAAAATTATCTTTATTTTAATTATCGTTTACATTATAAACAGTTATTTTTTTATTTTATATGTGTATTTTAAGCATAAAAATATTTTTTGTACTTCTCATTTATTAAGATTTTTTATCAAAAATCCTTTTTTGCTAAATTATTTCATAAATTTTTGAATTATATTTTTGATAATTGTTAAAAAATGAACTAATGTATTTTCATTGAATCTTTTTAAAAAAAAGATTATAATTTTATAACTTTTTGAATTGGAAATCTTAAAGATAATAGGAATTATATGTCAGATTTATTATTAGGTGTTAATATTGATCATGTTGCAACAATACGGAATGCAAGAAAAACAAAATATCCTGATCCAGTTTATGCTGCATTTCTTGCTGAACAAGCTGGTGCAAATGGAATTACTGTACATTTGCGTCAAGATCGTCGCCATATTACTGAGCGTGATATTAAATTGCTTGCTCAAACATTGCAAACAAAAATGAATATAGAAATAGCAACTAATGATAAAATTATTGATTTTATTTGTGAAATACAACCTGAATTTTGTTGTTTAGTACCAGAAAAAATCGAAGAGATGACCACAGAAGGTGGTCTAGATGTTATAAAAGAAAAAACACAAGTTACAAAAAGTGTAGAAAAATTAACTAAAGCAGGGATTATTGTTTCTGTCTTTATTGAACCAGAAATAACGCAAATTGATGCTGTAGCAGAAATCGGTGCACCTTTTATAGAAATAAATACCGGTGTATATGCTGAAGCTAAAACAGAGTTAAAAATAGTAAAAGAACTTGAACGTATTAAATTTGCAATAAATTATGCTAATGATAAAAAACTTAAAGTAAATGCAGGTCATGGATTAACTTATGAAAATGTTAAGCGTATTGCAAAATTGAAAGGAATATATGAATTAAATATTGGTCATGCAATTATTTCAAAAGCAATTTTTAGCGGTATAGAAATCGCTATTGCTGATATGAAAAAAATTTTTCATGAGTCTTGTTATTAAATGGCTATTATTGGGTTAGGTGCTGATCTTGTTGAAATTGTACGTATTGAAAATATTATAAAACGTTCAAAAGACCGTTTAGCAAAACGTATACTTTCGTATCAAGAAAAAGAAGAATATAAATATCATTCTAATCCCATCTATTTTTTAGCAAAACGTTTTGCTGCTAAAGAAGCTGCATTGAAAGCTTTTGGAACAGGGATTAGAAATGGTTTAATGTTTAATAATTTTGAAATTATTAATGATCAATTAGGTAAACCCAATATAAATTTATTAAAACAGGCAAAAGTAGTTGCTAAAAAAATTGGTGTGCGTAAGATTCATGTATCTTTATCTGATGAAAAAAAATATGCTTATGCTATTGTCATTATAGAAAATTAAGGATTATCAATATTTTTTAATTTTAAAAAAATAAATTTATCCCATAGTTCTTTTTTATTTTCAATGTTATTTGGATCTTTTATAATAGTGTTCTTGATTGGGCAAACAGATTGGCAAGTTGGTTGGTCATAATGCCCGATACACTCAGTACAAAGTTTAGGATTAATTTTGTAAAATTCTTTTCCTATCGAAATTGCTTTGTTCGGGCATTCTGGTTCGCACATATCACAATTTATACAACTATTTTTAATTAATAATGACATTTTTGATCTTTTGTTGAAAATGACTCAGTAGTTAATTTTAAAAACTTTAGTTAATTTTAAAAACTTTTTTATTAAAACATTAAATTTAATTAATAATTAAATTTAATGTTTTAAAATTTTTTGTTTTATGTTTAAATATGTATTTTTTTTATATTAATATATTCATATACATGAATATATTAATATATTATAGATTATAATATGTTTTTATTATAATGGTCAATTTAATTATTTTTGTAGTTATAAATATTATGTTAATTTATACTCTTATTTTTTTTATAAATTAAATCAAGTTGTTTTTTTTAAAAAAAAGTTTTTTACAGTATATATTATAAATTATTATAATTTTTGTTTTTTTTATTATCGAAGAATAATGATAGTAAGCAAAAAATTAGATTTTATTAAGTTATATAAATATTACAAATAATCACGTTAATCACTTTAATCATTTCAAAGAGTTTTATGTGTGAACTATGCTAAAAAAGATCTTTATTGGATGCAGAAAAATATTTTACTTGCAAAATATGCTCAAACAAAAGGTGAGATTCCTGTAAGTGCATTATTGATATATAATAATAAATTGATTGCAAAAGATTGGAATCAACCTATATTAAACCATGATCCTAGCGCACATGCTGAAATTTTAGTTTTACGGGCAGGAGGTAAATATTTTAAAAATTATCGATTACTTCATACAACACTTTATGTGACATTAGAACCTTGTATTATGTGTGCAGGAGCCATGATTCATGCACGTATTAGTCGTTTGGTCTATGGTGCATATAATCCAAAAACAGGAGCTGCAGGATCAGTTATAAATATTTTTGATTCTCCTGATATAAAACAACATCGTATTTTAGTATCTGGAGGAATTTTAGCTGATGAATGTTCAAGTATATTGCGTTGTTTTTTCAAAAAGAGTCGAATAAACAAAATATCCAAAAGTTGTTTTTATTCACAAATTGATCTTAATTAATTTGTTAATGTTTATTAAAATTTTTATTAGAAAAAATATAATAAAAGTATATAAAAATTTTTAAAATATAAAAAAGTATAAAAGTATTTTTATGTACTATGATATTTTATTATTTTTTTAATTTTTTATATAATAAATTTTGATTGAAAATAATACTAGGTATTAATAATCTGCCAGTAATATGTTTTATATATTAGAAATATCATTTTTTAAAATAAAAGTATTTAATAAATATGCATTTATTTTAAAAATAGCACTAATATTGTTTTTTAAAAACATATAATTTTTATTTTTAATATTTTTTTACTATAATATTTTTTTACTATTATGCATAGTATGTAATTTATAAATAATTAAATATATTATTTTTTAATTTTTTATGGAATTAAAAAGATTTTCAAGATAAGAATTTTTTAAATTTTTTATAAATCATATTTTTTAAATGAGTGTTTTTATAAAAACTACAGTAATTTTACTCAATGCAGTTTAGTTTATAAACTAAAAAAATATTTTTTATATTTTATGATGTTATTAATCATAGATTTCAAAAAAAATATTTTTTTTATACAAATAAATATATAATTTTTAAACATTAAATGCAAATAAATATATTTAATTAAGATATAAATGATAACAAGTATTTTTGATTGTTAAAAATTAGAATATTTTCATCAATTAATCAATAAAATATTCTATATAATTATTAATAAATAATAACCTTACTAGGTTTTTTATATAAGGTTATTTATTGATAATTTATAAAAATATTTTTTAAGCATGATTAAATTTAAACCTATATTAAAAAGAAAGGTATTAGTTAATTATTAAAATGATTTTTATATGACTTTTTTTTAAAAAAAGTTATTTTTCTTATACATAAATAATGTATTAAATTGTTTTTTCTATTATATAAATCTATTTTTAATGTTAAATAGAAATTATCATAAAAATCTTAAAAATAGTATTTATCTAATATTACTGAATCATCATAAAAAATATCATAATTTTTTTTATAAAATTAATAATATTTATAATATTAATAATATTATTACAATTTTTTAAAAATGATTACATTTGTTTGTGGAGAATGAATTTTATGAATAGAATTCTAAATATTGCATTAGCTCAACTAAATTGGGTAGTAGGTGATATTGAAGGTAATTGTGAACGTATGTTAAACGAAACTAGAATTCAACATAAAAATGGTGCTCATCTTATTTTGTTTTCTGAATTAGCTTTAACTGGATATCCCCCAAAAGATTTATTGTTTCGTCAAGATTTTCATCGACGTTGTGTTGAACAACTTTATCGACTTAAAAAGGCTAGTCAAGATATCGCAATTGTTGTTGGTCACCCATTTAAAAAAAATAAAAAATGTTATAACGCACTGTCCTTTTTGTGGAAAGGGAAAAAAGTAGCACATTATTTTAAGCAGAAATTGCCTAATTATGGTGTTTTTGATGAAAAACGTTATTTTCATGCAGGTAATAAAACATGTGTATTATCTTTTAGAAATTATAATTTGGGTTTTTTAATTTGTGAGGATGTTTGGTTTAATGAACCTGTTAATGCTATTAAAGAAAGCAATGCTGATATACTGATTATTATCAATGCTTCTCCTTATCATCGTAAAAAATCTCATATTCGTTTAAAATTATTAAAGTATCACTCTAAAAGAATTCATTTACCTATTATTTATTTAAATCAAGTTGGAGGTCAAGACGAACTTATATTTGATGGTGGATCTAAAATATTTAATAATAAAGGTAAAATAACTCATTATTTAAAATTGTTTTCCGAAGAAATAATACAGTGTACATTTAATAATACTGAACCTTTACCGATAAGCAATTTCAAGAAAAATTTGTCTTCTATTGCACAAGTTTATGAAGCTTTAGTAATGTCAACTCGTGATTATATCAAAAAAAATAGATTTCCTGGTGTTATTTTAGGTTTGTCTGGTGGAATTGATTCTGCTTTAACTTTAACTATTGCAGTAGACGCTTTAGGAAAAGATAAAATTCAAACTATCATGATGCCTTTTAAGTATACCAGTCAATTAAGTATGTTTTATGCTAAAGAACAGGTAGATTTATTAAATGTTAAATTTTCTATTGTTTCTATTGAACCTATGTATAATGCTTTTATATGTGCTTTATTACCATTATTTAAAAATATTTGTTTAGATAAAACAGAAGAAAATTTACAGGCACGTTGTCGTGCTATTATATTGATGGCTATATCAAATAAAAATGGATATTTAGTATTAAATACAACAAATAAAAGTGAATTTGCTGTAGGTTATACTACAATGTATGGTGATATGTCTGGGGGGTTTTCTGTTCTTAATGATGTATCAAAAACATTAGTATTTAAATTAGCAAAATATCGTAACACTATTTCATTAGCTATCCCGGAAGGCGTTATAAAACGAAATCCTTCTGCTGAATTAACGATAAATCAGTGTGATCAAGACAGTTTACCTCCTTATGAGATATTAGATCCAATACTTAAGGGATATATTGAAAAAGATAAATCAATTAATGAATTAGTTATGAATGGTTTTGATGAAAAGACAGTGCGTAAAATTATTAAATTAGTAGATACTAATGAATTTAAAAGACGTCAAGCACCAATAGGTCCACGTATTACTATAAAAAATTTTAATAATGATAGACGTTATCCTATTACTTCTGGTTTTGGTCGAAAAAATTGGTAATAATAAAAATTATAAGATAAGAAATAATATTGTTATTTATATCTTTAAATTATATTTTATCAAAAATAAGATATTATACGATATATTATCTTTAATGATTTATTTTATAAATATAAGCATAATATAAAAAAAATTACATATTTTCTAAAATAAAAAATATATATATTTTTTATAAATATAAAATAGGAAACATTAATGTTAAAGTATGATACATATATTGCAGATTATGACAAAGAATTGTGGTTTGCAATGAAAAATGAAATTAAACGTCAGGAAGATCATATTGAATTAATTGCTTCAGAAAATTATACTAGTTCAATAATTATGCAAGCTCAAGGTTCTCAACTTACCAATAAATATGCAGAAGGGTATCCAGGTAAGCGTTATTATTCAGGTTGTGAATATGTTGATATTATTGAGGAACTTGCTATAAATCGTGCAAAAAAATTATTTGGTGCTGATTTTGCTAATGTTCAACCACATTCAGGTTCACAAGCTAATATTGCTGTTTATATGGCTTTATTAAAACCAGGAGATACAATATTAGGGATGAATTTACTGCATGGTGGACATTTAACACACGGTTCAGCAGTTAATTTTTCTGGAAAAATATATAACATTGTTTCTTATGGTCTTGATGAAAGTGGTACAATTGATTATGAAAATATTATGAAAAAAGGATATAAATATAAACCTAAAATGATTATTGGTGGTTTTTCTGCTTATTCAGGTATAGTAAATTGGGAAAAAATGCGTCAAATTGCAGATGTTATAGGAGCTTATTTATTAGTTGATATGGCGCATGTTGCTGGTTTGGTTGCTGCAGGTCTTTATCCTAATCCAGTTCCACATGCACATGTTGTTACAACTACTACGCACAAAACATTAGCTGGACCGCGTGGCGGGTTAATTTTAGCGAAAGGTAATAACGAAGAATTTTATAAAAAAATTAATTCTGCTGTATTTCCTGGTACTCAAGGAGGACCTTTAATGCATATTATAGCAGGAAAAGCTATTGCATTTAAAGAAGCAATGAAACCTGAATTTAAGACTTATCAACAGCAAATTATCAAAAATTCTAAAATAATGGTAAAAATTTTTATTGATCGTGGTTATACTATTGTCTCTGGTGGCACTGAAAATCATTTATTTTTATTAAATTTGGTAAATAAAAAACTTACTGGTGAAATAGTAGCTACTAAATTAGCTTCTGCGAACATTATTGTAAACAAAAATTCTATACCAAATGATCCTAATAACTCATTTATTACTTCAGGAATTCGAATTGGCACACCAGCTATTACTCGTCGTGGTTTTAAAGAAAAAGAATCAGCTATATTAACAATTTGGATATGTGATATATTAGATAATATTGATGATATATTTTTAATTCATAAGGTAAAAAAACAAGTATTAAAACTTTGTAAAAGTTTTCCTGTATATATGTAATTAATTTTTAAAGTTATGTTGTTTTTAAAACATCTATTAAAAAATTAATTTTAATAAAGATTACTGTTTGATTGATACTAAAATTAGTTATCATGTAGTATAGAAAAAATAATATTTCTTTAAAAATACAAAAATAACACAATTCAAGAAATAAAAAATATTATATAATATATTTTTAATATTTAAACATTTTCATATGAATATGAAAATTAAAAATAGTATTTTTATCTATATTAATATTCTTTATTTATAATATTATTTTTTAATTTCTTAATGTATCGGTTAATTCATTTTTTATTTCTGCTAAGGTCTTTTTTATGATACGAGGACTACCAGCTAAAATATTACCTGATTTTAAATAATTATATCCACCGACAAAATTAGTTATGATCCCACCTGCTTCATGAATTAATAATTCTCCAGCCATAAAATCCAAATTGTGTAAACCAATTTTTAAAAAAATATCTATACGATCAGTAGCTACATAAGCTAGATCTAAAGCAATTGAACCTGTATGACGAAGATGAGCACACTTGTTAAATAATTTATGAATAATATTAATATAAGCTTCTAAATTTTTCTTATCTTGAAATGGAAATTCACTCGCAATAATTGCTCCTTCTAATCTATTAGTATTTTTCATACGAAGCCGATAACCATTTAATTGTGCTCCTTGTCCACGTACAGCTGTAAAAAGCTCATTAAGCATAGGATTATAAATTACAGATATTTCTGTGCGAACTTTAATAAATACAGCAATAGAGATAGAAAAATGAGGTAAACGTTTACTAAAATTTATAATTCCATTTAATGGATTAATTAACCAATGAATAGATTTTTTTTTGGTAATTGTTTGTTGATTTTCTGCAGTAATAATAATATGAGTAGGATAAAATTTATGAATTGTTTCAATAATGATTTTTTCTGCATGTTTATTAACATGGAATATAAAATCATTTTTTTTATTGTGTTTTATTTCCATAGGAACAGTTTTTTCATAGCTTTTGCTAATAAAATTACCTGCTTGTCGAGCAGCTTTTATAGCAATATTTAGTATGGGATGCATAACTTATTTCCAGTAGAATATTTTAAACTAATTATCATATGAAATTTTCATATAATATAAATTAATAAGATTAATTACTATTTTTAAAATTAGCATAATTTTTTTTTAAATAAATGATTATGATATTTTGATATGATGATAAAATATTTTTTATATAAATACGAATATTTAGATATTAATAATTTTTATTTTTTTACATTTATTTTAAAATGTTTTAAATTTTTAAAATTATTTTGTTAAAAATTTTGAAAATTAGATAATTTATTTTGTATAAATTATAACAAAATATATTCTAAAATATATTATATTTCGATTTTTTTGAAACTTAATTTTAGGAAGATACTATGTATTTAATAAATATACCATTTATTTAGCATTGAAATAAAAAAATTATCATTCTTAATTTTAAATTATTTTTTAGAAAATAAATTACATGAATTCAGATGAATAAAATCTAAAAATATTAAAATATTTTTAGATAAAAATAGTAAATTTATGAAATTACCAATTTATTTAGATTATGCAGCAACAACACCTGTTGATTTACGTGTTGCCAAGAAAATGATGAAATGTATCACTATAGATGGCAATTTTGGAAACCCATCTTCACGTTCACATATTTTTGGATGGAGAGCTGAAGAGGCAGTAGATATTGCTCGTAATCAGATTGCTGACTTAATAAATGCAGATCCCCGTGAAATTATTTTTACATCAGGTGCAACAGAATCAAATAATTTAGCTTTAAAAGGTATTACTGCTTTTTTTGATAAAAGAAATAAGCATATAATTACAATTAAAACAGAACATAAAGCTATTCTAGATACTTGTAAACAACTTGAGCGTGAAGGCGTTTTAGTCACTTACCTTGCACCGAAAAGTAATGGTTTAATTGATTTAAATGAATTAGAAAGCGCTATAACTAATCACACAATTTTAGTTTCTGTAATGCATGTAAATAATGAAATCGGAATTATTCAAGATATTACTTCTATTGGTAATCTTTGTACTGATAGAGATATCATATTTCATGTTGATGCAACTCAATCTATAGGTAAATTACCAATTAATTTAAAAATATTGAAAGTAGATTTGATGTCCTTTTCAGCACATAAATTATATGGTCCAATGGGAATTGGTGCACTGTATGTGCGTCGTCAATCAAATTTTCAAATCTCAGCGCAACAACATGGTGGAGGTCACGAACAAGGTATGCGTTCAGGAACATTACCAGTTCATCAAATAGTGGGAATGGGGGAAGCTTATAAGATTGCTCAGGAAGAAATGGTAACAGAAAATATAAGATTAAGTCAATTAAGAAAACGTTTATGGAGTGGTATTAAAAATATTCACGAAATATATTTAAATGGTGATTTTAAAAATGGGGCTCCTCATATTTTAAATGTTAGTTTTGATCATATTAATGGTAAATCTTTGATATTAGAACTGGAAGATTTAGCTGTTTCATCAGGTTCAGCATGTACCTCAGGTAATCTTGAACCGTCATATGTGTTAAAAGCATTAGGAATAGATGATAATTTAGCATATAGTGCAATTCGTTTTTCTTTTGGACGTTTTACTACTGAAGAAGAAATTGATTATGCAATTTTATTAATTCATGATGTAATTAATAAATTACGTGACCAATTTTTAACGAATAATTTTGTATAAATTATCAATTTTTAAAGAACTGTGATTCATTGATTATATGATCTTATTTTATATATATAGGACAATTTACACAAAATGCATAATGATTTTTTGGATCATTCATATTTTTATACATTTGAATTTGTTGGTTGAGATTATTAGCAGTTTTATTAGATATAAATGATTGTAATATTTTTTTTGTTATGATTTGAGCACTTAAAGTAAAATCTAGTAGTAGTTCATCAATAAAAGAATATTCAGGTTGCATCCAATCAAGTACAGGAACTTTGATAGCACCTAATTCAACTGCTTTTTCAATCGCATCATCAAAATCACCAAGTTTATCAATTAAACCTTTTTTAAAGGCATCTGAACCTATCCATATTCGACCTTGAGCAATTTTTTCTATTTCTTCCAGTTTTTTGTTACGTGCATTAGCAACGTATTGTATGAAAGTACGATAACTGTTTTCAATTGTTAATTGCATCATATCGAAAAAATCTTGATTGATACCTTTTGTAATAGAAATATCTGCTAATGATGTATTAGATATTCCATCAGTATAGATACCAATGGTATTTAAAGTTTTTTCAAATGTATGGATGAGTCCAAAAATACCAATTGATCCTGTTAAAGTTGTTGGACTAGCAATAATATAATTAGCTGGTGTAGAAATCCAATAACCACCTGATGCTGCCATACCACCCATAGAAACAATAATTACTTTATTATTTATATCATGTGCAGCTAATAATTCATTACGAATAGTTTCTGCAGCAGTAACACTGCCACCGGGACTATTAATACGCAAAATAATTGCTTTTATGTTTGTATTAAGTCTTGCTTTGCGTATTTTTTCTACTATGCTTTCACTACCAATGATACCAGGTTCTTCTTTTCCATTAATAATTGTCCCATTAGCAATTATTACTGCTATATTGCTAATTGTTTTATCAGACTTATTGAGATTATTTTTTGCTTTAATTTGTGGTGTTATATGAGCATAGTCGTATATACTAATATAATTATAATGTTGTTGTTTGTTATTCCAACCAAATATTTTTATTAATTCTTGTTCTATTACTGCATCAGTAAAAATATGGTCTATTAGATTTTTTTTAATAGCATGTTGTGCAACATTACCATTAACACTTTTTATTTCTTTTATGAAATTTTGTGTATCAGAAAAAATATTTTTTGGATTTGTTTTTCTATTTTGAGCAATTGTTGATAAATAATTTTGCCATATTGCATTAATCCATACTGTATCAGCTTCACGTGTTTCAGGAGACATATTATTACGAAGAAATGGTTCTACTGCTGATTTATAATTTCCCACACGAAAAATATGTGTATTAATTTTTAGTTTGTCAAGGAGTGATTTATAATATAGTTTGTTTGTTGAATATCCAAAAATCTCAACGTTACCTTGTTGTGACATATATATATTATTAGCAAAACTTGCTAAATAATATTGTAATTGATTATAAGTATTCCCGATAGCATAAATTGGTTTACCAGATGCTTTAAATTCAGTTAATGCTTTTCCTATATATTGTAAAGCAGGTTGGTCTGCATTAATTAAGTTATCCAATTGCAAAACAATTCCAGTAATCTTATTATCATAAATTGCATGACGAATAATATTTACAATATTAAATAATGAATTTTCATATATTTTGTGATTTGATTTTCTCAATAATTTTTGAGTAATTCTATCAATAGGATTAGGGATGGAAATTTGGTCTACTATAATTCCTTTTAGATTGATAAGTAAAGCACCATTATATTGATTATTATATATATTGTCTTTTTTATAAGAAAAATAAGTACTTATTGCAATAAAAATGAATACAAGACAAATAAAACTATTGATAAATTTTCTAATAAAATTTATCAATTGCCAAATAAGTTTGAAAAACGTGCATATAAAATTCATTATTATGGAATTCCATTATTTCAAATGCTAGTATAAAATTATATAATCAAGATATTTGTATGATGTATAAGTTAGCAACTATTCTAGATAAGTCATTTTTAAAAAAATGATATCAGAAAATAATATTGAAAGCTTTATGTTTATTAAAATTGAAATTTTGCCCAAATAGGAGCATGATCCGAAGGTTTTTTCATACTTTTAATTTCATAGTCAATACCTGTATCAATACAATAATTAAATAATAATTTTGATGCTAGGATTAAGTCAACTCGTAAACCCCGATTTTTTTCAAAACCTTTTGAACGATAATCAAACCAAGAAAATTGATTTATAGCATCTGGGTTTTTTTTACGATAAGTATCTATTAAACCTAAAGATTTTAATTTTTCTATCCAAAGACGTTCTTCTGGTAAGAAAGAACATTTTCCTCTATTTAACCAACGTTTTTTGTTTATTTCGCCAATACCAATATCGTTATCTGTTGGACTAATATTCATATCTCCCATAAGAATGATGTGAGATTTGGATATAATATAATTCTTTAAGTAAATATATAAATCTTGATAAAATTTTTTTTTTGCAAGAAATTTTATTGGATGATTACGACATTCACCTTGGGGAAAATAACCATTTATGACAGTAATTACTCCTTTTTCTGTTTTTATATCTGCCATAATAATACGACGTTGAGCATTATTGTCTTCGTTTGGAAAACCTTTTCGAATGGTTATGGGTTTTTTTTTAAAAAATAATGCCACACCATAATGTGCTTTTTGTCCATAATAGAAAACATAATAACCTAACTGATGTACTTGTTTTAAAGGAAACGCATTATCTTCTACTTTTGTTTCTTGTAAACCAATCACATCTGGTTGATGTTTTTTCACAATAGCTTCAAGTTGATGGACATGTGCTCTTAGGCTATTAATATTAAATGAAACAAATTTCATTAGGCTCCTATATTGATAAAAATCAAAAATTTATGTAAGATATTGTATCAGATTGATTTTATCAATGTAATTCATTAGATTTATAGAATCGTTAATAAAATAAATATTTTTTGATGATCATTAACAGAACAGTGTGCATCATATTTTACATAATAAATATTATTTTTATTTACAAAGAATTTTTAATTTTAAGTTATATTTAAAATATTTATATGCCATTTTATAAAAATCAGTTCAGATTTTTTATTAAAAACTATAACTTTTAGAAAATATTTCAAAAAATTTGTAGTAAGTTCATTTAAGGATTACATATTATTAAATGAATTTTATTTCAAGGATTTTTTTATCAAAAAATTCTTTTTTAAAAGATACGTGCTAAATATTTTATTTAAATTTTAAAAGAAAAAATATTTTTTTTGCAAAATAATTTGTTATTATTCTTAATAAGAACTTAAAATTCAGAATTTAAATTAATATGATAGTTATATTCTGTTGCTTATTTTTATAAGAGCAAAGATACTATATTTTTTAACAAAAAATATTTTATCAATGCGATTTTTAAAATCGCTTTTTTATATTATTTTTGTATTATAATATATAAAATATTATTTTTTATACTGATCATGAAATATTTTTTTTGTTGAATGATATTCAATCATATCATATATGTTATAAACATGGTACCAGGTTTATAAAAATTTTTTGTATAAATATTAAAAAATATTTTTTATTTTCTATCACTATATATAGATATTTTTGATATAAAATAATATCATTATAATATTTTTTATAAATTAAACTTTATTTTATTTTAGGGATACGATACTTTACATAAAAAAAAGTATTTGCAAATTTTTTATTTTAGCACTAATCTATTACTAGATTAGATTTATAATATAATTATCAAAATCTTTGGTTTGTAAGATATAAAAAACAAAATATATATTTAAATTATAGAATAATATAAAAATTATTTAATATTTCTTATAAAAACCTTATTCATACCAGATAGTATCTGATTCATTTTAAATAAAAAGTATTTTTTGTTTTAAAATTAGAAATTTAATTATTTTTTAAAAATCTCATTTCTATAAAAATGATATGAAACCTGCTATTTTTAACATATTTTTTATAAAAAATATGTTAAGATACCATAATTTTTTTTATATTTGATATTATTATTTTTATATAGTTTAAAATTTTATTATAAATAATTTAATAATTTAACTTTTAAAATAAAATTGACTATTTTTAAAAACTTTTTCAAATCACATTTAATATTTTATATAATATTTTACTTTTTATTAAAAGTATATTCTTTATCTATATTATAGATCTATATTATTATAACTATAACATCTGATTTATCAATATCAATATAATTGATATTGATAATATAAATTTAATAATACAATTATTATCTATTTAAAATATTTTTTTAGAAAAATCTTTATTTTTAAAGAAAAATCAAATAAATGCAAATAATCAATTTTTTATATAAATATTTATATTTTTTATCTTAAGAATGTTTTTATATTTTGTTAATTGTTTATTTTTTTATATTTACTGATATTTTATAAAAAGATTTTCAAATTTTTTAATCGTTTTGAGTATGTTTAATATCCAAAATTTGGAATAAAAAATGGAATTTAAAAAACAAAAAAAAAGAGTGCATAAAGTAGTTATCCCTGTTGCTGGTTTAGGCACTCGTATGTTGCCAGCAACTAAAGCTATTCCTAAAGAGATGTTGCCCTTAGCTGACAAACCCATGATTCAGTATGTAGTTAATGAATGTATATCTGCAGGTATAAACGAGATTATATTAGTTACTCATTCTTCAAAAAATTCTATAGAAAATCATTTTGATACAAGTTTTGAATTAGAAGCTATTTTAGAAAAACGAGTTAAACGACAATTATTAAATGATGTGCAGTCTATATGTCCTAATCATGTAACAATTATACAAACGAGACAGGGTATTGCAAAAGGGTTAGGACATGCAATCTTATGTGCAAAACCATTAGTAGGAGAAGAACCTTTTGCTGTAGTTTTACCTGATGTTATTATTAATGAATATTCAGCTAAGTTTACAAAGTGTAATTTAAGTACGATGTTAATGCGTTATTATGAAACGTCAGTTAGTCAAATTCTTGTCGAATCTGTTGCATTAAAAGAATCTATATCCAATTATGGTATTGTTGATTGTAATAATTATGAATTAAAACCAGGTGAAAGTAGAATTATTAAAGGTGTTATTGAAAAACCTTTAGTCAATGAAGCACCTTCAAATTTATCTATAGTTGGTCGTTATGTTTTTTCAGAAAAAATTTGGAATTTATTAGAAAAAACTAAAACTGGTCGTGGAGACGAAATTCAATTAACAGATGCAATTGATATGTTAATAGAACATGCACCAGTTGAGGCTTATCATTTACAGGGTAAAAGTTATGATTGTGGTAATAAATTAGGTTATATGAAAGCATTTGTCGAATATGGCATGCAACATGAATCATTAGGTAATGAATTTTCTGCATGGATAAAAAATATTTTTTGATCAATGTATTATTAATGATCAGTAAGAATAAATTTTATGATAAAATAAATATTTTATTTTACAAATAAATATTTGTTCAAGATAATTGTAATTATTAATAATGCTTTTTTTAAATCGTTTTTAAATTTTAGAAGTTATTTTAAAAATCTTAATGTAATTTAATTGTAATGTATAAATAAATTTTTATTTATATCTTTAATATATTTATTTTTTTTGCTATTTTTTTTTGCTAATATAATATATATTGATATTTTTGATTAAAAATACCCTTTATGTAAAGAGTATTTTTAATTAAAAAATGTTTAGATTAAAAAATCATCTAATTTTTTTCCTTTTTTCTCCATTGCTTGTTTAATAACAGCTGGAGTCCGACCTTGACCTGTCCATGTTTTTATTTCTCCGTTTTTATTTTTATATTGATATTTAGCTGGTCGTAAAGCACGTTTAGTGCGATCAGTTGTTTTAGAAGAGGGGTTTTTTGCGGTTACCAAATCATCTAAGCTGAGTCCCTCTCCTTCAAGTAATTTGATATATTTTGCAATCTTTTGGCTATGGGCTTCTAACTGTGCTTTTGCTTGATTTTCATCTTCACGACGTTCTTCTACAACTGTATTAAATTTGTCTTGTATTTCTTGTAATGATTCTAAAGGAATTTCTCTTGCTATTGCACGCAAAGTACGAATATTGTTTAATGATTTAAAATATTTAAATGAATCGCTCATTTTCTTAATCTCAAATTGAAAGGAATGTTTTTTTATAATGCTTTATTTTTATAATGCTTTATAATGATAGAGTGCTATGCTATTTTCCGCAATAGTGAAATTACAAAATGAATTGAAATTTATTTTTATATAAAGCAATATAAAAGTTATCTTTAAAAGATTTTTATGTATCAAAGATTTTTAATATAATATATATGTTATTTTTTATTTATAAAAATTTTATATGTAAAGCAATACTTTTAATATTAAATATCTACCTACTAATTGTGTATTTAATAAAATTATTATTTAAATATATAGCATATGTTAAAATTATCAACAAATAAATAATAATATATTCATACATAAATTTGTAAATATTAAAATATTAAATAACTAATATTTTTATAAAAAATTATTTCAATTTTTAATTTGTAGAATTTTTATAGAAAAATGCAATTTTAATTTTGACACTTAAATTCTAGAATAAAACTAATCATATTATTTTTGAGATTAATATGTTTTTTTAAAAAGTATTAATTTTCTTAATTTTTGATATTTTTATTATTATAATTAATAATAAAAAATCTTATTTTTTAATTCTATAATAAATATTAATTAGTATTTATTGTTAAAATGTTATACTAAAAATACTTAATTTGAAAATATTTTTTTATAAAATTTAATGTAATAAAAGGATTTATATATTAAAGTAATATAATTTATTATTTTTCTAAATACAAATATTTAATGATATATTGTAATAATAATATATTGTAATTTTTGATAAAATTTTTGAAAAAATATAAAAAATAAATTTTGATTATTCAGCATAATTTTTGTTTCTAATTTATCTTTTTTCAAGATATTTTATAAAAACAAATTACATAAATTTTATTTTAAATTTAAAAATAAATATAATATAGTAAATAGATTATATTTATTTTAATAAAGTAATTTAAATTTATGTTAAAATTTTTTAAAGGATTTATTAAAAATATTTTTTTATAATTATGCATAAATAGATGATTTTTGATATATTGTATTTAAAAATTATTAGTATGTAAAAAATAATCGATCACTGTTATTTAATATTTTTTGTATTTTTAAATTTAATTTAATTTATATACGTGTTTTCTTCGTTAAAAATATCTATAAATAAAATTTATGATTTAAAATAATATAATAAATATCATTAAATAAATTTTATTTTAAATTTATTAAAATGATTTTTCAATATATAAAAAAATGTTTTTATATATAATATTTTTCTCTTTGTTTACTAAATATTATTATATAATTAATTTTTAGTAAAATATTAATCAGTAAATTAAGGAAGTTAATTGTGCTGAGTACTATCTTTGATTTTAATAATTATATAAATTTTTTTTTAGCTCTTTTTGTGATAGTCAACCCAATAGGAATTTTGCCTATATTTATTACTATGACTAATAATCATTCTCTTGCTGAAAGAAATCGTACTAATTTTGTAGCAAATTTTTCAGTAGCTGTTATTTTATGTATTTCTTTATTAATTGGTAAAACTTTTTTGCAATTACTTGGTATTTCAATTGATTCTTTTCGAATTGCTGGTGGGATAGTAATTGTTAGTATTGCTATATCTATGATAAGTAATATAAAAGATAAAGAAAATAATAAAAAAGAAAAATTAGAAACTACTGTTCAAAATAATATTGGTATTGTTCCTTTAGCGCTGCCATTAATGGCAGGCCCAGGAGCAATAAGTTCATGTATTGTTTGGTCTTCTCGTTTAGAAGGATGGGGAAATTTATTAGGGTTAATTTTAACCAGTATTTTTTTTGCTTTTTTTTGTTGGCTTTTGTTTCGATCTGGAAGTATATTAATTAAATATTTAAATCAAACAACAATTAATGTTGTTACTCGCATTATTGGATTATTATTAATATCATTAGGTGTTGAGTTTATTATTACAGGGTTAATATCTGTATTTTCTGTATTATTATGATCTTATAATAATATTGTATAAATGCATATATTAGATAAATAATAATTATTTTTTTAAAATACATTATATTTTTGTTGGAAAAAGAAAAAATGACTTAAATAATTAAATATAAATACTTTTAAGTCTTTTATATTAATATAATTATAACAATGGGCTAAAAAATAACAAATACGCTCTATAAGACGGTTCCATAGGGGACGTTTTTCCCAATTTTTATGAATTAAAGCTATGGAACGAGCTATATAATCATACTGAATTAAAGTTAAATGATTGGTGAAGTTTTTATCATCAATCACAATAGTAATTTCAAAATTTAGCCAAAGACTTCTCATATCTAAATTGACCGAACCAATTAAACTTAATTGACCATCTACAGATATGCTTTTAGTGTGCAAAAGCCCATCATTGAATTGATAAATTTTTACTCCTGCTTCTAATAATTCAGAGTAAAATACTCGACTGGCCCAACCTACTAGAAAAGAATTGTTTCGATTAGGAATAATTATTAATACTTCAACACCTCTCATAGCTGTACTACAAATAGCATGTATTAAATTATCAGTAGGAACGAAATAAGGAGTTGTAAGAATTAATTGCTTACGGGCAGAAAAAATAGTAAGTATTAATGATTGCTGTATTAATTCTTTTGGAAAACCAGGACCTGAAGCAATAACTTGAGTTGTATGAATTTTTGTTTTTTTGAATTCTGTTATGTTTTCATTAGAAAAAATCGGTGGAAGATGTTGACCTGTTTCCATTTCCCAATCAAATGCATATATAATACCTAATATTTTTGAAATTGGTCCTTCCATACGAACAATAACATCTATCCATTGTCCTAAATCTAAATTTTGCTTAAAATAGCGTGGATCAACCATATTCATGCTACCAACATAAGAAATATTATTATCAATAATAATTATTTTTCTATGTTGACGAAGATCCATACGACGAAAAAAAAATCGAAATAAATTTACTTTTAGTGATTCTATTAATTCTATTCCTGCTGCTCTCATTTTTTTTGGTTCTTTACTATGAAAAAATGACCAACTACCAGCGGAATCGATCATAATTCTACAATGTACACCACGTTTTACTGCATTAATTAATGCTTCTGTAACTTTATCAACTAACCCACCTGATTGCCAAATATAAAATACCATTTCTATATTAGAAGATGCTAGATTAATATCTTTTATAATTGCATTTATAGAATCTTTATAACTTGTTAAAAGTTGTAGATTATTTCCTTGAACTCCTGAAAATCCCTGTCTTTTTTTACATAATGAAAATAAAGGTAAAGCTATTTGGCTCTTATGTTCACAAAAAATATTTTTTGATTTATTAATTTTTGATATTAAACTTTCAAATGAAGCCCACATGCTTTTTGTTTTTGTTATTCGTCTTTTTCCAAGACGTAATTCTCCAAAGATTAAATAAAACATTACACCTATTAATGGAATTATGTAGATGATTAATATCCAGGTTAATGAAGAAGTTACCGGACGACTTTTTAATAAAATACGAATGGTAATTCCAGCAATAATGAGCCAGTATAAAAAAATAAAAATCCAATGTAGTAATATATAAAAAGTTATCATAAATAAATAAATTCCTATTTAATATTTATAGAATTACTATGAATCACATGATTCTGTATATAGTAAAAAAAATACAAAAATTGAAGGTAGTATTCTTAATGTTTCAAATATATTAATTATTTTATAATGCCAATAGCTTATATTAGAAAGATATTTAATATTAGACATGGTGATTTGTATTTATAATAAAGCATATTTTTAATATAAAAAATATAAGTTTTTCTATAAAAAAATAGCATAACATGATTTAGTTTTTATAAAAATTATGATTTTTCTTTTTTATAGAAGATATGATTTATATAAATAATTTAAAAATTATTGATATTAATAACTATTACTGCAGTTAATATTTTTTTGTAAAAAATAGAAAAAACATTACTAAATAATTATAAATTTTAGCATAAATAATAATAAATAGTCTAGTTATATTTATAAGTAAATATGAACAAATGAATTTTCTTAAACAAAACTTTATTGTTATTTGTTTATTTTTTAGCTAACATATAAAGGCGAAAAAAATAAATTAATGTAAAAGAAGTTAATAAGTTATTTGATGTAAAAGATATTAAGTTGTTTATTATATTTGGAAAAAGATGTAATTTTCCAATTAAAACAGTAATAAATATTTGTAATACCACCCAAAATAATAAGATCGATAAAACTAACCACCAATGGCGAAATGCTATTTTGAAGCTTTTTGTAATTGCTAAAAGTGGCATGATATTTTTGACAGTAATTAAAATTATTGGAGACAAAGAAAATCCTATGCTAAAAATAATGCCTGGTAAAATAAAAAACATAAAACCAAAATAAATTATAATACTACAAATTACTAAAAGTATGATCATTCTTGGTAATACATCTAATGAAAGTATAAAAGCTTGAAGCGCATGAATATGATTACCTTTAGTGATTTCTAATAAGTAACTAAGAACTGAAGAAACTAATAATATTAATCCGATAAAAATTGATATAAATGAAAGTAGTGAAACTCGCATGATAATTTTTATTTCTTCATCGGATAATTGATTTGTCCAATTTGAAAGTGAAATGGAATTATTTTTGCTCATTAAATTTTTTATAATTGTTTCCACTTCTTGCAAAGGAACAAAAAAATAATACAGTATTAAACTAACAGTTGCTGAAATAAATGATAGTAAAAAAATACCATTAAATTGATTTTTAAAAAAATTACAGCTATCACTAATGAGTGTGTTAGTTATTTTGTACATAAAAATTGCTTCCTATTAATTATTAATGAATTTTATAATAAAATTTTTATATTTTACATTCTAATCTAATAGGAAAGTAAGCGTATAGTTTTTTAATGCAAATTATTATAAGTGATGATATATATTATATATTTTTATGTAATGATAATTTTTATAAAAACAGTTTAAATTTTTTTACATGGGTTCATAAAATGTACCCATGTAAAATATGCATTATTAAAAATCATATTTTCCCGACTAAATCTAATGATGGAGATAATGTTGGAGCACCTATTTTCCATTTTGCAGGACAAACTTCTCCTGGATGTTGTGCTACATATTGTATAGCTTGAATTTTTCGTAATAATTCTGATGCATTGCGTCCAATAACTTCAGACGTAATTTCCATTGCTTGAATAATACCTTTTGGATCAATAATAAATGTACCCCTTTCAGCTAATCCAAGTTCTTTTTCTTCACCATTTTCTTGGTATTTCCGCATAACATCAAAATTACGAGTTAATTGCCAATTAGAATCACCAATCATTGCATATTTGATTTTTTTGATTGTTTTTGAATTATTGTGCCATTCTTTATGACTGAAATGAGTATCTGTTGAAATAGCATAAATTTCTACACCTATTTTTTGAAATTCTTCATAATAATCAGCTAAATCACCTAGTTCTGTTGGACAAACAAAAGTAAAATTAGCAGGATAAAAGAAAAAAACACTCCATTTGCCTTTAATATCTTTTTCAGATATATGAATAAATTTTCCATTTTGAAATGCAGTATTTAAAAATGGTTTAATTGGTGTATTAACTAACGACATTTTATTGCTCCTATAATTTATTATTATAAAATATTAAATATAAAATATAATAATTAACGAAAAAAGTAAATTTTTACTTAAAATATGCTTTAAATATTATTAAAATACATTTAATTAAAAGAGTTTTTTGATATTTAAGATAAAAAAGATTCACAAATTTTTATTTGATCTTTGATCATCAATAGTTACATTTTTTGGTAGTATAAATTGAAATTTATTTTTATCAATATTATTTGTTGTTTGCGATTTAAAATTATAAGATATTTTTTGTCCATTTTCTTCTATTGTACTAAATTCCTGAATAGTACCATTATATTTAATAGTAATAGAGAAAAAATTTTTTTCACTTTTTTTTTCTTTTAATATAAATTTATTACCGTTTTGAATAATATTATAAGATTTCCAATCTATAGAATTATTACGAGTTATGAATATAAATGGAGTATCAATCATAGTTTCTTTTAATAAAGTAATGCTTACTTGTTTAATTAATGGATTATAAAACCAGAGATTATGACCATCAGAAATCAAAAAATGTTCATCTGGTGATATGAGATGCCAATTAAATAAATTTGGACGTTGTATCCATAATTCTCCTTTACCTTCTTGAATTACATTTCCATCAAGATTAATAACATTTTGTATAAAATTAGCATAAAAACTATTGATTTTTTTTAGACGAATTTGTAATTCTCTAGTAGCATTTGCATGTACTGGGATAACATAAAAATTGGTTATTAATATTGTTAATATTATGATATTTTTTATTAAAATTTTAACTTTTTTACGTTTATTATACTGATTGTTCTTGAATTGTTTTGAATAAGATTTCACGATAATTACCATTATGAATTAATGTACTAATTTATATCTTTAATTTTTATTTTTGTATTAATTTTTATGTAAAATTAATACAAAATTAAACTTAAATTTTTAATATAAAGTACTCTTTTTATTGTAATTATAAATTGTAAAAAGTGATCAAATACTGGATATATATCTTCATTACTATATTTTTAATGACTGTGATTATTTGCAATTATATGATCAATATAACTAGGTTTTCCTTTTTTTTTCCAATCTTTAACTACATTTTCTACTTCTTGATCTTGTACAAAAGCACCATGTACACGAATTGGAATAGATGAATTAGAGGGTAGATAAAGCATATCTCCCATTCCCAATAAGGATTCAGCACCATTTTGATCTAAAATAGTACGAGAATCTATTTTACTTGATACCGAAAAAGCAATTCTAGCAGGTATGTTAGCTTTAATTAAACCTGTAATAACATCAACAGATGGTCTTTGTGTTGCTAATATTAAATGAATACCTGCTGCTCTAGCTTTTTGTGTTAGACGAACAATTAACTCTTCTACTTGTTTTCCAGAAGTCATGATTAAATCCGCAAATTCATCTATTATTATGACAATATAAGGTTCTTTTTTGAGTATTATATTGGTACTATTATCATCACTGATTGTATTATTTTCTGATATAGATATAATTGGAGGTGAAATTTTATTATTTTTTTGAATTTTTTTATTATAGCTTGATAAATTTTTTACTCCAAAAGCTGACATAATTTTGTATCGACGTTCCATTTCATTTATACACCAACGTAGTACATCAGAAGCACTTTTCATATTTGTAATAACTTCAGTTAATAAATGAGGGATTCCTTCATAATTAGAAAGTTCTAACATTTTAGGATCAATCATAATAAAACGTACATCTTTAGGTTTTGCTTTGTATAAAATACTTATTATCATAGCATTTAACCAAACTGATTTCCCTGAACCTGTTGTGCCTGCAACTAATAAATGTGGCATTTTTTTTAGATCTGCAATAACTGGATTACCCTCGATATCTTTTCCTAAAGCAATAGTTAATGGTGATGGATGATAGCGAAACATATCACAATCAATTACTTCTCTTAAAAAAACTGTATTACGTTTTTTATTGGGCAATTCTAATCCTATATAAGGTTTTCCAGGGATTATATCAACAATACGTACTGTTGTTACTGATAAAGAACGTGCTAAATCTCTAGATAAATTAGAAATACGTATCGCTTTAATTCCAGGTGCTAAATTTAATTCAAATCTAGTAATGACAGGTCCTGCAGAAAAGCTTACAACTTTAGCTTTTATGCGATAATCCATTAATTTTTCTTCAATAATACGAGATATCTTTTTCAGAACAAGAAAATTAACAGATTTATTTTCTGTTAAGTGATTTATTAGTAATTTTAATGATGGCATATTCTTATTGATTGATTGTGATAAAACCTCATTATTTAAATTTGAAAAATAATGGAGTTTTTTTTCTTTTTCAGAAAAATTATTTTTTAACAATTTTTTTTGTAATTTTTTTTTATTTATATCAAAGTTTGCAAAAAATATTTTGTGATATTGTTTTTTTAATATATTGCTAAAAAAATATTTTTTTTGTTTGCTGAATATTTTTTTATTAATTTTTCTATATTTTAATGATTGAAGAAGATTAGAAAAAAAGATTGAATTGATTTTATTTTTAATTTTTAGTGCTATAGACTTAACAGTAATTTTATTATTAGTTTTGTTTTTTTTGATTTTTTTTTGTGATAAAAAAAATGATTTATCTGCATTTATAATTTTTTTTTCTTTGTTTTTATATATTTTTTTTGTATTTGATATTTTTTTTTTATTTACATGATGATCATTTATTGTTGATTCGATAACAGAAAATTTGTTGTTTCTTTTTGGTATCATTAATTGATTTATTTTTTTATCTAATTTTTGTTTTTCATTAATATTATTTGATATATTTTTTGATATTTTTAGAGGTTTATGAATTGCTAAATTTGAAAAAAATATATTTTTGTGATCATTATTTGAATTATTTTTTTTGTTCTGATTATTGTTATTACTGAATTTATTAGAATAATTTGAAATATAAGAATTTTTTGTTTTGTATTGATTACAAGAAGCAATAATATGTTTTTGCAGTATTGATATTATTTTTAAAATAACTTCCCCAATTTTTTCTATTATCTTTATCCATGAACAACCAAGAAATAATGTTAAACTAATAATCCAAATACAGAATAAAACTAATGTTGTTCCTAAAATATTAAACCAAGGAAGAATAGTATTGCTAATAATACTTCCAATAATTCCTCCAGAAGAAAAATAAGCTAAATCATCTGCATGAAGAGTAAAGATTGCACAAGAAGAAATCAGCAATGTGATCATGCCGATTAAACGTAAAGATAAAATAAAAAAATCTATATGATCATTTTTATCTATATGTTTTAGTATTTTGAAAAATACTATTATCATTAATAATGGTATTGAATATCCTAACATTCCAGTACTTATGAGAAGAATATCAACTATGTATGCTCCAACACTTCCAGCTAAATTTTTTATTGCCGTATTAGAAGTTTTTTGTGACCAACTAGAATCAGAAGGATTAAAACTTATTAGTGCTATTATAAAAAAAAATATTAATATACCCATTATGAGCAAAATAATTTCTTTTGTTATTCTTTTGTAATTGTTTTTTTTTGATTTTATTATTTTTCTTTCTTTATATTCTGGCACAAAGTTGATAACTCCATTCTTATCAAGAAATAACTGAAAAAATTTATTTTTATTAACTATTAATAAATTGAATTTTTAATTATATCTCAATAATTGACATTAATAATATAAATCCGATTTTAATTTATTTTTGTTGTATTTTAGATATATGTATTAAAATTAACAACAATTATGATTAATATTTAAATATTTAAATGATTTTTAGTTAAAAATTAATTTTTTAATCTATTCTATTTTTTTCATGTATTTTAATGAGTATCTATAAATGAGTATTTATAATAGATATTTTAAAAAATCTGCTTTTTATAGAGATAAATATTTTGTTATAAATTTTATTTTAAAAATTATTTAAAAGTGTTTTTTATTAAATTATAGCTTAAAATAAATATAAAGTTATTTTTTTTATAAAATATTTAAAATACATGAGATAATTATTATAAATAAAAAAAATAAAGTTTTGTAAAAAAACTAATTTTTAATTTTTAATTTTATAAAATGATTATTATTAATAATTAACCAATCTATTAATTTTTATTTATAAAATATATATTGATGATATTTTAAATGTAATTCAATATTTTTTATTTCTTTTGTTTAATTTTTTTTTATGTAATGATAAAAAATATAATCGATAAAAAATTACTATGATGTTTCATTCTTATTAATTTGCATTTTTTGTTATTTTTATAATTTAATATGTTTTTTTTATTAAAAATAGATAATTTATGAGTATTAATAATCATTATAAACTTATAATTTTAAGTTCTTGTCCTGCTGGTTATACTGCTGCTATTTATACTGCTAGAGCATATTTAAATCCTCTATTAATTACTGGGATTTAAAGGGGAAAATTAACCATGGCTACAGAAGTAGAAAATTGGCCTAGTAATTATGTTAAATTAATGGGACCTGTATTAATGGAAAGAATTTTAAAACACACGAAAAAATTTATTGATAAAGAAAATATTATTTATGATCATATTCACACTGTTAATTCAAAAAATACACCTTTTGAATTAATTGGTAATAAAGAAATAATATATACATGTGATGCGCTTATTATTGTTACTGGAGCATCAGATCGTTACTTAAATTTATCTTTTGAAAAAAATTTAAAGGTCGGGGGGTTCCAGCTTGTGCTACCTGTGATATTTTTTTTATCGTAATAAAAAAGTTGCAGTTATTGGTGGTGGAAATAGTGCTATTGAAGAAACATTATATATGTCTCATATTGCTAAAGAAGTGCATCTGATTCATAGACGTACAATTTTTCTCGCTGAAAAAATTCTTATGCAACGCATGATGCAAAAAGTAAAAAATGGCAATATTTTCTTACATACTAATTATGTAGTTAATGAAGTATTAGTTGATAATAATGGTGTTACTGGGATTAATTTGTGTGCAATTGATAATAAAAAAATTTAAAAAACATTACTCTTTACATGGAGTATTTATTCCTATTAGTTATACTCCTAATACGCATATGTTTAAAAAATACGCATATGTTTAAAAAACAATTAAAATTTAAAAAAGGAGGTATGCATAATAATGCAACACAGATTTCTATCCTTTGTGTTTTTGCTGCAGGCAATAGATTAAACTATCATCAAGCTTATTACTTCAGCGGGCACCGGTTGCATAGCAGCAAGCAGCAATTGATGCTGTACGTTATTTATAAAATGTATATAGTATATAAAATATTCTGTATTTATAACAATAAATATTATAATTATAATTTAAGTTAAACTTTTATTTTTTATGATTTATAAAATAATTTATTTGAAATATATTTTTATGATTTTAAAAGTTTATCGACTACGAAAAATAATTCGACCTTTGCTTAAATCATACGGTGTTATTTCTACGTTTACTTTATCTCCTGTTAAAATTCGTATATAATTCTTCCTCATTTTTCCAGAAATATGAGCAGTGATTATATGTCCATTTTCTAATTCAACTCGAAACATTGTATTAGGGAGTGTATCTAATACCTTTCCTTGCATTTCAATATTATCTTCTTTTGACATTCAATCCTCTAAGATAAATTATCAAATCTAAACAAGCTAAAGCTAAAATTTTTTTAAAAATTCTTCCGATTTAAAAAAAATAAACTATAGAAATATTTTGAATATATTATATATATTACATAAATAAAATATTATGTCAAATATAAATATTTATAACACGTACTATGAAATATAATTTTAATTATTTTATTTTTTTAATTTTTAACAATCAAAAAAAATATTAAATATCTTAAATTGATTAAATTATAAAAAATATGTATATTTTGTTATTTTTTATTATTTTAAAATTAATATTTGGATTTTTATTTATTGTTAAAACTTCTAAAAAGTTATAAATAATTTACAAATTTATTAGATTAAATTACTGAATTTATATTGCCTTATTTTTTTAAAAACTGATATTATTTTTTGTGATTTTCATGCTTTTATTTGTCTTATATATCTTATATTTTTTTGTATTTAAAAATTTTTTAATATTTTTAATGTTTGTTTTTTATTAATAATGTAAATTATATTTCTAAATATTTGAATAATTTAGAAAATATAAAATTTTATCAGAAAAATTTATAATGTTTTCTATATAAATAATTTTATTTATTTTTTGTCTTTTATTTTTGAATTATTTATTTAAGAAAATATCTTGACTAAAAAGTAATTTTATGTAAGATTAATAATCTTCCTGTATGGATAGATATCTCCTTAAATATCTTATAAAACACAGTAATTTTGTAAAATTATATCACTTATACATTATTAAATTTTATAAAAACTTATTTTTTGATTTTTATGTTTAATAATATAATTATTTTTATATTATAATAATACATAATTCACTATACATTATGTACGTTATGTACATACTTTTCAATTAAGTATGTATTTTATATTTATATTTTTTATTTATTTAGTTAGGGGGTATATGAAATATTAATACTGTATGTTTTTTATTTTAGTGTAATTATTAAAAAAGTGTAATTATTAAAAAATTTTTAATTTTATATTCTTTCTTATAAAATTAAAAATTTTTGACATTCAAACATAATTTTCAATATGCTTTTTTTATAAAAAATAAAGTAATATTATGTAGTTTTTAGAAATTATATCAAATAATCATATAATTTTTTTTATTTTTCAAAACTATTTTTGAATAGATTTTTTTATTAGTATCAACATTAAAATATTTATTTATTTTTTGATTTTTTATTGATAATACAAATAGTCAAAAAATGTTTTCATACAATTTTAAATCTTTTGTAATAAATATTATTTATTACTTTGAAGTAAAAATAATATTTATAAATTAAAAATTAACTCAATTAAATGTTTAGAACAAAATATTTCCTAAATATTATATTAAGTTTATTATTCTTTTATGTATTATTTTTATTTATGTTATCAGTGTTATCAGAATGATTATTGAACTAACAAAAATTAATTTTTTTTACGGTAATTATCAAGTCTTACATAATATTAATTTAAAATGTATAACTGGTGAAACAATAATATTATTGGGCTCAAGTGGTGCTGGTAAAAGTTCATTATTACGCGTGTTTAATTTATTGGATTTACCTAGTTCAGGTCAATTAAAGATTGTTGGTTTTCATTTTGATTTCAAGAAAAAATATAAAAAAATAAAAATTCAAAATTTAAGGAAACAAGTTGGTATGGTATTTCAACAATATAATTTATGGCCACATTTTACAGTTATGGAAAATTTAATTCAGGCTCCTTGTTCAGTTTTAGGAATAAGCAAAAAAATCGCTAAAAACAAGGCCAAAATTTTATTGAGACGTTTACAATTAATGGAATGTTCTAATCGTTTTCCATCATATCTTTCTGGTGGGCAGCAACAAAAAGTAGCAATTGCAAGAGCATTAATGATGGAACCTAAAATATTATTATTAGATGAACCAACAGCATCTTTAGATCCTGGAATGAAAGCACAATTTATAAAAATTACACAAGAATTATCAAAACAAGGTATTACACAAATAATTGTGACTCATGATACAAATTTTGCAAAAAAAATAGCAAGTAAAATTGTTTATATAGAAAAAGGACATATTCTAGAACAAGGAGATGTTCATCATTTAACTACACCAAAAACTGCAAGTTTTTTAAATTATTTATCTCATATTTAATTAAGAATATTACAATGAAAAATTTTTTTTTGCTTCTGATGTTATATTGTTTATCTTTACCAGTACTATCATCACAAAAAGAAATAATACGCTTTGCAACTGAAGCAACTTATCCACCATTTGAATCAATTGATAGTAATAACAAAATCATTGGTTTTGATATTGATATTGCTAATATGATATGCAAAAAACTTGATGTAATTTGTACATTTACTAATCAATCTTTCGATAGTTTAATACTCAGTTTAAAAATGCGCAGATTTGATGCTGTAATTTCAGGAATTGATATTACGTCAGAACGTAAAAAACAAGTTGATTTTAGTATTCCATATTATGATAATTCTGCAACCTTTTTTGTTTTAAATACCAATGCAATTAATAATACATCTTCATTTTTTAAAATAAAAACAATTGGTGTACAAAACGGTACAACTCATCAAAAATATATTATGCAACAATATAAAAATATGCATATTATCTCTTATAACAATTATCAAACAGCTATTTTAGATTTGCAAAATAAAAGGATAGATGCTTTTTTTGGTGATTTTGATGTAATAACTGAATGGTTACGTAAAAGCAATAATCAATCTTTTTTTATGATAGGTGAAAAGATAAAAGACATAGATTATTTTGGTGGGGGGTTTGGTATTGCTGTACGTAAAGGCAATAAAGTATTACTTGATAAATTAGATCAATCAATAAAAGAAATTAAAAAAGATGGTTCTTATCATATTTTTTATGAAAAATGGTTAAAAAAGTAATATAATTACAGTGATGAATAATTTTTTATTTTTAATAAATGCTGCATATGTGACTATTATTTTATCAATTATTTCCTTATTTTTAGGATTAATACTAGGAATTTTTTTTACAGTTTTGGAGTGTTTTTCCTGTCGTTTCATAGCGTTTTTTGGATCTTTTTTAGTAAATTTAATTCGTGGTTTACCTGAATTATTAGTTATATTATTTATTTATTATGGTACATTAAAGCTTTTAATATTATTAAATAATGGTATTGAAATAAATTTGTTTTTTTTTAAAATATTTTTTCAAATCAATTCTGAATATTTTTTCATAAAAAAATATGAACTTGATCTTGTGCCTTTTTTTTCTGGTATCTTTTCTCTTTCATTATTGTATGGAGCCTATGCTTCTCAAATTTTAAAATATGCAGTAAAAATTATCCCGTTTGGGCAATGGGAATCAGGTTTAGCACTAGGTTTTAAAAGAAATATCATTTTTTTACGTATTATTATTCCACAAATATGGCGTCATACTCTACCTGGGTTAGCCAATCAATGGTTAGTATTATTGAAAGATACCTCATTACTTTCATTAATTAGCGTTAATGATTTAATGTTACAAACAAAAAGTATTATTGATCGTACTCAAGATCCTTTTACTTGGTATTTGATTGTAGCTTTGATTTATTTAATTATTAGTTTGATTAGTAAACTTATCTTACGATTTATTAAATTATCTAACAATAAGGTAAAATAAAAAAATGTTAGAACTAATAATTGCATTATTTCCAGGATTATCTAAAAGTTTATCTTTAACATTTTTTGCATTATTTATTGGATTATTATTATCACTATTTTTTACTTTTATTTTATCGTTTAAAATAAAATTTATTTCTTTTTTTATATTAGGTTATATTACAATATTTACAGGTACTCCCTTACTAGTGCAATTTTTTCTTATTTATTATGGTCCAAATCAATTTTCTTTTTTACAATCATCTAATACATTATGGTTCTTAATTTCTTCACCATGGATGTGTGCCATGATATCATTGTCGCTTAATAGTGCAGCCTATTGCACATTATTATTTAATGGTGCATTAAAGGAAATAGATAATACTATATGGCAATCTTGTCAAGCATTAGGTCTATCACATTATCAATCTTTAAAAATTATTTTACCTTATGTTTTTAAAAGAATTATATTATCATATGGTAATGAAGTTATTCTTGTTTTTAAAAGTACTGGATTAGCTAGTACTATAACAGTATTAGAAATAATGGGATATAGTCAACAAATTTTTAGTCAAACTTATAATATTGATGTATTTATTGCAGCAGGGATAATTTATTTATTTTTTAATAATATGTTTGCTTTTTTAATAAATCGATTTTCGAAATATATGTTATCTTTTGAAAAAACATCATATAAAAAAGATCTTTATTAAGAAATTTCTTCTTGTAAAAATTTTTTATTTTTTTTATATTAGTGTCATAATTAATTTAATATTATTTTATTTTGTAAATTTTAACAATGTTTCTCGAACATTAAAACATATCAAAAATAACTTCATTATGATTTTTGCAATTTCTTTATAACATACCTTAAAAATTATAATGATTTTATTATATTTTTGATATATTTTTACAAATTAACAAACAATTGATATTAAAGTTTTATGTCAAACTAATATAAGTAATTTATACTAAATTTCAATATCATATATTTTTTATTGTTTAATTTGTGATATAAGATAGTAAAAAAATAATTATTATTATAATAATACTTAATTTTTGTTAAAAAATATTTTATTAAATTTTTAACATCTGTTAATATATCTTATAAATAATATGCTCATATTATATTAATAATATTAATAATGTATTTTTTTAATCGTTAAATTTTTTAAAATAAAAATTAAGGAAAAAAATGTTTCTTACTATTTTTGGTCGGTCCGGATGTCCATATTGTATTTCTGCAAAGAAAATAGCAGAAAAATTAAAAAATACACTAAATGATTTTGATTATAATTATATTGACATTGAAGTTGAAAATATAACTAAAAATGATTTAAGCAAAAAAGTAGGTAAAATCGTAAAAACAGTACCTCAAATATTTCTTGATGAAAAATATATTGGTGGCTTCACAGATTTTGAAAAGTATGTTCAAGAAAATTTATTAATCTTATAAAGATTTTCATATAAAATATATTTTTTTTAAAAAACAAAAATCTTTATTTCTGTATTGATATTTTATCATATGTTTGAGAAAAGCATATTTGAAATAAAATTTATGATACAAAATATTCTTTTTAATTTAAATGTATTTTAAATGTATTGAAAAATTAATAGTTGTGTTAAATGATATTAATTTATTTTTATTTTATTTAATAACTTCAATACCAATAATATCTGTTATTGAATTAAAATTTTTATCTTTTTTTGCCAATAAATTAATTTTTTTATTTTTCTTTTTTGCTTTTTTGTATGGTTTTTTTTCTTTAAAAAAGAAACTTATTGTTCGTAGGATATTTTTTTACAAAACTTTTATTGCAATTATTATATCTTTGTTAATTTCTTGGATTATTGGTATAATTTTTCCTCAAGAACGACCTTTTTTAAGCATTGCATGCAAATATTTACTTGTACACGAGGCAACACCATCATTTCCTAGTAATCATGGTATTATATCTTTTACTATTTCTTTTAGTTTTTTGTTTTGGTTTCAGAAAAATTGGATTGGATTATTATTATTTGTAATATCTTTTATGATTACTGGAGCTAGAATTTTTTTGTGTATACATTGGCCTTTTGATATGGTAGGTGCTTTTATATTAGCCATCATGGCTTGTGGAATAAGTCAATTATTTTATATAATTGGTGGATATAAACTATTATTATATATAGTTAAACTTTATCATTTGTTCTCTTGATTTTAATTTTTTTTATATGATTTATATATTTAAAAATATGTTATTTAATATGTAATAATAATATGTAAATAAAATTTTGTGTATCAGAATATTTTAGATGAATAGTTTTTTATATGAAAACCTTATTGCAAATAAGGTTGTATTATAATTAATATACAAAAATATTTTAAAAATATATTGCTATGAATGAAAACTGTATTTTTAATGCACTCTCACTAGAGTAAATATTTTGTATAAATTCATATCAATAATTTATTATTTTTGTAAATATTTTTTTAAAATTAGTACTGTTGATGTTTTTTGATAAAAAATTATTTAAAAATAAATTTTTATCACTAATCAATATTATATTAAAATTAAGTTTTCTGGAAAATAATTATGATAAATTATCATTTTGATGTTTTATCTCTTTGAAAGAAAAATATTTTTTGTATAAAATAAAAATTACTATAAAGTAACATTATGGAGAATCTATAAAAGAATTTAATAAAAAATTAATTACAAAATTGTATTTAACATATTTTTCATGTATTTATATAAAAACATCATCATATTTATTACAAGTTATTATTATTTCTAAATATATTTAATCTAAATATTTTGTAAAAATTATCGCAAATACAAAAAGAATTTCTTTATGACTTCAACATATAAAAAAAAATATATAAATTTTTGGGATAAACATGATATTTTCTGGATCTTAAGTTTATATGGTACAGCAATTGGTGCTGGTGTACTTTTTTTACCTATTAATATTGGTATAAATGGATTTTTACCATTAATTTTAATGACATTATTATCATTTCCAATGGTATTTTTTTCTCATCGTGGTTTGACTCGTTTTATACTATCAAGTTCAAAATACAATAATGATATTACGAAAGCAGCTGAAGAATATTTTGGTTTTTTTTCTGGTAATTTGGTTACAATTCTTTATTTTTTTTCTATTTATCCAATTTTATTAGTATATGGTATTTCTATTACTAATAATGTTGAACATTTTATTATACAATTACTTGGATACCAATCACCACCCCGTTGGTTATTATCATTACTTCTTATTAGTAGTATTATTAGTATAGTTACTTTAGGTGAAAAATATATAATAAAAAGAATCAGTATTTTAGGATTTCTCTTTATTATTATACTAGTTGTATTTTCATTTTATATGATTCCATATTGGCATATATCTATATTAAAAAATCTTTCATTTTCAGAAATGAAAATATATAATTCGAATAATCCCAGTATAATGATTACTGTTTTTTTTACAATTCCTGTAATAGTTTTTGCATTTAATCATTCACCAATTATTTCTACATTTGTAATTGCTAATCGCAAAAAATATGGTGAGTTTGCTGATAAAAAATCCTCAAAAATTTTATTTGTATCACATATATTAATGGTATTAACAGTAATGTTTTTTGTGTTTAGTTGTATGTGTACATTATCTCCTGTCGATCTTTTACGAGCAAAATCTGAAAATATGAATGTTTTGGATTATTTATCTTTGTATTTTGATAAACCTTTTATTAGATATGTTTCTTCATTTATTGCGTTTATTGCAATTATTAAATCATTTTTGGGACATTATCTTGGTGCTCGTGAAGGTTGTAATTCTTTGATTGAAAGAATATATGGTTTACAAGGAAAAAAAATTAACAAAAAAAAAATAAACATGATAACTGTTATTTTTATGTTAATCACTATTTGGTTAGTATCGACATTAAATCCTAATATTTTAAATATTATAGAAAATTTAGGTGGACCTATTATTACTGTTTTATTATTTATTATGCCAATGTATGCAATTAGAAAAATATCTGTTATGAATAAATATTCTGGTTATTTTAGTAATCTTTTTGTTGTAGTTATTGGCATGATTAGTATTTTATCAACAGTATATAAATTGTTTTTATAATATTGTATATATCAAATAATATTTTTCTATAAATTTATTGATATACTTTAATTTAATACTACAATTTATATGTATTATTTTTAATAATTAGAAATCTATAAATATATTTATATTTATACTTTTATTTAAAATATGAATTAATTATTTACAAAAAATAATTTTATTATTAATCGGAATTGAAAATATGAAATCTACTAATTTGGTACTTATAAGACACGGTGAAAGTATATGGAATAAAGAAAATAAATTCACTGGATGGACCGACATCGGATTATCTAATACAGGTTATGAAGAAGCAAAAAAAGTTGGTCAACTTTTAAAAAAAAAAGGTTTTGTTTTTGATTATGCATATACATCAGTTTTGAAACGTGCTATTCATACATTATGGGAAATTTTAAATCAAATAGATCAATACTGGATTCCCGTCGAAAAAAATTGGGTTTTAAATGAACGTCATTATGGTGCATTAGAAGGTTTAAATAAAAGAGAAACTGCTAAGAAATATGGCGATCAACAAGTGCAATTATGGCGTCGGAGTTTTAATATAGCACCGCCAGGATTAAAAAAAAATGATCCGCGTTATCCTGGAAATGATCCGCGTTATGTACATTTAAATTCATCACAAATACCTATTTCTGAAAGTCTAGCTGCTACAACAAAACGTGTAATTCCATATTGGGAAAACGTGATTAAAAAAAGAATTAAAAATGGTGAAAAAATAATTATTGTTGCTCATGGAAATTCATTACGTGCATTAATAAAACATTTGAATAATATGACTGAAGATGAGATCATTAAATTCAATATTTTAAATGCTACTCCTATTATATATAAATTTAATGAAAATATAATTTCTGTGAAATATTCTTTGTGATATTTTTTGTATCACAAAATATAGTATGATTATTTTTATTAATAAATTTTAGATAGGTTATTTTATAGATATCATATGTAAATATATAAATTTTAAAAAATTATTTAAATAATATCTAAAAATATTTAGATGCATAAAATTAACAATTTGTATTGTATGATATAAATTATTTTTTTAGTGTTTTTTATTATAAGAATAAATTATCTGAAGCATTTAAAGTGTTAATAAATAAAATTATTTTAAAAAGCTAATTTACGCCAATGATAAAAACCATTGATTGAAAAAATAAGTAATATAAAATATTCTAATGCAATAGCCAACATATCCTGCAAATAAAAAAGAACAACGCTAAGAATATTAATAGTTATCCATAATAACCAATTTTCAATATATTTACGTGTCATTAATATCATAGCAATAATTGATAAAATGGTAATAATTGAATCTAAAAAGGGAAATTCATCAGGTTTTATTTGTATTGGTTCTAGATAAATATTAAATAAGTATAATATTTTTATAGTAAGATTGGATAAAAAAATAAATGTTTTATCAATATTTAAACTTAATAATACAATTGTTAAGATTGTGATTAATGATATTAATATTTTTTTATGAAAAGACATCCATTTAATTTTCAGATTTTTTTTATTAAAAGAACTTACTTTACTCCAAGCATACCATCCGTATATGTTTGTTATAAAAAAGAAAATTTGTAATAATAAGCTAGCATATAATTGAATTTGAAAAAAAATAAAAGCAAAACATATAACATTTATTAACCCAAAAAAATAATTTATATTTTTTTCTTGACTTGCAAGCCAAACACATAGAAATCCACTTATTGTCGCAGTAGCTTCAATATAAGATAAATTATAATTTTTATTTCCAGTAATAATACTAATCATAGTATTATTCGTATCAAAAAAATCTGTTCCAAACATTTTTGCATAACTTTTTATTTAATTAAAATCTAAATTATTGATAAACTAATATATATTTTTTTTGAAAGAAAAATTGAAAAATAATTTTTAAAATTTATCTTTTAATAATAAAAAATAAATTTGATTTTATTGATATATAATGCTTATTAGAAATATGAATATTAAAAAAAATAATTTTGGAATATATGCGAATAATTTTTCATTTTAAAATTATTTTTTGAAATATCAACTGAAGTTCTTTGACTAAATTACAATTTTTTGTTTTGTATATTACAAATATCTATATTTAAAAATAATATTTTTATTTAATGGGTCGTACAGGATTCGAACCTGTGACCAATTGATTAAAAGTCAACTGCTCTACCGACTGAGCTAACGACCCCTTATAATAAATTATCTTAACTAATTTTGAATTATATAACTTTTTAATAATTATGCAATTTTTTTTATAAAAATACATAATTATAATATAATTAAATATATGATAGCGTTTTTTTGATTATTTGCAAGACGGATTATTAATAATTTTTAATGAATAAAATAGTATTGTATTTTATAGAGAATTATTTTTAATGATAAAAAATAATTTAAATAAAGAATTTTTTACAAGGTATTTTTGTAATAAAAATATCTAACATTATGTTAAATTACTTATGATATTCTTAGAACTTTAAATAAGATCATATATATCTAATATTATTAAATGATTATTAAAAATAGTTGTTAATATAATTTTTATTATGTTAATTTTAATATTAATTAAATAATATTAACTTATAATTATTTAATAATAATATGAAAATCATTTTATTTTATATTTTTTATCATATTTATTCTTTATATATAAATATATTTTTTAAAAAATATATTTATATGATAATCTATATTAAAATATTTATAAAATTAGTTAAGTAAATAATAAAATAAAATGATTTTATGATCAATAAAAATTGATAATTAAAGTATATAATTAATATTTTTTGGAAATCTTTATTTTTAAGAGATTCTTTATATAAAAAAATAGATTATTTACTTTTGATTAAAATATTATAAAAATATTTTATCATTGATGTTTTTTATTTTTAAATATTTTACAAATATTTATATGTTTATATTTTAAAAATTAAATATATTATTTAAAATTAAAAATAAAATTTAAAATTAAAAATAAAATTCTTTTTTTATGAAAAATTAAGCATGAATCATAAAAAATACTTTTAAAACAGAACAAATAAATTATTTTATTTATTTGAAATTTAATGTTTGATCTACTTTTTTCAAAAAATTTAATATATTAAATTATTATAATAAATAATTTATTAGTATTGTATTTTTATGATACAAGAAATTAAAAAATATTCATTTAACTTAAATTTAATGAAAATAATTTTAATATTTAAATAATTATTGATGATTTTTTAAAAAAACTTTTATGTTATGATATTTAAAGAGCTTCTTTGATGTAATTGTTTTCATATTAAAATTATATAAGAAATATTAATCATGAAAAAGCATAAGAGTGATATATATATATTTATTTATAATTTATTTTTGAATTAAAAAAATTATCTTGATTATCTTAAAAATAGAAATTTTATTTACAAAATTTAATTTTTAGTATTTCATATGATAAAATATTTTAAAAAGCATAAAAAAAGATTTGTAAAATAAACTAATTTAAAAAAATAGCTGATTGGAGTTGTTTACGTTATGACTGTAATCTATGATCTAGTTGTATTATTTTCAATAAGGCTATATTTATAATATGATTGATAAACAAAGTTCTTATAATAAAGACGATTTAGATGCTTCTGGTAGAGGCGAATTATTTGATGGATATGGACCACAATTACCTTCTGGTAATATGTTAATGATGGATCGTATTTTAACAATAACAGAAAAAGATGGATATTTTAATAAAGGTTATATTGAAGCTGAACTTGATATCCATCCAAATTTATGGTTTTTTAATTGTCATTTTATAAATGATCCTGTTATGCCTGGTTGTTTAGGACTTGATGCAATGTGGCAACTCATTGGTTTTTATTTAGGATGGTTAGGAGGAAAAGGTAAAGGTCGAGCCTTAGGTGTAGGTGAAGTAAAATTTACTGGACAAATTTTACCTATTGCACAAAAAGTTACTTATCGCATACATTTAAAACGTATTATTAAAAGAAAATTAATGATGGGAGTAGCTGATGGTGAAGTATTAGTTGATATTAAACGTATTTATACGGCAGAAGATTTAAAAGTTGGTTTATTTAAAGATATAAAAAAATTTTGAAAAATCTTTTTATATTAAATTAAAATTTTTAACGGTAATATAGATAAAACGGTAATGTAGATAAATATCAATAATAGAAAAATATAAATACTTTTTTTTTGATATATAAAGAAAAATTACTTTTATGATATTTTATGATAATCATATAAATTTTATGTTTAAATTTCTTTTTTAAAGAAAAAATATATTATCCTGATAACAATTATAAATTTTAATATATTTAAAAAAATAAATTTATTTTAAAACCTCTAATTCTTTCCAACGTTTAAATAGTTCAACCATTTCATTCTCTTTTTCTGATAACATGTTTAATATCGGTTTTCTTGTGAAATAAGGTTTTTTAAAAAAATCAGCTGAAATTACTTGCATTTGTAATGTTTTTATTTCATTTTCTAATTTTTCCAATCGAATAGGTAATTCTTCGAGTTCTTTTAATAAATGATAACTCATTTTTTTCTTTTTTTCTCTTAATGGAATATTATATTTTTCTTTTGATATAATATTTTTCTTATAAATACTCGAATTATATAAAAAATTATTTTCTTTATTTTTTTGATCAACTTTATAGGTACTACCTACATAACTTTTTATATAACCATATTCTTCAAATATCCAAGTTTTTGTTACTACATTGTTAATAAACTGACGATCATGGCTTACTATTAATACAGTTCCTTTATAATTATGCAGAACTTTTTCTAATAGTTCTATTGTTTCGATATCTAAATCATTACTAGGTTCATCTAGTATTAATACATTACTAGGTTTTAAAAATAATCGCGCTAATACTAATCTGATTCTTTCTCCTCCTGATAAAATTTTTACTAGTGCTTCAACTTTGTTTAAATCAAATAAAAAATCCCTTAAATATTTGATAATATTACGCGATTCTCCATTAATTACTATTTCTTTTTTACCATCAGATAAATTATCGATAACAGTTTTTTCAAGATCTAATTGCAGTTTATTTTGATCAAAATAAGCAATTTTAAGGTGTTTTCCCTGATAAATATCTCCATTTTTTAGCGGAATTTTTTTTAACATTAATTTTAACAATGTTGTTTTTCCACAACCATTAGGTCCAATTAAAGCTATTTTATCCCCATTTTGTACTTGAGCAGTAAAGTTGTTAATAATCACAGTATTACCAATATTATAATTAACATTTTTAAAATCAAAAATAATTTTGCTAGAATTACTTATTTCTTCTATGTGAATATTTCCTTTTCTTGTCATCTGAGATCGATGATCATATTTTAAACGCATAGATTTCAATTTTTTAATTCTACCTTTATTACGAGTACAGCGTGCTTTGATACCTCGACTATTCCATATTGTTTCTTGTTTTAGTTTATGATCAAAAATAAAATTTTGTTTTTTCTCTATTTCTATTTCCTTTTTCTTATTCGTATAATAGAAATTATAATCGCCAGGCCAGGAAACTAATTTTCCACGATCAATATCAATAATACGTGTTGCAATATTTTTAATAAAAGAACGATCATGAGAAATAAAAACAATACTTCCTTTAATTTTTTTTAAAAAATTTTCTAACCAAAGGATAGTTTTGATATCAAGATGATTTGTAGGTTCATCGAGAAAAAAAATATTTGCTTCATAAGCTAAAGTACGTGCTAAAGCTACTTTCTTTAATAATCCACCTGATAAAACAGATAATTTAGTATAAGAAGGAAGATCTAATTGTTGAATTATATTTTTAATTTTTTTGTTAAGTGACCATAAATTGGTTTGTTCTAGTATTGTTTCTAATTCAGCTAATTTATTAAGATTTTTTTTGCTGGGATTATTTTCTATATTTTTAATTATTTCATGAAATAGTTTAATTTTATCCGTATTTTTTTTATCTCCTCCAGCAATAAAATTAAAAACATTATCATTTATATCAAATTTTATATTTTGTGCTAGATAAGCTACTTTTATATATGGTTTATAAAATATTTGACCATGATCGAGTGCTTGTTTTTTAAGTAATACTTTAATTAATGTTGATTTTCCAGCACCATTACGACCAACTAAACAAATTTTTTCATTATTTTTGATATTTAATTCTGCATTATGTAATATATTTATATCGTTAAAATTTAAATAGGCACCTGACATATGAATAAGTGACATGAATGATATTTCCTTATATAAATTATAAACAATTTTTGATATATTGATAAAATTTGAAAATAATTTAAATATTTTTTTAATATTTTTTTATAATTATAAGATATATTGATAGTTATGCAAATTAATATAAATTAATTATTATTTTTAAATAAATTTGTGTTTTGCAATGTAAAAAGTTTTTTAAAAAACATCATATTTTAATATAAAATAATTTTGTAATAATAAATTTTCTTGATGGTATATTTTTAATATTTATTTTTTTTAAAATTATGTTTCTATATAAAATTATTTTAAAATTAGTAGAATGATTATTCTATTAAAAATGTGGTATTTAAAGTTACTTTTTTTTTGAAAGAATCGTTATTTTAATAATTTTTATTTAAGAGTTGTATGTTTAAAATATTAATATTTAAAAAAATGTTTTGTAAAAGATAATTCTTTCTTTTAATAAAAAGAAAGAATTGATTTTTTCTTTTATTTTTTTTGAAAAATTGTATTTAGATAATATGTATTATTGTAATATTGTAATAAATTATTACCTAATGTATTCTAAAGCACTAAGGAAATATTAGCGTAATTATTAACATTTAAATTTATATGCTTAGGATATTTTTTAATAAAAGATAAAGTAATAATATTATAATCTAGCATTATATGTACGTAAAACGTTACGAGCGAGTTTTACTAATATTTTTTTGCAATTACCATTGCAATATCGTATAAAATTCCAATTTTTAATAAACGAATTTTATCTTCTAAAATAATAAAAAAAATAGAAAAAAATTACTAAAAAAGAAATAATATCTTTATTATTTGATTTTATTGGATTTACTAAAATAATTTTTCCATAAAAAATGACTTAATTAAATAAATAATAAAAATATACAAATTTTATTTATAAAAACAAATTATTATCGTGGTAAATAATTTTTTAATAATATTTAAAATTATGTTGTAATATAATTTTAAATTTAATATAAAATATCAATAAAAACTATTTTAAGGTCATTAATTTTTTAATAAACACAAAAATATTTTTTCTTTATTTTTTATCTTGACAAAATTTATTAAATAGTTTATTGATTTTAAATCAATCTAATAATACTAAAATTTATTTCTGTAAAAACATTTATTTTAAAGAGCAAAGATGTCATTAAATAAATATTGTTATATTATTTTTATTTTTACATTTTAATTTTTAAAATATTGATTTTTTTTAAAATATTGATTTATGTCTCTACAAATATATTTTTTTGCATTATTGAATTTTATTATATTTAGTAATATATCCTTATTATTTGTCTTGAAGTTAATTTTTTTTATTTATTTTTTAATTTGTATTTTATTTGTAAAATAAATAATAGTTATTTATAGATTAGTATTTAAAATAAAAAAGTAGTTTCCTTTAAATATTATACAAAAATTTTATCATAAATAAAAAATATTTTTTGTAATTAATTTACTATGATTTTTTATTTTTTATAAAAAAAATTTACTTTACTTTATATAAAAGTAAATTTAATTATTTTAATAGATTAGACATGGACTATATTAGATATTTTTTTTAATTCTTTATCGAATAAAAATAATGATTTATTATCTTTACCAAATAAATCAAATTTATCCAAAATAGATTTAAATAATTTTTCTTCTTCATGTTGTTCAGTAACATACCATTGTAAAAAATTAAATGTTGAAAAATCTTTAATTTTAAATGAAAAATCGACAAGAATATTAATTTCATCTGTAACTTTTTTTTCATGTTTATAAGTTTTCTCAAAAACATCTTTTAATGAAAGAAAAGTCTTATCTGGAGCATGCATATTACCTAATATTGGCATTGAACCTGTATCATTAAGATAATTAAATAATCTTTCCATATGTAACATTTCTTCTTGAGAATGGGCTCTTAAAAAAATTGCAGCTCCTTCAAAACCTTTGTAATTACACCATGCACTCATTTGCAAGTAAAAATTTGCTGAGGAAAATTCTAAATTTAATTGTTCATTTAATTTTTTTGTCATTTCTTTTTGTAACATTGTGTATCATTCCTTTATTTTAAATATTATTAACAATAAAAAATTATTTAATAGTATTAAATAATTTTGTTTGTTTTGATTTTTTTTGTATGAAATCAATTTTAATATACATTTTTTTATTAAAATATACAATATTATAAATCTATCATACATCTTTACAAGATACTTTTTTTGTTCTAATTATAATAATATTTTTTATTTAAAATAATGATTATTTATTAAAATTTAATAAATAATTTAAAATTCTTAATTTCTATATATAAATTAATTACTGTGAAAATGCTAATTTTCAAAATTTACTAAATTAGTGTAATAATAATTAAATTAATATTTTTTTATCATATTTCATACTATATTATTTTTTCAATAAAATTGTTATTATCACATAATTTTTATCATAAAATTTTCTTATGTTATTATAAAGTACTTATTGTAGATATTATTAAATAATTATATAATTATGAAAACTATAGAATTATCTTATTCATCAGATGCAACTATAAATTATTTTAGTGCTCTTGCTCACCGACCCTGGGCCATGTTATTGCATTCTGGAAATGCCCTTCATCCTAATAATCGTTTTGATATTATGGTTGCCGACCCAATTATTACATTAGAAACAAAAGAAAATATTACAAAAATTAATCGAAAAAGTATTTTTTTTTCAAAACTTGATCCATTTAATTTATTGAAAAATGAAATAAAAAAATTAAATATTATTAATACAATTAATAATGATCTGCCATTTCAAGGAGGTGCTATAGGCATATGGGGGTATGATTTATGTCGAAGTATAGAAATTCTACCAAAAAAAGCTAAAAATGACTTAAGTTTTCCTGAAATGGCTATAGGGATTTATTTATGGGCTTTAATTATCGATCATCATAAAAAAAAAGTAACGTTACTTAGTCATGGAAATATTAAAAAGCGATTATTGTGGTTACAAAAACAATCTAAAATAATAACGCAACCATTTCATATGTATGAAAAATGGAAAAGTAACATGTCAAAAAAACAATATCACAATAAAATACATCAAATTCATAAATATTTGCTTAATGGTGAATGTTATCAGATCAATTTAGCACAACGCTTTAAAGGAAAATATTCTGGAAATGAATGGGAAGCATTTCTTAAACTTAATCAAAAAAATAAAGCACCTTTTTCAGCGTTTATTCGTTTAGAAAAAAATTGCATACTTAGTGTATCTCCCGAACGTTTTCTTTCTCTTAAAAATAATCTGATTGAAAGTCGTCCAATTAAGGGTACATTACCACGATTATCTAATAATAAAGACGATAAAAAACAAATAAAACGCTTACGATTTTCTATAAAAGATCGTGCTGAAAATGTTATGATTGTTGATTTATTACGTAATGATATTGGTAAAATAGCAATACCAGGTACAGTAAAAGTATCTGAACTTTTTGTTATTGAATCTTTTCCTGCTATTCATCATTTAGTTAGTACAATCAATGCAGAATTACCGTTAAACTATCATGCTACTGATTTGTTAAGAGCTTGTTTTCCTGGAGGTTCTATTACTGGAACCCCAAAAATACGTGCAATGGAAATTATTGATAACCTTGAACCTCATCGTCGTCATAGCTATTGTGGGGCAATTGGTTATATTAGTTTTTGTGGTACCATGGATACTAATATTAGTATACGTACTTTATTAACTGAAAATCAATATCTTTATTGTTGGGGCGGTGGAGGCATTGTTGCTGATAGTATTGCTGAAAGAGAATATCAAGAAATTTTCTATAAATTAAAATATATTTTACCTATTTTAGAAAATCAATAAAATCATTATTTTTAACAAATTTAAAAAATTGTTTTTTATAAAATCATATTAATATATCATTAACTTTATAAGTATATTTTTAGTAAAATGCTGTTCTGTGTATATAATTAAAACACTGTATTTTTTATAGAAAATAATTTATTAAACAATCTAATTATTAGATTTTTTTTAAAAATAAATGTCGATTTTTACTATTTTTAATAATAAAAAATCAATATTTTACTTATTTTTTAATATATATTATGAATACAAAAAAATTGTTTAGTAAACATTGTTTAGTAAAAACATAAAGAAGAATATTATATTATTTATATAGCTTTAATATATTTTTTTTAGAAATGTACATAATAAAAAATACTGAATTTTAATATTATAAAATTTATATTATTTTAACTTTTTCTTAAAATCTTCAAATATTTTGAATATATCAAAAAATATTTTTATATTACATATTAAATGATAAAATTAAATATATTTTTTCATATAATTTTTGAAAAATTTTATCGTCATTACACTTATTGATGTTTAAAAACAAACTAAATGATATTTTTTTTGAATTTTTTAGGAAAAAAAATGAGTATAGCTATTATAATTAGCGTTCATGGTTTTACTCAGAAGGAATTATTTTTAACTACTAAAATATTAATCAAAAAAAAGATTTCTTATATTAATTTTTGATTAAATGAAAATATTAATTACTTAATTTAAAAATATAAAAAACTATGAATAAACTTGATTTTTCTAAAAAAATATTATTTTTTGTAGATATGTTGGGCGGTAGTCCATTTAATACAGCTAATCAAGTTATAAAAAATAAAAATAAAAATTTGTATGATATTTTATTATTAGCGTTAATATCTTTATGTTATTTGCTACTTTATTATCTCGTAATGATAATCCCATTTGTAAGAGTTAACAACAATTGCTCTTACTAGTAGATAAACAAGAAATTAAAACTATTAGTAATATAAATCATAAAAAGAAAAGTCTACAACTTTTTCCTAAAAATTTTTTTGAAAAAACAAAAATTTTAAATAATCAGCATATGGTTATTAAATTTTCTAGAATTGATGATAAATTAATTCATGGTTAAAGTAATTAAGTCTTGGATAAAAGACACAAATATTAAATATATTATATTTAGTAATGAAATCTATAAAGATGTTTTTCATTTTACTTTAAACAAATTGCACCATCCAATATTATTGCACCTGTAGTTAACATCGAGAAATGTATTCGTGTTTACAATAATGTTCAATATACTAATAAAAAAGTCATGATGTTATTTACTAATTTATACAATGTTTTAAATATTATAAAAGGTGGTATAAAAATAAAATCTTTAAATATTAAGTTCATGTCCTATAAAAATAGCACAAGATAAATTTACAATACTATATCTTTAGAGAATCAAGATATTGATGCTTTTAATAAATCATCTAAAATTAGGTATAAAATTAGAATTTCGTAAAGTTTTTTATGAAAAAATAAATTTTATGAATATTATCAAAAAATACAAAAATAATTTTTTATTGAAATATTTTTAGCTTCAATAAATTAATTTAATACCAATTTCATTAAAAATGCAGCATTTAATGGAATTGTCTATTATTTAAATTGTATTTTTTTTGATTTTTTCTATTATAGGAAGAAATTCTATTTTAGATACATTTCAATTTCATGGTTCTTTAATTACTTTTTTAATAGAATTTGTTTTTGGTGATTTAAAAACAGGAATAATTATCGGTAGCAAATTAGAAACGATTGCTTTTAGATGGATTAATATTGCTGCAGCTATCGCACCAGATTCTGCTTTATCTTCGATTATTTTTACAATTTTTTTTGATTGTTGGTTAGGCAAGAAATTAGCACTTATATCGCACTTACCATTTAGTTACTGCAATTTAAATATTTACTATTATTGTAAGAACAATTATTTTTGAATTTCAACATGTATCGGATCGTCTTTTGCATTATCTGATAAGTTACATTCATAAAGAACTATCCACATTTTAGCATTGTTATTACAAGCAATGCTTATTGTTATTCCTTCTGAAATTTTTCTTATATTTATAAGTATATCATAAGTAAAAAATTTCTTTGATTTACTTCCTGAAGTTATTACTAAAAGACTAAATATTGCTAGTGGGGGTAATATTTTTTTTGGTTATACTATGGTTATTATGATGCGTACAAATTGTTATTTAATGTTATTTTTTTATTTAGATTTTGTAATTGCAGCATGTACTAATGTTAATCTAGTTGCTTTAGGTGTAATAAATATAGTCATAACTGTTATATATAACTAAATCTAAAATATATTAATCAATCAACATTGATTTTTTCCAAAAATCATAAAAATAATAATTTAGATAATAAATTAGATTAATTCAAGAATACTGTGAATAACAGCTATAAATTTATTAAATCAATTAAATTTTTAAAAACTTAATCTTATTGATTTTTAAAAGGTTTTTTTTACATTGAAATCTTCTTCAAGAATCATAGAACTTTAAACGAATGCAAGTACTGGGATTTTTTGCAATGATCTCAGTAATTCATCGAATATTTTCTAAAAATATTGAAGTACGTAAGCAAGCTATTAAAAGTCATTTAATTTTTGAATACTCATCTTTATCTTACATCACCTATTTTAGGTGTAAAAATTGTCATAGAAGAACAAAAATTCAATAGAATAGATATTGATAATAAATGTATTATAATAGTATTAAAATTAAATTAATGGGTCTGTTAGCTAGTGTAGGGAGACCTTTTTTGGCAATAATTCTTCGCGTTAATTACAATAGAATCAGGTATTGTAATTTCTGATGGTTTATTAAGTCCGACAAATAGATAGATATCGGTTTTTTACAAACAATACAATAATTGAAGAGTTTTCTATTTTGGGATTATTTGTAATAATTGCTTTAGTAAATAAATAGATTCATATTAACATTTTTTTAGTTATATCAAAAAGCAAACATTTAATTACCGATAAAGTAAAAATTATTACTATAGAAACTATTTTTGATTAATTAATGCAAGTTTAGTCTCATTATTAGTAACTTTTTCTTCTATGTGTTTATTTTGAAGGAAAATTCATTCGTTATAATTAATAATTAGTTTTTTATTTTAGAGAATTATAGGATATGCAGTAGGTTTTTTTAAGTTAAAAATTAATGTTTTAATGGTGAATAAAATATTTTTTTACAGCACATAATTTTTTGTAATTTATGTTTTTTATCTTAAAAAATATAAATTCTATTTATATATTAAATTAATAATTTTATGAAATTAAGATAAAAAATTATAAATTATGATATATTATTAATTATTTATTTTTGATAATTCATTTTAAATATACAATTAAATATACAATACATAAATTATTATTTAGTACCAAATATCTTATCACCTGCATCACCTAAACCTGGTATTATATAACCATGCTCATCTAGATATGAATCAATGGAAGCAGTATAGAGCTCAATATCAGGATGGGCAATTTTTAGTGCCTGTATACCTTCAGGAGCAGCGACTAAAACTAATACTTTGATTATCTGACAACCTGCTTTTTTTAGTAAGTCAATTGTTGCAATCATAGATCCACCTGTTGCTAACATTGGATCTACAATTAATGCCATACGTTCATGAATATTTAATGCAAGTTTTTGAAAATATGAAATTGGTTTTAATGTTTTTTTATCACGATAAACTCCTACTACACTGATACGAGCACTAGGGATATTTTCCAATACACCATCTATCATTCCTAACCCTGCACGTAAAATAGGAACAAGAGTAATTTTTTTCCCTTTTATTTGTTCAATTTTTACATATCCACACCATCCCTTTATTTCAATGATTTCTATTTCTAAATCAGCTGTTGCTTCATAAGTCAAAAGACTACCTATTTCTGCTGCTAATTCACGAAAACGTTTAGTATTAATATTTTTATCCCGCATTAAACCTAATTTATGTTTAACTAACGGATGTTTTACTTCAACAATTTTCATGATTTTTCCTTTAATTACATGAGTTATTAGATAAATACAAATTGTTAATATTTAATTTTTTATATATTTATATAAAAATTTATATTTTTTAAATAATTGTATTTTATTATTAATATTTTTTATAAAAAATTAAATATTAAATCAATTGATATGTTTGATATTTAAATAAATTTATTTTTATTGTTATGCTTAATAAAAATACAAACAAATAAAATATTTTTTTTAAAAACAGATTTAGTAATTATTAAATAAATTTAAGTTTTAAACTCTAAAAAATTTTGTTATATAAAAAATATACTTTATAGTTATTTACAATGAATATTTTAGTTTTTGTGATATATAAAATTAATAGTTTATATATAATGTAAAAAATATAAATTTTATTTTTTATCTGTGATTAGATATTGTCAAAAGTATCTATTTTTTGTATACATTTTTATATGCATTAGGAAATTTTAATTAGTGTTTTAATACTTGTTTACTAAATAACAGTTAATTTTTTATTTTATATTTTTAAAATTTTATGAAAAAACATTTTATTATACTTATTTTTATGATTTTATTGTATATCCAATAAATGATAAGTTATACTTATAAAAAAATTCGTAATATTTTTAATAATAACAAAAATAATTTTCATTAAAAATTAAAACACTATTATTTATAGACACATATATTATATTAAAATTAAAAATGTAATAATTTTATTAAAATTTTTACAAAATTTTGATTTTGTAAAAACTTATTACTGATCAACTTATTTGATAAATATCAATGCATCATACTAAATAATTAAGATTAATTATGAAATAAAAATGTCTAAAAATCAATTCTATATTGAAAAAGAAATTAGTTGGTTATCTTTTAATGAACGGGTTTTACAAGAAGCAGCAGATAAACGTAATCCTTTAATTGAACGTATGCGATTTTTAGGTATTTATTCTAATAATTTAGAAGAATTTTACAAAATAAGATTTGCTGATGTTAAACGACGTATATTAATTAATGAAGAACAAGGAACTGCATCAAGTTCACGCCAATTACTCAAAAAAATTGAAAATAAAGTTGCGAAACTTGATCATAAATTTGATGTATTGTATAATGAACTCTTGCTTGAAATGGCTCGCAATCAGATTTTCTTAATTAATGAACGACAAATTTCACCAAATCAACAAAACTGGTTACGACAATTTTTTCGTCAACAATTACGTCAACACATTACTCCTATCTTAATTAACCCCGAAACTGATTTGGTAGAATTTTTGAAAGATGATTATACCTATTTAGCTATTGAAATTATTCAACATAAAAATATTCAATATGCTTTACTAGAAATCCCTGCTGGAAAACAACCAAGATTTATACATTTACCACCAGAAATGCCAAAAAGAAAAAAATCTATGATTCTTTTAGATAACATTTTACGTTATTGTCTTGATGAGATATTTCAAGGTTTTTTTGATTATCAAAAATTAAATGCCTATTCTATGAAAATGACACGTGATGCTGAATATGATTTAACTACTGAAATGGAATCTAGTATGTTGGAATTAATGTCATCAACTTTAAAACAGCGTCTTAATGCTGAACCTGTTCGTTTTGTTTATCAACGAAATATGCCTGATAAAATGGTAAAATTACTAAAAAAAAAATTAGGATTATCTAATGATGATTCTGTAATTGCAGGTGGTCGTTATCATAATTTTAAAGATTTCATGAATTTTCCAAATGAAGGTAACAAAAATTTGTTGAATAAACCGTTTTCTCGCTTACGTCATCGTTATTTTGATAATTTTCGTAATGGATTTGATGCAATTAGAGGAAAAGATATTCTTTTGTATTATCCATATTATACTTTTGAACATACCATGGAATTACTAAGACAAGCATCTTTTGATCCAAATGTTTTAGCAATTAAAATTAATATTTATCGTGTAGCTAAAGATTCACGTATCATTGATTCTATGATTTACGCTGCTCATAACGGTAAAAAAGTTACAGTAGTAGTTGAACTACAAGCAAGATTTGACGAAGAAGCAAATATTCATTGGGCTAAACATCTTACTGAAGCTGGAGTACATGTTATCTTTTCTGCTCCTGGACTTAAGATACATGCTAAACTTTTTATTATTTCTCGTCTCGAAAAAGGAAAAATTATTCGTTATGCCCATATTGGTACTGGGAATTTTAATGAAAAAACAGCTCGTCTTTATACTGATTATTCATTATTAACCGCAAATCAAGAAATTACTAATGAAGTCAGACGAGTGTTTAATTTTATTGAAAATCCCTATCGACCAGTAAAGTTTGATAATTTAATGGTTTCACCTCAAAATTCTCGTGCTCGTCTTAATCAACTTATTGATCGTGAAATTAATAATATTAAAGTAGGAAAAGAATCAGGTATTTATTTAAAAATAAATAACTTAGATGATAAAGAATTAATTAATCGTCTTTATGATGCATCAAATGCTGGAGTAAAAATTCGCTTATTAATACGAGGCATGTGTTCCTTGGTCCCCTGTCAACCTACTTTTAGTGCAAATATTAAAGTAACTAGTATTGTTGATCGTTTTTTAGAACATGACAGAGTATATGTATTTAATAATAATAGTAATGCAGAAGTATTTATTTCTTCAGCTGATTGGATGACCAGAAATATAGATTTTCGTATTGAAGTTGCAGTTAAATTAGTAGATCAACAACTTAAACAAAGAGTATTAGATATTCTTGATTTACAATTTAATGATACAGTTAAAGCTCGTTATATTGACAAAAATTTAAGTAATACTTATGTTCCACGTGGAAATAAAAGAAAAATTCAAGCTCAACTAGCTGTTTATGATTATTTAAAATCAATAGAAAATTCAAAAAAATGAGATTAATAATATGCTTTTAAAAAAACATTCAGTATCAAAACCAATAGAAATAGTTGTAGTTGATCTCGGGTCTAATAGTTTTCATATGATTATCGTACGTATTATTAATCATACATTACAAATTTTAACACGTATAAAAAAAAGAATTCATCTTGTTAATGGATTAAACAAAGAAAACAAATTAAGTGAAAAATCCATGCAACATGCATTAGAATGTTTAGCATTATTTGCTGAACGTCTAGAAGGTTTTCCCCAAGAAAATATTTGTATTGTAGGAACTCATGCATTACGTGAAGCAATAAATATTAATATTTTTTTAGAACGTGCTCATATGGTCATACCTTATCCAATAAATATTATTTCAGAACAAGAAGAAGCACGACTTATTTTCATGGGAGTTGAATATACTCAACCAAAAAAGGGAAAAAAATTAGTTATTGATGTTGGAGGTGGTTCTACTGAATTTATTATTGGTGAAAATTTTAAACCATTATTAATGAAAAGTAAAAAAATAGGATGTATAAATTTTTCACGTCAATTTTTTGTTGATGATACGATTAATAAAAAAAATTTTGAACGAGCTTATTTTTCGACAAGAAAAATAATAAAAAATATTGTGCATGAATATCAAAAAATAGGATGGGATTTTGTTTTTGGATCTTCGGGTACCATAAAAATAATTCATGAAGTGCTATATCATTTAGGTAATTTAGATGGAATAATTAATGCTAAGGAGTTAATTAAATTAAAAAAAATGATACTAAGATATAGAAATTTCACATTGTCAGATCTTCCTGGTTTACCTAAAGAAAAAAGTCATATGTTTTTGCCAGGATTGGCTATTTTATGTGGTATTTTTGATTCTTTTAAAATAAAAGAATTATACCTTTCTAAAGGTGCCTTACGTGAAGGAATATTATATGAAATGAAAAAAAAAATTAATCAGCATGATGCATTCCAAAATACCAAATTAAATTTACTTGAGCAATATAATATCGATAGAGAGCAAATACAACGTGTATCAAAAACAACAGAATTGTTATATAAACAATGGGCAAATCAAAACCAAAAATTAGCTAATCCTCATATTAAATATATACTTTCTTGGGCAGTTATGTTACATGAAGTTGGATTAAACATAAATCATAGTGGTTCACATCGTCATGCTGCTTATATTTTATATAATACAAATATTCCTGGATTTAATAAAGAAGAACAATTGTTATTAGTAATATTAGTGCGTTTTTATAAAAAAAGTCTTAAATTTAATTTAATTCCTAAATTAAATTTATTTAAAAAAAAAGAATACTTACCAATAATTAAATTATTAAGATTAGCTATATTACTAAATAATCAACGTCAATCAACAACAATACCAAATTCATTAAGGTTACACACTAGTCAAAATTATTGGACTCTATATTTTCCTGATCATTATTTAAAAAAAAATACATTAATATTCTTAGATTTAGAAAAAGAAAAAAAATATTGGCAAGAAGTACCTGGTTGGCAATTAAAAATTCAAAAGGAAGTTATTTAATAATTTTTATATACAAATTAATCTAAAAATTTTAATTTTATGATATAATTAAAAAATTAATAATAATTTTCGTATAATCATATTAATAAATATTGATTTTAAAATCATAGATAAATTTTAGTATTAGTATTTTTATAATTATAATTTGTTTTTTAAAATTGCATTTATTAAACGAAAATATCACAAAATTTCAAGAAAAATTTCTTTTTTATTTTATGAAAATAATTTTCGCTCATACAAAATATTAAATCATAAAAGATATTTTTAAATAAAAATTAGCAATTGAATTTTTTTAAAAATTTAATATTATTAATTCATATATTAATCATCAAAATGAGATCTCATGTTTAAATCAGAATTACTTTCTCCTGCAGGTTCTCTTAAGAATATGCGTTATTGTTTTGCTTATGGAGCAGATGCAGTTTATGCTGGGCAACCCCGATATAGTCTTCGTGTTCGTAATAATGAATTTAATTATGAAAATTTAGCTATAGGTATTCAAGAAGCACATAACATGCATAAACGTTTCTACGTAGTAGTTAATATTGCAGCACATAATGCTAAACTAAAAACTTTTATACATGATCTTACGCCCATCATTAAAATGCAACCAGATGCTTTGATTATGTCTGACCCTGGGCTTATCATGTTAGTTAGAGAGATGTTTCCAGAAATGGAAATTCATCTTTCTGTACAAGCAAATGCTGTAAATTGGGCAACAGTAAAATTTTGGAAAACCATAGGATTAACTAGAATTATTTTATCACGTGAATTATCTCTTGAAGAAATTTCTGAAATTAGACAAAAAGTTCCTGATGTTGAATTAGAAATTTTTATACATGGTGCACTTTGTATGGCTTATTCTGGAAGATGTTTACTTTCTGCTTATATTAATAAGCGAGATGCAAATCAAGGCACTTGTACTAATGCTTGCCGTTGGGAATATCAAGTTCAAGAAGCTAAAGAAGATGAAATAGGTAATATTGTTGACCAAAAAAAACAATTAAAAAAAAATATTGATAAGCAATTATTACATAAAAAAACAACTAATAAACTTTTTTTAATTAAAGAAAAAAAACGTTCTGGTGAATCTATGAGTGCATTTGAAGATGAACATGGCACTTACATTATGAATTCAAAAGATTTGCGAGCTATAGAACATATTCAAAGTTTGATGCAAATTGGTATACATTCATTAAAAATTGAAGGTAGAACAAAATCTTTTTACTATTGTGCTCGCACAACACAAGTATATCGTTTAGCTATTGATAATGTTATTGCTGGAAAGCCTTTTAATCCAAAATTATTTACACAATTAGACGGATTAGCTAATAGAGGTTACACTGAAGGTTTTTTGCGTCGTCATACACATGATACATACCAAAAATATGAATACGGATATTCTATTTCTAAAAAACAACAATTTGTTGGAGAATTTACTGGTAAAAGAAAAAATGGATTAGCAGAAGTAGATGTAAAAAATAAATTCTTTGTAGGTGATCACTTAGAATTAATGACACCATTAGGTAATATAGAATTTACTTTAAATAAATTAGTAAATGAAAAAAATTTAGATATTACGGTTGTACCTGGTAATGGGTACAAAGTTTATTTGCCTATTGCAAAAAATATAAATTTGTCTTTTGCATTATTAATTCGTAATTTAAATGAAAATAACATAAAAAACTTAGATTGTACAAATATCTAAGTAAAATTAAAGAATAAATTTTATATTAAAATTTTAAATATGATGCCCAGAGCGGGACTTGAACCCGCATAGTCTTAAGGACCGAGGGATTTTAAGTCCCTTGTGTTTACCAATTTCACCACCTGGGCTATATATATATTTACAGGCGCGTCCCGGAATCGAACCGAGTTAAACGGATTTGCAATCCGCCGCATGACCATTCTGACAACGCGCCTTATATTGTATTTTATATAACAAAAAAAAGTATAAAATCAAAAATATTGGAGCGGGAAACGAGACTTGAACTCGCGACCCCGACCTTGGCAAGGTCGTACTCTACCGACTGAGCTATTCCCGCTTTTTTAAATATATTTTTTTAATTGATTAGCTTTAATATTATCTTGTTGTTGTGCATTGTACTTATTTCTTTTATTGAGTCAAGATTATTATTAATTAATTTGTGTTATTTATTACAAGATTTTTAAAATGATTTAATTTGATTTATTTAAATTACACCATGCTAAATATAAATATTGTAACATAGATAAAAATGTTAAAATTGCTGAAAAATAAAGCAATATGATAGCTATTATTTCAATTTGAAAATTTGGATGTGAGAGTAATCCAATTAATGCAATCATTTGTACACTTGTTTTAAATTTTCCCATCCAAGAAACAGAAATACAATTACGTTGTCCTAATTTTGCCATCCATTCTCGCAAGGAAGAAATAATAATTTCGCGTATGATCATAATTACTGTTGGTAATGTTATCCACCAAATATGATAGTATTCCGTTATTAGTACTAATGCTGTTACTATCATGATTTTATCAGCTAATGGATCTAAAAATTCTCCAACTTTAGTTGTTTGTTGCCAAAATCTTGCAAGAAAACCATCAAACCAATCTGTTAATGCAGCAATAATAAAAAGAAATGTACAAATAAAAGGAGCACCACAAAAAGGAAAATAAAAAAATAGGACCAAAAATGGAATTAATATTATGCGAAAAAATGTTAATAAATTAGGGATATTAAATTGCATCATGTTCTATGGTTTTTAAACTCATATTAAAATATATTTTTTTTACAGTAACGATTGTAATGCATTATGTTTTACTATATATAAAATAATTTATTTTCATGAATATTTGGAATATTGAGAGTATGATAATATATTTTATATTATATTAAAATAACGTCTATGTTAGATTTCACATTCAGCAAAATAATATTTTTTGTTTTTTTGTTTAGCGATATATTTTTAATAAAAAATATGTGCTCCATAAATTATTTAAATTTGATATAAAATATAATTTTGTAATATATTATATTTTTAATACAGAAATTATAAAATTTTATATTTTTGTAAAAATAAGATTATAAATATATTGTATTAAAGAATTTTCATGTCATATAACCAAATTGTAAATATTTTTTATCTTACAAGCTTATATTGTTATCTTTAATATCATGAAATAGACTTTTTGTTTTTTAAGATTACATATATTCTATATTTTAAAATAAAAAATCATGATTTATAGTAATAAAAAATAATAAAATCTTAGTGTATCACATTTGCAGTAATTATAAATTTTTTATGTAAAATATTTTTTAATGAAATGATTTTTTATAAAATCACAGATTTTATATTCAATTTATAAAATTCATAAAGTATAATCCCTTATTTTTATTCAATATAATTATTACTTGCAGACCAAAAAATTTCACCAGTATGAGTATTCATAATTTGCATTTCAATTTTTTTATTTTTTTTATTTCCAGAAATAACTGAATAAAGCACATAATCAGCTTGAAGATAACGTGCTAGACCGATTGCTTTGCTACGTGTAATTAAACTATCTTCTTCAGATAAACCTAAAATTTTACGTGTATTTATCAAAACATATTCTGGTACTAATTTGAATATGTTTTGATTATTGATCAAATCAATTATAATATTACGTACCTGTAACAATGGAATTGATAAATTAGTATTGTTTTTAATTGGATTAATTAACAAAACTTTATTAAATTGAAAACCTGAAAATTTTGCTAATTCATTTGTTAATGGCATAATTATTTGTAACCAATTTATTTTTTTTTCTTTTAGAAACCCTTCTATTATATTTTTATTCTCAATATTTTCTAATTCCTTATTAAATTTCTTCATAACGGAGATTGGTGTTTTTTTCAATTTTAAAGATGAACAGCCAACTAATAGAAATATTATCATAATAAATTGAAAAAAACGTGTCATGGATTTTTCCTATTTTATCTATTCTAAAAATAGAATATAGTAAATAATTAATTTTATAGCAAAATACTTTAATATAAAATTATTAGTTTTAAAAATATTTTAACTTAAAAATTACTACAAAATTATATATTTTTTTTTGTTAATAATGGTCCTAATGGATGTCCACCAAGAAGATGCATATGAATATGAAAAATTTTTTGACCTCCATGTTTATTACAATTCATAATTAATCGATATCCTTTATCTGCAATGCCTTCTTGTATAGCTATTTTTGCTGCTACTGTTATCATACGTCCTAATATTTTTTCGTGTTCAGATTTAACATCATTAATAGTTGCAATAATAATATTTGGAATAATTAAAATATGAACAGCTGCTTCTGGTTGAATATTTCTAAATGCAGTAACTAAATCATCCTGATACAAAATATCTGAATTAATTTCATGAGATATAATTTGACTAAAAATTGTCTTTTTTGTCATAAAATAACCTTTTTTTTGTTTTTTATAAAAATAAGAAATTTAATCAATCGTAATTTTTAAATGCATAAGTTCAAAAAAATTTTTTGTTGTTATCTCCGCAATAGTTTCGAGATCTACTTTTTTTATTTGAGCTAAACATTTTGCTACTTCTCTTACATAAGCAGGTTGATTCTCTTTTCCCCGATAGGGGATAGGAGATAAGTAAGGTGCATCACTTTCAATTAAAATACGATTTAATGGTATAAAACGTACAACTTGTCTAATTTCTTCTGAAGAACGAAATGTTATTATCCCAGATAATGAAATATAAAGTCCTAAATCTAATAATATTTTTGCTGTTTGTTTGTCTCCAGTAAAACTATGTAAAACACCTCCACAATCACGAATATTTTCTTCTCTTAAAATAGCCAGAATAGTATTCTTTGATTCTCTAGAATGAATAATAACAGGTTTATTTAACTGACGAGCAATACGAATATGTGCACGTAAAGATTTTTCTTGTAATTGAATGTTATTATTTTGATGATAATAATCTAAACCTGTTTCACCTAATGCAAGAACTTCAGAATCTGAAGCTATATTTAAAAGTAAATTAAAATTATCATTTTCATTAAGATTAAGGGGATGTATTCCACAAGAAAATCCAACATTTTTACGATATCCAATTTCTTGTTTCATCTTAATAAAATTTGATAATGTCGTAGCTACAGATAAAATATATTTAATTTCTTTCAATTCTGCTTTTTTAATAACATCATCAATATCTTTATGTATATTTTTATAATTTAAACAATCAAGATGACAATGTGAATCAATTAAAAACATAGTGTACTCTTTAAAATTATGTTGATATTTTAATTAATGAATTTTGCCAATTAATTAATTGAGATGTTAATAATAATTCTTGATTTAATCCCATAATTGAAATTAATTGATAACGGCAATTTTGCCATTCATAAGCGCTTTTTAATAAAATTCTAGAAGAAGTCATTTTTGCTAATTCAGATATTAGTAACAATTGATCCTGATTTATACAATAATCAGATAGTTTTTGTTGATATTTTATTGCATCTAAAAGTATAGTAATTAACCAAAAGATTCTCTCAATAGCATTTGATTGATTTAATTCAGGTAACCAATTTAAAAGTGTATTACTAGATAAATTTTTTTTTAATAATTTAAAAAAATCTTTTCTTTTTATCCAAACGTTTGGTTGTAAAAGCATGAAAGCAGAAATGGGCGCACCTGCTGTTAGTTTTATAGCTGTATTGATATCATTTGTTGTTGATGATATTTTTTGTTTTCGCAACCAAGAAAAAACTATTGCATGATCTGGTACTGCAAGATAATAATAAAAACATCGACTGCGTAATGTTGGTAAAACATCAAATAAATTATGACATTCTAAAAGAAAATAAGTATTATCTTCAGGTTCTTCTAATGTTTTTAACAATGCATTGCTAGCAGTTTGAGTTAATATTTCAACACAAGGAAACCAGACAACTTTGACACCATTTTGCTGTGCATGATTATATAAATTTTGTATTAAATTACGAATACTTTCGATACCTATGCTATGTTTATTTTTTTCAGAAAAAATTATATGACAATCTGGATGTGTGTTAGCTAACATTAAATGACAACCATGACAGTTACCACAACTTTTTATATCATTTGTTTTTTTACACATCAACCAACGAGTAATAGCATATATTAAAGAATTACTTCCGGTCCCATGATGGGAATGTAATAATAATGCATGATGACCTTGTTTTTTTTTATATAGTGTAATTATTTCTTTGTATGGAGTATTTAACCACGGATACCATTTCATTTTATGAAATTTGTTTTGCGAACCAATTCAACAATACATCTTTAATGTTGTTTTTTACTTTTTTAAACGATTGATTAGCATCAATCGTTATTATAGTTTTATCTTTAGATGCTAATTCAAGATAACGTTTACGAGTTCTTGTAAAAAAATCTAATGATTCTTTTTCTATTCTATCAAGTGTACCTCGATTTCGTACTCGTTTTAAACCTTCTTCTGGTTCTATATCAAGATATAATGTTAAATCTGGTCGGAAATTATTTAATAATATATTGCGTAATATTTTTATTGATTTAAGAGGAAATTGTCTTCCTCCACCTTGATACGCTTGTGATGAAAGATCATGACGATCTCCTATCACCCACTTTCCTTTGAAGAGGGAAGGTTTTATGACATTTTCAATTAATTGAACGCGTGCTGCATACAGCATCAATAATTCTGCTTTATCTGTAATAATTTCTTCAAATATACCATATTTAATTAATTGACGCAATTTTTCTGCTAGTGGTGTCCCCCCTGGTTCACGAGTACATTCAATTTCTTTAATGCCCATTTCAGTGAGTATTTCAATGGAAATTTTTACAGCACTAGTTTTTCCTGCACCTTCAAGTCCTTCAATTACTATATAACGACTTTTCATTTTTTATTAACTTAAATTTAATCTACATTTTAATTTTTCAATTATTAATCAACGTAAACAATAATAATTCAAAATAAATAATAATCGAGCATTATGATTTATTTTAAATAACGATATTTTTTTTGTTATTTAATATATATATAAAATATGCAATCATAGTTTATTAAAAATAATAATTTTGATATTCTTCTTGTAAGAAATTTTGATAATTTTATTATTTCCATTATCTAAGCAATCTTTAATGAATTAAAGATGTATTACCCTAATTTTTTTTTCTCAAGAATATTTTTATGCTTCTTTAGCAATTTTATATTTCAAATATTAAATATATGAAATATTAATTTCAGAAATTATTTTAATTCTAAACAATATGGGAGAAGAAAATTAAATAATTTTCTTGAATAGTATTGACATATCGGTTGTTTCATATGAGTTAAAATTCTATTTACTGGTAATATAGGCATTAAAGAATTAGTAATAACTATTTCATCAGAATATTCTAATATATTTGGATTTTGATTTTTATAAAAAATTTTGTAATGACTATTATACAAAGAAGAAATAACTTTTTTTCGCATGACACCTTCGACACCAGAATAATTTAATTTTGGTGTAAAAATACATTTTTCTTTTCGCCAAAAAATATTTGATGCAGAACAACTAATTAATATACCATTAATATCTGAAACTATAGCATCATCAACATCTAATAATTGAATTTGTTTTTTTATTAAAATTTGTTCTAAACGATTTAAATGTTTAATACCTGCTAAATAGGGATTATTATTTATAGGTATAGTACTCAATATTACATCAATACCTACTTTTCTTTTTTCCAAATAAAAAACTGGATAATCAGTTAATAAAATAATTACTGTTACTTGATTTGATTTTAATGTACCATATCCCTGCCCACACCCCCCCCGACTAATAATAACTTTAATTACGCCGAAATCTTTTTGGTTAAATTTTGCAATTTTATTGATATCAAGAATTAATCTCTTCCAATTTGGTTGAGGTAAAAAAAGTTTTTTGACACCTTTTTTTAAACGTTCAATATGATAAGCTAATAAAGCAGGATATTTGCCAACTACACGAATTGTTGTAAAACAACCATCACCAAATTGAATCGATCTATCCGTAACAAAAATATAATTTTTCTGTTCACCATTAATCCAACATAGCATTTTATGAAAATATTCCTTTAAACTTTATATTACTATAACTATATTTTATAAAAATTATTAAATGATATTTAGCATGAATAAATATAAAAATTGATATCAAATATTATGTTTTATAATTTCTAATATTTTGTAAAACTTTATCTTAATTGATTTTACGAAAAACAAGTGATCCATTAGTACCACCAAATCCAAAAGAATTACATAATGTATATTCCATATTTTTTACTTTGCGCGCTTTATAAGGAATAAAATCTAGTTTTTTTGTTTCTACTAATTGTAGTAATGCATTATCAATATTTTCAAGATTGATTGTTGGAGGAATATTTTGATCTCTAAGTGATAAAACAGAAAAAATAGATTCAATTGCACCTGCAGCTCCTAATAAATGCCCAGTCATAGATTTAGTTGAACTAATCAATATTTCACCATTATTTTCTGGATAAATAGATGCAATCGCAAATGCTTCAGCAATATCTCCTGCTAAAGTTGATGTACCATGTGCATTAATATAACCTATTTCTTTTGCACTAATACCTGCATCATTTAAAGCATTTTTCATAGCAAGAGCAGCACCTTTACCATTTTCTGATGGTGATGTTAAATGATATGCATCACTACTCATACCAAAACCTGCACATTCAGCATAAATTTTAGCATTTCTACCTTTAGCATGTTCATATTCTTCTAAAACTAGAATGCCTGCACCATCTCCTAATACAAATCCATCTCGCTCTTTATCCCATGGACGACTGGCTCGTTTAGGTTCATGATTACGTTTAGATAATGCATTAAGAGAGCTAAATCCAGCTATACCTAAAGATGTACTGGCTTTTTCTGCACCACCTGCTAACATGATATCAGCATCACCATATGCAATAATACGTGCAGCATGACCAATATTATGTACTCCTGAAGTACAAGCTGTGGAAATAGAAATAGTTGGACCTTTAAATCCATATATAATACTTAAATATCCAGCTACCATATTAATAATAGTTGAAGGAACAAAAAAAGGACTTACTCTTCTGGGACCATGAGTAAACAAAATATCACAATTTTTTTGAATTAATTCTAATCCGCCAATACCAGAACCGATTGCAGCACCAATACGGTGAGCATTAGATTTTGTAATTTCAATACCTGCATCTTTAATAGCTTGTTGACCTGCAGCGATGCCATATTGAATAAAAAGATCCATTTTTCGTATATTTTTTGAATAAATCTCATAATCATCATAATTAAAATTTTTTACTAAACCAGCAAATTTGGTTGTATACTTTTTAGTATCAAAATACTCTATAAAATTAATACCACTTTTTCCAGTACACACAGCACTCCAAGATGATTCAACTGTATTGCCAACTGGAGATAACATGCCCAGTCCAGTGACAACTACTCGACGTTTAGACATGTAATCCTCCAAAAAAAATATATAAGACCAGTGGATATTCAGGCGGTTTTTAACCCGCCTGAATATGTATATAAAAACTTTTAATCATGGAAGCAATGTTCTTATGACTTATTATTTTCAATATAATCAATAGCGGCTTTTACTGTTGTAATTTTTTCTGCTTCTTCATCAGGAATTTCAATGTCAAACTCTTCTTCTAAGGCCATTACTAATTCGACAGTGTCAAGAGAATCGGCACCTAAATCTTCAACAAATGAAGCATTGTTTGCAACTTCCTCTTCTTTTACACCCAATTGTTCTGCAATTATTTTCTTAACACCTTTTTCAATATCTTTCTCAACACGATCTTCTTTAGTGCTCATACCATTTTAATTCCTATTAAAACTCGCTTTCACGATAATTTTTATCATTTAAATAAAGAAAAATTATAAAACTTAATTTTTTCTATTCAAATATTGTGACATTATATGTTATTTTAGCATTAATCATGCACATAAGTTAATTAGTTTTTAAATCATATACATGCCACCATTAACATGTAATGTTTCACCAGTGATGTAAGCTGCTTTATCAGAAGCTAAAAATATCACAGCATTGGCAATTTCTTTAGGATCAGCAAATCTTCCGATAGGGATAGTAGACAAAATTTCTGTTCTTTTTTTACCTTTCAATGCTTGAGTCATATCAGTTTCTACAAAACCAGGTGAAACAACATTTACTGTAATACCGCGAGAAGCTACTTCACGCGCTAATGATTTACTAAAAGCAATTATACCTGCTTTAGCTGCTGCATAATTTGTTTGTCCAACATTCCCCATTGTTCCCACTACAGATCCTATAGATATAATACGACCATAACGTTGTTTTATCATTGAACGAATTATGATTTTTGATAAATTAAATATTGAAGTTAAATTTGTATGGATAACTTTATTCCACTCTTCCTCTTTCATTCTTATCAATAAATCATCACTTCTGATACCTGCATTATTAATCAAAATATCGATTTTTCCAAATTCTTCATAAATATTAGATAAAGTATTATGCATACACTGAGTATCTGTTACGTTTAAAATATATCCTTTTCCTTTATTACTAAGATAAGAATTAATTAAGTCAGAACCTATTTTCTTTGTAGAAGTTCCAATTACTCTTGCACCATGTTGCACTAAAAGTTCAGCTGTTGCCCGACCAATACCGCGACTAGCTCCAGTAACTAATGCTATTTTTTCATTAAAAATCATTTTTCCCTCAATACTAAATTATTGATTCATTATATATTTAGCCCAATATTTAATGATGCAGTATCATTAATTGCTATTGCATGCATTGTACGTAAACTACGTTTACTTAACCCTGTCAATACTTTACCTGGACCTATTTCTACTAGTTTTTTAATTCCTTTTTTATCTATAAAATGCATAATTTCGACCCAACGTACCGGCTTATAAAGTTGTCTCACTAAAGCATCTTTTATTTTTTCTACTGAACTTTCTATTTTGACATCAACATTGTTGATAACATCAATTTTAGGTTTTTGAAAAATAATATTTCGCAATGTTTTTTCTAATTGTTTTGATGCTTCTTTCAATAATTGACAATGTGAAGGTACAGTAAGAGATAATGGTAAAATTCGTTTTGCACCAAAAGTTTTACATAACATAGCTGCTTTGTTAACAGCATTTTTCTCTCCTCCAATAACTACTTGTTCTGGTGAATTAAAATTTACTATTTCAACCACTTCTTTTTCCGATGCTTGTTGACATAATGATAATACTAATTTCTCCTCTAAACCAATAATTGCACACATGGCTCCTTGACCTATCGGAACAAATTTTTCCATTAATTGTCCACGAAATTCTACTAACTTTATTGCTTCTTTGAAATCAATAACTTCAGCACATACTAAAGCAGAATATTCACCTAAACTATGACCTGCCATTAGTTGAGGAATGATTCCATATTTTTTTTTCCATATTCGAAAAATTGCAATAGATGCACATAAAATTGCCGGCTGTGTTTTCCATGTTATATTTAATTCTTCTTTAGAACCATTTTTTACTAAATCCCATAAATTATATCCTAAAACATCAGAAGCTTCATAAAAGGTTTCTTCTACTGTTATAAAGTTTTTTGCTAAATCAGATAACATACCAATAGATTGAGAACCTTGCCCAGGAAAAACCATAACAAAATTAGACATATTATTTTTCATTTTATTTTTATTTAAAAACGGATTAAAGCTGAACCCCAAGTAATACCACCACCAAAAGCTTCAAGTAATACCATTTGTCCTCTTTTTATACGTCCATCCCTTACTGCTTCATCAAATGCTGTAGGTACCGAAGCAGCTGAAGTATTACCGTGTCTATCTAAAGTAATAACAACTTTATTCATTGGCATGGAAAGTTTTTTAGCTGTTGCTTGAATAATCCTTAAATTAGCTTGATGTGGAACTAACCAATCTAATTCTGATTTATCTAATGCATTTTTTTCTAATATTTCATCTACAATATTAGTTAATTCATTTACTGCTATTTTAAAAACTTCATTACCAGCCATTGCAACATAAGTTGGTTTAGATCGTTTTTTATGTTCCTGATGCCGTAAGGTTAATAAATCACCATATTTACCATTAGCATGTAAATGTGTTGACAAAATTCCAGGTTCTCGTGAGCAACCTACAACAATTGCGCCAGCAGCATCACCAAACAAAATAAGTGTACTGCGATCATTTGGATCTAATACTCTAGATAATACATCTGAACCAATTACTAATACTTTCTTTGCCATTCCAGTTTTAATGAATTGATCACTAATACTTAAAGCATAAGTAAAACCAGCGCAGGCAGCAGCAACATCAAATGCAGCACCATTTTTTATCCCTAATATTTGTTGAATTTGACATGCGGAACTTGGAAAAGCATGAGTAGAAGAAGTTGTTGCTACAATAATAAAATCAATTTCATTTGCTACAATACCTGCCATGGCTAAGGCTTTTTTAGCAGCTTTAGCACCCATAGTAGATACATCATCTTCTATAGTGGCAATGCGACGTTCTTTAATTCCTGTACGAGTAGTTATCCATTCATCAGAAGTATCTACCATTTTTTCTAAATCAGCATTAGTGCGAATTTGTCCAGGCAAATAACTGCCAGTACCTAAGATTTTTGTATACATTTTTTCATCACTCTTGGGTAATCAATTCAAGCGAGTAGCAATCTTATCGGTAATTTAGTTTCTACCACCTGGATCGCTGGTTTAATTTTATTCTTAAATGCTTTTAAATTTGCAGCTACATGACTTTTTTAACAATAACATTTAATTCTAAAAAATAAATATCATTAAATTAATTAAAATTCGCATAACAAAAATATTTGTTTATATGATTTATAATCACGATTTAATTATTGAAAAACTTTGAGAAAAAATCGTAATTTTATATTTAAAACTTAATTTAGAATACAATAAAAACATTAAAATTATTCAAAATGGATTTCCTAAAATGCAACAAAAAAACAAAAATATTATTTTCAAGCAAATACCATTAAGATAATTAATTCGATTTACCAAAAATATTTTTAAAATATCGAAATGACTTGATAAATATTATTAGTAATGATCATAGGATCTAATTAATTACTTTTTTATTTTGATTATTTAAATCTTTATAAAAAGAACGTATCTTATGAATATTTAATTTAAAAAATTGAGGTAATTTGAAGAATCATTGATTCGACAACATTTTTTTTGTTAATTATCTATAATATTATTAATCATAAAATCTAATTTTAGTAATAATTTTTGATTCTTTTTTGAATACTATAAAATATAGATATATATTTTTATTAATTATTTTAAATGTTAATTCATAATGATCTTTATTGTGTCTTGTGACTTACTTCAAGTATACTAAATAGTCATATATAGAAAAATTTTAATTTAAATATTTTATGATTACATCTAATGTTACCGGTAGATGTAATTAAATGACTTAAAAATTAAAAAAGTAATTATTTATTAATAATTTTTTTTCCACGAAAATAGCCATTAGCCGTTACATGATGACGTAAATGAGTTTCACCGGAAATTTTGTCTACTGATGTTTCATTAATTTTTAAAGTATCATGTGAACGACGCATACCTCTTTTAGAACGAGTAGTTTTATTTTGTTGTACAGCCATACTTTTTATTCCTTTTTATTCCTTTTTAGCATTGAATTCAAAAAAATAACTTTTGAAAGCACATGTTTACTTTAAATGTTTTTTTAACATTTGTCATTTGAATGAATAATTATCAAACATAAAAAAAATTTTTAACCAATATTATTTATTTTATTTGTTTTTTATCATAACTAATTAATTTATAATGTTATTATAAATAAGTAATTGATTTATCTATAAGAAATAATATGATTATATCATAATTATTAATTTAATATTCTGATTTAAATTGCTTTATATATTTTTTTTTATAATAATTATATATTAATTATTTATATATAATATATTAGCTGTATCAGAACTGATAATCATGATTAATATATCAATAATATAAAATTATTGCATAAAAATATCACATATAATAATTTTTATTTTTATTCAAAATAGCAACACTAAAAAATAATCAAATTCTAATTTAGAAAATATTTTATGTTATTTCTCATAAAAAAATAGTTTTTAAAATATTTTTTAATTATTTAATAATTTTATTTAATGTGTATTTTTAATATTTTCTATTGAACATAAAATATATTATATTAAATCCTACTTAAATAAAATTATCTATTAAATATCAAAAAAAAACAAAAAATATCTAAATAAACTTTGATTTTATAAAAGAAAAACATCACTGTCATCACGCATTAATCCGCAATGAAATTAATTTAATAAAAATTAAAATTTATATATAATAAAAATTTGCGCTAAAATATAATAAAAGTAAATTTTATTTGCTTCTATTGCATAAAAAGATTTTAAATCTATTGAACTTTTATATTAATATTCTTTAATATTTTATATATTTTTAAAGAAATTTATTTTATAACAACAGGATCATTTAAAATTAATTATATTGATAATAGAATTTAATTCTATTTTTTTTAAAATATTCATATCTTTTTTTAAAAAAACGCATAAAAAATAGATTTATCATAATTTTTTAAATTTTAATTCTTTACGTAATTTTATTAAAAATGTTTTAAGTTGTTCGTCTAACGGTGCTTTAAAACTTAACTTTTCTCCTGTTGAAGGATGAGTAAATATTAATATATTAGCATGTAAAAAAATGCGTTTTAATCCTGTAAAATGTAATTTTTCATTAAAATTAAAATCACCATAACGATGATCAAAAATAATAGGATGTTTTACATATTGCGTATGTACTCTAATCTGATGTTTTTTTCCTGTTATTGGAATAACTTTAAGTAAAGTAGTATTAACAAAACGTTCTTTAATTTTAAAATTAGTTTCTGCATGTTTACCATTACTAGAAACTTGTACTATTCTTTGACCATGTTTAAAAACATTATTCGATAATGGTTTTTCAATAACTTTGATATGTGATGGCCATTGACCTTTTACAAGAGCTAAATATTCTTTTTGCATTTTTTTCATACGTAATTGTTCGTGCAATGCTCTAAGAGCAGAAAGTTTTTTAGCTATCAACAAAATACCTGAAGTATCACGGTCCAACCTATGTACGAGTTCTAAAAAATATGTCTCAGAACGTAACACACGCAAAGTTTCAATAATCCCAAATTGTATTCCAGTACCTCCATGAACAGCCATACCAGAAGGCTTATTCAAAATAAGTAAATATTCATCTTCATAAAGAATATTATTCATCAATAAATTTATTTGATTAAATTTATGAAGCACAATCGTTTTTTTTGTTCTCATTTCAAGAAATGGAATTCTTAGTAAATCTCCTTCTTGGATTTTATATTTAGGTTTTATTCTACCACTGTTAATTCTTACTTCACCTTTTCGAATAATACGATAAATCTTACTCTTAGGAATATTTTTAAAACGTGTTAAGAGAAAATTATCAATACGTTTACCGACTTCATCATTATTAATGATAAATTGTTTTGAATTTTTTATTTTCATTATATAATTACATATGACATAAATATTTTTTGTTATGAAATATCACAAATGTATATTATAATACTCTGTTTATTTTTTTTAAAACATAATTAATTAAATTACTTACTTTAATTTTTATACTTTCTTTTTATTTTTTGCTTTTCTTCATAAAAATATAATCCACATAAAAGTTCTCTTGATATCCATCTTTAAGCAAAGAATAATGTATAGATAATCAAAATTAAATAGAATGTTTATTAAAATAAATATTCATAATTCAATATTTGTTTATTTTTGATAAAATACATATAAAAATGGTATTAAAAGTATAAAAAACGTTTTTTACATCAAAAAATATTCAAAATATCTAAAAATACATATTTAATAAAAAAATGTAAAAATAGTCATTGATTTTGAATCAACCCTTTTAAATTTAAGATGTAAATAAAAAAATTGCGTTTTAATAAAATTGATCAATAGAAACTTATAATTTTATAAAAAACTATTAATTTGATAGTAACCATTTTTAGTCTAATTTTTTGACTTAATAAAGCAATGGTATTAATAATGAAAAGAATGTTAATTAACGCAACTCAAAAAGAAGAATTACGCGTTGCTCTTGTTGATGGACAACGCTTGTATGATCTGGATATTGAACATACTGGACATGAACAAAAAAAAGCAAATATTTATAAAGGAAAAATTATTCGTATAGAACCTAGTTTAGAAGCAGCATTTGTTGATTATGGATCAGAAAAACATGGTTTTCTTCCAATTAAAGAAATTTCACGTGAATATTTTCCAAATCATTATCAAAATCATGGTCGTCCTAATATAAAAGATGTTGTAAAAGAAGGACAAGAACTTATCATACAGGTTGACAAAGAAAAACGAGGAAACAAGGGTGCTGCTTTGACTACTTTTATTAGTTTAGCCGGTAGTTATTTAGTTTTAATGCCAAATAATCCTAGAGCTGGAGGGATATCAAGACGTATTGATGGTGAAGACCGTACAGAATTACAAGAAACATTATCTTCATTGACAATACCAAATGGTATGGGATTAATTGTCCGTACTGCAGGTTTAGGTAAATCAACAGCAACATTACAACAAGATTTAGAATATAGAATTAAACATTGGGAAGCCATTAAAAAAGCAGCAGAAAATCGATCTGCCCCTTTTCTTATTCATCAAGAGAGTAACGTTATTGTAAGAGCTTTTCGTGATTACTTACAACCAGATATCAGAGAAATATTAATAGACAATGAAAAAATTGTTAAAATTGCTCGTCATCATATTGAAGCAATTGGTCGTAGTGATTTCGTAAATAAAATAAAATTTTACAATGGAGAAGTACCACTTTTTAGTCATTATCAAATTGAATCACAAATTGAATCTGCTTTTCAGCGTGAAGTTCGCTTACCATCAGGTGGTGTTTTAGTAATTGATACAATGGAAGCATTAACAGCTATTGATATAAATTCATCACGTTCAACTCGAGGTGTTGATATTGAAGAAACAGCACTAAATACGAATTTAGAAGCAGCAGATGAAATTGCTCGTCAATTACGTTTACGAGATTTAGGTGGGCTTATTGTTATTGATTTTATCGATATGACACCGGCGCGTCATCAACGTGATGTAGAAAATTGTTTACGTGAAGCAGTACGTCAAGATCGAGCACGTATTCAAATTGCTAGAATATCACGTTTTGGTTTATTGGAAATGTCACGACAACGATTAAGTCCATCTCTCGGTGAATCTACTCATCATCTTTGTCCTCGTTGTAGCGGAACAGGGAAAATTCGTGATAACAAATCTCTTTCACTTTCTATATTACGTTTAATAGAAGAAGAAGCTTTAAAAGATAATACTCACGAAATACATGCTATTGTACCTATACAAATTGCTTCTTATTTACTAAATGAAAAACGTCAATCGGTTAATGATATTGAATTACGACAACATAATATACGTGTTATTATTGTTCCTAATGACCAAATGCAATCACCAAATTTTAATGTGATTCGTATTCGCAAGGGTGAAGAAATTACAAAATTAAGTTATTACCTAGCTAAATATCATGAAGCTGAAATGAGTAACTTACTAGATAATGATACTGTTGAAAAAAAAATATCTATACACACTACTACTTCTCTTCTTACTTCTCAATCTACAAAAAATAAGACAATTATTTCCAATAAAAAAAATATTAACAAAAAAAAATTAATTAATTTATTTGATAAAATTAATTTATTTGATAAAATAAGCGCTCTTTTACAAATATTTTTTATAAAATTAGAAAAATCAATAGAAAAAAAAACAAAAAATAAAAAATATGAAGATAATTATCAAATTATTGAATATAATACAAAAAAAGAAGAAAAAACTAAAAACTCTCTTTATTTTTCATTAAGAGAAAATCATAATCAAAACAACACTGTTCAAGATAATATAAACCCAACTCAAGAAGATTATAAGAAACAAAAAACGTTAACAATAAACAATAAAACAAAACAATTCATCAAACAAAAACCTAATACACAACCAATATTTTTTCTTTCTAAGAATAATCAAAAATGTAAATTAATACAACCATTAGAACTTATAAATGATAAAATTTCAAGAAAAAAACAATATAATGATAATGATATTGCACAAAAAAACATTCAATTTCCTACAACAAATAAATCAAAGCAAATATCTGTTATGTTAAGTGAAAAATCAATGATATTCAATAAATCGAAAAACATTAACATGGAGGCAAGTATTTTAGATATAAAAGAACAAAATAAAGTTCAATTAATAAATCAAAATAACAAAAAAAACACTAGTATTTTTCCACGCAGATCACGCAGATCACCTCGTCACTTAAGAGTTAGTGGGCATCGCCGTCGTCGTTATCGTAATGAATATCAAGAAAAAGAAAAAGAATTAATAATGTTAAAAAAAGAAGTTAATTTTTCTCAATTATGTTTAGATGAAATATCGAAAAAAAATCTTTTAATAAAACAATTAAATCAAAAGAAATTTTGATTTTAAAAGATTATAATGAATTTATAAAATATTAACTATAATCTTCTACATTAATGATTAATGATCGTTCTTGCAATAAAATAATATAAGATATTACTACAGTAAATAAAAATAAATCTTAGTAAGTAAGATAAATAATTTGTTCATAAACCATAAAAAGTTAAAATTTAAAAGTTAATAAAGACAAAAAATATTTATATTTTTAAAAATAATAAAAAATATCTAAAAAATATTTTAAAAAAGAAAATTTTTAATAAATAAATATTGTGATTTACATTAAAAAATCTATTCTCTTTCTGATAATACTATTCAATAGTAGCAAATAATACTAATACCATAAATTTAGATAATACATAATATTACTTCTTTTTTAAAAAAAAGAGATCATTACTTAAAATTAGCAATTTTTAAAAAATTAAATTTTATTTTTAATTTTATCTTTATTTATATAAAAAAAGTTGATTTTCTTTGAAAGAAAAATGATACGAATATAAATAAAAATACTTTTAAGTTCTATAATGAACAATCTTTTTTAAATTACATACATATATGTATTTTAAAAAAAAATTTTACTTACCTGGTATTTTTTATAAAAATTGTAAATAATTTATGATTAATTTTTAGTTATTAAAAATAATTCTTGTCACTGTAAAAATACTCATTATATAGATATTATAAATTATATTTTTTATAAAAAATATAATTTTTGTTTTTTTAGATTTTTTATTAACAATTATTTAAAAACATTAAGCACGCATAATTGAAACTAATAATCCTATAAAAAATATTTTAGTAATTTTAATAATTAAATTAAATATTACTAATTAAAAAATTTAAAAACATTTTAAAAATCTTATTCTTCATTTTGATCACCTATGGTTTTTAATTTTTGTAATAATTCTCGACGTTTTTTTGATAATTCTGCATTCTTAATATTATAATCGTCAATACGATCTTCATAATCATTACGCATATTAGAAATTATTGCTCTAATTTCTTGAATTGTCATCCCTTCTTTAAGATATTCATTTAAATTATCTAATAATAATACTCTTTTTTGATTATCACGAATTTTTTTTTCATTATCTATTAATTCACGTTTAATTTTATTTTTACAACGAAACATGCGAACAAATTCTAATACGTTTTTAAATGACTGTTTATGTGTAGTTGTCATCTTATGCTCTTTATATAAAATTATTTTCCTAAAAAATTATATAAAATTATTTTCCTAAAAAAAATACAAAATCATTAATAATGATTAATAATATGCATATATTTTTGTTATTTTTGATATTATTATTGTTAATAATTAATGATTAATTTTACATTATAGTATGATAAAATAATAAATAACTTTATAATTATATCTTTAATATACTTAATTATTAACTAAAAATAATTATTATTTATATTTTTAAGATAAAAATTATAATAAAAAATTGTACTATATAATATATTTAGCCATAAAAATTGGAAAAATATTTTGATTAATACACAAGAATTCTCATTTTTGTTTTATGATTATGAAACATTTGGAAAAAATCCTGCTCTTGATAGACCAGCGCAATTTGCAAGTATTCGTACAGATGCTGATTTTAATTTTATTGAAGAACCAAAAATTTTTTTTTGTTCTCCTGCTAATGATTATCTTCCAGATCCTGAAGCAGTTATTGTTAATGGTATTACACCACAATATGCGATAGCTAATGGAATAAGTGAAGCTAAATTTGCTAAACATATTTATTCTATTTTTAGTGTAGGTAATACTTGTATTCTTGGTTATAATAATATTCAATTTGATGACGAAGTAAGTCGCTATATATTTTATAGAAACTTTTATGATCCATATGATTATAGTTGGAAATCAGGGAATTCACGTTGGGATTTGATAAATGTTTTACGAGCTTGTTATACTTTACGTCCTCATGGAATTTATTGGCCTAATAATAATGGACTACCTAGCTTTAAATTGGAAGATTTAACAAATGTTAATAACGTGAAGCATTTAAATGCTCACAACGCTATAGGAGATGTTTTAGCTACAATAGAAATAGCAAAATTAATAAAAAAAGCACAACCGCGTTTATTTGACTATTTTTTTAAACTAAGAAAAAAATATAAAATTATGGAATTAGTTAATTGTGTTGATATGACACCATTAATTTACATTTCCAGTATATTTGGAGCAGCTAAATCAAATATTAGCATAATTGCTCCACTGACTTGGCATCCAAAAAACAAAAATGTCTTTATTGCTTATGACCTTGCAAAAGGTATCAATAAATCATTAAAATCAAATAATAATATATTACAAAAATACGATCCACTTACACTTAAAATTAGAAATAAATATATAGATAATGTTAAATTAATCAACATTAATAAATGTCCTATTTTAGCACCTATTAATTTATTAAAATCTGTAGATTTACAACGTATATCACTGAATATTAATTATTGTATGAATAATTGGAAAACATTAAAAAAAGATACACAAATTCAATATAGAATCACTCGTTTCTTTTCTCAAGAAACTTTTTTTCCTGAACTTAATGATGTTGATCATAAATTATATGCAGGTTTTTTTACTAATAAAGATCGTTTAAAGATGAACATTATTCGTCATACTTCACCAAAAAATTTATCAAAATTAAAATTAAAATTTGATGATCCGCGAATAAATCAATTGTTTTTTCGTTATCGCAGCAGAAATTATCCGAATACTCTTACAAAACAAGAAAAACTAATTTGGTCGTCTCATCGAGAAAATATATTAAATCGAGAAAAAATAAACAAATATTTACAAAATATAGATAACCTATTTTTAATACATATAAATGATAAAAAAAAATGTTCTTACTTAAGAGAACTTGTGAATTACGTACATCAAATTACTAATTAATATATTTTCAATCATTTAATTAAAGAAACTGTATTAATTTTAAATTATAATAATTATATCTCTTTTTTAAAAAAAAATTAAACAATTTTTATGAAACTAATCAAATTATAAAACAATTAATAAAAAATATATAAAATTAATAAACATTATTTTTAAATATTAAAAATATAAAAAACAAACGTATTACTAATGTTATCATTTTTTTTTAAGAAAAAATATAATACTATTAAGATGTTATTTACAATAAATAAATCATAAATTAATTTTTATATATTTGCTGACTAATTTAAAAATTGTTATTAATTAATATATATCAATATAAAAAATTGATCATTGATTATATTGGGTAATATATATTTAAAAAATAAAAATTAGATATTCTTTAATATTTTATTAAAAATTGATATATTATAAATTAATAAATTTTTTATTTTGGCTGATTGTTTATTTTATAATATCATAATAAACAAAAATAGATAATATAAGATATTTCTCTTATATTTTTTATATATTTTTTATAAAAATTCAAGGAATAATCAAAAAAATTACTTAAATATTTTTTCATCATATTCAGGAAAATTCATTTCTTTATAAGGAATAAAACGTGTTTTTTTAATAATTTTATAAGTAAACCATATTATTAGAAATAAAATAATACCGATATACGTTGTAATAATACCATACCAATCAATTTTTTCAGATAAAAATGCTTGATAATTTTGTGAAAAAATAATAAATAAACAAAGTAAAAAAGCAAAAATCGGGCCAATAGGAAAAAATTTTGAACGATACGGTAATTTATTTAAATCTTCTCCCTGTAAAATATAACCTTTACGAAAACGGTAATGAGTAATCGCAATACCTATCCAAGCTATTAATCCAGTCATTCCTGAAATATTCAGTAACCATAAATAAACAACTTGATTACCGAACATCGAACTCAAAAAACAAAGACAACTAACGAAAGTAGTTGCAATTAAAGCATAACGAGGAACTCCTTTAGAAGATAATTGTGAAAATATTTTTGGTGCTTTTCCTTCTTTCGCTAATGTGTATAACATTCTAGTAGAAGCATACATACCTGAATTACCAGCAGATAATATTGCTGTTAAAATAACTGTATTCATCACAATAGCTGCTGATAATAATCCTGCATTTTCAAATACTAAGGTAAATGGACTAATACTAATACCAGTAATTTCATTCCGTAATAAACGTGAGTCCATATATGGGATAATTAAACTCATAACTAATATAGCAAAAATATAAAATAACAAAATTCTCCAAAAAATTTGTCCTACTGCTTTAGGAATATTTTTTCTGGGATTTTTAGATTCACCAGCTGCAATACCAATTAATTCAGTACCCTGAAAAGAAAAACCTACGATCATAGCAATTCCAATTATGGATGATAACCCACCAACAAAAGGTGCTTTACCTATTTTCCAATTATGCCACCCTGCATTTTCTGCTCCTTTTAAAATACCTATAATCATTAATATGCCTACTATGATAAAAATCATAACAGTAATTATTTTTATTAAAGAAAACCAATATTCTGCTTCAGCAAATCCTTTTATAGAGATAAAATTTAACATAAAAATAATAGAAAGAAAAAGGGTACTCCAAATCCACCCATCAATTTTAGGAAACCAATATTCCATGACTAATTGAGCAGCTACTAAGTCAACTGCTATAGTTACAGTCCAGTTATACCAATAATTCCAGCCAAGTGCAAAACCAAAACTTTCATCAACATATCGAGAACCATAAATAGAAAATAATCCTGAAACTGGTAAATAAGCTGCCAATTCTCCTAAACTAGTCATTAAACAATAAACCATGACACCAATAACAATATAAGCTAATACAGCTCCACCTGGGCCAGCTTGAGCAAGAGTAGCTCCAGAAGCAACAAACAATCCGGTACCAATGGAACCACCAATAGCTATCATCGTCAAATGACGTGCTTTTAATTCTCGATGTAATTTTATTCTAACGCTCCAAATATTGAGATCTAGATTGTTTGATATTAAAAACTGTTTACAAAAAATATCTTAACAAAAATTATCTTAAATAATTTATTTTTAAATTATTAATATATTTAAAATATACTTAATAATTTATTAATAATCATTAATCTAATAAACATTATATTTTACAAAAAATTACTTACTTCATTAATATTATTCATTATAATATTAATATACATATACATGACTATATTTTTCATTTTTTATACATATGATATGAAAAATAAGATTGTATAAATTTTTTAACAAAAAATTATCCGTCTTCCTGATAACAATCATAGTATAAAATATATTGCAAAATTATTACTATATTATATTTAATATTATTTTTTCTAGATATTACTATTAATGATTAAAAATCATAATTTAAGAAAAAAATATTAAACTAAATTTCATAATGTTCAAATTTATGATTTATTAAATATATTTTATCATATTTTTTAGAAGAAATTATCCATTTTTTATAAAAATGGATGATTATAAAAATGGATGAATTTTATTGATTGATATTTGCTAATAATTTATAGGAATTAATCATTTTTAAATAAAAATATTTATTAATAATCGGCATGAGAGGATTTGAACCTCTGACCTCCGACACCCCATGACGGAGCGCTACCAGTCTGCGCCACATGCCGATAAAATAATATAATTACCTATATTTAAAATATTTATTATTTTTGTATTTTACAAAAATATTTTTTTGGCATTATAGTATATTGAAGTTTTTTGATATATCTAATCATTTAATAACTTAGAAAGTTATAAAATATTTTATTTATCAATTAATAATTTCAAAAGAATTATTAAAATTTAATTTAAATATCTATAAATAATATTGTATATTTTATATGATGAAAATTTTCTATGAAAATTCTAGTAATAATATAATATTAACATATTACCAATATATATTTCTTATTTTTTAATCTTATTTTACTTAAAAATTACTTAATTTTATTAAAAAATCATTAATTAAAATATGCTATTAAAAACACAATTCAAAAAATATACATTAGTATTTTATTAAAATACTATAATATATCTTTAATAAACAAGAAATTAATAATGTTTTGTTGTTTTTCTTTATTATATAACTTTATAAGTTATCATAAGTTATCAAACTCGAAAAAAATCAATATGCATTAATTTAGGTTTAAATGGATGACGTTGTAATGCTTGCACTTTAACTTTTATCTTCTTTTCATCAATTACTAAAATTAATAATTCATAAAATTCTGGTTTCTTTTCTTGGTTCAGGATTTCATTATGATTAAGTTCAATAACAATTACTTCTTTTTTATCACCATAAAGAATAGCTGGTAATTTATTATTTTTACGTAAAAATCGACAAGCACTTGTACCTTTATTTTTACGAATATTTGCATTAATAATTAACATAATTTTGCTCATTATACTAAAAAAAATTATTTATCTTTTCTAAGAAAAATATTTTTTATTTTATTACAAATTAAAAGACCAAGATAATAACAAAAAATACTTTTTATTAACTAAAAATATATTTTTTATTTTTAATGAAATAGTTCATAAAAATTTAATATTTTTTTAAAAAATAGAATTAATAATACATAAACATATAATCATATTATGATCAAATAACAATATACAATCAAATTTATATTTATTTTTTTTGAAATTAGATATTTTTATCATAAAATATATAGTAAATAAAAATACGATTTAAATATTATTTTTTATTAAATTGATATTTTTGCAATCATTTTAATTATAATAAATGATTTTTAATAAATTTTTATACTTCAAAAGTTTACCAAAAAAATAATTAAACAAGTTTTATAATTTTTATTATCTGTACTCTTTTTATAAAATTTTGTAAAAAATCTATTTTTAATAAAACTTCTTACTCTTTTGAAAACTGCATAATAATTATAATTTTTATATCAAAAATAACAATTTTTAAATTTTTTAATTTTAATAAATAATATATTTTATTATATAGTATTTTTTTATTATATAGTATTTTTTAATAAATTAATAACACTATTTAATCTATTTCTTAATAGTTATCAATATTTTAATATAAATTTTATCTTTTATTTATAATAAAATAGCATATTTTTTATATTGAAGTTTTCTGAATCTTATAGCAATAAAATATCTTATTTGAAGATTTCAAATAAATAATATCATTAAAAACTAAAAATTTGATAATAAAAATTTTAATATAATGCTCAATATAGCTTTTTATCAAAATATTTTTATTGCTAATTTCAGTGAGTATCAATTTTATTGATCAGTTTTATCTTCTTCATAACAAAAATTATAAATGAATACAATATTATATCAATTCAAAATTAATAATTTTGATTTTTTTAAAAAATAATTAAAAATTTATATTTTAAAAATATAGATATCATCTAAAACAAATTAAGTTTTATTTAATTAAACAATGCATAATTTTAAAAATTATGAATAACATTTCAAAAAAATATTAAAATGTCAAATAAAAAATGATCTAACTTTTATATAATATAAAAAATATTTCCAAAAAACAAAATAATGCTAAATGATTTTATATTTGTAATATAATTTTAATAAAAATTTTTATTGATTAAAAAAATAATTTTTTCTAATATTAAAATAATTTAATTTCTTTTCATATGATGAGAAAAAATAGTGTCAATAAATTATTCAAAAAAAGTGATTATTGCTATGTCTGGTGGTGTAGATTCATCTGTATCTGCTTATTTACTTAAAAAACAAGGGTTTCAAGTTTCTGGTTTATTTATGAAAAATTGGGAAGAAGATGATACTGCAGAATATTGCATGGCAGCTACTGATCTTGCAGATGCTCAATCTGTTTGTGATAAAATTAATATAAAACTATACACAGTCAATTTTGCAACAGAATATTGGAATAATGTTTTTTTACATTTTCTTAATGAATATAAAATCGGGCGTACTCCCAATCCAGATATTTTATGTAATAAAGAAATAAAATTTCAAGTATTCAGAAAATTTGCTATACAAAATTTATCAGCAGATTATATTGCTACTGGCCATTATGCTAGAATTCAAAAAAATAATGGATATTATCAACTATTACGTGCTCATGATAAAAATAAAGATCAAAGCTATTTTTTATATACTCTTAATCAAACACAATTAGCACAAAATCTTTTTCCAATCGGTGAACTAAAAAAATCAGAAGTGCGCTATCTTGCTGAAAAAATTGGGCTAATTACTGCAAAAAAGAAAGATTCAACCGGGATTTGTTTTATTGGAAAAAAAAAATTTCATAGTTTTATTTCTCAATATTTAATTAGCCAACCAGGAAAAATTATTACTGTTGATGGAAAAATATTAGGAACACATTCAGGCCTAATATATTATACATTAGGCCAACGTAAGGGATTAGGAATTGGAGGTATAAAAAAAGCAAATAAAAATCCTTGGTATGTAGTTGATAAAGATATAAAAAATAATATTTTAATTGTAGCGCAAGGACATAATCATCCGCGTTCTTTATCAAAAGGACTGATTATTCACAATATTCATTGGATCAACCCAAAAATAAAAATAAAAAAAAATATAAAAAATCAATATACAGTTAAAACACGTTATCGTCAGATAGATATTCCTTGTGAAATTATACAACTTCATCATAGTAAAATAGCTATAAAATTTAGCTATCCAATTGAATCAGTAACACCAGGTCAATCCGCTGTATTATATAATAATGAAGTTTGTTTAGGTGGTGGTGTTATTGAAGAACGTATTCAAAATGAGATATAATTTTTTATTATTAGACTTCTTTTAAAAAAGAATAATAACCATTTAATGTTTATATTTAAAAAATCAAAATTTTAAAAAATAATATATGTAAATAATTGCATGAATGATAAATCATTTATTAGAAAAATTAGATCAATATTATTAATAATAAAATCTCGTAGTAATATTAATAGTTTACTTTTAAAATTTACTCAATCATATTAATCTAATATTAATAACTCAATTAAATCTTAAACAAAAAAAGAAAAAAATTTTATATATGTTCTTGCGTAACCTTTTCAATTGAGATATTTGAAAATAAAGAGTTATAAAAAAGTAATGTTTAACATATTAATATTAATTTTTAACATATATTCTTTTTTAAATGTATAATTATCAATTATACATTTAAAAATGTTTTTTATAAATTTAAAAAAATAATAATCAATTAAATTTTATGATTTATCAATTTCTTTTCGTTATTTAAAAATTTAACACTAACAAATTCAATAGGAGTAATAAATGGAATTATCTTCATTAACAACTATATCACCAATTGATGGTCGTTACAGTGATCAAGTAAATATATTACGTCCAATTTTTAGTGAATTTGCTTTATTAAAATATCGTATAGAAATAGAAATACGTTGGTTACAAAAATTAGCAACATGTTCTGAAATTCAAGAAATACCATCATTTACCAATAATGCTAATAATTATCTTAATAAGATTATCATAAACTTCAATGAAAATGATGCAATGCAAATCAAAAAAATAGAAAAAAAAATAAATCATGATGTTAAAGCAGTGGAATATTTTTTAAAAGAAAAACTAAAATGTATACCTGAACTTAAAAAAGTTATAGAATTTATCCATTTTGCATGTACATCTGAAGATATTAATAATCTTGCCTATGCATTAATTCTAAAAAACACCAGAAACAAAATACTTTTACCTTATTGGAGAAAAATCATAAAAAAAATAAAAAAAATGGCTACTCTTTATGCTGCTTTGCCAATGTTATCAAGAACTCATGGACAAATAGCTACTCCAACTACTATTGGAAAAGAATTTGCCAATTTTGCTTATCGTATGGAAAGACAATATCAACAATTTATAAAAATTGATATTTTGGGAAAATTTAATGGTGCAGTAGGTAATTATAATGCTCATTTATCAGCTTATCCAAATATAAATTGGCCACTCTTTAGCAAAAAATTTGTTAGTTCATTAAATATTAAATGGAATCCATTTACCACTCAAATAGAACCTCATGATTATATTGCTGAATTATTTAATTGTATTGCTCGATTTAATACTATTGTCTTAGATTTTAATCAAGATATTTGGGGTTACCTTGCATTAGAAAATTTTACACAAAAAATAAATGAAAGTGAAGTAGGTTCATCAACTATGCCACATAAAATTAATCCTATTGATTTTGAAAATGCAGAAGGTAATCTTGGATTAGCAAATTCACTGTTAAATTATTTTTCTAATAAATTACCTATTTCACGTTGGCAACGTGATCTTACTGATTCAACAGTTTTACGTAGTTTAGGTATTGCTATTGCTTATAGTTTCATTGCATATCAAGCAACACTACAAGGATTAAATAAATTAGAAACTAATAATAAAAAAATATTTTCTGAATTAGATTCTCATTGGGAAGTTTTAGGTGAAGCTATTCAAACTGTTATGAAACGTTATGGGATAAAAGATGCTTATGAAAAATTAAAAAACATAACTAGAGGGAAAAATATTACTCAAAATGATATAAAACAATTTATTGATAGTATCAATTTACCAAAAAAAGAAAAAGAACGTTTAAAAATAATGACACCAGCTAATTATATTGGTGACGCTATTAAAATAACAGATTATTTAAAATAAAATCATAAAAACGATACTGGGAAATACACTTAAAAAATTATTTTTAAAAAACATACAAAAAAAATTTCATAAAATTGATAAATTATTTTAATAGTTTGATTTAGAAGTATTTTAGCAACACTCTCAAAAACTTGAAATTACATTTTTATATGTACTTTGAGTTGATCCAAAAATTAAATTGGAACAAAGCATGTTAAAAATATATTAATAAATATATTAATAATGATATTATATTTTTTATTCTAAAATAATCTAGTTATTTTATAAATTAATTTTATATCAGTATTATTGATAATAAATATTTTTATTATATATTTTTTCTAATTAAAAAATATAATTATATATCTTTTATTTCTAATTATTTTTTTACTTGAAAATATTTATAATCATAAAATCAAAAATAAAATTATTATTTACTTAAAATTCTTGCAGGAGCTACTTTAGTTGCCTGATTTGCTGGATACCAACTAGCTAATAAACTTAAAATCAATGTTGTCAAAATTATAAAAAATATATCTTTAGTATAAAGTATAGATGGTAAAAAATTAATAAAGTAGACCTCATCGGACAAAAAAGAATAATGAAAAATATTTTCTATACATTTAATGATAGACGTTAAATTTAATGATATTATAATGCCAATTAATGTACCAATAAAACAACTAAACATTCCTACAAGTAACCCATAATATAAAAAAATATTACGAATAAGACTACTATTAGCACCAAAAGTTCTTAATATAGCAATATTTACATTTTTATCTTTTACTGCCATTACTAATGTAGATACAATATTAAAAGAAGCAACACTGATAATTAGTATCATAATAAGATATATAATACCTCTCACCATTTGAATATCACTATACATATAACCATAGTCTTTTATCCAACTTTTAATAAAGACATAATTACTAACATTAATCGCTGCATTATAAATAATGCTATTTGCAGAAAAAACATCAGCAACATTTATTTGAAAACCAGTAATACCATTATCATATCCTAAATATTTTTGTGCATCTTCTAAAGGAAGAATTGCCAATTGATTATCTAACATACCATTTAAACTAAATATCCCAATTATAATTACAGAAATTTGATAAGGATGATTAATACTTAATTTATTATTAGACATAATTATATTAATATGATCGCCAGTGGAAACTTTTAATTTTTTTGCAACACCACTCCCTAAAATAATGTGATGATTACTAGGTTTAAATTTTTTCCACGCATTATTAAGAACAAAATTAGGTAATGTACTTACTGAAGATTCTAAAAATAGATCAACACCAATCATTTGAATTGCTTTTACAACAGTATTTTTTTCTAGTAATCCTGCAAAAGTGATATAAGGTGAAACACCAATAATATCTGGAGTATTTTTTATTTTTCTAAAATCAGATTTCCAATTTAAATAAGGCTCATTAACTGCAATTATTTGGCCATGAGACATAACAGATAAGATACGATTTTTTAATTCATATTCAAAACCATTCATTACACTAAACCCAATAATTAAAACCACAACACCAAACACAATACCAAGCATAGAAATTATAGATATTACTGATACTAAACTAGATTTTTTTTTTCCTTTATAAAAACGAAGTGCAATTTTAAAAGTAAGCAATAAATCTGCCATTTATTACACTCCAATAAAAGTGGAACATTCTTTTAAATATCCATCATGTATTTTTAAATGACGAATTAAACGACCAGCTAATCTTAAATCATGTGTGACTATTAAAAATGCAGTATCTTTTTTTTTATTAAGTTCCATTAATAACTCAAGAATAATATTGGCGTTGTATAAATCTAAATTACCTGTAGGTTCATCTGCCAAAACCAAAGAAGGTTCATTAACTATGGCACGAGCAATGACAACACGTTGTTTTTCTCCACCTGATAATTCTGAAGAGTAATAATTTGTTCGATGACTTAATCCTACTGATTCTAAAATTGCGTAAGCTTTCTTTTTAGCTTCTATATAAGTCATGCCAGCAATTAATAATGGCATCATTACATTTTCTAAAGCATTAAAATCTGATAAGAGATGATGAAATTGATAAACAAAACCTAATTCTTTGTTACGTAATTCAGCCCTTTGTTGATTTGATAATAAACTCATTTTTTTATTATTAAAAATAACATCACCACTAGTTGGTATATCTAATCCACCTAATAAATGCAATAATGTACTTTTACCAGAACCTGAATTACCCAGAATTGCTATCATTTCTTTTCTAGCAACAGAAAAAGAAATATTTTTGATAACATTAGTTATAATTTTTCCGTCTTGATAAGATTTATAAAGATTTTTACAAATTAATAATGGAGCATTATGCATAACGTAAAGCCTCAGTAGGTTGAATAGTAACTGCACGATAAGCAGGATAAAGTGTTGCCAATAATGCAATTATTATTGAAAATAAGCTAATTGACATAATAGATATAAAATCAACAAAAATCTTTAATTCTATATTTTTATCTAATAAACCTAACATAGGCATTATGATATTAAGATTATTGGTAATAAATAAACCTAACAATATTCCAATTATCGTACCAAAAATTCCTACTCCTATTCCTTGAAGCATAAAAATAGCTATAATTTTAATATGTTTTAATCCTAATATCTGAAAAATAGCAATTTCAAGCTGTTTTTGCATAACTAATAATGAAAGTGAGGTAATAATATTAAAAGCAGCTAAAATAATAATAAGACTTAATAACAAAATCATAATATTTTTTTCCATTTTGACTGCATGAAAAAAATCGCCTTTTCTTTCTCTCCAATCCTTCCATATCATATCTTTTAGTAATTTTTTTTTACTTAAAATATCAACCATCAAAGGTTTTTTCAGATAAAGACGCCAACCAGTAATATTACCAATAGGATAATGCATTAATCTTGCTGCATCTTCTAAATTTACTAATATTTCAGTACTATCAGCTTCATATTGTGTTGAAAAAAATCCTGCTACTGTAAACAAACGTTGACTGGGCATTCTACCAATCAATGTAAATTGAGTAACAGAAGGTACAATTAATCTCAATTGATCTCCAGGTTGTACTTTTAATTTTTCAGCTAATTTTATTCCTAAAATAACATTATAGCTACTTGATTTTAGTACTTTAGGATCAAGATTTTGTAAATGCTTGAATAAAGGATCACTTAACTTTTCATCTGTTCCAATCATTACAGAAATAGCAACATTTTCTTTACTTTGCAAAATTACATCACTTTCAACAATTGAAGTAATACGATCAATTTCTTTTAAATGTTTTATTTTTTTTACTGAATATTTTTCTGGATTGATATTACCTTGAGATGTTGTTAAAATAACTTGTGGCATATAAGCTAAAATATTGTTTTGCCATGCACGTTCAGCACCATTCATCACAGATGTAACTATTATTAAAGACATAACACCTAATGCAATTCCAATGATAGATAAAATCAAAATAAATTGAGAAAATCGATCACCTTTACGTTTAAACATATAACGTAAGCCAACAAAATATATAATAAATTGTAACATGAAATATAATTGACCTCTGTTATAAATAAAAATAAAATATTTGACAAAAAATTAAGCATTACGCAATACTAATAACATAAAGTTTTACAAACTTTACATTTAATTGTTTATTTTATCTTTTGTGCTTTTAAAAAATATTTCATGGATCTGTTATAAATAAAATAAATATTTTAATTTTTATTAATATAAATTTATTGATTTTTATGAAGAAAAATATCATTATCAAATTTCTAAAAAATAAAATGGAATTTATTTTTTATTGTTTTTAGTGTAGATTAAAAGATATTTCTGCTATTAAATAGTGTGAATATTATAATCTTAATAAAAAAATATTTTTTTCTAAATTATAAAAACTATATATCATAATTTTCAATTATATAAAAAATATTCATAATAATTACATATAAAAATATTTACCTAATATCATAATATTTAACTAAATCAAAAAATTTTTTCAAAAATTATATCATCTGTACTAGATATCAATTTTTAAAAAAGTTATTCTTTATTTCTATTAATATATTAATAGAAATAATATGCTTATTAATTTTTCAAAGATACTTATTAATATTTCAAAAAAATATACATTACTTATTATTAAAATCAGTATTTAAATAATTAATGTAAATGATAAACTTAATAAAAAAGTTTTTAAAAATCAAAAAGTATATCATTATTATGAACATAAAAAACTTATAATATTTCACTTTTACTCGTTCTTCTACAAAAAGCACTCACTTATTGGATTAATATTCTAAAAATACCTAAAAATTTTTTTAAAATAAGCAATTCAGAATATATGAAATGAAATAATTTACTGTATTAATAATTTATAATTTTACTAAAGATAAATAAAAAATAAATTGTCATTTAAATCATAAAAAACTTGACAATAAAATCCAATTCAATGTATATATAAAAATCGAAAAATAGCATTTTAGTAATAAATATTTAATTTTTTAAAAAAATTATTATCTTTCTTATGTGCCTATTACCCCCATAAAACTTTCTTAAAAAAAATGTATCAATCTCTTTTAATAAGGTTAAAATAAATTAATAAGGTTAAAATAAATATGTACCAGCTATATAAAAATAAAAAAATTAATTACTTAAATCATGCTTATAAAAAAAATTTATAACAAAAAAATCTAACAAAATCAGAAAATACTAATCTATCCTATATAGATTTATTTAATATAAATATTGATTTCAATAATCAAATACCATTTTATAAACTATATAATTTTATCAAAAAATTTTCTGAAAAAATTATATTTTTTATAGAAAGTTTATTAGAAAGTGAATACTTTAAAAACTTTTAGCAGAAAGAAATAGATATTCAACCCACCGAAATTAAAAATATAAACGAAATTTATATATCAGATTTTTATATTATAGTTAATACAATAAAAAATAATTTTAGTAATCAAGATAAAAAAATAGCTGTAATTTATAAACACGATATATTCGGTAAATAAACAATGCAAAATAATATTAAAATACCTCAAATCATTCATACTGATATTGTTGATTATGATATTTCAGAATTTACAATCGGGCAACCGTTAGTTCATATGCAACATGGTGTTGGAAGATATCAAGGTTTAACAATTTTAAAAACTGGAGATATCAAAAATGAATACTTAATACTGACTTATGCCAATGATGATTTACTTTATGTTCCTGTTTCATCATTAAATTTGATTAGTCATTATTATAATACAAATATTAGTAATGAAAATGCACCATTACATAAATTAGGTGGAAATGTTTGGATTAAAGCAAAAAAAAAAGCTATAAAAAAAATGCGCGATATAGCAGCAGAATTATTAGATATTCATGCACAACGCGCTATAAAACCTGGATTTGCCTTTAAATTTAATAAAATACAATATCAATTATTTTGCAAAAATTTTCCATTTAAAACAACAACTGATCAAGAAAAAGCAATTGAAAACGTTTTATCTGATATGAGTCAACCAATTGCTATGGATCGTTTAATTTGTGGTGATGTCGGATTTGGTAAAACTGAAGTTGCCATACGAGCAGCTTTTTTAGCAATAACTAATAATCTACAAGTTGCAGTATTAGTTCCAACAACTTTATTAGCTAAACAACACTTCGATAATTTTTCTGAACGTTTTTCAAAATGGTCAACACGAATTGAAATGTTATCACGCTTACAAAATAAAAAAAAACAAAAAGAAATCATCAATAAAATTACTAAAGGAGAAGTAGATATAGTAATTGGTACACATAAATTACTAAGAAATAACATTCATTGGCAAAAACTAGGATTATTAATAATTGACGAAGAACACCGTTTTGGCGTACGTCATAAAGAATTAATTCAAGCAATACAAAGAAATATTGATATATTAACATTAACTGCAACACCAATTCCCAGAACACTACACATAGCAATGAATGGTATGCGTGATTTATCTATTATTTCTACCCCTCCATCTTGGAGATTACCTATTAAAACATTTGTTTATCAATATAATGACTTGATTGTACGAAAAGCTATTTTACATGAAATTTTACGAGGTGGACAAGTTTATTATTTGTTTAATGATGTTAAAAATATAGAAAAAACAAAAGACCGATTAGCTAAATTAGTACCTGAAGCTACTTTTATTATTGGACATGGAAAGATGTCAAAAATAGATTTAGAACATACAATGATAGATTTTTATCATCATCGTTTTAATGTATTAATTTGTACTACAATTATTGAAATGGGAATTGATATTCCTAATGTAAACACTATAATCGTTGAACGTGCTGATTATTTCGGTCTAGCACAATTATATCAATTACGTGGAAGAGTAGGACGTTCTTATCATCAAGCTTATGCTTATTTTTTAATAACTGATCCTGAATTGATTACTGTTAACGCAAAAAAACGTTTTGAAGCAATTAAATTAGTTAAAGATCTTGGTTCCTGTTTTTCATTATCTACTCATGATTTAGAAATTAGAGGAGCAGGAGAATTACTTGGTGCAGAACAAAGTGGACATATTTTTACTATTGGATATACTTTTTATGTGAAACTTTTAAAAAATGTCATTAATAGTTTAAAAAATGGAAAAGAACCTTCTTTAGAAGAAATAAATAATCAAAAAACTGAAATTGAATTAAAAATACCTCTTTTCTTTCCAGAAAATTATATTCGAGATGTTAATATCAGATTATCATTTTATAAAAAAATAGCTAATGCTAAAACGGAAAAAGAATTAAATAAATTAAAAATTGAAATAATTTATCAATTCGGTCCTTTACCTCTTTTAGCAAAACAATTTATAGAATTTAGTGCAATTCGGATACAGGCTCATGATTTGGGTATCAAAAAAATAGAAGCAAACGAAAAAGGTGGATTTATCGAATTTCACAAAAAAAATAAAATAAACACGCATTATATTATTAAATTATTGGAAGATAAACCTGATACTTACCAATTAGATAGAAACAACAAATTAAAATTTATTTATCAAATATTTGATTATGATATAAGATTATCCTTCATAAAAAAATTAATAAATTTTTTAAATAACTAAAAAATTAATATTATTAATCAAATTTATTTTTTGCAACAAAAGCAACAAATACATACAATTAATATAATTTTAATTTTGGACGTATAATACGATTAATATTGTTTACTAAAATTATCAATCCAGTTTTTAAATAACCATGCAATACAATTTGATGCATGCGATATAATAAAATATACATTATACGAGCAATTCTACCTTTGATCATCATATTACTTCGCATTAAATTTCCCATTAAACTACCGATAGTAGCAAAATGAGATAATGAAATTAATGAACCATAATCTTTATATGTATAATCTTTTAATTCTTTACCTTGCATTAAAGCAAGAATATTCTTATAACATAAAGTTGCCATTTGATGAGCTGCTTGAGCACGAGGTGGTACAAATCCACCATCTTTTTTCGAACAACATGCACAATCACCAATTGCAAAAATAGAGTTATCTAAAGTTGTTTGTAATGTTGATTTCACAAACAATTGATTAATTTTATTAGTTTTTAATCCACCAATTTTTTGCATAAAATCTGGTGCTTTAATTCCAGCAACCCAAACCATTAGATCTGCGTCAATTTTTTTCCCTAATTGAGTATAAAATCCATCAGTATTTGCTTTCGTAACCATTGTTCTTGTTAAAATACATACACCTAATTTTTTTAACTCATTATGAACTATCGTAGAAATTCGAAGAGGTAATGCTGGTAATATCCGCTCTCCAGCTTCAATTAAAGTTACATTGAGTATATCTTTTTTAATTTTTTTTAAAAAACCACAATTAATTAATTGTTTTATAGTATTATACAGTTCAGCACATAATTCTACCCCAGTTGCACCACCTCCTACTATTACAACATTAATTATATTTTTCTTGTTGTTTACTTTTTTTTGATTTGTATAGTTAAAAAATAAATTAAGCATCTCACTATGAAATCGATGTGCTTCATCAGGATTATCTAAAAAAATACAATTTTCTTTTACACCATCGATAGAAAAATCATTAGAAACACTACCCAAAGCCATAACTAAAATATTAAAATCTAATTTTTTTTCAGAAATTAATGCTTTCCCTTTTTTATCATGTATTATTTCTAATGTAATAGTTTTCTTTTTACGATCAATATTTGTCAAAGAACCTAATTGAAAATGAAAGTAATGATTACTAGCATGTGCTAAATAACTGATGGCATCAACAGAATAATCTAAAGATCCGGCCGCTACTTCATGAAGCAGTGGTTTCCATAAATGACTTGGGTTACAATCTACCAATATAATTTCAGCTTTATTTTTTTTACCTAAAGTATTCCCTAATTTAGTTGCAAGTTCCAGTCCTCCCGCTCCACCACCTACAATTATGATTTTGATTTTTGGTGTCATTATAACTACCTATTTTAAAATATATTTTTATTTAATAATTTGATATGAAGATTTCATTAGTATGATTTTTAAATATTTTTTTAAAACTATCATGATTTTTTATTTGTATATTAAATAAATATAAATCATAAAAACTTTATTGATAAAAATTATATTTATTTAAAATATATTAAATTATTTAAAAAAATTTTTATATTATGTATATTAATTAAAATACATAATCTATTTTATTTTTATAGTGATTAAAATGCAATAATCATAATATTTATTATATCATAATTTAAAATATAATATTTGATATACAAAATTTTATAATTTATATATCAAATAATCGCATAATTCATCTATTAATCATAATTTTTATTATACAGAATATTTATCTTAACAAAATTATTTTTAATGAATAATTTTATTAAAATAATATAAAAATAAGTTATTCAAAAATCAATAAAAATAAATTTTTATTAACATACATATTTTTTTTAAAAAATCTAAATTGAAAATTACCTTAACTTAGTATCAAAATTAATATGCAAAATTTAAATAATAATTTTTATATATAGAAAATATTTTTTATTAAAAATAATTTAATAAAAATTGCTTAAAAAATTACAACCTTTAAAGAAATTACTTTAACAAATTTTGTGTTCTTGATTGCATATTTAAAATATTTTTTAAAGAATTGATATAAAATAACTATACTAGTTTAATAAAACTGTAATAGAATGATATTATAAGATATATTTTTTATTGCAAATAATCAGAAGTTTAATCTTTTTATTCTTATATCTTGCTAAAAATTTAAAATTAAAATTTAATAAATATATTTAACATTTAAAAAATTGTATTGTTAAAAAATTTTATAAAAAATATACGAATCATAATTCTATATTTTACATAAAAATTTTACATAGAAATTTAAAAAAATATTAATATTTAAATTACAAATTAATGCAATACACGATAAAAAGTTAATTTAAAATAGATAATTATTAGCTATAATTAACTCAAAAATATTTATGAAAAAATAAAAAAATAATATTTACTTCTCTAAATATTTTACATATAAGCGCTAAGATATAAAAAAACTATAAAATTAGAATTTAATTAGCATTTTATGAAAAATAAAAGCTAAGTAAAAAATATCATTTATAAAAAATACAGTTATGCTTTTGTTTTACTCTTAACTACTTATAATATTACTTGAGAATAATTTAATAGATCTTCTAAAAAAAATAAAAAACAAACGTCAAATGTTACATGATCAATATCACTATAACAAATTTCTAACAGAGTTATTTATGTATCTTTAAATAAATAATAGGTTATAAAACAATGTCACACATAAAATTTGATATGATTGTTATAGGTTCTGGTCCTGGAGGAGAGGGGACTGCAATGGGTTTAGTAAAAAAAGGAAAAAAAGTTGCAGTTATTGAGCGTTATCAAAAAATCGGTGGTGGCTGTACTCATTGGGGAACTATACCCTCAAAAGCACTAAGACACGCAGTCAGTAGAATTATTGAATTTAATCAAAATTCTTTATATAGTAATAAATCTAGCATTTTAAGATCTTCTTTTTTTGAAATTCTTAAACAAGCAGAAACTGTAATTAATAAACAAGTACAAATGAGACAAGGATTTTATGAAAGAAATGGTTGCAATATATTTATTGGTGAAGCTTCTTTCATTAATGAACATACGTTGAAAATTTCTTATGAAGATGGTTCTTACGATATTTTATATGGCGAAATCATAATTATTGCAACTGGTTCTCGACCTTATTGCCCACCTGATGTTGATTTTGAACATTCACGTATTTATAATAGCGATTCTATTTTAAATTTAAATAATGAACCGCGTCATGTTGTTATTTATGGTGCCGGCGTTATCGGTTGTGAATATGCTTCAATTTTTAGAGGATTAGGTGTTAAAGTTGATTTGATTAATACCCGTAATTATTTATTATCATTTTTAGATCAAGAAATGTCAGATGCTTTATCATACCATTTTTGGAATAATGGTATCGTTATTCGACACAATGAAGAATATGAAAAAATAGAAGGAAAAGAAGATGGTGTCATTATCCATCTTAAATCAGGGAAAAAAGTAAAAGCTGACTGTTTATTATATGCTAATGGGCGTACAGGAAATACAGATAATTTAAAACTAGAAAATATCCCTATCACTGTTGACAAAAGAAACTTAATCAAAGTAAATTTATCCTATTGTACAAATAATAAAAATATTTATGCTGTTGGTGACGTTATTGGATATCCCAGCTTAGCATCAGCTGCTTATAATCAAGGTCGTCTAGTTGCACGTAAAATTATAACTGGTAATCATAGTAGAAATATACATGTAATTAAAAATATCCCTACGGGGATATATACTATTCCTGAAATCAGTTCTATAGGACAAACCGAACAACAATTAACTAGCATGAAAATCCCTTATGAAGTTGGCCGAGTTCAATTTAAAGATTTAGCCAGAGCTCAAATAGCTGGAATGAATGTCGGAAGTTTAAAAATATTATTTCATCGTGAAACATTAAAAATATTAGGTATTCACTGTTTTGGTGAACGTGCAGCAGAAATTATTCATATTGGCCAAGCAATTATGGAACAAAAAAACAAAGGTAATACTATTGAATATTTTATTAATACTACTTTTAATTATCCAACAATGGCGGAAGCATTTCGTGTAGCTGCATTTAATGGCTTAAATCGTCTTTTTTAATTCATATTTTTTATCAATAAAAAATATAATTAATCAAACATGAAACATTAAAAAAACCATAAAAAATGCCGTATTTTTTGTGATAATTTTACAGAAAATAAAAATTCATAATGCAATTATGAAAGCATATCTTCTGATACAGAAATATTATTTAATAATCTTTTATGAAAATATTTTTTTATGAAGCATATACTATTTTATTTAAAAAATTACAATAAGATATCTTTATTCAAGATAAAAATTTTATATATTTTTATTACATAAATTATATTTTTTTATACATAGATGCTTATTTATTAAATAACCTAAAACAACATTTAATCAAAATAACAATAATTTATTATTAGTTTATGATATTTTTTGAAAAAAAAATATATATTATTAAAATAAAAAAAGTATTATTTCATTTATATTTATGCAACTGTTAAATTTTCTTAAAATATTTTTATCAAAAAATAGTATTATTTTTTACAAATAAAAAAATATATAGTATATATTATCTTGATTAAAAATAAAATTCCCATGGAGGGCATTTTATGTTTATTAAACATATTTTATCCATGATTCAAGAATATCATGTGAAATATATTGATTTACGTTTTACTGATACAAGGGGGAAAGAACAACATATTAGTATTCCTAGTCACCAAATTAATGAATTTTTTTTTGAAAAAGGTAAAATATTTGACGGATCAGCTATTGCAGGTTGGAAAGAAATTCATGAATCAGATATGATTCTTATGCCTGATCCAAAAACAGCAATATTAGATCCCTTTTTTAGCGATCCTACCCTAATTATTCGCTGCGATATTTTAGAACCAAATACAAATCAAGGTTATGAAAGAGATCCTCGTTCAATTTCTAAACGTGCAGAAAAATTTTTACGTAATAGTGGAATAGCAGATTTTGCAATCTTTGGAGCTGAACCTGAATTTTTTTTATTTGATGATATTCGTTTTCATAATAATATTTCTAGCGCTTATTATTGCATTGACGATATAGAAGCACCTTGGAATTCTGGTATATTTTATAAAAATGGCAATAAAGGTCATCGTCCAAAAATTAAAGGAGGTTATTTTCCTGTACCTCCTATTGATTCTGCACAAAATATGCGTTCAGCCATGTCTTGTACTATGGAAAAAATGGGATTAGTAGTTGAAGCACATCATCATGAAGTAGCCACTGCAGGTCAAAATGAAATCGCTACTCGTTTTAATAGTATGACAAAAAAAGCAGACGAAATACAAATATATAAATATGTAGTACATAATATTGCAGATTCTTTTGGTAAAACAGCAACATTTATGCCTAAACCTTTAATAGGTGATAATGGATCTGGAATGCATTGTCATATTTCATTAAAAAAAAATATTACTAATTTGTTTGCTGGTAATCAATATGGAGGACTTTCTGAAATAGCACTATATTATATTGGTGGGATTATTAAACATGCACATGCTTTAAATGCATTTACTAATCCAACAACAAATTCTTATAAACGTTTAGTACCTGGTTTTGAAGCACCAATAATTTTAAATTATTCCATACGTAATCGATCAGCTTCTATTCGAATTCCAATGGTTGACAATCCTTTAGAATCACGTATTGAAGTACGTTTTCCAGATCCAGCAGCTAATCCATATTTAGCTTTTTCTTCTCAACTTATGGCAGGTTTAGATGGAATAATCAATAAAATTCTTCCAGGTCAAGCAATCGAAAAAAACTTATATGAATTACCATTAGAAAAAGTCAAAAAAATTCCGAGTGTGGCTACCTCACTTGAAGTAGCATTAAATGCTTTAGATATAGATCGTCAATTTTTAAAACGTGATAGAGTTTTTACCGATGAAACAATTAATGCTTATATTAATTTATTAAAAGATGATGTCAAACGTATAAATATGGCACCTCATCCATTGGAGTTTGAATTATACTATAGTGTATAATTATAATTTCATATATTATATAATTATCAGTTTTATAAAATATTAAAAATATATATATTAAGATACATACAAAACAATATGTTGTTATATATAAAACTTATTTATATAAAATTTTTATATATCAAATCTATAAAAAAGTTATAAATTAATCTATGTTACTATATTATATTAATGTAATTAACATTATAACGTGTAATGATTTAAATATACTGATATAAAATCTTTAAATTTCTTATTTATTGTTTTATTGATTATAAATCAAAATTATTTGTTTTAAAAAAATATATTAATATCTTCCTTATATTCTTATAAGTTTTTTAAAATTAATTTCTTTAAAAGAATTCACTTGTAAACTAGCACCAATTAATTTTTTTTTTGGTGATATTCCTACAGAAAAAATATTTGCTTTATTTAAAGCCTCAATTCCTGCTTGTGAATCCTCAAAACCTACCGCTTCATCAGGCAACACATTAATCAAATTAGCAGCTGATAAAAAAATTTCTGGATCAGGCTTTCCTTTTGATAAAGAAAGCGGATCTACAATTACATCAAAATATTTTTTGATATTTAGTTTTTTTAAAATCATCCCAGCATTTTGAGAAGAAGAAGCTATAGCACAAAGAACTTTATGTTTATTAGCTGTTTTAATAAAAGATAATACACCTGGCAAAATATTTTTTTTTGTCAATTTCCATAATAATTTTATGTAAAAATCATTTTTTTTATTCATCAAAAACTGCTTTTCTTCATAAGAAAAAGTGTTCGCTTTATTACCATGCAGTAAAATTCTTTCTAGTGATTGACTTCTACTAATCCCTTTTAAGGTTTCATTAAACATTGAATCAAAACTAATATTAATTTCTTTCGCAAGATATTGCCAAGCTTTAAAGTGATAAAAAGCAGTATCAACAATAACTCCATCAAGATCGAAGATCATACCTTTTATCATGAAAATACCTCATTTTTATAATTAATATGCAGCATTTTATTAATAAAAATTTTATACTTTTGTGAACCTACTTGTATTTTAGTATTTTTATTAGAAATTACAGATAATTTGTTTTGAGTAATTAAAAATTTATAATTAACTCCTAAATGCCATACTTTAAATTGTATGTGTTGCCAATGTGGAGGTAATGAAGGATTAATTTTTAATAATGATTGCCGAATATCTACACCACCGTATGTCATAATTGTCATATTAAGAGTAGCTGCCATTACACCAGTATGAATTCCTTCTGATGTTGTACCCCCTTGAATATCTTGATAATCAGAAAACAAAGAATCTTTGTATAATTTCCAAGATAAAGCATGCAATTTGATATTTTCAGCTAACGCAGCATGAACAATACGAGATAAAGTTGATCCATGAGATGTACGAGGAAAGTAATAATTAAAATTTTTTTCTACATAATTATCAGGCATAGAATAATTCATACTTTTTAATATTTTTTTTACAACATCCTGACTAAAATTATTAAATATCATTAATAAATCTGCTTGTTTAGTAATTTTATAATTATCAGATAATTTTCCTTCAGCACGCAATATTCTATCTAAGCGATAAATATTACCATATTTATTCCTATATTTTTTCCAATCCATTTCTTCAAGCAAAAAATAACCGTCAAATTGTCCTATAATATTTTCATCATTAATGGATAAAACCAATTTTGTTTTTATATCTTTTATTTTTTTCCAAAAATATTTATCTATATGAACTTTATTAACAATATGGTTTAATTCTTTTTGAGAAAAAGATGAAACTATCATTTCAATTTGATTGAATAACCATGAAACCATCAAATTAGTATAAGCATTATCTTTTAAACCTGCTTTTTTATTACCTGCACTATATTCATGAAATTCATCTGGTCCCATTACACCATCAATATGGTATCGGTTGCTCTTATGATTCCATACTGCTTTGCTTATCCAAAACTTGGCAATTTCAATTAATAATTCAAAACCAAATTGAATCATAAACGATTTATCTGCAGTATTTAACCAATATAACCAAATATTATAAGCAATAGTCAATGAAATATGACATTGTAGATAACTATGATCAGGATCCCATTGTCCTGTTAATGGATTTATATGCAATGTTTGTGTTTGTTCAGTACCATCATGACCTGATTGCCAAGGAAACATAGCACCTTGATAACCTGCAATTTTTGCTGCATGTTTTGCTGCTGATAATCTTCTATAACGATACATAAGTAATTGACGAGCAGTTTCAGGAAAATGCATAATATAAAATGGCAAAATAAATATTTCATCCCAAAAAATATGTCCACGATAAGCTTCTCCATGTAAACCTCTAGCAGTGACAGAAACATCTAATTTATATTTTCCATTACTTAAAGGAGAACATGAAGATAACAAATGATAAGTATGTAAATGCAGTAATTTTTGTGTCATCATATCCCCAGAAATAACAATATCACTTTCATCCCAAAGTGTTTTCCAAGCGATCTGACTTTCTGCTAATTGTATAGAAAAATTAGGAAGCTCCCATAAAGTTACTTTTTCTAAATCTTGATCAAAAACAGTAGAAATAGCAATAGCTACATTTTTTTCTAAAGTATAGAATTTATTTTCTTGTGCAAAAAACACTATTTTTTGAACAATATTATTTTTATTGATTATGTTTTTGACATTATCAGAATCAAAAAAATCTCCATTAATTTCAGTAGAAATCCCAATACCTATTTCAGTTTGATTAGTTTGTGCTAATAAATAAGTTTTATGTTTATTGGCAATTAAATTTTTTATTGTATAATGATGACAATTAAGATATCGATAACGTTCAACACCATAATTAAAAGTTCCACCATCTGTTTTAGTGCAGATTGTTATTTTATCTGAAAAATTTAAAGGACAAAATTGGTATTCAATACTATAATGTGTCATCCGTGCCATATTAGTAAATTTTCTAGATTGTATTTTTATTTGACGTCCTTTTTCATCTTCAATTTGTAATTCACTAAATAATACCCCTGTCATAAAATCTAATCGCCGATAAAGAGAAAGAATATTAAAATCAGTAAGATTAAGAAATTTACTATTACCAATAGACAATGAAATATATTGTGCATTTGGAGCATTTACAAAATCTTCATTATGCACTTGATGTCCACTTATTTCAGAAATAGATTGATTATACAAACCTGCAAGATAAGTAGCTGGATAAGTATCATCACTGATGCTCATCTCTGGTAATGTACCACGCAAACCTACATATCCATTAGCTACTGTCAACAAAGATTCGGTGGTATATTCTGTTTTTCCTGAATGATATCCACAATAATCAATACTCCAAGTTATTCTGCGTTGTTTTTCTGCCAAAGCCATTCTTAAAGTTTCTTCACCATCATCTAATAAAATATTTTTTCTTATAAAAGGCACATTAAATATTTCTGAAAAACTTTTTTCCATATCAATAATATCTTCATTAGCAATTTTTATGCAAAAAATTGAATAATATGATAATAACTTTCCTTTTAATGTTCCACCTTGAATATTAGGAAAATCTAATTTAATCTGTTGAATTAATTTAAACAAATCTAACTTATTAATTCTTTCATAAATTATAGGATAAAATTTATAATTTATTTTAGTTTGATAAACCATTAACTCTTTTGCTTTAAAAGTAACATGCAAATAATTCATCTTTACAATTCACTATTTAAAATATATTTATTAAATAATCCTTTAATTAGAAATAAGTGTACCTTTACGTTGTTGATACCTATAAATTATTATCGTTAATATAATAGGAACAACAATCGCAAATATTATAGCAAATGAATAAACTAACCAATAAACTGGTTGAATAGAAAGAATAGCAGGCAATCCTCCTACACCAATTCCATTAGAAAGAACACCGAATATACCACAAAAAAAAGCAGAAAAAGCAGAACCTATCATTGCACATAATAAAGGAAATCGATAATAAAGATTTACACTATAAAGTGCAGGTTCAGTAACACCTAGATAAGCAGAAATTGCTGCTGGGATAGTTATTTCACGTTCATTTTCTTTTCGACTAATAATAATAATACCTACAACAGCAGATGCTTGAGCAATATTTGAAAGAGCAATAATTGGCCAAATTGGCGTTCCACCTTGTATTTGCATTATCTGCATATCAATCGCAAGTGTAATATGATGAACACCAGTCATAACTAATAATGAATAAGCAAAACCAAAAATAGCAGATCCGATTGGTGCAAAATTACCAAACATTATAAATTTTACAACTTCTGAAATTTCATTACCTATGAAACGACCTATAGGTCCTAAAATACCATGTGCAACAAAAAGAGCAATAGTTAAAGTTATAATAGGAACTATTACAAATTGTAAAAAATCAGGAATATAACGACGTATAAAAATTTCAAACCAACTTAAAAATAATCCAGCAAAAATTGCAGGAATAACTTGGGCTTGATACCCTACTTTTTGAATGCTAAATACACTAAAATCCCATACATCAGGTAATTGAGTACCTAGATTATAAGCATTCATTAATTGAGGTGAAACTAATGTGATTCCAAGAATAATACCTAAAACAGGTGTTCCACCTATTTTTTTTACTGTAGACCAACAAATCGCAACTGGTAAAAAATGGAAAATAGCTTCACAAGGTAACCATAAAAAATCATAAATAGGTTTTAAAATAGGATAAAACTCTAATAATGCTTGATTATTTATTATTGGCATTTCACCTAAAATATTTCTAATACCTAATAATAACCCCCCACAGACTAATGCAGGTAATAATGGAAAAAAAATCTCTGCTAAATTTGCAATGAGTGTCGTATGAATTTTCATCTTTTTTTTAAAAGATGTTGTTTTATCTTTCTTGCTTTCTTGAAAAATTAGTTGTTCTTGAAGTATTTTATAATATTTACTGACATTAGTACCAATTACAATTTGTAATTGTCCTGCCTGATTAAAACAACCTTTAACTTCAGGCAATTTTTTTAAATCTTTTATATTTACTTTTTTAGGATCATGCAAAATAAAACGCAATCTGGTTAAACAGTGTGTAAAATTATTTATATTATTTTTACCGCCAATAATATTAATAATTTTTTTAATATTGTCGTAATTTATTGTGATATTTTTAGACATAGTTTTCAATTTATATTAATGTATGATATAGACATGTAATATATCATCAATAATAATATTTTTTAGAGATTTATCACAAAATAAATATTTTATAATGGATAATATATTTTAGTTTTTATAAACTAAAGATTCATTCCAAATCAAAAACTTTTATGAAGTTAAAGATAAAAAGCAAAATATCAAAAATACATATTATTGAATTTATATTTATAAGAACAAATAAATATTTATTTTTACAATACCAACATCTTTATATACTTTATAATTATAATTTGACCAAATAAAAATTATTTTTTTTATTAATCTATCTTTTTCTCATAAAAAAGAAAATGATTTTATAAAATAAATCAAAAATAAAGTTTCCAAATTAGAATAATTCTTAATTAATTATTAATATTCTTATATTAATATTATTTATTCTTATATTAATATTATTTATATGCTTTATCATGAATAATTTTTAAATAATTCTATAAAAACATAATAAAAAATATATAAAAATTAACAAATAATACAAAATAATTTTTATTAAAAAATATTTTGTATTATTTGTATTCAGACGAATACCATTTTATATATTTATATAATGCAATCTTTTCCATATACTTTTTATTAAGTTTATTTATTATAATTCTTCAAAAGAAAAACTATTTTTTTGATAACTATTAATTTTTTTAATGAATATAAAAAATTTTTATAGTACTCTTGTTAACTTCAATTATCTTCCAAAACATTATAAAATATTTTTGCTGAAAAATATGTTTTATTTTTTAATAAAAATATAATTAATAAATAATGTTATTACTAAAATACTAATAATAATACTCAATGAAATGCTTGTTGGAATATAAAAAAGATTAGTTAATAACATTTTTATTCCAATAAAAATTAAAATAAAAGATATACCATATTTAAAAAAAATAAATTTTTTTACAATACCTAATAATACAAAATACATTACTCGCAAACCTAAAATAGCAAATAAATTGGAGGTAAATACAATAAAAGGGTCCATTGTTACTGAAAAAACAGCAGGGATACTATCAAATGCAAAAATAATATCACTTATCTCAACTAACATTAAAACTAAAATTAATGGTGTGCCAAACAATATACCTTTTTGACGAATAAAAAAATTTTCTCCATATAATGTATTTGTTATGCGTAAATGAGATGTAATACATTGTATTAATGGTTGTTGCGTAATTGTTTTAATATTGTCTATCACAGAAAATATTTTAATACCACTAAATATTAGAAATATTCCAAAAACATAAAAAATCCAATAAAATTTTGTAATTAACCAAGTACCTGCAAAAATCATAACACTGCGTAAAAAAATAGCACCAAAAACACCATAAAAAAGTACTTTGTGTTGTAGATAAATTGGAATTGAAAAATAATTAAACAGCATCATCCAAACAAATACATTATCAATAGCTAATGCTTTTTCTAGCAAATAACTAGTTAAGAAATCCATAACATAATGATTTGCAATTTCAAGAGTTGTATATTGTTTTAAGTAAAACCAAAAATATAAAGCAAATAAAAATACTATTTGAATCCAAATAATACTCCTAATAATAGCCTGTTTTAGTTTTATTGTTTTATTGATATTGTTGTATTGTAAACAAAGATCAACAAAAAACATTATGCTAATAAAAACAATAAAAACCCACCATAATACAGGAGTAGCAATAGAATACATTTTTGATCTCTAAAAACAAAAAATGGATTGATCTTTTATAGAAAAATAAATATTTATCATTTATCTCAATGAGAACGACTTATATTCATAATACAAATTATTAGTAAAATTTAAATAATTAATAATATTTTATTTATAGAAAACTATTTTTAAGATAAAAAATAATTATGATTTTTTCATTAACATTCGTTTAATGAAATATTTTTAAAAAAAATAATAAATACATTTAAATTATTAATCAATTATAAAAAATTATCTTTCATAGAAAAATTATTTTATGAAAAATATCATATAATTATTTATAACTTTTATGAAATATTTCATTAATTTCTGATAAATTACACTTATAAAATATTTATTGAAAGCATACCATAACATTATTTTTTTTAATAATGATTAAACATATTAATATAAAGATTATATAGATAATTATTAACAATATTGCTAATATAATGGCATTTAGGAATACATTTAATGAAATTAGTCAAAGAACTTTTTTTTGCACTTTGGGAACAAGATTATGACATGTTAATGAATCCTTCATTAGTATGGTTTATTTATATAATATTATTTTCTATATTATTTTTAGAAAATGGAATATTGCCTGCTGCATTTTTACCCGGAGACAGTTTGCTTATTTTAGTAGGAGTATTAATAGCTAAATGTATTATTAATTATTCATTAACAATTATTATTTTGACCAGTGGTGCCAGTTTAGGTTGTTGGATTGCATATCTCCAGGGAAAATGGTTGGGAAATAATATAATTGTTCGAAGTTGGCTCTCTCATTTACCTAGTAATTATCATCAACGTGCTTATAATTTATTTCATCGCCATGGATTGGCTGCTCTTCTGATTGGTAGATTTCTTGCTTTTATCAGAACAATTTTACCAACTATAGCTGGACTTTCTGGATTACCTAATGGTCGTTTTCAATTTTTTAATTGGCTTAGTGGTTTATTGTGGGTATTAATTTTAACCACTATTGGTTGTATTTTTGGTAAAAGTCTACTATTCCAATATTATGAGCATCAAATAATGAATATCTTAATGATTATTCCTATCGTATTATTTTTTTTAGGACTTATAGGGAGTATTATAGTAATCTTAAAAAAAGTAAAATAATCTTAATTTTCTTTTAATTGCTGTTTTATAAATTTTATTAATGATATTTTTTAAACTAAGCTTTTAAACTAAATTAAGGATATTATTTAAATTAATAAAAATATTAAAAATTAATTTTAATACTACATAAAAAATATTTATTTAAAAAATTTTCTTATTTAAGCACATATACTTTTCATTTATTATAAATTTTTATTCCTTAAAAATAATTTTATTTTAAAAATAATATTAATTTTATGTTTTTTTAAAAGACAAACAAATACTTTTATTTTATATGTTAAATATTATTTAATATATCGATTTTGATATAATTTTTATCTTAAATTAAAAATTTATTAGTAGTACAATATATAACAATAGAATCAATTTATCAACATATCAGTTATATTAAAAAATTCTTAGATTAAACAAACAAAGAATTCATTATTTTTTATATATAAGAATATTTTTTATGAAATGATTATACAAAATATGCATGAGTTTTTAGAAATAACTTTTTTTTAATATGAAAATTTTGATAATTTAGTATTATCATATTTAAATAAATATACAAAAAATAATAAAGCCCATTGCAATAAATACAATTTAGGGCTTTACTTTTTTTTGCAAGTTAATCAATAAGCCGGGTTCTGTCATGGACAACCATTCATCTAGGTTAATACTCACGTATTAACTCGAGCGGCCTACCCAGGTTCAATATACGGGCCGCATTTAATGAACCTTTATTTGGCCTTGCTCCGGGTGGAGTTTACCGTACCACAAAATTGTTACCAATTGTGTGGTGTGCTTTTACCACACCTTTTCACCCTTACCTGTACTGTTTGAATATAGTCATCGGCGGTTTATTTTCTGTTGCACTAGTCGTAGGATTACCCTCCCAGATGTTATCTGGCACCCTGCCCTAAGGAGCCCGGACTTTCCTCTATATTTGCATATTTTAAAATTAGAATTAAAAAATGAAAAATAGCGATTGTCTAGCTAACTTAGCTTTTAAAGTATACACGTTTTTCTAAAATTTTGCATAAACATTTATAATATACATTATAATATTTTTTATATCGTGCTATTTTTAATAACATGTTCATACAATAAGTTTTTTTTTAAACCATAGATTTCTGCGGTAATAGATGCTGCTTTATTTAAAGGTAATGATTCTCTTAATAAGATTAATGTTTTAATAACATTCTCTGAAATATAATGATTATATTTAGGTACTTTATAACCTTCAATGATTAATACAATTTCTCCACGAGTTCGATTTTTATCAACTTTTACCCAATCCAATAATTTTTTTACAGGACAACCATGAATAGATTCCCATATTTTTGTCAATTCACGTGCTAAAATCACATAACGTTCACTACCTAAAATAGATACCATATCCACTAATGTATCTAATAACCGATAAGGTGATTCATAAAAAATTAATGTTCTAGGTTCATGAGCCAAATTTTTTAATCTATTTTGTCTACTTTTAGATTTCGCTGGCAAAAATCCTTCATAACAAAAACGGTTTGAATTTATACCAGAAGCAGAAAGTGCAGCTATTGCTGCACAAGATCCTGGTAATGGCACTACTCTAATGCCAATTTGATGACATCGTTTTACCAAATAAAATCCAGGATCATTAATTAATGGAGTTCCTGCATTAGAAACTAATGCCACATTCTTGTTCTTTAATTGACTAATTAATTTTTCTGTTTTATTTTTTTCATTATGAGCATGCAAAGAAATCATATGTGTATTAATAGAGAAATGTTGTAATAAGAAACCTGTATGCCGAGTATCTTCGGCTGCAATAAGATCTACATTTTGAAGAATCTTTAATGCACGCAAAGTAATATCCTCCAAATTACCAATAGGAGTGGGTACAATATATAATATGGATGACATTTTTACCTCTATAACATAACAACTTTCACTGGTTATACACTAAAAAATAATTTTTTAATATTTCTATATATTTAAATATATATTATTTTATAAAAATCAAAAAATGTATTTTTAAAATCAAATCCATGTTGTTCTAATTTTATTCATAAATTTTTTTTCTTTACAAAAAACATTAATTATTATCCAATTTTTCATAAAAAATTGGATATATGATAAGATTTGATAAAATATATATTTGATCTTACAATAAAGTTTATGTTTTAAATAAAACCATATTTTTAATATTACTTATAGGAAAAAACATTAATAATACTATTAATATATGTTCTTATCTATTTTAAAAAATACATTCTTTTTATAAAAAATATATTTTTTTATATTTTAATACTTTTAAAAAAGATATTTAAAAAATATATTTATTTATCAAAAAAGTAAATTAAAATAAAAAATTATCAAATACAATAACATCTATTAAATATTATATTTTAAAAAATCATAATGCTTATCACAAATAACAATTAAGGATTAATTTTTTTAGAAAAAATTTCTAATAATAATCACAATTCATGAACTTTGAAAAATATTTCAAAAATCAATACAAATATTTTATAAAAATATATTTAATTTTAAATTATTGATTTATATAAAATATTTAACAAATTTATATATTTTTTATATTTATTAAATACTTGTAAAAATATAAAAAAATATATAATTAATTATGTTTTCATTAAAAATACATTTTTTAAAAAACATATATAAAGTGTTATTAATGATAAAAAAGAATATTTTTTAATCTGTATATGTATTCTTTTTATAAAGAAAATACTGTTAACAAAAAGCATATAAGAAAAAAACAAATAATGTAAATTAGTACAGCTAGATTTATAAAATCTAATATCATTTTTATAATTTTATAATACTTTTCATACAAAAAATATAAATATTTCATATTTAAAAATATATTTGTAATCAAATTTTTTATTGTATATAAAATAAAACAATTTATCATAAAAAACATCTTGTAATTTTTTATTAATATACATATTGTTATTATAAAAATTATAAAACAGGAAAAAATTAAAACATATATATTTATTAATATAAGTTTTTTATATTTTTAATTCAACCAAATTAATTTAAGGAACAAAAAATTTATAATATTAAAAAATAAAATTACTTAAAAGTAATATATTTAATACCTGATATTTTATAGTATTTTTATTATAAAATATTAATTTTAAGATAATTAGATACTTTCAGTAACTATTATTTCATTTATTGACAATACTAAAAAGTAGGTCTTAAAGTGTTGAAGAAAATCAAAGCTTTTTTTATAGAAAGTATTCAAACACAAATTTCTTCTGCAGAAATATTACCTTATTCTATTTCTGAAGCAGCAAATATAATGGTAAATGCTCTATTAAATGGTAATAAAATTTTATGTTGTGGTAATGGTGGTTCAGGAATTATTGCACAAAGATTTACAACTAGTATGATTAATCAATTTGAAGCTGACCGTCCAAGCCTTCCTGCTTTATGTCTCAATACAGATAATATTATTATTAATTCTATTAATAACGAACAAAAAGAAGAAGCATATGCTAAACAAGTACGAGCATTAGGTCAATCTGGTGATATATTATTTGCTATTTCCACCAAAGGAAAAAATCGTTTTATCATAAAAGCAGTAGAAACAGCATTAATATGTGATATGACTATTATAGCTTTAACAGGTTATGACGGTGGGGAATTGGCTGGTTTATTAGGAGAAAAAGATGTAGAAATTCGTATACCTTCTAAAAGAAATATTAGAATCCAAGAGGTTCATTTATTAACAATTCACTGTTTATGTGACTTAATTGACAATACACTTTTTCCACATTAAGATGATTAAATAAATAATAATGAAAAAACTATTATCTTTTTTAATAATATTATTCAGTAGTGTTTTAATACAAGGTTGCCTTGAAACAACGATAATAAGCTCAGCTGCCATATTAACAAAAAGTGCAACTGATCCAAGAAGCATAGGACGTCAAGTTGACGATGGAACATTAGCAGTCCGTGTTATATCAGCATTAAATAAAAATAAAGAAATAAAAAAAAATGCACGTATTGTGAGTACTGCATATAAAGGAAGTATTTTATTGACCGGGCAAGCACCTAAATTATTTTTAAGTGAACTAGCCAAAAAAATAGTAATAAACGTAAAAGGAGTTGAATCTGTTTATAATGAAATTCGGGTAGAACAACCTATTAATTTCATAAAAATTATAAAAGATACATGGATAACTATTCAAATAAAATTAAAAATACTTTCTAATAATTTAATAAAATTATCAACAGTAAAAGTGATAACAGAAAATGGTGAAGTGTTTTTACTCGGTATTCTTTCTCAAGAAGAAGGAGATATTGTTGCAAAAATTGCCAGTAATATAAAAGATGTAAAACACGTATTTACAGGATTTAGTTATAATTGAATCATTTTTTTATAAAAAAATGATTTATGCATCATACTATATCATAATATAAATTATATAAATTTTTTGTATTTAGTATTACTACACATATGTCTATTTTTAATTATTAAAAACTTTTATTCTTAATAAATCACATTTCTCACATTTTTATTGACTATTTGCAATATTTATATATATAAATGTAAAATTTAATGGACAGAAAAAATATGATCATTTTTTAGACATATACAATTTAAATTTCATTTAATAATACGTAATATTTTTCTTCTTTCGTGTGATGATATAGGAGATTTATTATTAAAAATTGTTTTAGATTGATTACTTGTTTCTTTATTTAATAAAGAAATATCTTTATTGTTTTTGTTAATTAATTTTATTTTCTTATTTTTGTGAGTCACAGAATTTGTATTAAATTCATACTCATACTCATTTTCAAAAATTATCCCTTCTCTATTTTCAACAGCGTAAATAGCAATGATGGCTGAAATAGGCACTTCGATATAACAAACTACACCACAAAAACGAGCACTAAAATTTATTTTATCATAAGTCATCTTGAAATTTTTTACTGCAGAAGGTTTAATATTTAAAATAATTTGTCCATTTTTTACATATTCTATAGGTATTTTCACACCGAAAACATTTACATTTATAATAACATAAGGTGTCATATTATTATCAAGAATCCAGTCATAATATGCTTTTAATAAATAAGGACGACGTGGTAACATTATAAAATACTCCTACAAAAAACTAATTTTTCATAAAACGAATTTCACGTTCGGCATCAGTTAATGAAGCGAGAAAAGAATCTCTATCAAATACATTTTTCATATAAGATCTAATACCTTCAGTTTCTTTTTCTTGAGGTATATCAATATTCCAAGCAGGCAAACGCCACAAAAAAGGAGCTAAACAACAATCTACTAAACTAAATTCCTCACTCATAAAAAATCGCATCTCTTGAAAAATTGGAGAAATTGATATTAATTCTTCTTTTAACTGTTTCCTAGCAGAACAAGATTGAGAATCTTTTTTTTGAATTTTATACATTAAAGAATACCAATCTTTTGCTATACGGTACATCATCAAACGGGTATTACCACGAGCAACAGGGTAAACTGGCATCAATGGCGGATGGGGGAACCGCTCATCAAGATACTCCATAATTACTCGAGAATTATACAAAATTAATTCTCTATCTACTAACGTAGGGATTGTTTGATAAGGATTTAAATCAATAAAATCTTGAGGTAAATTATCTTTATTAACATGCTCAATCTCAAAATTCACGTCTTTTTCTGCCAATACAATTCTTACTTGATGACTAAATATATCACTTTCACCGGAAAATAATGTTATTACCGAACGTTTATTAGCAGCAACAGGCATGCAAACCTCCAGATTGATAAAAAATAAATAGACATTTTAAAATGTAATATAATAATTAATTATTACATAGTAACATGAATATAAGCATATTTATTAATAATACAATGCATATTTATTTAAGAAGCAAAATATTAACTTATTTATCAATAAACTGTTAGTTTTAATAACACAAAATTTTGTTAAAAACCCGCTTGTAGCGGGTTTTTAAGCAATACTTTTCGATTATAAATAAAAAAACTAACGCTTAGAATATTGTGGACGACGACGAGCTTTTTTAAATCCTACTTTTTTTCTTTCGACAGACCGAGCATCACGAGTAACAAAGCCAGCTTTGCGCAATTCAGGACGCAATAATTCGTTGTATACAATCAATGCTCGTGTAATACCATGACGAATTGCACCTGCTTGACCAGAAATACCACCACCTTTAACAGTAATGTATAAATCTAATTTTTTAGACATATCGACTAATTCTAATGGTTGCAGAATAATCATTCTTGCTGTCTTACGACAAAAATATTGCTCTATAGTACGTTGATTAATAACAATATTACCAGTACCATCCTTCATAAAAACACGGGCAGAAGAATTTTTGCGGCGACCAGTTCCATAGTACTGATTTTTAATCATATTTTATCTATCCATCTCTCTTAATTTTTTGTTAAATATCAAGCAATTGTGGTTTTTGTGCTATTTGCTTATGATGATCATCTGCATAGACTTTCATTTTTGAATACATAGCACGACCGAGAGGTCCTTTAGGTAACATTCCTCTAACCGCAATTTTAATAATTCGTTCAGGGTAACGAAGAATCATTTCTTTAAATTTTATTTCTTTCAAACCTCCTATATAACCACTATGGCGATAATAAATTTTATTTTCACGTTTATGGCCAGTAACAAGAATTTTTTTTGCATTAATAACAATAATGTAATCTCCAGTATCAACATGGGGAGTAAATTCTAATTTATGTTTTCCACGCAATCGTCTTGCAATTTCAGTTGCAAGACGACCTAAAATTTTTCCATTCCCATCAATAATACACCAATTACGCTTGACTGTTTCTTGCTTAGCTATAAAAGTTTTCATGAAATAATACCATTGTATAAATAATATATTGAAAATACTCATATGTTATAAAAATATTTTAATTATCCATAATTTATTTTAAATTATGAAAACTACTATGAATAAATTAACATTAATCTCAAATTTATTGAAAAATTAAAATTTTTGTAATTTAATCATGAAACATTATAATAAAATTTTATAAAAAAATCGATAAAATTAAACATATATTTAATTAAAAAATGTAAATATAAAAAAAACAAAAATACATAAAATATTATTTAGAATAAAATATAGAAATTATGCATTATGTTTTTTAATTGCATCTATAAAAAAGAAATTATTCTAATATATATATCTTTAATACTAAAAATTAAATCATCATAATTCTTCAATATTTTTTCAAAATATCAAATATAAATACTTTAAATATTTTTCATTTTTTAGAAAAATCTCAAAAAATTAAACATGATATTTTTCGTGTATATTTTTTTATTAAAAACTTATCAATAAATACTTATATAACTTACTACTAAAGTAAGATTTTTTTCTATAAAAAATACTCTTTAATAAGATATATAAAATAAAAGATGTTATTTTTAAAAAAATATATTTTTTTATTATAAAATTTATTAATATATATAAATCAATCATATTAAATACATAATATACAAAATATCACTGATATTATGATATCCAGTTATAATTATTTATTAGAATATTAACAAAATACAATTTTTTATAAAATTTCTTATTTCTACTTATATCATTTTAACAGTTATAATAATTATTACTGCTAACTATCCATAAAAATATATTTTATCCTTAAGGAGAAAAGATGATCATAACATTGGGATATATATTTAATAATACATTCATTAGTATTTTTACTTTTACTAAAAAAATATAATAAAAATCCGTTTAACATTAACAAACAAAATTTAAATTTAAAAAATAAAATCTACATATAAATAGTATAATAAAAATTATTAATATATGCCTTGTTCATTCATAGAAAAATATTACTAGATAAGAAATATTACTAAATAATATAGCTTCTATATTGGCATATATATATAATTATATGATCAATAGATTTTATAAAATCACAGAAAAATAAACAAAAAAGACTTTTGAGTAATTTTGTAACAAATTAATTTTAAAAAAATCAAATATCTATTGCTTATAATAAATTCTTAAAAAATATTTAAGAAAAATTAGAAAAAATAAAAAACAAAATAAAACTTTTAAAAAAAAGTAAAAAGATTTTATTAATTGTTAAGTTATAATGTCTTTAAAATAAGTTAAAATCTTATTTTTAATTATTATATATTGCTAATTCCTAACTAATAATTCAATTACCTGAATTAAGGTATTTAAGAGAATTAAATTCATGAAAAAAAAAGAAAAATATTTTTTAAATATATTTACAATAACTGTAATTAATTTTATATTCATTCTGCCAACAGTCACTTATTCTGCATTAATGCCATCATCACTTACTATATCATCTGAACAGAAATTACCTAGTCTAGCTCCTATGTTAGAAAAAGTGCTACCTGCTGTAGTTAATATTCGTGTATCGGGCACACGTGTTCAAAATCAACAATTACCAGAAGAATTCAAATTCTTTTTTGGACCAAATTTTCCTTCACAACAAAAAAGCATTCGTCCTTTTGAAGGTGTAGGTTCTGCTGTTATTATTAATTCAGAAAAAGGTTACATTTTAACTAATAATCATGTTATTGATAATGCTGATAATATTCAAATTCAAGTTAATGATGGAAGAGAAATTGAAGTAAAACTTGTTGGTCGAGACTCTCAAACAGATATTGCTTTGTTACAAATTAAAGATTCTAATGAAGATAATTTAAGAAAATTAAATTTAAAAGCTATAAAAATTGCTGATTCTGATAAACTACGTGTTGGTGATTTTGCTATTGCTGTAGGTAATCCTTTTGGATTAGGGCAAACAGCAACATCAGGAATTATTTCTGCATTAGGTCGCAGCGGTTTAAACGTAGAAGGTTTAGAAAATTTTATTCAAACAGACGCTTCTATTAATAGAGGTAATTCAGGTGGTGCATTAGTTAATCTTAATGGTGAATTGATTGGTATCAATACTGCTATTTTAGCACCTGGAGGAGGTAATATAGGTATAGGTTTTGCTATTCCGTCAAATATGGCAAAATCTCTTAGCGATCAAATCATAAAACATGGTGAAGTAAAACGTGGAGTTTTAGGAATTAAAGGAACTGAAATGACTTCTGATTTAGCCAAAGCTTTAAATATTGATGCTCAAAAAGGTGCATTTGTAAGTGAAGTAATACCACATTCTGCTGCAGATAAAGCAGGTATTCAACCAGGTGATGTTTTGGTATCTATTAATCACAAATATATTAATAGCTTTGCTGAATTAAGAGCAAAAATTGGTACTAGTGAAATTGGTCAAAAAATTATAATTGGATTATTGCGCAAAGGAAAATTTTTAACAGTAAATGTTACATTAGAAGATAGTAATTCAACAAGTACAAAAGCAGAAATTTTAATGACATCACTTATGGGTGCAACGTTAAGCAATAATACAAAAAAAGGTACTAAGGGAGTTCAGGTTGATAGTGTTTCTTCTAATTCACCTGCAGCAATGCTTGGTTTAGCTAAAGGAGATCTTATTATTAGCGCGAATCAAAAAAGAGTAGAAAATATTAATCAATTACGTAAAATTATTTCTAGTAAACCTACCGCGCTAGCATTAAATATTTTACGTGGCGATCAAAATATTTACTTATTAATTCGCGGTAATCATATATTTAATTAATTTATGACATGTATCATGGAGTACAATCTTAATGATTGTACTTGTTTTTTTTGCTAAAAAAATCTTTTTATTAAAATTATTATATCAATCATAAAAATAAAAAATATTTTGTTATACTCATCAATTATATTTAAAAGATATAATATTATTTTTTATGAAAACTTAATAAATAATAAGTTATGTATAAAATTTTTATATATTTGCATAAAAAATAAAATTAATTTATGTTTTATTTGATTGAATACGTTTTATTTTAGCTCCTAAACTACGTAATTTTTCTTCTATTTTTTCATACCCTCTATCAATATGATAAACACGCTCCACAATTGTTTTTCCTTTCGCGATGCAACCAGCAAGAACCAAACTAACAGATGCTCGTAAATCAGATGCCATAACTTGAGTACCAATTAATTGTTTTACACCATGACAAAACACTATATTTTCTTTTATTTTTGCACAAGCCCCCATACGCATTAATTCTGGGATATGCATGAAACGATTTTCAAAAATATTTTCTTTAATTGTGCTTACCCCTTCAGCTACTAAATTAAGCAAACTAAATTGTGCTTGCATATCAGTTGGAAAACCTGGATGTGGTGCTGTCTCAATACTTACTGCTTTAGGTCGTTTACCATGCATATCGAGCTGAATCCAATCTTTTCCTACTTTAATTTCTGCACCAGTTTTATTTAACTTTTGTAATACTGTATTTAACATAATTGGTTTAGTATTACGGCAAAGAACTTTGCCGCCAGAAATTGCAGCTGCAACAAGAAAAGTTCCTGTTTCAATTCTATCAGGCAAAATTTGATAAACACCCCCACCTAAATGTGATACTCCATCAATAATGATTTTATTAGTACCTGCTCCAGTTATTCTAGCTCCTAATAAATTTAAAAAATTAGCTGTATCTTTAATTTCAGGTTCACAAGCAGCATTTTTAATGATTGTTTGACCATTTGCTAATGTTGCAGCTGTCATAACAGAAACTGTAGCACCTACACTAATTTTATCCATAATAATATTAGCACCTTGTAATCTCCCATTAATAGATGCCTTAACATAATCTTCTTTTAAGGAAATATCAGCACCAAGCTTTTGAAGCCCCTTTATATGTAAATCTACTGGACGTGCACCAATAGCACATCCTCCTGGTAAAGATACTTGAGCTTTACCAAATCTTGCAACTAATGGAGCTAAAACCCAAATAGATGCTCGCATCATTTTTACTAATTTATAAGATACACAAAATTTATTAATACTACATGCATTAATAAAAATAGAACCATTACGTTCAACTTTAATACCTAATTGATTAAATAATTCAATTGTTGTATCAATATCTTTTAAATTAGGAATATTTTGTAATTCAACAACTTCTTCTGCTAATAACGATGCAAATAATATTGGTAATGCAGCATTTTTTGAACCAGAAATTAAAACCTCTCCTATTAAACGAATTGGTCCTTTTAATTGAAATTTATCCATTAAAGTCTTCTTTATTAGCAGAGTAATATGCTTATTATTTTATTATTACAAAATTTTATTATTCACATCATTCAATTTATAAATTTTGACCACTCAATTGGCGTATAAACTTTAATTGATAGTGCATGAATTTTTTTATCTGTAATATATTTTGTTAATGGCTTATAAATTATTTGCTGTTTTTTAACTGCAGTCATACCATGAAATATTTTACCAACAACAATAACTTGAAAATAATTCCCATTGCTTTTAACAATTACTTCATCAAGTTTTAATTTTTTAAGTAATAATTCTTTTATTTCATTTTTTATTTTATCTATAGTCATTATTCAACTCAATTAGAAAATTGAAATATTATTATTAACATTTCACTTCAAAAAAACATTAAAATAAAATTATAAAATCTTCTAGCTTATACAGTATAATAAGTGTTTTTAAATTTTCACTGATTCCTTCAATAAGCAATTTATTTTTAAATTGTTTTTTTGTTTTTAATCTGACCAACATAGCAAGACCAGCAGAATCAACATGAGATAATAAAGAAACATTAATTGCATTTATATCTTTTAATAATTCATTTTTTTGTTTCCAAAAAAACATCAAAGTATCTCGATTCAATATACCCTTTAAAATTAATGTTGTATTATTTTTCTGCCAACTTAACATGGATTTCATTTTTATATTCCAAATGTTTTTATTTTCCAGAAATAATAGGATTATTAGCTCTATTTATTAATTCTTCTGTTAAACCTTCAATACCTTTAGTACGTAATAAATTACCCCATTCATTTTTTTTAGTAGTAACAAAACTCACTCCTTCAGTAATCATATCATAAGCTTGCCAAAATCCTGTTTTGCTATTTTTACGCCATTGAAAATCAAGATAAATAGATGGATATCCTTGTGGATCAATAATAGTAACACGAACTGAAACTATATTTTTGTTTTTTGATGATTGTTTTTCTGGTGAAATCTGATATTGTTGACCATGATACATCATTAAAACTTGTCCATAAGATTGTTCTAAATATGCTTCTATTGCTTTAAAGTATTTTTCTCGTTGAAAATAAGTAGAAGTAGTATAATAAGGTCCCAATATTAGTGCACCTACATATTTAATATGTACATAAGGCATAAGTTCCTCACGAACAATCTTACGTAAATAATTAGGATTTTTATTAATAATATATTGTTCATTTTCTAATCTTTTTAATGTATTCGAGATAACTTGTTCTATAATTTGATATGTATTAGCTTGATCTATTGCCATTGCAAATGTTGTCAGAAATAAAAAAATAAATATTAATAACTTTTTAAACATAAAATACATTCCTGGCGTTGTAATATTTTATTTATCTAATGTTATGTCTTATTACCAATTTTAACATTATTTTCTTTCTCTGAAATCTTAGGAAACACACCTTTATAAAAAAATTGTCCAATTAAATCTTCTAAAACTATAGCTGATTTAGTATCTTCAATATGATCACCATTTTTAAGAACTGCAATATCCATATCTGAATCATAAAATCCTACATTTAATGCTAAAAATTGTTCACCTAATAACCCTGCTGTAAGTATTGACAATGAACTATTATCAGGAATATTATTATATTTATTAAAAATTGCTAAAGTAACACGTGGATTATAAGTTTTTTTATCTAAAATAATATCAACTATTCGACCTACTACAACACCACCTATTTTTACTGGAGAATTTATTTTTAATCCTCCTATATTACTAAAAATAGCAGTTACTTTATAAGTTCTTTGATTACTAAATGATTTTATGTTTGCAACTTTCCAACATAAAAAAAGAAAAGCACTTAACCCGATTAAAAAAAATAAGCCAACTAAAATTTCATTTTTTTGATTTTGCATACATTAATTTCCGAACATCAGTGAAGTAAGCACAAAATCTAAACTTAAAATAGCTAATGAAGAATGAACAACAGTTCTAGTGGTTGCACGACTAATCCCCAAAGATGTAGGAATTGCATGATATCCGTTAAATAAAGCAATCCAACTAACCGTAAAAGCAAATATAACACTTTTTATAAAACAATTGAAAATATCCTTTTTCCATTCAATAGTAGATTGCATAGATGACCAAAAAAAACCTTCATCGATTTCCTTCCAATTTACACCAACTAATGCACTACCTAATATTCCAACAGCAACAAAAATAAAAACCAATAATGGCATACTAATTAATCCTGCCCAAAAACGTGGTGCAATTATATGACGCAATGGATCAATAGCCATCATCTCTAAACTAGAAATTTGTTCGGTTACTTTCATTGATCCTATTTCTGCAGTTAATGAAGAACCCGCTCGACCTGCAAATAATAATGCAGTAACTACTGGGCCTAATTCTCTTAGTAAAGAAAGAGATACCATAATTCCAAGACTACATTCAGCACTAAATATAGCTAAAACTAAATATCCTTGTAAAGCAAGTACCATACCAATAAATAATCCAGAAACCGAAATAATCAATAAAGATAAAACTCCTAAGTTATAAAACTGTTTTATTAATAATGGCCACTGTTTAGCAATTTTAGGATTAGTAGACAAAATTTGATATAAAAAACAAACAGCTAAATTAAATCTTGAAAATATACCTAATAAACGATGATTTATTGCAGTTAATATATTAATTAGTATCATTTCTATTATCCTAATAAATCTTCTAGATAATTTTTTTCAGGAAATTGAAATTTCATTGGACCATGTGATATTCCATTAAGAAATTGTTTAACTTTTTCATCTTTATTGTTTTTCAATTCTTTGACAGTTCCACCAGCAATAATACATTTTTCTGCAAAAATATATGCTTTATCCGTAATACTAAATAAAGCATGAATATCATGAGATACAATAATGCAAGTAATACCTAATGCATAATTTAATTTATAAATAAGATTTACTAAAATTCCCATTGTAATTGGATCTTGTCCCACAAAAGGTTCATCAAATAAAATTAATTCTGGATCAAGTGCAATAGCACGTGCTAATGCCACTCGTCTTGCCATTCCACCTGATAATTCATCAGGCATAAGATTAGCTGCACCTCGCAACCCTACTGTTTCTAGTTTCATCATTACTACTGTATGAATAATATCTTGCGTTAAAAAAGTATGTTCACGTAAAGGAAATGCAACATTATCAAAAACATTTATATCAGTGAATAATGCAACAGATTGAAATAACATACTCATTTTTTTTCTAACTACATAAAGTTCAGAACGTGATAATTTTGAAATATTATCACCATCAAAAAAAATTTCTCCTTTATCTGGACGTAATTGACCACCAATTAAACGTAATAAAGTAGTTTTTCCAATACCGGATGGCCCCATAATAGCTGTAATTTTCCCTCGCGGGATTCTTAAATTTATATCATTAAAAACGGAGGTTGTTCCTCTACTAAAAAACATATTCTTAATTTTTATAATATTATTTTTTATACATTTATGCATAATAAGTATTTTATTTTAATTTTTAATTATTTGATTTTATATATTAAATTAAATATAAGAGATTTTACATAAAATTAATATTAACTATTCTCTATAAGAATATTATTTTTGTATTCCATATAAATTAACTTTTAAATAAATCAAATAAACCTAAAAAAATTAATAAAAAATTAATATTATAAATATATACTACTTAATATATTTAAAACAAAAATTAAATTTTTATTAACTATTTTTATATATAAAAATATAATATATTTCAAATAATTAGATTATATTTTAACTCAAAAAATTATTATTTTGATACTATTACTAATTTATCATAGATAATTTTGAAATCATGAAAATAATTTTTATCAAAAAATATTTTTATAATATATACATCTAATAAGGAGAAAAAATAGCTATGCGTGAATTATATACAAGATATTTTGTATTATTTTAGTAATTTTTTAAAAAAAATTGTTAACATAACAAAAATTATGAAAAATATATAAATATATAATAATCAAATATTAACATTTTATTAACGATATTATTAAATTTATTATTAAATTTTACAAAATTATCATAAAAAAATAATTAAAAATAAATTAACAATATTTTATATATATCCATCATTGCATATTTTTATATCTAAAATTTTAGCACATTTTACTTAAACTTAAAACAAAAATGGCATATTAAATAATAACACATTATACTTTACATTTACACTTTATAAATAATATATAAACAAAAACAAACAATAACTCATAAAAATTATATATTAGGATAAAAAATGCTGAAAATTAATTTTCAAAAAACAGCTAAGAAAGTATTAGACATTGAACGTAATGAACTAGCTAATTTAGTACAATATATTAATCATGATTTTAATTCAGCTTGTTTACTTATCTTTGCATGCAAGGGAAAAGTCATTGTTATGGGTATGGGGAAATCAGGTCATATTGGCTGCAAAATTGCTTCTACCATGGCAAGTACAGGAACTCCTGCATTTTTCTTACATCCAGGAGAAGCTAATCATGGTGATATAGGCGTAATTAGTAAAGAAGATATTGTGTTTGCTATTTCTAATTCTGGAGAATCAAATGAAATTTTGGCACTAATACCAGCATTAAAAAGAAAAAATATTCGTCTAATATGTATGACAAAGAATCCTCTAAGTAGTATGGGAAAAGCAGCTGATATTCATCTTTGTATCAAAATCACACAAGAAGCCTGCCCATTAGGTCTAGCTCCTACAACTAGCACAACAGCCATGCTCGTGATGGGTGATGCAATTGCCATAAGTTTACTCCAAGCTAGAGGTTTTACTGCTGAAGACTTTGCACTTTCTCATCCAGGTGGTACATTAGGACGTAAACTTTCACTAAACGTCAGTGATTTAATGCATAAAGGAAAAGATATTCCATATGTAACAAAAAATGCAACTTTACAAGAAGCATTAATAGAAATTACTCAAAAAAAATTAGGAATGGTAGTAATTTGTAACAAAAAATATGAAATTGAAGGAATTTTTACTGATGGTGATTTACGACGCGTTTTTGGGATGAAAATCGACTTAAATAATACAAAAATTATAGACGTTATGACAATTGGAGGTATAAAAATTACACCTGATCTTTTGGCAATTAATGCATTAAAATTAATGCAAAAACATCATATTACTTCATTATTAGTTGAAAAATCAAATACACTCATCGGTGTTATTCATATGCATGATCTTTTACAAGCCGGTATAATATAATACAAAAAATTAATGTTAACATTTTTAAAATATCTAAAAATATGGCGATCGATTAACATATGAACAAGAATTTTGTGAAAAGATTTTTATCGTATTTATAAAAAACATGGATTTCAAAAAAAATACAAAAAATATAGATTTAGATTTTTTTTATATAGATCATACCGTAAATTACATAACCTCATTTTTTATAATAATATTTATTTTAAATTGTCACAGACAATTCGCCATTTAATCTATTTTAATTAAATTTAAAAATAAAAAATAAGATTATAGATAAAATTTTGATTAAAAGAGTCTTTCTTAAGAAACTATTTTTCATTTTTACAAACAGAAATTAACAGATAATGCATAAATCAAATTTTTTTTTCAACATTATATTAATAATAATTATTTTAACTATTATTGGTTGGAATTTTACTAATTTAAATAAATTAACAGAACCAATAATAATTGATGATTATCAACCAAGCTATCAAACTATAAATTCTATTACTCATATCTATGATCCTTTAGGTAAACTAGTTTATAAACTAATAACAAATCAAGCATATTATTTTTCTCATCAAAAAAAAAGTTGTTTTATAAAACCAGTATTAACTATATATAATACAAAAAGTATACCTATTTGGAAAATAACTGCCGATCAAGCAAAATTAACAGATGATAATATACTTTATTTACATGGTAATGTTCAAATTAATAATTTGAATAAAAATTTAAATTTAAAACATATTTTAATGAAAAACTCTATTATTAATTTAATAACTCAAGATGTAATATCTGATGATCGTGTTATAATAATTGGTAATGGTTTTAAAACAATAAGCATGAAAATACATGGTAATATAAAAAAACATATTGCAGAATTAGATGAAAATGTCAAAACTTATTACGAACAACTCAATTAATATAAACAATTCAAAAAAAATATAAAATAATAATGATTACAAAAAATATATTCAATAATTTCAATAAAATAATTATGAGTATAATATTAACATTTAGTTTATCAGCTATAGCTCTCAAAAATGATTCTAAACAAGCCATTCATATTAACTCAGTAAGACAATCACTAAATCTAGAAAAAAATATTACTATATTTACAAAAAATATTACTATAAAACAAGGAAGTATTGATATTAGAGCTAATAAAGTTATTGTTACTCAAGCTAATAATACTAAAAAAATAATTCTTGAGGCTTATGGAACCCCTGTTACTTTTTATCAAATGCAAGAACATGGTAAAGCAATTCAAGGACATAGTGACAGTATACTTTATGAAATGGAGAAAGAACGCATAATACTAACTGGTAATGCTTATCTTGAACAATCAGATAGTAACATTAGAGGTGATAAAATTACCTATTTAATTAAAACCCAACAAATGGAAGCTTTTAGTAATACAGGAAAAAAAGTAACAAGCATATTATTACCTGCCCAATTACAAAAAAAAAATTTTATCATAAAAAACAAAAATAATATAAATTAATAAAAAAAATGGCTAAATTAATCGCAAAACATTTGGCGAAAACATATAAAAATTATAAAGTCGTTGCAGATGTAAGTCTAGAAGTAAATTCAGGTGAAATTGTTGGTTTGCTAGGTCCAAATGGTGCAGGTAAAACAACAACTTTTTATATGGTCGTTGGCATTGTAGTGCGTGATACAGGTACAATAAGTATTGATAAAGAAGATATTAGTTTACTTCCTCTACACGAACGTGCTCGCAAAGGAATAGGTTATTTACCACAAGAAGCTTCTATATTTAGACGTTTAAACGTTTATGAAAATTTAATGGCAGTATTAGAAATACGAAAAGATTTAACATTCAAAGAAAAACAAAAATGTATCAAAAATTTAATGAAAGAATTTAGCATTAGTCATTTAAAAAATAATTTAGGTCAATCGCTATCTGGTGGAGAGAGACGTCGTGTAGAAATTGCTCGTGCTTTGGCAGCAAATCCTAAATTCATTCTTTTAGATGAACCTTTTGCTGGTGTAGATCCAATATCAGTATTAGATATAAAAAAAATAATTCAACATTTAAAAAAATATGGTTTAGGAGTCTTGATCACAGATCATAATGTAAGAGAAACATTAGATGTTTGTGAACGTGCATACATTGTCAGTCAAGGTCATCTTATCGCTCATGGAACTCCTAAAGAAATATTAGAAAATGAACAAGTAAAACGTGTTTATTTAGGAGAGGGTTTTCGACTTTAATTAAAAAAGAATATAAAAAACAATAATTTTATTTCTTTTTATAAAAGAAATTCATTTATTAAAATTAAAATTTGATATTTTTAGATTAAAAAAATAACATAAGATTATAAAATGTATATAATTTATTTTTATAATTTTTCAAAATTAATTGATATTAGATACAATCTATTTTTTGCAAAAAATACCTCATTTTTTATTTTTCAATATATACCAAATAATTTTTCCTAAAAATAGATTATTAATTTTTTTATTTAATCATTCAAATCAAAATAAAAAATTTTTTTATATCTATCAATATTCTTATAAAAATTATGCAATTAAAAATAATTTAACTGAATAATAAATATTTTACAATATATTTTTTAAAAATATTTTTGTAAAATATACGAAACACACAAAATATCATCTTCTTTCAAGTATCATAGAAAAATAAAGACACTAATACACACAAACTTTTTTAAAAGTTACTAAAAAAAAATTATTTAAAATAATTAAATACCTGTTTAATCATTACTATAAAAAAAATTACAACTATTTTTATAAACATAAAATATGCTTCATATATAACAAAAAAATACATTATCATATTAAATATATATTATCCTTGATAATATATATTTTTCTGATTTCTAATCAGAATAAATCACAAATATCTGATATAATGATAGTTTAGCAAATAAATCTAATAAAAATAATGAACAATGAAGAAAAAATATCATTAAAATCGTTATTAACAAAATCATGTACATTAAATAATGTACATTGCACAAGCAAAAAACGTGCACTAGAAATTATTAGTGAAGTATCTGCAAATGTACTAAATATACCTAAAAATATGGTTTTTAATGCATTATTAACACGTGAAAAAGTTGGAAATACTGCTATCGGTGGGGGGATAGCAATTCCTCATGGAAAAATATGTAACAGCAATTCACCTAAAGCGATAGGTGTCTTACTTCATTTAAATCAAACAATTATTTTTGATGACATTGATAATCAATTAGTTGATTTACTATTTGCATTACTAGTTCCTTCAGAAGAAGGTAATACATATTTAGATACACTTTCTTTAATTGCTAAAAAATTTACAAATAAACACTTATGCCGTCGATTACGATCTGCACAAAGTAATGAAGAACTATATAAATTTATCATTGAATAATCATAATTATTAAAAAGATACTAAAAAATATCCAATTAATTATGATAAACTCTAAGGAGTAATAACTACTACTCATGATCTTGATGATAATCAGTGGACGTTCTGGTTCTGGTAAATCTGTTGCTTTAAGAGCACTAGAAGACATGGGTTTTTATTGTGTTGATAACTTACCAGTAATTTTATTGCCAACATTAGTAACTACTTTAATTAAACAAAAAACTTTTGCTGCTGTAAGTATTGATATTCGAAATATGCCAGAAAATCCAATAATTTTTGAACAAATTTTTAAAAAATTATCAGTTTTTTTTCCTAAAATACTTTTTCTTGATGCGAACCACAATACACTAATCAGAAGATATAGTGATACACGCCGTCTTCATCCACTTTCCAATCAAAATTTATCATTAGAAAATGCTATTGATGCAGAAAATAAATTATTAGAATCACTGCGATCTCGAGCTGATTTAATTATAGACACTTCTGATCTATCTGTTCACAGATTAGCTGAAATACTTCGAGCACACTTATTAGGAAAAAAAAAGCGTGAAATTACTATGGTCTTTGAATCTTTTGGATTTAAGTATGGTATTCCGATTGATGCTGATTATGTATTTGATGTACGTTTTTTACCTAATCCACATTGGAATCCAAAATTACGCCAAATGACTGGTTTAGATCTTCCTATTGCTAATTTTTTAAATCGACATATAGAAGTACATAATTTTATCTATCAAACACGTAATTATATTGAATTATGGCTACCAATGTTAGAATCTAATAATCGTAGTTATTTAACTATCGCCATTGGTTGTACAGGAGGTAAACATCGATCAGTTTATATAGCAGAAAAATTAGCCCATTATTTTCAATCTCAAGGTAAAAATGTTCAATCTCGCCATCGCACGTTAGAAAAAAAATATAATAAATAATATATACATAAAAATATATAATTTATTACATTTTTAATTTATTCTAAAAACGTAAATATCTATTTTTAAATCACATAATAAAAAGGTACATAAAATAAAATTTTATAAAATAAATTAAAAATTATATTATATAACTTATTTATCAATAATATTTTAATATTATAATTTTTCTATAAAAAGTATATTATAATCCAGAGATGCAAATTTCTGATAATAATACGGAACCACATTGAATATTACCCCGAGTTTCAATATCATTAGCTATCATTACTATATTAGCCCACATGTCTCTTAAATTTCCTACGATAGTAATTTCACTAACAGGATACTTAATTACTCCATTTTCTACCCAAAATCCACAAGCTCCTCTGGAATAATTTCCATTCATTAAACTAATTCCTTGTCCCATTAATTCTGTTATAATTAACCCCCTCCACATTTCTTTTAATAAAGCATCAAAATCTAATTCTTGATGTGTAATACACCAATTATGAATACCACTAGCATGACCAGTGGTTTTCAAACCCAACTTACGACCAGAATAACTATTTAACAGCCACGTTTGTAATATTCCTTGATCAACAATATTACATTCATTTGTCTTTACTCCCTCATCATCGAAAGGAGAAGATGCTAAACCACCAATTAAATGTGGTTTTTCTTGAATCGTTAACCAAGAAGGAAAAATTTGTTTACCAAGATCATGTAACAAAAAAGACGATTTTCGATAAATATTATAACCACTGATAGGATTGACCAAATGATAAAACAATCCAGTAGCCACTTCGGCAATAAAAATAACTGCAGTTTTCATGGTGGATAGTTTTTTAGGATAAAGACGTGATAAAGCTCGATTAGCGGCATTACATCCAACCCATTGAGGTGATTGCAAATCTTCTAATCGACGTGCTACCGTATAACTATTATCTCTTTCCATCGAATTATTTTCTTGAGCAATAACACAACTTGATATTGAATGTTGACTCAAACAATAACTTTGTAACATTTCAGCAGTATTACCAAATACTTTAATTCCATAATGACTATTAAAGTGTCCACCTTCCGTATTTTTTATCCTTTTATCTGTTTTTAAAGCAGAAATTTCTGCTTCACTAGCTAACTGAATTGCTTTTTGAAGATTTATTTCAAACGGATAAAATAATTTTAAATCTATTACTTTATAAGCTAAAAGATCAATATCTGGCAAACCTACAAAAGGATCCTCTGAAGTATATTTAGCAATATTAATAGCTGATTGTACAGTATGTTGAATTATTTTTGGATCTAAATTAGTAGAAGATGCAACCCCTTTACATTTTTTATAATATACTGTAATATAAAATATATGATCGCTATTAAATTCAATATTTTCAGTTTTACCAAAACGTGTACTGACACGAATACCCTTATTTGTATTAATAACTACTTCTGCTGCATCACATTTCTTTTTTGCTATAGATAATGCATATAAAACTTTTTCTTCTAATTCTTTACGTTGTAACAAAACTTTTTCTATAAAATTCATTAATATTATCCAAATATAAAAAATACATTATAAACATTTTATTCTTTGTAAGAAATTTGAAATATGCTTCATTATTTCATGAAAAATTATTAATAAGAAAGTATATAAAAATATAAATAATTTCATTACATATAAAATTTAATAAAATGATGGACATTTATAAAAAATTATCATGATAAAATCAGAAAAATAATGTTTTTTTATATAAAAAATTAAATTTCTGTTCCACCAATCGTCATACTTTCTAATTTTAATGTTGGTTGACCTACTCCAACAGGAATACTTTGACCTTCTTTCTCACAAGTACTAATTCCACTATCAATTTTTAAATCATTACCAACCATTGAAATTTGTTGCATAACATCTCTACCAGATCCAATTAATGTTACTCCTTTAATAGGTTTAGTAATTTTTCCTTTTTCAATTAAATAAGCTTCTAAAGTTGAAAAAACAAATTTTCCAGAAGTAATATCAACTTGTCCACCAGAAAAAGTAGGTGCATAAATACCTCGATTAACACTATCTATAATTTCTTCTGGCATTGATTTTCCTTCTAACAAATAAGTATTGGTCATACGAGGCATAGGTAAATGTGCATACGATTCACGCCGTCCATTTCCAGTAGGGGGGACACCCATTAACCGTGCATTCATTTTATCTTGCATATATTTTTTTAAAATCCCATTTTCAATTAAAATATTATATTTACCTGGTATACCTTCATCATCAATTGCTAAAGATCCTCTATGCCCAAATAATGTAGAATCATCAACAACAGTACAAAGTTCCGAAGCAACTTTTGTTCCTAATTGATTACTAAAAATAGATACCCCTCGACGACTAAAATCACCCTCAAGACCATGTCCTACTGCTTCATGTAATAAAATACCAGGTAATCCAGACCCTAATACAACAGGCATTCTCCCTGCTGGAGCAGCAATAGCTTGAAGATTAATTAATGCTATTCTTATAGCTTCTTTAACATAATATTCTACTAAAAATTCACCTTCATGTTTTTTTTTAAAGAAATATTGATAATCATAACGACCACCAAAACCACTAACACCACATTCACGTTTTCCTTTATCTTCAACTAAAACCCTAATAGATAAACATACTAATGGGCGTAAATCAGCAGCTAATGTCGAATCTGTTGCTACAATTAAAATATGTTCATAAATACCTGATAATTTAATATTAACTTCTTTAACTCGTGAATCTTCTGATCTGGCAAGTTGATCAATACGGTGTAAAAATTCTATTTTTTCTTCTTGATGTATTAATCCTAATGGATTACTTGTATTATAAAAGGATTTAAAATTAATATTTTTTAATGTACATATTTTTTTTTCATTGTTTTTTTTAAAAAAACTACATGCTGCATCTGCACTTTTGTATAACGTTTCTAAACTTATTTGATTAGTATAAGAAAATCCTGTTTTATCTTGATCAATAACACGAATACCAACACCTTCATCAATATTATAAGAACCTGTCTTGATAATTTTATTTTCTAATTCTAATGTTTCATGAAAGATTGATTGAAAAAACAGATCAGCATAATCTAAATGTCGTTCTGTAAGTAATCCTAAAACATCTTGAAGATGTTGGTAATTTAAATTTTTTGATGTTAAAAAATGTTCAGTAACAATGGTTAAACTCATATTAATTCACTCATTTTTATTACAGTAAATTTTTAATGGAATAAAAAATATTAAATATTAATATTTATGATATTGATCATATTTTTTATAATTTTTTAATATTTTTTCATAACTCCTTAATATTTTAAATAAAATCTGATAATTTTATTAAATTAAAAAACATTAAACATTTACAAAGAAAAAAATAGTACTAAAAAATTTTTTTATAAAGAAATTATATCATAAAAAATATTTTTATATATTTGCAATATTTTAAAAATATATTTTATATCTTTTAAAAATGTTATTAAATGTTTTTATTATAAATAAATAATCATTAGTAAACATTATAACTATTATGAAATTTATTCAAAATTTTATCAATTTTTGATTTCTTAAGATTACTTATGATTTTGTAAAAAACAATATTTTATTTTTTAATAACAATAAAACTTGATCAAAAATAAAAAAAAGATATACATATGATCAGTTTAAATAAAAATACATTTACCAAACCTAATATAAATAAAATCTTAGGAATAAAAAAGAATTAAATTAAATCTAATATTATTACTAAATATATTAGTAAATTTTGCTTATAAAATGTATTAAAAATAAACTTTAAAATCTAATCACTATATCTATTTTTTCAAAAAACTTTTCTGTGTTATTGTGAATTAAAACAAAAGTTATTGATTAAAAAATAATCTCAAATTCTAATAGAAAATTTTCCTGAATAATACATCAAATTAATTTTAAAAAAATACTTCTTGCACATATAGAAATACACCAAAAGAAACTATTAAAAATAGTTTTCATGTTTTAAATTTTAAAATCAATAACATTATTTATTAAGATCTTTTTTAAAAATTTTAAATGATTTTTTTTATTTAATATTATAGAAAACAGAATTTTGTTTTTTAGTAATATTGGTTACAAAATATGAAAACTTTTTAATTTTTTAGTATTTAGCATAATTTTTATGCATGAATCGGTTTTATTAAAAGTATATATCATATTATAATCATAATTTATCAAAAATATTTGCAAAATTTTAATAACAATAGTATAAGAAATCATAAAAAACTTATGATATTTTTTGTTAATATCATTTTAAAGTGGAATATTAATAGATACTTTTCCATATGAAGTAGTAATCCCAGATAAATAACGTTTAATAAATCGAGGTAAAATAAATATTTTATCAGCTTGCCAATGACTAGAAAAATTAATATTAATATAGTAATTCTTGCTTGTTTTCATTGTTTTTAATGTTAAATTTACAGGTTGTCCAAACCATTCTGCACATAACTTTTTACTTTCAAAATTACTATTTTTAAAATAAATATATCCCGTTAATTTTTTAATTTTTTTATCAAAAATATGAATATTATTTTTATTAAAACCTATTCTTCCACTAATAATAAAAGTATTGAAATATTCTGCAAGAGGGATAGAAAGCATTAATTGACCAGTAAACTTACCATGTATTTTTACTACATTTAATATCTTAATAATATTTTTAATAGGTGTATACATTAAATAATCTCGTAATGCTTCTGCATCACTATTAAATTTTGATCTTATCAATAATTTTGAATGACCATAATTAGTAATATATCCGCTAATATCTAATATTTCTATATTACCTAATTTTATCTTCTTAGAAGATATATCTAATCTATTACGTTCAAAATTTAAATCAATATTTAAATTTAAAATTTTAGGCCAATTATGTTGATATTGAAAAATAACTGATCGTAAAGGTATAAAAATTTGAAATTCTCCATTATTTTCTTTAAAAGAAAAATTATGGGGGTCCCCATGAAATAATAAAGATGCTTCATCTACATAACCAGAAATAATTGTTTTTTTTAAATAATCATTTAACTTTTTTCCTATAAAGGGTTGAGGAAAATAATGCCAAAGATCACCAACATTTTTTAATTTTGCACCAGCTAAAAGGCTTAACATAGATTTGTTTTTATTTTCTACAAAATAACGAAAATCACCATTGATCCATAATGATTTTACTTGTAAGTTTATATTTTTACCTAAAATTAAATCTAATTTATTTTTTCTAGACCAAAAAATTGTTCCATGTCCACTAGAAATATTTACCGGAGTTTTAAATATTGATTTATATTTAATCTTACTGTTATTTAAATTAAAAACAAATATACCTCCTAGATAACCCCCTTTAAATGATCCACTAAAATGATTAATAGCAGATATATTTTTAATATCCACTAAATTCATATCATTCCAAGTAATATCAATTAAAGTTTTTTCTGGATATTTAGGTGTAATATCTAATACTAATCTAACAAGTTTTCCTTTTATTTGATATTTTTCTAAATTTTTGATAAAATCAGGCATAAAACAAGAAAAAATAGTAAAAAAAGATCTTAATTGTTCTAATGCAACATTATTCAGTAGTATTTGCCAATGATCTTGATCTTGATGAATTTTTAACTTAGGAAAATAAACAAAAGAAGCTTGGCCTTCAAGCCATTTTTTTTCATCAGTTATCAAATTTTCTAATTGTGGAATACAAAAAAACCAATGATTTTCTTGATGTTTCATATTCAAATATAAATTTCTAAAAGATATTTCATGTTTTTGTGCATTTAAGTTCCAATTTGCACTTCCATTATCAAAATATATCTGTCCATCTTCAATACGACTATTTTTAATTACAATCCAACTAGAAAAACCAAAGACTAAATTTTCTAAATTTATTTTACTATCTATCCAACAATTTAAAAAAGAAGATAAATTAATTTTATTACCATGTAAATAGACCATTCCTTTGTTTATGTTATTTTTATGACAAAAATTTATTTTAATTTGAATAATATTCTGATCTGATTTTTTTTTAAAAATATCAAAATTCATTATACCTTCTGCTAAATAATGATCATTTTGATTTAAACATATAAATTTTGGAATATTTAATGTCTTCTTTTCTAAGAGAGGCGATAAAAAATTTATATAACTATCTTTAAGTATTAAAGAATAAATTTTCTTAAAAATAATGTTACTAAAAATATCTAATTTAAAATAATCAAAATCAGCTTTACTAATAAGATTTAAAGGTTTATAATAATCAAAATTCAATTGATACAAAACAATTTCATGAAAAAATAAATCAAAAGAAAATAGCAAACGCCATATATCTAATACAAATGTTATTTTTTTGATTTGAATATTAATTTTTTCAGAAGAAAGCACAACATCTGATAAAACAAAATTTGGTTGCAAAAAGTTTAATTTTACTTTAAAATCTCTAATCTTTAGAGGGATACCAGTTAATAAATAAATATTTTCTTCAAATTGATTTTTATATAAATTCATTTGCAAAATAAAAAAACGTGATGCAATAAAAAATAAAAAAAATATTAGTATTATAACATTAATTTTAGATACTAATAATTTAATTAATTGTTTCACTCAATATCTCCTGCAAAAATTTCTTACAATAATAATTTATTTTGCATTATAAAAACATGAAATTATTTTAGATTAAAAAATGATTGAATTTGATCTTTTAAAAGAGATGTTTTAAGAAATTTTAAAAAAATTTACATTCACATATAAATTCATAGGTAATATGAACATAAATATCCAAAAATAAAAATATTAAAATATATATAATATAAGTAAATCCAACATTATTTTATTAAATTTTAATTTAATAATTTAATTTTATAATACAAAGTATTTTTAAATAAAAATCTACATAAAAAATAAAATTTTGATATAATTTTATAAAATACAAAAAATATAAAAATTTATATGATATAAAAATAAATTTTACTTTTTATAATATTTTTTTACTTTTAGTAAACCTTTAAATATTATTTTTTAACTATTACAAAAAAAATTTTCTACACTAAAAAAATTGTTTTATACATTAAATTTTTTTTATAATTTTCAAAAAAATATTCCACCATTAATTTAAAATTTATTAAAAATTATGTTAATATCTGTTAAAATCATTAAAATCATTTTTTTATAAATTAACTTAACGTATTAAAAATCGACGTCTAACTTTTCTTAAAAATACAAATATCCAAGGCCATAAAACACCATTTATTAAACAATTCAAAAATATTTCAGGATGAAATAATACGATAGAAGAAAAAAATTCTATTAAAAATATAGTAAAATTCATGATCACTGATAGTCCAAAAATAACAAATGATTGTTGCCACATTTCCATATTACGGAACAATTGATATTTATAGGATACTAAATAACAAATCATACTATTAGTTAATGCGTGTATCCCAAGAGTTATGCCTTGTATTAAATCCATTACAATTCCTAAAAAAAATCCACTACCTACACTAATTCTATGTGGTAAAGCCATAACCCAATAAATTAAAATTAATATTAACCATGCTGGTTTATAATAAATAAATTGTTTTGGACAAGGCATTTGTTCTAAAATTATTGCAACCAAAAAAGATAGCCAGATAACCCAGGATCTGTTACCACAGTATTGATTCATTCTACATTCCATCTGGTTGTTTTTATATTTTTTAAAGAAAATAATTTTTATTGCTTAATTAAGGAGGATTAATTTTTTTATCTTTTATATTTTTGAATATTATATCTTTTTCAATCACTTCATTTTTACTAGAAAACACATCAGGAAAAATATTTATTAAAGGCTCATTTGCAACTTTATATGCTTCTGATGCTGATAAGGAATTATTAACTTCATTAGAACTTCCTAATAACAACAAAAGATAACGTAATCTTTGTAAATCTGCACTGGGTTTTGCACGAATAATCATATAAGCACGTTGAAAATCATATTTTACAGAAGAAACAATAGCTACTGGATAGCCTTCTGGAAATCGACCTCCTAAACCAGAAGTTACTATCACATCACCAATTCGTATATCAGTATTATCAGGAACAGGTTCAAGTTGAAGATCATCACTACATCCTGCACCTGCTGCAATTACACGAATATCATTACGCAATATTTGTATAGGTAATGCATGAGTAATATCACAAATTAATAAAACACGGCTATTAAATTGACTAACTGAAATTACTTGACCTACAACACCTTTATCACTAATTACAGGTTGTCCTTCATAAACATCATCATATAAACCTTTATCAATCATAATTTGGTCTCGATAAGGAGTATGCAAACCAGATAATACTTGTGTTACCATCATATTTTCACGTTGACGTAAAGGAGAACCTAAAAGTGTACGTAATTTAGCATTTTCTTCTTTAATTTGTTCAAATAATAAATTATCTGCTTTTTTAAGTAATATTTCTTTTTTTAATGCATGATTTTCAAAAAGAAGCTGTTTTTGTTTTGTAAATGTATCTGAAATATTATCAAGAAATTCCCGGGGGAAATTAATTAAAAAATATAATGGAGTAAGTGGGATTTCTAAATAACTACGAAATTTATTAAAAGTATTAGAACGATCGCAAAAAAAGATTACGGTTGCAAAAAAAAGTGCAATAATAACACGAATTTTTATGGAAAGTCTTTTAATAAATATCGGTTTCATTAATTTATAACAAAAAAGTAAGAAGTGGTATTGAAAAATAAATAAAATATAAAATATAATCAACAATTAGTTTTTATAACATTTTTAATCGTCACTAAATAAATCACCACCATGCATATCAATCATTTCTAATGCTTTACCACCACCACGTGCAACACAAGTTAATGGATCTTCTGCAAGAATAACAGGAATACCCGTTTCTTCTATTAACAAAAGATCGAGATTACGTAATAATGCACCACCACCAGTTAAAACCATACCCCTTTCAGAAATATCAGAAGCTAATTCTGGTGGACATTGTTCCAATGCCAACATAACAGCACTAACAATACCACTTAAAGGTTCTTGAAATGCTTCAAGAATTTCATCTGAATTAAGAGTAAAACCACGTGGTACTCCTTCAGCTAAATTTCGTCCACGTACCTCAATTTCAATTTTATCTATTGCGTAAGCCGAACCAATTGCATGTTTAATACGTTCAGCAGTTGCTTCACCTATTAATGAACCATAATTACGACGAACATAATTAATGATTGCTTCATCAAATCGATCACCTCCAATACGTACAGATGCTGAATAAACAACACCATTTAATGAAATAACAGCTACTTCTGTAGTACCCCCCCCAATATCAATAATCATAGAACCTGTTGCTTCTGAAACAGGCAATCCGGCACCAATTGCTGCTGACATTGGTTCTTCAATCAAAAAAACTTCTCTTGCACCTGCACTAAGTGCCGATTCTCTTATTGCACGTCGTTCTACTTGAGTAGCTCCAACAGGCACACAAACTAAAACACGTGGACTAGGTCGCATAAAACTATTACTATGCACTTGTTTTATAAAATACTGTAACATTTTTTCAGTAATATAAAAATCGGCAATTACTCCATCTTTCATTGGACGGATAGCCGCAATATTACCTGGTGTACGACCTAACATCTGTTTTGCTTCATAACCTACTGCAGCAACACTTTTAGATGAACCTACTCGATCTTGACGAATAGCAACTACTGATGGTTCATTTAATACAATACCTTGTCCTCTAACATAAATAAGAGTATTGGCAGTACCTAAATCAATAGATAAATCATTTGAAAACATACCTCGAATTTTTTTTAACATAACAAAAAATAATCCTAAAAATAAAAAACATGAGATATTTCTACTTTGTTGATTACCTCAAAAATATAAAAAACATTAATTGCAAGAATAAATTTATTGCTTATACAAATATCTAAATCTTGAATAATATAAAAATACAAAAAAATTTAAATTTAATACTTGTTGCATATAAAAATTGTTGATAAAAATATTTTATAATTAACAATTATGATATTTAAAACATTAAAATCAATTTATATAAAATTTATTATATAAACAATAATTATGAATTATGAATAAAATAATGATATAAATTCACTTTACATCAATGAATTCAAATTGTTATTTTTGAGATAAAATTACTTAAAAAGTATTAATATTTATTTAAAAAACAGAATTGAAACTTAAATTATAATATAAATAAAATCAAAGCTTACAAATAAAATAACATTATATTCTATTATTACAATGATTATTACTAATAATTATTATATCTTATTTCAAAAATATAAAAAATATTTAAATTTATCAAAAGTTATTATATTTTTGTTTTTTCTATAAATTTTTTATCCGAATACTATAATTCTATAAATCTGATTACTGTAAAAAATTTACTTATCTAATAAACCATTATATAAATAGTAAAAAATCAAAATAAAAAAATATTTATATTTACTAAATAATATTATAATTTTTTATTTATTAACAAAAAAAAATAGTATTAAAGTTACATATACTTTATAGAATAAAGTAATATTAAACAATACTGTTATCAATTATTTTAATCTTCTCTTTAATTATTTTTTTTGAAAAAATAACTTATAAAAAATTTATATAATATATTAAAAATATGAAAATATTAATTTGTATCATAGTTTAATACATAAATTCTATAATTTTTATAAATTCATTTTAATAAATAACTTCCTAAAATTTATGAAATATTTTTATCTAAAATTTATAAAATATTTTCATAAATAAAATTTTAAAAAAAAATAACATTTTAACTTACATTTATTATAAAAAACATTTAATGTTTTAAATACTTTGTTTTTGTTAATACAATAATTACCTAATTTTGAAGAAATATTTTTGATCTCACTCTATTTCTTATAAAGAATAATTCTCATTCATAAAGAATAATGATAAATTATAAATATTTATATATCAAATTTATTAAAAATTAACCTGGAGCTATAAAAATGGTACATAATTTTCATATTTTAATATTAAATGGTCCTAATTTAAATATGATTGGAAAAAGAGAAATATTATTATATGGCAAAATTACATTAAAAGATATCATAAAAAAAACTTTTAAAAAAGCAAAAAAATTAGGCATAAAATTAACTCATTTTCAATCTAATGCTGAACATAAACTTATTGATACCATTCATAATGCAAAAAAAACAGTCGATTTTATAATAATAAATCCAGCAGGGTTTACTCATACTAGTATTGCATTAAGAGATGCTCTTTTAAGCATTGAAATTCCTTTTTATGAAATTCATATTACAAATATTTATTCAAGAGAAAAATTTAGACATCATTCTTATTTTTCGGATATTGCAAAAGGTATTATTTGTGGATTTCATGCTGATGGTTATATTTTTGCATTAGAATCTGCAGTAAAATTCTTATTTAAAATCAATAATATAAAAAATAATTAATAAAAAATATCATAATTTTTTTGATATATTTTGTATATGATAAAATTTAAATTTTAAATTTACGTTCATTTTATTTTAAAATATAAAAAATTAATAGATGGAATTAATTTATGGATATTCGTAAAATCAGAAAATTAATTGAACTTGTTGAAGCATCTGATATCTCTGAAATAGAAATTTCAGAAGGTGAAGAATCAGTACGTATTAGTCGTAAAATTACAGAAAATTCACAACAAGAATATATGGCAACATCAATCACACATCAACCAATTTCAACAAATATGATTACACCTAATCAAACGTTACCTAAAAAAATAGAAAAGATTAATGAAAAAAAAACAGAAATTACTGGTTATATCCTTCGTTCTCCAATGGTAGGTACATTTTATAGAGCTCCAACTCCAACAACAAAACCATTCATTGAAATCGGACAAATAGTTAAAATAGGTGATCCTTTATGTATTGTAGAAGCCATGAAAATGATGCATAAAATTGAAACAGATAAATCAGGTGTAGTAAAAGCAATTCTTGTAAAGAATGGAGAAGCTGTTGAATTTGATGAACCATTAATTATCATCGAATAATGAGGCATTTTATGCTTAAAAAAATTGTTATTGCTAACCGTGGTGAAATCGCTTTACGTATTTTACGTGCTTGTAAAGAATTAAAAATACAAACTGTTGCAGTACATTCTGTAGTTGATCGCAATTTAAAACATGTATTACTGGCTGATGAAACTGTTTGTATAGGCCCCGCTGCATCAGCTGAAAGCTATCTGAATATCCCAGCAATAATTTCTGCTGCAGAAATTACCGATGCAGAAGCTATTCATCCTGGCTATGGTTTTTTATCTGAAAATGCTGATTTTGCTGAAAAAGTAGAATGTTCTGGTTTTGTATTTATTGGTCCTAGAGCAGAAACTATTCGTCTTATGGGTGATAAATTATCTGCTATTAAAGTTATGAAAAAAGCAGGTATTCCTTGTATTCCCGGTTCTAATGGACCTTTAGGAGAAAATATAAAAATTAATAAAAATATTACTCAAAAAATTGGTTATCCTATAATTATTAAAGCATCAGCTGGGGGTGGTGGTCGTGGTATGCGCATTGTACGTAATGAAAATGAATTAGAACAAGCAATTATCTTAACACAAGCTGAATCTAAAATAGCTTTTAATAATAGTATGGTTTATATAGAAAAATTTTTACAAAATCCACGACACATTGAAATCCAAGTTCTTTCTGATGGACAAGGTAATGCAATTTATTTATCAGAACGTGATTGTTCAATGCAACGTCGTCATCAAAAAGTCATTGAAGAAGCACCTGCACCAGATATTCAAATTGATATAAAAAAAAATATTGGTGAATGTTGTGTGAAAGCTTGTCTTGATATTGATTATCGTGGTGCTGGAACATTTGAATTTCTATATGAAAATAAAGAATTTTACTTTATTGAAATGAATACTAGAATTCAAGTTGAACATACTATTACTGAAATGATTACAGGTATTGATCTTATCAAAGAACAAATAAGAATTGCTTCTGGTTTACCATTATCTATAAAACAAAAAGATATTGAAATTCATGGACATTCGATAGAATGTCGAATTAATGCAGAAGATGCAAAAACTTTTTTACCAAGTCCCGGTAAAATTATACGACTACATATTCCTGGTGGATTGGGTATACGTTGGGAATCACATATTTATGCAGGTTATACAGTACCACCTTATTATGATTCTATGATTGGAAAATTAATCACTTATGGAGAAAATCGTGAAATTGCTATTCTACGCATGAAAAATGCTTTATCTGAATTAATTATTCATGGAATTAAAACTAACATAGAAGCACAACAAAAAATCATGAATGATAATAATTTTTTAAAAGGTGGAACTAACATTCATTATTTAGAAAATCAATAATTTTGCATAAATACATTTTTAAAATTTATTTGATATTTTTCTATAAAATTAAGAAAAAATGTACTATTATTTTTTATACAAAATATTTTTTATATATATTTTAAAAAACATTATTAATAATTAATATAAAAACTCAAAACATAAAATGATGAAAAACACAAAAAATTTATCATTTTTATTCTAAATTGATAAAATACAAATTCAATTTTCATTATTATTTTTTATATCTTTTATCTTCATGCTAATACTTTTCTTATATACTTTTAAGGTATAAAATAAGAAATCAAATGTAAATAATTACTCGAGATATTTTATATTTGTAAAATATCATTGTAGATTATTTAAAATAATATTATAAATTTATAATCATTATCACAACTATCTTTTCTATTAAGAAATTTATTTTTTATAAAAAAATTACCAAAATGTCAAATATTAATATACAATATTTTTTAAATTATTTTGATAATGATAACAATTCTTGTATTACTTTATATTATGATACACTTATAATTTTATAATTTATAATTTTTTTAAAATATGAAAGATTCAAAATCTTTCTTTTTTATCCTACCAAAAATTAATTATATTTAACATAATAATTCTTATTGGATATACTAAATAAAGTTTTTTATTACTCATATTATATTAGTATAATTTTTGTTTTATAATCTAACAAACTATGATAAATGATAAATTTTTATTGTAATATTGTAAATATATAGCATAGTTTCCAATAACAATAAATAAAATATTAATTTTAATGTGATTAAAAATAAAAAACTTAAAAAATTCAATTTTTAATTATAATTCTAATAACATTAATTAATATTAAAAATACAAGTTTTATTTTTATCTCCAATTTTATTACTATTACTATCTTAAAAATAATACAATAATCTTATAATCAAACAAACAAATAACATTTTTAGTGATTTATATATAAAAATTTTTTTTATAAAACATGATTTTTAACTAAAAAATAATCATACTATTACAATAAACTGACACTTCTATCTTAAAATTTATAATTATAAAAAAATAAGCAAAAATACCTAAAAATATTAAAAAATAAATTAAATAATTAATTTATCGAAAAAATCATTACAAATTATCAAAAAAAACAATCTTTTTAAGAAAAAACAGTTTATAAATAAAAAATAGTAGCACTAACTCTTCTTTTTAGATATTAATCAGTAAATTATTTTTCTTTTCAAAAGAAAAATGTAAATATCTTTTTATATGAAATACTCTATATCACATATACAAAAATCTTAAAAAAAAGAATAAAAAATTACCAATAAAAAAAAGTTTTAAAAAATATTTTATAAAAAAAAACACAAAAAAACATTAATATTGATATAGTAAATATACTTTCCTATATAACATTTTAAAAAAAACAACAGAACTATGTTAGAATAATGCAAAAATTTGCATTTATTAAAAATATTAAGATTAGGTAAAAAATTAGCAAAACATAAACATCAAAAACTACTAAGCAATGTTAATTAAAAGACACTTTAAATTTTTGCAACTTAATCATCAGAATATAGACAACCCATATAAATTATTTTTTCTAAATTTTAAAAACTATTATTAGATATAATCATGAAATATCCTCGAAAGGAGCAAACAAGAGCTGTATTAATATTAAAAAGCATAAATCGTAGGACCTTACGTACAAAAATAAAGAAATATGGAATTAATTGATAATTATATAGAACTATAAAATTATAGAAAAATGTCTTTTCTAAGTTTCTAAAACTAATCGAATTTTTTTCATTGCATTTTTTTCTAATTGTCGTATGCGTTCTGCAGATACACTGTATTTATCTGCTAAATCTTGTAAAGTAATCTTGTTTTCTTCATCAAGCCAACGTGCACGAATAATATTTTGACTGCGTCGATCTAAGGTACTCAATGCCTGCATTAATTTATCAGTAGCATAATTTTCCCAATTATCTTCTTCAATACTATCAGCAAAATCAGAAGATTTATCTTGCAAATATAAAGCAGGTGCAAAAATAGCGTGCTCAGAATTATCATGTTCATTATTTATATCTAATGCCATATCTTGTGCAGACATCCTTGATTCCATTTCACGAACATCTTTACTACTTACCCCTAATTCTTGTGCAAGAATATTGACTTCATTTTGATTAAACCAACCAATTCTTGTTTTATTTTTACGCAAATTAAAAAATAGTTTACGTTGTGCTTTAGTAGTTGCTACTTTAACTATTCTCCAATTACGTAACACATATTCATGAATTTCAGCTTTAATCCAATGAATCACAAAAGAAACTAATCGTACACCAATATCGGGATTAAATCGACGAACAGCTTTCATTAATCCAATATTACCTTCTTGAATAAGATCTGCCTGTGGCAAACCATAACCAGAATAATTACGTGCTATATGTATTACAAATCGTAAATGAGAAAGTATAAGTTTTTTAGCTGCGTTTAAATCACCATAATAATATAGTTTTTTAGCATATTTTTTTTCTTCTGCTGCCGTCAATATAGGATAAGCATTAGCTAATCTTACATAAGCTTCAATACTACCTTGTGGAATTAATGCCAATGATTGCATATCTTTTGTCATTGATATCCTCTTTAAAATTTAATAAAATCAATAAGTCAAAATAATTCTTTTAAGTTTTTTTATATACCATATATGTAAAATCAAATACATAATATATATTAAATATTTTAAATTTTATATTATCAAATAAAAATCAAAAATTAGTAAATTTATCATAAATTAGTTAAATTCATAAGATGAAATAATAATTTACAATAGAAAAAAACATTAATAATTATCACTTCACTATACAATACTTTAATAATTAAGTGGTAATAATCGATGATGTTATTAAAAAAATTATTATCATTATAAAAATATTAATAATATTTTATTTTATTAAAAGAAAAATGATGAAAATGCGTTGCAAATAGCACTATGATATATTTTAATATATTAAAAACTTCTAACACTCAAGAATTTAAAAAATATTATATATAATAAAGTTTAAAATAATTTTTATTATACACTATTTTAAAATGAAAAAAATAAAAATATCTCCAGATTTTCTATATACTAAATCTTTAATTAAAAAATATTGAATTTTATATTATCACTAACTAATGAAAATACTTTAAGAATCATATATCTTAAAATAAGATTTCATTAATTTAATTAATGAATACAGAAAAAATAAACAATCATTATTTTAATAATTTCTTTAATTCCTAAAACTTTGATGATTTTATTTCAAATATTTATCAATAATTTAAATTTTAAAATCAATGATCAATATGATAATTTTCATAACTGATATAAGATTTTTTTTAAATAAATCTAAACATAAAATTTAGCTAATTATAAAATAGAATTATTAATTTTTCTGACGAATAATTAACATAAATAATATTTCTTAATTATTCATTATCATTTTTACAAAATAGTTGCTCAAATAACGTATAAAGAAAGAAATAACAGACAAAAAATAATATTATAGACATTATAATAAAAATTATTCTTACAATAATCTTCCTGAGGGTTAATAAAACATATTTAATAATTTATTTAATTAAAATAAACACCACTTTTTCTCTAAGATATTCTGGCAATCTTCATATTAAATCTCTAGTAATAAAATTTTTAACCACTATTATAATCTATAGCTCTTATTATTTCTTTACTTAAATTTAAAATTAGATAATACTTGTAGTAAGGCTAAAAAATCATAAATAATTATCAAAATTATTAAATAAAATTTAAATAAAATTGCTTTAATTCTAACAATTACCGTATAATAACCTTTAGATAAAATAACATATAAATTATCTTTTTTCATATATCAATAATATAGTATATTGTTATGTTATTTATTAAAAAATCTTATCTGAAAATTGTTTTTCATTTTTTAATCATTTGGTTATTAATGAAATTGAAAAATATCTTCTAAAAGAAAACTTATCTGATATCACATAAAAAAAAGCTAAAACACATATTCATAAGCAATAACGATAAAATTAATTAACGATATAAAATATTTTAATAAGATAAAAACTACACTCTTCAAAAATACTAATCTATTGAAATAAAAAAGACTTTACATTTTTTCAAATCGCAAAATAGAAATAATTTTTAAACAAAAAATAATAACAGCTAAGATATGTTAATAATATAGCAATCCATGATGAAAACATTTTTGGTTTACAATAACCAATTAAACATATTCTAGTTTAGAATAACCAATTAAACATATTCTAATATAGAAATAGCTATTACTGAAATAATAAAAAACAACCATAAAACATCAATATTTTTGTACTAATTTCAAAATAAAAACTAAAATTTTAAATTGATCAAAAAACTATTACTACTTTTTTCTTAAATATCGATTTTTATTAAAATTATTTCCTTTATATTTATTCATAAAAAATAGTTTTATCAATTTTAATTTGATCTGTATTTAAATCTAAAATAAGTAATATTTTTATAAAATGCTGATCGATCAAATTTTTATATACTTTATTCTTCAATTGTACTACTAAAAAATTTTATTATGTTAATAACTAATAGTATCTAAATATAACATATCTATCATCTTAATACCCAATTAAATAAATAATTGCAAAAATAATTTATCCTACATCTCATCTAAAATTTTGAAAAATAAAAAAATATGTTAATACTTTTTTAAAAAATTTTGACAAAGTAATCAACAGAAAATAAAAAATGGTTAATTCACTAAATTAAAATCTTAATTATTTTTTGTGATTCACAATAAGGCATTTTTAAATTTTATATAAAATTAATATTATTTATTAAAAAATTTTAATTTATACATGTTATTCATATTAATATACCACTGAATCAAAATTGATCCCCGACTTTTATTAGTACTATTTATTTTTAATATAAAAATTATTTAATTTAATTTTTATATTTTTTAATTAATTGCTTCAAATAAATTACTCTATTTCTAAATAAATTTAATATTAGTATTTTTATTATCAAATTTGTTATTTTTTAATATAAATTTTAACAGAAAAAATATTTTATAATTTTATGTATTTATTCATTTTTTTTCATAATTTTTAAATCAAAAATTTTTATTTTACTAAGAAATAGTATTTAATTAAATATCTTATTTATCAAAAAATATAATTTTAGTATATTACTGAATTTAATTACACAATATATTGCAAAAAATATCAAATTTACAATAAATTAATATTTCTATTTTAAAATAAATTAATATTTCTATAAAAAATTGAACATGTGATCTAATTCAAGAATTTACATATAATATAGATATAAAAAAATGAAAAAAAAACATCATAAATTAAAAGGTATTCGCATCATTGGTGGAAAATGGAAAGGTCGTATGCTTTCTGTTTTAGATAGTCAAGATTTACGACCAACTAAAAATAAAATTAGAGAAACTCTGTTTAATTGGTTAAGACCTGTTATCAAAAAATCGCATTGTCTTGACTGTTTTTCCGGTAGTGGAGCTCTAGCTATTGAAGCACTTTCTCATTATGCTGATTCAGTAACTTTAATTGAATTAAAATCTAATATTTTTATTCAATTAATAAAAAATTTAAATACATTAGAAATAAAAAATGCAAAAGTGATTAAAAATAACACAATAGATTATTTATCAAAAAAAGGAAAAACCTATAATATTGTTTTCCTTGACCCACCTTTTTATAAAAATTTATTAGAAAAAACAGTATGGTTATTAGAAATAAATGGTTGGTTAGCTAAAAATAGTTGGATATATATTGAAGTAGCAACAAAAACTAATTTAAATATATTACCTAGTAACTGGAATCTTTATCGCAGAAAACAATCAGGTAAAGTAGATTATTATCTTTACATACGTAATTAATATTTTTTAAAAAAAAATTGTACAAAATAATTTAAAAAACATATTTTTTTAGTTTTAGAAATAAATATTTATTTTTGAATAGATTATTAATAAAAATAAAAAACATTTATGAAAAAATAAAACTAGCAATTTTCTATAATAAACAATCAAAATTAAAAATAAACTACAAATTTGTAATTAAATTAATTACCATCTGAAAAAAAATCATGTTTTGAAAACATATTTTTCTTTAATACAAAAAACATTTTTTTAGAATAAAAAATTAATTATTTTAAGAAAGATTAATAACAAAAAAAATATTTTAATCTTAATTATATAAATAAAAAATTTTTTATAATAATCATTAATAAAACATAAACTAATAACCTAAAAATATAATTCAAAGATTATTTTCAGCAAATTTTATTTTATAAAAAACAATAATTTTTATATAAAAATTAAAATATGATAATTCATGATAAGATAAAAAATTAACATTTTTCTACTTAATAAGCATTGCGCTGTATATAAAATCTAATTAGTATTAGAATTATTATAAAATTAATATCATACATATTAAAATAATATAATAATTTAAAATAAAAAACAAAAAAAATAAAAAAGGTTTTAAATACAAAAAAAATATATTATCATCTAAAAATATTTATCAGAATTCATTAAAAAATATATGCATTCACTATTAAACAAATATTAATTTTTTTTTAAAATTACATAACAGTATGGTAATTTTTGAGTTTCTTGTAATATAAGATCATGCTGCATAAAACGACAAAAAGCTGGGATATCCACAATTACTGATGGATCATTAGTAATAATAAATAATTTTTCATTTATACGAATCTGACGGATTTTTTTTCTTATCATCATCATTGATTCAGGACAACGTAAACCCTGTATATCAAGAATTTGATTAAAATCACAAAAAAAAGACGACATATTTATCTCTTGATACATTACATGATGATTAGAATAAAAAATAGTATCTTATATATTACTATTAATTATATTACTATTAATATTGTCACACAATATATCATAATTACAATATATCATAATTAAAAGTAATGTTATTGTTTATATCTAATTAAATTAATTAAAAAATATATTATCTCTTTTTTAAAAAATATTTAATATATATTATTTTTTCCACTTTTTAAAAAATTTTGAAATATTGCAAAAATATTTTAACTAATAATATCTTATACTGTAATATTATTATTTTTTTAAATATTATTTGTGATGATAAAAAAAGAATTTTAATACATTAAATTAATATTATGCATATAAAAAATTTCTATTTATCTATAATAATTATTATAATTCACAAACAACTATGTTTTATAAAAAAATATATTATTAACATTTTTATAAATTTATCATAAAAAATAATTTATGAATTAATCTATTTTTAAATAACACCATAACCGAACACACTATTTTTTAACAACTCATTTATATTTTATTTGTGCTTTTATTTTATACATTTATATTTAAATTCCATATTATTTTACTCAAAAAAATAAAATCAAGAAATAGTAGTTCTATATTTAGTAAAATTATTTTAGGCACGTTCTATAGAAAAAGACATAACATCAGTAATGTTTTCTGTTTTCAAAGCCAACATAAGTAGTCGATCAATACCTAAAGCTACACCAGAACAATCAGGCATAACTTGATCTAATGCAGTTAAAAGATATTTATCTATTGGTTGTATAGGTAAACCAATATTTTTTCTAGTATTATTATCATTTTCAAAACGTTTTTTATGTTCTTCTTTATCAGTTAATTCACAAAAACCATTAGCTAATTCGATACCTTTAAAATAAACTTCAAAACGTTCTGCAACCCTATTGTCTTCTTTACTAATTTTAGCCAATGATGCTTGAGATGCAGGAAAATGATAAATAACTGTTGGTTCTTCTTTTCCTAAATGAGGCTCAATCCCAATTGTAAACAAAAATTGTAACAAAATATCCTTATCTTTTTCTCTATATGCGTTGCTTAGACCTAACTTGAATGCTGCATCACATAATATTTTTTTGTTTAACTCTAGAGATAATGGATCAAAATTTAAATAACGTTGAAATACTTGTTGATATGAAAGTCTATTTGTAGGTACACAGTCTAAAATTTGTTGTAACAAATCATCTACTTCATCAATAAGTCTATACATATCATAATTTGGTCTATACCATTCCAACATAGTAAATTCTGGATTATGATAACGTCCTTTTTCTTTGTTACGAAAAGATTTTATCATTTGATATATTGGTCCACTACCTGCAGCTATTAAACGCTTCATATGATATTCTGGACTTGTGATCATATACATTTTAATATTATCATTAATAAAAGGAGCAATAAATTGAGTTTCAAAAGGAAAAAGGTGAACATCGGTTACTGTAAATTTACTTAATACAGGTGTTTCAACTTCTACTACACCACGATCAATGAAAAACCGTCTAATTTCATTAATAATTTTAGATCTTTTTAATAAATTATTAATAGATATATTTGGTTGCCAATTTACTCTCTCATTCATGATAAAAACTCCAAAAGAGAACATAATCTGCTTGCTTTATCAATTCAAAGAATAAAAAATCTCTTATATTCTAAATTTATGATTCTATAATTTCAAGAAATTAAATTTCAAACTTACATCAAAATAGTGATACGATACTCATTACTTTAAAAATGAATATAATCAAAAATAAATTCATATAATGAATATAGATTTTTAAACTTAATTGAAAATATTTTAGTTAATTAAAAATTACATTTTTTGATATTTAATTATTATATGAAATTTTTTATTATATCATTTAAAAAAATATAACAAATAATTATTAATAAATTTCATCTATAAATATATGATATTTTAATAAACATAAATTAATACAAATTATGCTAATAATCATTAAAAATATTTGATATAATTTTACCTAAATATATAATAGTTTATATTTCAATTTAAATTTTATATATATCATAATACAGTATATAATAAAAATTCATAATTTGAAATATTAAAAATTATTATTATAATTTATTATTAAAATTATCCAATCCATAAAAAATAATTATTATTTTATAATCAATAATCTATAGAATTTAAAGTTTAAATAAACTCATAAAAATTATTTTCAAAAAATAATTTATTAAAATATATATATTTTTTTATAAAAAAATCTTATAAACATTTATTTAAAAAGTATTTTTAGATTTTTATTACAAAAAGCAATACTATTTGCTATATACATAGCATATAATTTTAAAAAATTATTAAACATTTAGCACAAAACGATAGTAAATTTTTTTTACATTACATGTAAAAGTACTTTACAAATAAATTATATTTTATATATTATAGTATAAATTGCTTCTCCTTAGTTTTTAAAAGAAAGTACTAAACCTCTAACGATTTATTGCAAATAAAAATTACTGTTTAAATAAAAATATTCGAAAAAAATAATAAATATTAGATGCTAATATTTTATTTGAAATATATACACTAAAATATTAAGATTTTAATTAAAAAAATTATTTTAAAAATAAGGTTAATCAGAATTTTCAAAGAACCATAATTAAAAACACAAAATAATACTTATGTAATGTTAAAAATTTAAATTTTTTAAAAAAATACTCTTAAAATAAAAATCATAACCATAACGTAAAAATAAAAAATTATTCAATCAATATAAAGTTTTATTTCTATTCTTTTTACTCTTAGTATTAGTAAATACGTATATAATTAATATATCTAAATTTAGAATAATTTATAATATTTAAGATACAAGATAATTTAAATTTAAATGTAATTTTTACATTAATAAAAATGCGTTACTTAATTAAATTAGTAAATTAAATTAGTAATAATTGTATCAAAAATGTAGAATTTTTAAAAATAGATTTTATAGCATTTCATTATTTAAAAGGTTATAAAATACTTAACTGATTTACTAACTAAAAATAAAATTAAGCAAATCTGAATTTATTAACTTATGATTCATAATATAAAATTTATGATATATGTAAATTAATAATATACAAATATAATCTAAACTTGCTAAAGTTACTAAAAATCTTTTGAGATTAAATTCTTCAATTTTTAAAAAATATTAAATATCACATTTAATTTTTTATAATACTTCATAAATTTAGCATAAATATATTCAAAAAAAGATTAAAATTCTTATTTATGATATACTTATGTAGAATTTAAATAAGAGGCCATAGCTAATATATGTCATTTTGGTACAAAATTCACTATAATTTATTATATTTAGCAATAAAATTTCTTGTAAAAAGTAAACTAATACCGCCAGATCCAATCAAAGATCTGAATCTTGATACGACACATTCTTTTTTATATGTGTTACCATATTATTCAAAAACAGATTTGTTAACATTACGACAACAATGTTTTTCTATAGGTTTACCTGACCCCCTGCATCCTATTACAATAAATAAAATAAAATTACCTGCTTGCTTATTTATTGATGATAAACCAAAAATATTTCGTTACTATACATCAAACCAAAAAAAATCAATAAAAACATTTATTGCTTACCTTGATCTTCATTTTCATAATCCAGAATTAAATATTCAATTACTACCTGTATCAGTAATGTTTGGAAGAGCACCTGGTCGTGAAGCTCATTTCAAAAAATCTTCCTTACATTTTCTTCATGGAATTCAAAAATTTTTATCCATTATATGGTTAGGACGTGATAGTTTTGTCCAATTTTCTCCTAGTATTTTTTTAAGAAAAATGGTTTATGAACATGGCAATGATAAATTTATAGTCAAGAAACTTATTCGAGTAGCTCGTATTTATTATTTAAGACAAAGATTAGCAGCCGTTGGCCCTAAACTACCTATAAAAAATAATTTATTTGATAAACTATTAAAATTAAAAATAATTGAAAAATCTATTGAAGATGAAGCAAAAATAAAGAGAATTTCACTTAAAAAAGCAAAAAAAAATGCGATTAATATAATGGAAGAAATTGCTGCCAATTTTTCCTATGAAGCAATCCGTATTACCGATCGTATATTAAGTTGGACATGGAATAGACTCTATCAAGGTATTACTGTACAACATGCTGAACGTGTACGTCAATTAGCACAAGATGTTAATGAAATTGTATATATTCCATGTCATCGTAGTCATATGGATTATTTATTGCTTTCTTATGTACTATATCATCAAGGTTTAGTTCCTCCTCATATCGCTGCAGGTTCAAATCTTAATTTTTGGCCTATTGGACAAATTTTTCGTCACTTAGGTGCTTTTTTTATTCGTCGTTCATTTAATGGAAATAAATTATATTCTAATATATTTCGTGAATATCTTAGTGAATTATTTTCGCGTGGTTACTCAATTGAATATTTTATTGAAGGAGGACGCTCTCGAACTGGTCGGTTACTAGCACCAAAAACAGGTACGCTTTCCATGACTATACAAGCAATGCTAAGAGAAGATATACATCCAATTACTATTGTTCCAATTTACATAGGTTACGATCATGTATTGGAAGTGGGTAGCTACATCAAAGAACTACAAGGTGCAAAAAAAGAAAAAGAAAATTTATTCACGATATTTAAAAGTTTATTCAAATTACGAAAACTTGGAAAAAGTTATGTAAATTTTGGTCAACCTATTAAACTAAAAAACTATTTAAACAAATTTATTCCAAAATGGCATCAATCTTCAAATATCATTCAAACACAACGTCCAATATGGCTAAATTCAGCTGTAACAAAACTAGCTCATAACATTATGGTGAGCATTAATAATGCAACTGCTGTTAATTCAATCAATTTATGTGCTACAGCTTTATTAGCTTCTAAAGAAGGTGTGTTAACAAAAAAACAACTTCTTAAACAAATTCAATTTTATTTAGAACTTTTTAAAAATGTTCCTTATAGCAATGAAAGTACGATGCCTAAAAATACTGCTGATTTTCTTGTAGATGAAGCATTAAAATTAAAAAAAATTATAATTGAGAAAAATAAAATAGATGATATTATCTTAATACCAAAAAAAAATATAGTAATAATGACTTACTACAGAAATAATATCACACATTTACTAATCTTACCCGCTTTATTAGCTAATATTATATTACATAATAATCATATTCATTTAAATGAAATTTATCGTCAAATAAAACTTGTTTATCCTTTTGTAAAAGCGGAATTTTTTATTAAATATAATCTTGAAGAATTATCTGATATAATTGAAATTCTAATAGATGAATTAATACGTCAACAGTTAATATTTAAAAATAAAGATTGTATAAATATTAATAAAAAAAATATATTTACTTTACAACTATTAGCGGCAAATATAAAAGAAATATTAGCACGCTACGCTATTACACTTGCGTTACTTAATAAAACACATAAAATTAGTCGAACAATTTTAGAAAAAGAAACTTATATACTTGCTAAATATATTTCTATCTTACATGGCATTAATACATTAGAATTTTTTGATAAAATAAGTTTTTCAACTCTGCTCAATACTTTAAAAAAACAAGGTTATATTAATAAGGAAGGTAATATGATTATTATATTAAATTCAAAATTAATATATCATATTATTATCAAATTAATATCTACTGCAGTACGTTTTACCATTGAAAGTGTAAATAAAATTTCAAATAACACATTGTAAAAGTGTTAAAAATTTAAGAAAATACCGATAAATAATAGCAAACCGACATAATTATTACTCATGAATGCTTTAAAACATAAGATTGGCTGGCGATTAACTATTAATATTTGTTGATAAACAAAAATACCCAACATTAATATTAAACTTATAGAATAAGTTATACCTAAATTTATTTGATATTTCATATAAAATAATATCAACAACATAGATATTTGTAAAATAAAAATAATTAATTTATCAAATCTTCCAAAAATAATTGCCGTTGATTTTATACCAATTTTTATATCATCATTACGATCAACCATTGCATATTGAGTATCATAAATAACAGACCAAATAATATTTACTAAAAATAACAACCAACATTCTAAAGGAAAAGAATTAATAACCGCTGAATAAACCATCGGAATTGACCAACCAAATGTAATCCCTAATATTATTTGAGGAAAATAACTAAATTGTTTAAAAAAAGGATAAATTACAGTTAATAGTAAACCAAAAACAGATAACACAATTGTTTTCTTATTCAAAGTCAAAACTAATAAAAAAGAAGAAATAATCAACAAAAAAAAATATTTTTTGCTTCTCGTATACTTATACTACAGTTTACTAATGGACGTTTTTTAGTTCGAGTAACATAAGCATCAAACTTTCTATCAACATAATCATTAACAACACAACCAGCAGAACGCATCAAAAACACACCAGTAGTGAAAATGAACAAAATATAAAAATCTGGTAATCCACGATTAGATAACCATAGTGCCCAATAAGTAGGCCATAACAAAAGAAAAATACCTACAGGTTTATTAAGACGTATCAAATTAAAATAAGAACAAAATTTATTAAGATTTAAATTTTTATATTTCAAAGTTTTTTCTCTTATTAATTTATTTTTTAACATTTCTGTTTTTTATTGCATTACAAATAATTTATTTACTAATATTAAAAATTTGATTTTTATTTTAAATATTTTTTTAAAAGCATTAGAGATCACAATTATAAATTTATAACTAATTAATTAATAAATAATATTGCTCTTTAAAAATATATAAAAAACATTTATACAATGTTAAATATTAACTTATTATATGTTATAAATTTTACAAAAATATAATCTTTTTTTATTTTTTAATAAAAATTACATATCTTTATAAAAAATATGTTAAATGTAAAAATTAACAATTTTTTCTAATCATAAATTTATATAAATCTACAAAAATATCAATATCTTAAAAAACATATTTTTGATATATATCTTAATCATCTATATTTTATTTTAAATTTTAGTATTTATGCTATATTTTCTGATATATAACTACAATATAATATTACAATATTATTAATATACCAAATAACTAATAAAAAATTAATATTTTAATATTAAAATTTAACAATAATTAAAAGAAATAAAAGTTTTAAAAAACTACATAATTAAAAATATTAATCTTAAATTTAGTTAAAACATAATTAGTTAAAATGATATTGAGAAAAATTTACATAAAATGATGTATTTTTATCTTAAAAAATCATATTTACTTAAAGTTAGCATTTATTTAATATTAAAATTTCACACTATGTTTATTTTAAACTATAATAGTTATTTTACTTTTAAAATATTAAAAATATATTATCTCTTTTTAACATTTATTAATTCACTGTTAAAAAAATCAAAATATTTTTTACTAAAACTTATTGTTTATGGAAAAAATAAAAAATGCGAACAAGTCAATATCTTCTCTCTACTTTGAAAGAAATTCCTTCAGATACTGAAGTGATTAGTCATAAACTAATGCTCAAAGCGGGTATGATACGTAAACTTGCTTCTGGATTGTATGACTGGCTACCAACTGGTATTCGAGTATTAAAAAAAATTAAAAATATCATTCGTGAAGAAATGAACCAAGTTGGTGCAATTGAAATTTCTACGCCAATAGTTCAACCTGCACAATTATGGAAAAAAAGTCGTCGATGGGAACAATATGGACCAGAATTACTTAGTTTTATGTATCATGGTAACGAATCTTTTGTACTTGGACCTACTAATGAAGAAGTGATTACTGATCTTATACGTAATGAAATTACTTCTTATAAACAATTACCATTGAATGTATATCAAATCCAAACAAAATTTCGTAACGAAATTAGACCACGTTTTGGAGTTATACGTTCTCGTGAATTTATCATGAAAGACGCTTACTCATTTCATATCGATCAAAATTCGCTTCAAAAAACTTACGATATTATGTACAAAACATATAGTACAATTTTTACACGTATTGGTTTTAATTTTAGAGTCGTAGAAGCAGATACTGGATCTATTGGTGGTAATATATCACATGAATTTCAAGTATTAGCTGATAGTGGAGAAGATAATATTGTTTTTTCCAATCAATCAAATTATGCAGCTAATATTGAATTAGCAAAAACCATTTGTCTTACAAAACGTCCTAAACCTACTAAAAATATGCGTCTTGTCAATACATCTAACATAAAAAATATTACTGAATTAGCAAAATTATATAATTTACCTATTGAAAAAATCGTAAAAACTATAATAGTAATCGGCGTACAAAATAATAGCCATAAACTTGTTGCTTTATTAATCCGTGCTGATCATGAATTAAATAAAAAAAAAGCAGAAAAACATCCTTTAATCGCTACTCCATTAAAATTTGCCACAAAAGAAGAAATAAGAAAAATATTGAAAATTAATCCACATACATTAGGCCCTATAAACTTGTTCATACCAATAATCATAGACAAGAGTGTTGCAGTAATGAGCGATTTTACTGCTGGAGCTAATATTGATAATAAATATTATTTTGGTATTAATTGGCAAAGAGATATTTCTATACCTCATATTTATGATTTACGGAACGTCGTCTCAGGAGATCCTAGCCCAGATGAAAAAGGAACACTACAAATAAAACGTGGAATTGAAGTTGGTCATATTTTTCAGCTTGGAGAAAAATATTCTAAGGCAATGAATTTTACTGTTCAAAATAAAAATGGATATCATCAAACGATTACTATGGGGTGTTATGGTATTGGTATCACAAGAATTATTGCAGCAGCAATAGAACAAAACCATGACAATAAAGGTATTATTTGGAATGATTCTATTGCACCTTTTCAAGTTGCAATTATACCTATAAATATGCATAAATCACATTTTGTGCGAGAAATTGCTGAAAAAATTTATTATCAATTAACAAAAAATGATATTGATGTATTATTTGATGATCGTAAAGAACAACCGGGTATAATGTTTGCTGATATAGAACTTATTGGAATACCACATATGATAATAATTAGTGAATCTTATTTACATAAAAACCAAGTAGAATATAAAAATAGAAGAAATAATGTAAAAGAATTTATTAATCTTCTTGAAATAATTCATTTTTTAAAAAAAAAATGTAGCTAATTTATTATATATGAAATAACATTTAGCATAAATCTTCATATTTTATAAAAAAACTTAATACCAAATATAATTTTAAAATAAGTATTAAATCTACTGAATATTAGTTTTTAGTTTTTAAAAAAAAATTATTAATTATTTTCATCAATTATCGTATTCTTATATCAATGAATAATTTTATTAGAAATTATCAAAAATAATATTTTAGAAATACCACATACATAAAAAAATATTCAAATAAAGTTTATTCTTTTATTAAATTCAGCTTAAGTTCTACCCCATCAATACACCTCCCTTCTTCTGTAACAAAAACATTAACAGCTGTAATAAGTACATCATTATAATAAATCAAAGGAATTCTTTTTCTTAACCAAGGCGCAATACCTAATTCCTGCCATAATTTTTTACTTTTTCTAGAATGTTGACGTCCAATAATTTTAATATTTCCTTTTATTCCAAATCGAACAGTAACTTCTTCATCAAAAAATGGAAAACGAAAACCGATTCCATGATTTGTAATCATTAAGGTACCTAAATTATCAGGCAATATAAGAGGTCTAGAAAGATGCCATGGTAAACAAATATTGCTAATATCTTTGAATTTTGGCAAAATCCATAACTTTTTTTGAAAACGACGAATAACATTTTTTTTTAAAACAAATTCTGGTTTTGCATCATTTCTCGCACATATTACTTCTTGCCAAATTATATGTAATTGAAGACAGGAAGGCATTAAAATTTTATGCAAACGAAACCAACGTCGTAATATCGCATTACGCTTAATTTTAGAATAACTAACCAAATCGTTTATTTTTAATGCTCCTTCATTTGTAATTAAACGTAAACAACAATCTTCTAAAAATTCATTTAACAAAGCTTCTTGTTCTGCACACAAACTAGCACTTCTAAAAACCGCATGAGAAAAATTAGGCCATCTCTTACAAAAATGTGGAATAATACGTAACCTTAAAAAATTACGATCATAAAATTCATTTTGATTACTATCATCTTCTATCCAATAAAGTAATTTTTTTTTTGCATATAATTCTAATTCTTTACGACTAAAAGATAATAATGGTCTTATTAAATAAGTATGAAAAAATGGCATAGAAACTGGCATAGAAGATAACCCAGTTGGCCCACTACCACGTTTTAATGCTAATAAAAAAGTTTCAACTTGATCATCTAAATGATGTGCCGTTAACAAAACTTCTTTTTGTAATAATATTTTACGAAATGCTTGATATCGAGCAATACGTGCTCCTCCTTCTATACCATGTTTAATTGAATCTATATGAATAGATTGTGAATAAAATTCTACTTTCCAATTTAAACATATTTTTTTACAATGAATTAACCAATTATCAGCTTTATAATTAATTCCATGATGAATATAAAGCGCACGAATATTTAAATTAGGGTTTATGATTTCACGTAATCTTACTAATGCATGTAATAATACCGTTGAATCTAATCCACCGCTAAAACCTACTAATAGATTTTCGATAGAACCAAGATTCTTAATAATTTTTTTTAAAAATATTATTTCATTAACAAACATAATTATTTGAAGAAAATTATCTAAAATGATTTCATCACATTAAAGAATTAAATTACCCTTTCAATTTTTTTCAAAAAAAAATCATATTTTATTATTTTATAATAATTCACTGTTAAAATATGAACAAAATGTAATCAATTATTTTTTTAAATCATTTATAAATTTAAAAATAAATTATTAATATTTAAATTTAACAATAACCATATTCCATTAAACGTTGATAACGATAATTCTTTAAATCTTCAGGAGTCAGTAAATCGATATCCTTTAAGTCATCTAAAATACGATTTTTAAGATTATTAGCAATTTGCGTATAATTTCGATGTGCACCACCAAGTGGTTCTTCAACAATATTATCAATAAGTTTAAGTACTTTTAAACGAGAAGCTGTAATTCCCATTGCTTCAGCTGCCACTGGAGCTTTTTCAACAGTTTTCCAAAGAATAGAAGCACAACCTTCTGGAGAAATAACAGAATAAGTGCTATATTGTAGCATATTAACTTTATCCCCTACTCCAATTGCTAATGCACCACCAGAACCTCCTTCTCCAATAACTGTACAAATAATAGGAACAGAAAATTGAGACATTTCACATAAATTACTTGCAATTGCATTAGACTGACCACGTTCTTCAGCACCAACACCAGGATAAGCACCAGGTGTATCAATAAAAGTAATAATAGGTAAATTAAAACGCTCAGCAATTTTCATTAATCGCAAAGCTTTACGATATCCTTCTGGTGCTGGCATGCCAAAATTTCTTCGAATTTTTTCTTTTATTTCACGTCCTTTTTGATGACCAACAATCATTACTGGACGTCCATTTAATCGAGCTAAACCACCAACAATTGCTTTATCATCAGCATAAGCGCGATCACCAGCTAATTCGTAAAAATGAGTAAATATATGTTGAACATAGTCCAAAGTATAAGGTCTCATTGGATGACGAGCTAGTTGAGAAATTTGCCAAGCACACAAATTAGAAAAAATTTTTTTAGTCAGTTCTACACTTTTTTCATGTAATTTAGCAATCTCTTCATCTAAATCAATATCTAATTTGGTATCTTGACGATTTACTGTCATTAAAGAATTAATTTTTTCTTCTAAATCAACAATTGGTTGTTCAAAATCTAAAAAATTAAGGGTCATAAATTTCCTATTAATCAAATTTTAATTCAATATTCTGATTACTTAAAAACATTCTTAATTCACTTAAAAGATGATCTGTAGGAATAACATGCCAAGTAAAAACTAAATTTAATTTAGCGCGACCTTCTTTCTTTTGATGATTATTATCATAAAGATAAACTGGAACTTTACCTGAACAATAAGGTTCTAATATTCTATTAAGATTTTTTAACAATTCTTCACTAGAAGTTATTTTTTCTTTTAATAAAATACAAATACTTTTTAAATATTTTTCTCGTGCTTGACTAAGTTCGATTAATTTGTAAACAGACATTTTGCAAAAACCATGAAAATTATCAAAACTAATTTTTCCTGTAGCAATTAGTATTTTGTTTTTTTCTACCAAATGCTTATATTTTTGTAACACATCTGAAAAAAGTATTATATCTAAACGTCCAGAACAATCATCCAAAGTACATATGCTTATTTTATCAGAATTTTTAGTGGTAATAATCTTAACTTTCGATACTAAACCAACCACTGTTGATGTCTTTCCATTAAGAGATGGAGTAACATCTTTTAAACGTAATCCAGTAATATAACGTTTAATTTCTGATAAATAAGCATTAATAGGATGCCCAGTTAAATAAAAACCTAAACTTTCACGCTCATTTTCTAATAAAAGATTTTCATTCCATTTAGGTATATTATCATATGTTTTTTTTATAGCTTCAGGATCTTCAATTAATTTACCAAACATATCACTTTGTCCAATAGCATCTGCTTTAGCATGTTGATCAGCTATTTTAAATGCATCTTTTAATGCAAACATTAATTCTGCACGATGTTGACCTAAATGATCACAAGCACCTGACATAATTAATTTCTCCATTACTCTACGGTTAAGTTTTTGAGTACCAATTCGTTTACAAAAATCAAAAATTTCTTTAAAATAACCATCTTTTTCACGAGATTTAATAATAGCTTCTACTGGAACTTCACCAATACCCTTAATTCCACCTATTCCATAAAGAATTTCATTATTTTCATTAACATGAAAATTATACAATCCAGTATTAATATCAGGTGGTAAAACTTTTAACTTCATACGCCAACATTCATCAATTAAAGTAACTATTTTATCAGTATTATCCATATCTGCAGTTAGAACAGCTGCCATAAATTCAGCTGGATAATGTGTTTTTAACCACAGTGTTTGATAAGAAACTAAGGCATAAGCAGTAGAATGTGATTTATTAAAACCATAACCGGCAAATTTTTCTAACAAATTAAAAATTTTCATTCCTAACTTTTTATCAATACCATTTTTGATTATTCCTTTCTTAAAAATAAATCGCTGCTTAACCATTTCTTCTGGTTTTTTCTTGCTCATTGCTCGACGTAACATATCTGCTTCAGCTAAGGTATAACCAGCAAGTACTTGAGCAATTTTCATCACTTGTTCTTGATAAAGAATAATACCATATGTAGATTCTAAAATTGGTTTTAATAACTCATGTTGCCATAAAACATCAGGATAAGAAATTTTTTCTCTTCCATGCTTACGATTAATAAAATTATCAACCATTCCTGATTGTAATGGACCAGGACGAAAAAGTGCAATTAAAGCAATCATATCATTAAAAGAATCTGGTCGTAATCTTTTAATTAAATCTTTCATTCCATTAGATTCTAATTGAAATACTGCTGTTGTTTCCCCTTTACGCAACAAATCGAAACACCTTTCATCATCCAATGGAATACTGTTTATATCAATACTTTTTAATTTTTTTTGAAATCGACGATCATTAATCATTTTTAATGCCCACTTGATTATAGTCAATGTTCTAAGACCAAGAAAGTCAAATTTCACTAAACCTACATATTCAACATCATTCTTATCAAATTGTGTAAGTGGATTTTTTCCTTCTGAATCACAATATAATGGTGTAAAATCTGTGATTTTTGTAGGTGCAATAACTACACCCCCAGCATGTTTACCAGCATTACGAGTTATACCTTCGAGTTTACAAGCAATATCTATTAATTCCTTTACTTCCTCTTCTTGGTTATAAATTTCTTGCAGTTGTGGCTCTAAAACTAATGCTTTTTTTATAGTAATACCATGTTCAAAAGGAACCAATTTAGAAATCCGATTAACAAAACTATATGAATAACCGAGCACCCTACCTACATCTCGAATTGCGCCTTTTGCTGCCATTGTACCAAAAGTAATAATTTGTGAAACCGCGTCGCGACCATACATTTGTGCAACATGATCAATGACTTGATCACGTTTTTCCATACAAAAATCTATATCGAAATCTGGCATAGAAATACGCTCAAGATTTAGAAAACGTTCAAATAATAAATCAAATTTTAAAGGATCTAAATCAGTAATTTTTAATGAATATGCTACTAATGAACCAGCACCTGAACCACGACCGGGGCCAACAGGAATATTATTATCTTTTGCCCATTGAATAAACTCCATTACAATAAGAAAATAACCAGGAAAACCCATTTCATTAATTACTTTTAATTCAGTATTTAAACGTTTGATATATTTAAGTCTTTTTTTATCTCTCTTTTTTTTGTCTGGATATAAAAAATTTAAACGTTTTTCAAGACCAATGTTAGCATATCGAATCAAAAAATCCTTTGTATCCATATCACCTGTAGGGAATTTTGGCAAAAAATATTCACCTAACCGAATAATCACATTACAACGCTTAGCAATTTCAACACTATTTCTAAGTGCTGCAGGGATATCAGAAAATAATTCAACCATTTCTTCTTCATTACGTAAATATTGTTGAGGGCTATAATTTTTAGATCGTTTTGAATCAGATAAAGTAATACCATTATGAATAGCGACACGTATTTCATGTACTGAAAAATCATCACTATTCATAAATCTTACATTATTTGTAGCAACTACTGGTATACCTGTTTTTTCTGCTAAATTCACAGCTTGATACAAATAATTTTCTTCATTAGGTAATCCTGTTCTAATAAGTTCTAAATAATAATTATTATGAAAATAAGTTTGATAAAACTCCAAACACTTCTCAAGTAGTTTTGTATTTTTACGTAATAAACATTTACCAACATCTCCCATACAAGCACCAGAAAGTAATAATAATCCTTCTTTATGTGCAATCAACCATTCTCTTTTTATTGTTGGACCAATTACTCCATAACCTTTTTGATAAGCTGCAGAAATAAGTAATATTAAGTTATGGTAACCTTTATTATTTTTAACAAGAATCGTTAAATGTGTAATTTCACCACCTAATAATTCATTTTCTACATAAAAATCAGCTCCAATAATTGGTTTTACTCCAAAATTATGTGCAGTAACATAAAATTTTACCAATCCATATAAATTAGTGAAATCAGTTATTGCTAATGCTGGCATACCCAATTCTGCTACTTTATGAATTAATGCATCAATTTTTATTAATCCATCTATAATAGAATAATCAGTATGTACACGTAAGTGTACAAAACGTGGTTCAGACATTTTTAATCAGCTCTTATAAATTATTACAAAAAAAATATAAATTCTAATAAAATATCAAAATTTTTTCTGATATTATATTTTTATAAAAAATATTTTACTATAAAATTAATTGATATAAGAATTTTTTATAAAAATAACAATATCGGAGTTTTAATAAGCTAATTGAATTCTGATTAAAAAATCTTTAATGACTAAACTATCACCTTGATACTCTTAATATTTATCTTTTATTTTAAAAAATACGTTTTTATAATAAAAACAAAATATCTGTATTAATAAAAATTCATTTTTTAGTAAGTTCTAAAACAACTTTTGCTAATTTTTCATCATCATTACTACGAATACTTTTATGTAATTCTAAAAATTTCTTCTTTAGTCTTTTAACTGTATTTAAATTAATTAATAAATCTTTAAGTGATTGAGCTAATTTTTTAGGTTGACACCCATATTGTATAAATTCTTGAACTAATTTATCTCCTGCTAATAAATTAGGCAAAGAAATATAAGATGTTTTAATAAAAAATTTTGCTAACCAATAAGTAATTACTTGCATACGATATCCAACTACCATTGGACATTTTGCCAACATACATTCTAATGTAGCTGTCCCTGAAGCTAATAAAGTCACATCTGCAGAAATCATAACTAATAATGCTTGACCTTCTACAATTTCTAATGGCAATTTTACTCCAATTTCTTGATAAATAGCTTCAAATTTATCACGACATTTTTTATTAACCAAAGGAACCAAAATTTTTAATTTTGGAAATTCTTGAATTAAAATTTCTGCAGCATATAAAAAATCTTTAGTTAACATTTCAACTTCAGCACACCGACTACCGGGTAAAATAGCTAAATATTTAGCATCATTAGGTATTTTTAATTGTAATCGTGCATTTTTTTTATTAGGTTTTAAAGGTATATTATTGGCCATTGTATGACCTATTAAATAACAAGGTATCTTATAATAATCATAAATTTTTTTTTCAAAAGGTAAAAAAGCGAGTACCAAATCTGTAGATTTTCCTATTTTAAAAATACGACGTTTTCGCCATGCCCAAAAAGAAGGGCTGACATAATGAATAGTTTTTATACCGTTTTTTTTTAATTTTTTTTCAAGAGATATATTAAAATCAGGTGAATCTATACCAATAAAAATATCAGGTTGTAATTTCAAAAAACGTTTAATTAAATCAGATCGAATTTTTAATAATCTAGGCAATCTTGCAAAAATTTCAACAATCCCCATAACAGAAAGTTCTTCTATTTCATACCATGATTGACAACCTTCTTTTTTCATTAATGGACCTGCAATTCCAATAAAACGTATATGAGGTATGTGTGCTTTTAGTGTACGAATAAGAGATGCACCAAGAATATCCCCTGATATTTCTCCTGCAACAAGACCAATAATTAAAGGTCTTGCTTGAATTGAAAAATGACGACTATTCGTCATAAAATTCTCCTATTCAAGTATTTCTTAACGAATAATTCCACGATTTGACTGTGCAGAATACTCTAAAAAATCATTCAATATTTTTATATATTGATTTTCTTTTCCTAATTCTGATAATATATCACGAGCTTCATCTAATGATTTACCACAACGATAAAGAATTTTATATGCATATTTTATAGCATGTAATGATTCTTTATCAAAACCACGACGTCTTAAACCTTTAATATTAACACCATAAGGTGTAGCATGATTACCTTGTGCAATAATATAAGGTGGAACATCTTTTGAAACTCCTGAACAACCACCAACCATTACATGAGTACCAATTTGACAAAATTGGTGTACTGCACTCATACCACCAATAATAGCATAATCATCTAATTTAACATGACCACCAAGTGTACCATTATTAGCAATAATACAATAATTTCCTAACAAACAATCATGAGCAATATGAGTATTTATCATTAACAAATTATCACTGCCTATTTTGGTTAAACTACCACCTTGTATAGTACCACGATGAATAGTAGAACTTTCTCTAATACAATTACGATCACCAATTTCGACACGAGTTTGCTCACCTTTATACTTCAGATCTTGATTAACTTCACCTATAGTAACAAACTGAAAAATTTGATTATTACAACCAATTTTAGTTCCCCCATTTATGATTACATGAGATTTTAGTTTAGTATGTGCACCAATTACAACCTGAGATCCAATATAACAAAACGGACCGATATAAACATTTTCATCGATAATCGCACCTTCTTCAACAATAGAAGAAGGATGAATAACCGCTGTTTTATTAATAGTATCAGTCCTCATTTTATACTTCCTGACTTCTAGCACACATCATTGTCGCTTCACAAACAATTTTTCCATCTACTTTTGCTATACCATTAAAACGTGTTAAACCACGCTTAGTTTTTACAAACGTTACATCAAAAATCATTTGATCGCCAGGTTGTACTGGATATTTAAATCTTGCTTCATCAATGCCAGCAAAGTAATAAAGTTCACCAGGTTTTAATTTTCCAACACTCTTAAAAGCTAAAATACCAGCAGCTTGTGCCATTGCCTCCAAAATTAATACTCCTGGAAATATTGGCTTACCTGGAAAATGACCTTGAAAAAAAGGTTCATTAAAAGATACACTTTTAACCGCACGCAAAAATTTACCTTTTTCAAAATCTAAGACACGATCTACTAATAAAAAAGGGTACCGATGCGGCAATAAACCTAAAATTTCTTCTATATCCAGAGTATGTTTATAACTCATAGAAAAGACTCTTCTTGTTTATATTTTTAACATTATATACATAAAATACAAACTCTGTTTAAACACTAAAGTATGTTATTCTACAAAGCGTAATTAACACATTAAAACAAGTATATTCAATCATTTTTTATTTAAAAGTTTACGTTCTAACATTTTAAATCGTTTAACTATTGAATGAATATTCATAATTAACACCGCTGTTTTTCGCCAAATCTTATTAGGCTGTAATGGAATACCAGAAGAATATATACCAGGCTTATTAATTGAACGTATAACCATTCCCATACCAGTAATGGTGACTTTATCACAAATTTCTATATGTCCATTAATAACACTACCACCACCAATCATACAATATTTACCTATTTTTAAACTCCCTGCCATAATAACACCACCAGCAATGGCTGTATGATCACCAATGATAACATTGTGCGCAATCTGACATTGATTATCAATAATAACCCCATTTCCAATAATTGTATCATCTAGTGCACCACGATCAATTGTAGTGCCAGCTCCAATTTCAACGTTATTACCAATAATAACTGCACCTAATTGAGGAATTTTTATCCATTTCAAATCTTCATGTGCATAACCGAAACCATCTGATCCAATCACTACACTTGATTGAATTAAACATTTTTCTCCTATCTTAACATTATGATAAACAGAAACATTTGCCCATAAACTAGTAAAATTCCCAATTTTAACATTTTTACCAATAAAACAATTTGCCCCGATAATAACCTGATCACCTAATATCACACCTGATTCGATAACTGTATTAGCACCAATAGCAACATTTTTACCAAAAATAACATTTTGAGAAAAAACAGAAGAAGGATGGATATTATGAGCAGGTTTAGGAGTATTATCTAAAAATTGAGCTAAACGAGCATAAGCAAGATAAGGATCATTAACAACTAATGCTGCTATTTTAGCATTTGATAAATAATCTTTTTTTAACACTACAGCAGAAGCTTGACATTTTTTTAATTGCTTAAGATATCGACTATTTGACAAAAAAGTAATTTGTCCTTTTTTTGCAAAATGTATAGATGCAAGACCTGTAATAATTATATCACCATCACCATATAATTGCGCGTCTAATTGCTGAGCTAAATCAGCTAAGCGAATAGAACACATCTATTATTTCACCTTGTTAAGAACTAAATCGGTAATATTTTTAAGATTAAGACCCTCTTTCAGATACATAACCTCATTAATATCAAATATAACATCATACTTTTCTTTTTCAGCAACTACTTTAGTTGCCATTTTTATACTTTTTAATATTTTTGCATGTTCTTCTTGTCGACGACGTTGATTATTCCTTTCGAATTGTTCTGCTTTTTTAAGAAAATCGGTTCGCTTTACTTCAAATTTTTTAAGATCCTGCTCATTTGGTTTTATTGTACTTTTTTGAAATTGTTCGACATGAAACTGTAAATCTTTTTCCATATTTTGTAATTCATTAGCTGACCCTTGAAACTCCTTTTCAAGTTGTTTTGAAATAGCTTTCTTTGTTGCTATTTCTTGAAAAATTTTATCAAAATTAATCACAGCAATTTTTTCAGCATAAACGCTACTAGATACAAATAAGATTATACTGAAACCCATTAGACTAAAAAATTTATTCACACTACACTCTCCTTAATTTTCAATTTTTCAAAAATTACAAAAAATAAATAAATCAAATATATATATTCACCATGTTCTACCAATATTAAACTGAAATTCTTCATTTTTATCACCTTTATAATGTTTTAACGGTTTAGCATAAGAAAAAGTTAATGGTCCCAAAGGTGATATCCATTGTAATGCAATCCCTGTTGATACTCGAATATTTGATAATTTACCATAATCAGGCATTCCTACTCTCCAACTAGCTTCTGTATTTCGCCAATGAGAATCCCATACAGTACCGGCATCAACAAAAAAAGATGTTCTAATTAAGTTCAAATTTTTTTCATCAATAAATGGTAATGGGAGAATTAATTCTAATGAAGCTGTTGCTATTGCATTTCCACCAATAGCATCTATTGATGGATTATCAAATTTAGGAATTATTTGACCAGTTAATGAATTTTTTTCAAGATAAATAGCTTTAGGTCCAATATTATTGGACCTAAAACCTCTTACTGTACCTACACCTCCAGCGTAAAAATTCTCATAAAAAGGTAGTTCTTTACCATTAATATCATTACCATAACCAACTTGTGTCCTACCTAATAATATCCATTTAGCATCTTCATCTAATGGATAATACTGAGATGTATCAAATTTAATTTTATAATATTGATTATCTGAACCTGGAATTGTAATTTTACTGTTCAAAGAAATTTTTTTTCCTGATGTAGGGAAAAATCCACGATCTAAATTATTATAAATCCAGCCTAAATCAACACTGATATCATTAACATCATAACATGCTTTATCATTAAAATTTAATATTTCCCCTATACTGGCTAAATAACGCCACATACTTACTTGAGGCTTCATATCAGATAATGAGTTATGAACAAAACTGGTACCAATGCGAAAAATATTATTTTCGTTAAAAGGAAAACTCAAAGTAGTATCAATACCATAAATTTTATTATTGTAATCTGACAAATAAGCATCTTTTGCACTAAAATTATTATAAAATATTCTTCCACTTAAACTAATACCATCCATACTAAAATAAGGATTTGTTAATGATAATTCTCCATAAGTTGAATAATCATTTTTTTTAGCACTCATACTAACTGCATTCCCTGTACCCAACCAATTTTCTTCTTGAATACCTATTTGAAAACTGATACCACTTTCACTTCCGAAACCAATACCAAAATTCATTGCACCAGTATTACGTTCCTTTACCTTATATATTATATCCACTTGATCAGATATATCTGGTACACGTTTAATCTCAACATCAACTTTTTCAAAAAAACCAGTACGTTTTAATCTATTTTGACCTAAAAGAACCAAATCATTACCCAACCAAGCACCTTCCATTTGTCGCATTTCACGACGCAAAACAGAGTCTTTGCTAATATGATTTCCAAGAAAATTAATCTGACGAACATAAAAACGATGACCAGAATCAACATTAATATTGACTTTAAGTGTTTTATTTTTAATATTAATTTTTAGCTCAGTAATAACATTTGGATATGCATAACCATAATGCCCAAGAAGATTTTTGATATTTTTTTCTATTTTTTTGATTGTAGTAGCATTATACAATACATTATTTTCAATTTTTATTAATTTTTTAATTTCATTATAATGTTCTTCTTTATCAACATTTAATTCTATATCTGAAATAATGTATTTATCTCCTTCGGTTATATTTATAGTAATATAAATATTTTTTTTATCAGGTGTTAAACTAATATTGGTAGAATTAATAGTAAATTTTGCATAACCTTTACTAAGATAAAAACTACGTAATGCTTCTAAATCATTAGACAATTTTTCTTGTTGATATTTTTTATCTGAATTAATATTCCACCAAAAAACATCATCTTTTAATTGAAAATATTTCATCAATTCACTTTTACTAAATATTTTATTACCAATAATATTGATATTTTGAATCTTAGCTGAAACTCCTTCAGAAAAAAACAATTTCAAATGTACTTGATTATTTGGTAATATTAAAATAATAGGTTTTATTTTTATATTATACTTACCTATACTATAATAAAAATCTGTAAGCATATTAATAATATTAGTTAAATTTTTTAAATTCATCACCTCCCCAATTCGAATGTTTACAGATTCAAGATTACTTTTAAGAAGGTCAGTTTTTAAAACTTGATTGCCAAAAAATGTAATATTTGCAATAATTGGTCTTTCTTTTAAACGAATAATAAGATTATCTTTGTTACGAAAAATTCTAATATCCTCAAAATTACCAGTTGAAAACAAATCTCGAATAGTGCGATTAATATGATTATTATTAATTGTATCCCCTACTTGAATTGGCATATTTAGTAGTGCAGTATCAAGAGTAATACGTTGCAAACCTTCAAAATATATGTTTTTTATTACAAACCAATCTGAACTGTACGCATAAAAACTAAAAAATAAGAGCAATGTTATAAGTAACTTTTTCATCGTCATTATTATTATAAATATTCCTAACTAATTTCGCTTTATTAAAGACGAGAAAAATCATTGAAAAGTGAAATTCCCATTAACAATATCAATAAAACAGTACCAACACGATAACTTAAATCTTGTATACGTTCAGATACTGGTTCCCCTTTTATTTTTTCAATAATCAAAAAAAGTAAGTGTCCACCATCTAGTACAGGTAAAGGACATAAATTAATAATACCTAAATTAATACTAATTAATGCAATAAACATGAGATAATACACTAATCCAGACTCGGCAGAAAAACCTGCTCCTTTTGCAATAGAAATAGGTCCACTGAGATTAGTCAATTTAATATCACCAGTAAATAATTTACCGATCATATTTACTGTTATTTGTATCAATTGCCAAGTATTATTAATTGCCTGATACAATGCACCAAATAAACCATATTGTTGAATAATTTTGTAATCATTGAGAAGTGGAACAAGTGATAATTCAAATCCGGCAAATCCAACCTTTTGTTTTTTTATGATTTCTTTAACTGTTGGTATTAAAGTTAATTCTCTATTTTTACCCTCTCTTTCAATTGTTAATAACAAGGGAATGTTAGGACTCTTTTCAATAAAGTAGATTAATGGATGCCATACATCTAATACTTGTTCATTTACTTTTATAATTTTATCACCTATTTTTAAACCAGATAATTCTGCTGCTGATCCAGGTTTAATATTACGAATAATAGGTTCTTGTTTAGCACTAACAGGCATCATACCTAAAGATAACACAGGATCTTCTTTTTCTGGATCAAAATGCCAATTGTTTAAATTAATAACTTTTTTTATAGGATCTACATAACCAATAGGTAAAACTTGAATATTTAATTTTTTCTTTCCAATTTTACTAATCAAAGCCATGCGAACAGTATTCCAGTCAGGAGTTTTTATATTATCAATAGATTTGATCTCCATACCAGCTGAAATATTTGCTTGTGCAGCAATAGAATTTGATTGAATATCTGAAATAACAGGACGAACAGACGGTACACCAATCATATACACTAACCAATATGCAAATATTGCCAATAAAAAATTAGCTATTGGTCCAGCACTTACAACAGCAAAACGTTCCATCACAGTTTTATTATTAAATGCTGAATACACATTATTTTTATTTTCTGCAGTAGAAATGATTTCCTTATCTAACATTTTAACATAACCACCTAATGGAATCATAGCAACAACAAATTCTGTACCATAACGATCTACTCTACGCCATATTGTTTTTCCAAAACCAATTGAAAAACGCTCAATATAAATACCGTAAAATCTAGCTACGCAAAAATGCCCAAATTCATGTACAATAATCATTACACCTAATGCAATAACAAATGCAAACAAAGTAAAAAAAAATCCCATAGTATTTATAACCTTATAAAACCAAAAAGAATAATATTAATCCTGCAAAAACAGTTGTAGCCGCTATTAAACTATCTATTCTATCTAATACTCCACCATGTCCTGGAATTAAGTTACTAGTATTTTTTATTCCAGATTGCCTTTTAAACATACTTTCTGTTAAATCACCTAAAATAGCACTAAAAATAATAATACAATTAATTAATAGATTTTTGGATATTACTAAATTAGGAACACAGCAATTAAATAAAAATCCAATAAATCCTGCTGTTACTATACCACCAAACATGCCTTCAAAGGTTTTTGAAGGCGAAATTTTTTCTGCTAATTTATGTTTTCCAAGAAAATATCCAAAAAAATAACCACCGATATCCGTGCTCCAAACTAATAAAATAACATACAAGATTAACCGAGATCCTATAAAAGGATCAATTACATAATTAATACTACGCAATAACAAGCTTCCACAATAAAAAGGCAAAATAGTTAAAATACAAAATAACATTTTTAATATCAAAGAGTCAGACCAAATCCTAACAGAAAGAGGGAAAGTGATAAGTAATATTGTTGCAAATACCCACCAAATTAATCCAATATACAAAATACAAATAATTAAAGGCTCTTTTATTAATTTAGTTAAATCTTGAAATGATAATTGTAATCCCAATAAACTTATGCAAAATACAATAGGAAATATAATTCTTTTAATTGATTTTATCCAACCAAAAAACTGGCACCATTCCCAAATAGTAAGTGAAATAATAAAAATAATGACATAACCAAACAAATCAATAGGTAAGAAAAAAATACCAGTAATAACTAATGGAATTAGTATAATAGCACTAATCATACGAGTATTGAAATTTAACAAAATAAGTCTCTATCTTTATGAATTAATATTATCATTATCATGTGTGGTTTTACCAAATCGTCTTTCACGATGACTAAAAGCTGTAACTGCACTTCTAAAAGCTATTTCATCAAAATCAGGCCAAAGTATATCGGTAAAATAAAATTCAGCATAAGCAATCTGCCATAAAAGAAAATTACTAATGCGATATTCTTTTCCAGTTCTAATCACTAAATCAACCATTGGTTGATCATGTAAACTAATACATTCATTTACTGTTTCTTCGTTAATATTTTCTGGTAATAATATACCTTTTTTAATTTTTTTGGCAATTAAACGCATTCCATGTGTAATATCCCAACGACCACCATAATTTGCTGCAATATTAAGCTGCAAACCAGTATTTTTTTCTGTTACAGAAATTGCATTTTTAATAAGTTTTTTTAATTCAATCTGAAATCTACTTATATCACCAATAATTGTTAATTTAATATTATGTATGTTTAAATTTTGAATTGCATTACCTAAATATCGAGTAAAAAGTTCCATCAAGGCACTTACTTCATTTTCTGGTCGATTCCAATTTTCACTACTGAATGCATAAAGTGTCAAAGATTGAATTTGATTTTCAAGTGCAAATTTTATAGCTTTTTTTACTGCTTCTGTACCTGCAATATGCCCTTTAATTCTTAATTTTCCATGTTTTTTTGCCCACCGACCATTACCATCCATAATAATAGCAACATGCTTAGGTGTTCGATAGTATAAATTATTCTCATATACAAATTTCATAAAAAAGCATTCCTGACCATAAATTAATAAAATTGTTACATGTGATTTTTATGAATAATAAAAATAAGATTACTAAAAATTAAGAAAAAACATATTTATTGATAACTAAAAAAGTATTTTTATTTAAAAAATAAATATATATAAAAATTAAAAATTATAAATAAACTGCATCTATACATATTGCTCACAGAAATCAAAATTAGATATCAAACTATAACTTAAATCTAAATAAAAATGCAGATAATTTCAAAAAAAAATAAATACTAATTAATATCATCAAATATAATTTATATTATATTTAATGATACTATTATCATATTTTTTATACTTTTTTAGTTTTTGCTTTTAAAAAAGTAATATTTATTTAAAATCATAATAATTAATTATTTTATGATTTACAATTTGTATTATTTTGAAATATATTTATTAATTTATTTTTAAAAATACATGCCGTGAATAAAGATTTTATATAATCTTTATCTAATTTTAAAAAAATTAATAAACACTAACAACAATCTTTATTTTTTAAAAAATCAAAATTTTTGTATAAAACTCAAAAAAAAATAATCGACAAAAATATTATCAATTTTTATTATTGATTATTTTTTAATATCATTCAAATACATATTTTAATAATCTTTTTTATAAAAAAAGATAATGTTTTTATCTATTAAACTATTTATTTTAAAAAAATATTAAATATATGTATTCAAAAATACTAGAATTAAATTGATAATTAAATATCACTAATATTTTTATATCTCAAAAATTTATACTTATAAAACATATAAGCTATGATAAAAATATTTCTTAATATAATTTTCTCTAATTATTTTAAAAGTTATAGATTTAATAATACAAAATTTTTATAAATTTTTATATTTTATATATATTATATGACAATTATTAGTTTTTATTAACAATATATACAGAAAAATTATTGATAAAAATTATATTTATTCATTTTTTTAAGTCATAAAAACTATATTTTATAATTCTAAAATTATTATTTAATTTTTAAAAATAAATTATATTGATATTTTTTCTAATATTAAAATATAAATATTATTCTTAAAAAATAATAAAATATGTTTTATGTTTAATTTTTAATTCTTATTTATAAATCTATTTTTTTATAATTCTTATTTATAAATCTATTTTTTTATAAATACAGTCATCACACATAAATAATTAATTAACAATTATTTGTATACTAATTTTATAATTTTAATGTAATATACAATATCTTAATTATAAGAAAATATAAAAAAAATATTATTTCATTCACAGTATACACTATATATTAGTATAATAAAAATGTAATTACATAACGCAGTTTTGATACATAAATAATATTTTTTAACTTGATAAAGTTTTTACATACTCATCAGCTATTTTTCGGGCTTCTTTATCAATTTCCAAAACTGCATCAATACTATCAGGTTCAGAAAAAGTTAATTTTTCTAATATATTTAAATTAACTTTAGCAATATCAGTAAATTGCAGATTACCTGCTAAATATGCAGCAACAGAAATTTCATTAGCAGCATTTAAAACAGTAGTAGCCGCTTGCCCATGACAACAAGCATCAATTGCTAATTTTAAACATGGATAACGTTCATAATCTGGAGACATAAAAGTAAGTGAAGAAATTGTTTTAAAATCAATAGCTTTTGCACCTGAAACAATTCGTTCAGGATAACCCATACTATAAGAAATAGGTATTCTCATATCTGGGACACCTAGCTGTGCAATTATACTCCCATCTTGATAACATACCATGGAATGAATAACAGATTGTGGATGAATAATAACTTCAATTTCTTCATTAGAAGTATTAAAAAAATATCGTACTGCAATATATTCAAAACCTTTATTCATCATAGTAGCTGAATCAACTGAAATTTTTGGCCCCATAGACCAATTAGGATGATTACAAGCTTTATCAGGAGTCATATTCGGAAGATATGAAATAGGAATTTTAAAAAAAGGTCCACCAGACCCTGTTAATATTATTCTGTCAATACTTTGTTTTTTTAAATTAGAAAATCCTAAATTACATTGAACTTCTATTGGCAAACTTTGAAATATTGCATTATGTTCACTATCAATAGGAAGAACATGAGCACCATATTTTCTAATAGCATTAAAAAAAAGTTTTCCACTAGTGATCAACGATTCTTTATTAGCTAATAAGATTCGTTTTCCTTGACGAATAGCAGATAAAGTTGGTAATAATCCAGCTATTCCTGTAATAGCTGACATAACTTGATCTACATCATTAAGTGCAGCTACTTCACAAATTCCTTTTTCTCCAGATAAAACCTCAGTTTTAGATCCTTGGTTATGTAATATTGTTTTTAACTTATTTGCCGATTTTTGATCTGACATCGCAGCATATAGTGGTTTAAACTCCAAACATTGCTGTACCATAATACTAACATTTTTATTTGCAACTAATCCTATTACCTGAAATTTTTCTTGATTTTCTTTAACTACTGATAATGTTGTTTTACCAATTGAACCAGTTGAACCTAAAATGGTTAATTTTATCATTTTATGATATATATGCTCTAATATTATATTTTAATATATTTTAGAAAAAATATGCACTTTATTATTTATTAACACTAAAAAATATTTTATTTAAAGTATAAAATAAGATTTTTATAAAAAATCAAACATTTAAAAAAATATTTGCATAATTTATTTAAAATCAATTTTTTAAATTAATAATTAAAATTTTATTAATTCATCTTCTTTTATATGTAATTCTTCATCAATTTTTTTTATAAAAATATCAGTTAATTTTTGAATATCATTTTGAGCAACACGTTCATTATCTTGAGTAATTTTCTTAGATTTAAGCAAAGACTTAATTTTATCATTAGCCTCACGTCTTATATTACGCACAGAAACTCGCGCATATTCAGCAGAATTACGTACAATTTTTATAAAATTTTTGCGCCTTTCTTCTGTTAATGGTAATAAAGGGACACGAATAATTGTTCCTTTTGAATAGGGATTTAAACCCAGATTTGAGTTAATGATAGCTTTTTCAACTGAAGAAACTAATGTAGAATCAAAAACAGTAATTGCTAATGTACGTGCATCTTCGGCAATAACATTAGCTAATTGTTTTAATGGAGTACTGGATCCATAATATTTTACCATAATACCATCTAATAAAACTGGAGATGCACGACCAGTACGAACTTTATTCATTTGCATTTTTAAAACTTCAATATTTTTTTGCATGCGTGCTTGAGTATCTTGTTTTATTTTATTAATCACATAAGAATCCTTTAAAAAAATAATAATTATTCATTTTACAAAAATAAAATCGATATAATTATTTTTATAAAAATAAGCAAATTATAACCGATACATTTATTGATATATTTTTTACTAATCCTTAGTAATCAAAGTGCCTTCATTTCCACCAACTACGATGCGACGCAAAATACCAGGTTTATTAATATTAAAAATTCGAATTGGTAAATTGTGATCTCTTGCTAAAGTAAATGCAGCTAAATCCATAACTTTCAATTCACGCTCCAAAACATCTTGATAAGTTAACTTATCATAAAAAACTACATTTAAACTTTTTGATGGATCTGAAGAATAAATACCATCTACTTTAGTAGCTTTTAAAGCAATATCAGCTTCAATTTCTATACCTCTTAAACATGCCGCTGAATCTGTTGTAAAAAAAGGATTCCCAGTTCCTGCTGAAAAAATAACAACCTTACCGTTACGAAGTAAGCTAATAGCTTCTAAGCAACTATAATTACTGCAAACACCATTCAATGGTATTGCAGACATCAATTCAGCATTAATAGAGACACGTTGCAGAGCGTCACGCATAGCTAATCCATTTATTACTGTGGCTAACATACCCATGTGATCACCAACAACACGATTCATTCCAGCCTCTGCTAAACCTTCACCCCTAAATAAGTTACCACCACCAATAACAACACCAACCTGTATATTTAATTTTACTAATTCTTTAATTTCATTTGCCATACGATCTAAAACTTTAGCGTCAATACCAAAATTTTTTGAACCTTGCAACACTTCGCCACTAAGCTTAAGTAAAATACGCTGATATACTGGTTTTGTATTAGTAAACATTTTTTTATCCTAAGTAGATAAAAATAAAAAGCAATTTTTTATTTTGAAAGAAAATAAAAAATACTCTTTAGTTTTGAATATATTTTAAAAAAAAATATTTTTAATATTTTAATAAATACTAATCTGACATTTACTGAATTATATATAAGTTATTGTACATTTTATAGCATTTACTAAATAGAAAGTATCACATATGATTTTCTTGCTACTATAACAACTTAAGATAAAAATTTTATTCGTTTTTTAAATAATGTCACTTTCACCCAATTCAATACGTACGAAATCAAAAACATTGATTTTTTTTTCTTTTAATACAAGACCAACATTTTTAGTAGGATCCATAACAAATTGTTGTCCTGTCAAAGAAATCTCTTGAAGAAATTTTTTTATACGTCCTGTTACCATTTTTTCTACAATATTAAAAGGTTTACCGGACTTCATTGCTATTTCTAATTGAATTTTTCTTTCATGCGAAATCAGATCTGTTGGAACATCTAATGGAGTAAGATACTCTGGTTTACTTGCTGCAATATGTATTGCAATATGTTTAAGAATTGTTTCATCTGCACTTTCAGAAGCAGAAACAAGAACACCAATACGAAAACTATGCAAATAAGACCCTATTTTTTCACCTTTTAAAATTTTAATTCGACTAATTTTAATATTTTCGCCGATCTTAGTAATTATTTCTTCACGTCGCTCTTCAAATTTTATTTTTAATTCATTAATGTTAAAAACATTATTTTCAATAACAAATGTTAATATTTCATTAGCAAATTCAAAAAAAATTGAAGACTTAGCCACAAAATCTGTCTCACAATTTAATTCTAGCAAAACAGCAATTTTCTTATCCATAGAAACTTTTAGTATTATTATACCTTCGGTAGCTATTCGAGTCGCTTTTTTAGCTGCTTTCGCTTTACCTGCTTTACGCATATCATCAATAGCTATATTTATATTACCATTGGCTTTAATTAATGCTTTTTTACAATCCATCATACCAACACCAGTGCGTTGACGCAACTCTTTTACTAAAGTAGCAGTAATTTCTTCAGACATATAATTTATCCCTAAAACTATTTAATAAAATATTATTTTATAATAAAATTTATTTTTTTTATTAAAAATTGATTTTAATTAAAAAAGTTAATTTTTTATTTTAAATATTTATCCAATATTTTCTGATTGAACGATTTGATTTTTAAGTTTATCTCCTTGAATAGCTTTTACTACAGCATTTAAATAAAGTTTAATAGCACGAATTGCATCATCATTACCAGGAATCACATAATTAATACCATCTGGATGAGAATTTGTATCAACAATTGCAAATACAGGAATTCCTAAATTATTAGCTTCTTTTATAGCAATATTCTCATGTTGCGCATCAATAACAAATAAAGCATCAGGTAAGCCACCCATTTCTTTAATACCACCTAAACTTTTTTCTAACTTACTAAGTTCACGAGTACGCATTAACGCTTCTTTTTTTGTTAATTTCTCAAAAGTACCATCCTGGGATTCTACTTCTAAATCCTTTAAACGTTTAATAGATTGACGAACAGTTTTCCAATTAGTTAACATACCACCTAACCAACGATGATTAACAAAATATTGTTCGCAATTATTAGCCGCCTCTTTTACAGATTCACTAGCCGCACGCTTAGTACCTACAAACAAAATCTTACCTTTACGTGAAGCAATTTTACTTAACTCAACTAATGCTTCATGAAACATTGGAACAGTTTTTTCTAAATTAATAATATGTACTTTATTAAGTTTACCAAAAATGTATTTTTTCATTTTTGGATTCCAGTAACGAGTTTGATGCCCAAAATGCACACCTGCTTGAATCATATCAGTCATGGAAACAGTAACCATTTAAACCTCTATAATTTTAGTAAATTGGTACAATACTTTTATAAAATCTCTTTATTAACTGATTAGTTATAAATTTTTTATTATAAAAACATCACGGAAAATATATTTTGATATCTATATTATATATATTTAAAATATATGAGCATATATATATTGTATATTTTTATATATTTAAATATATAAGAAATTAATTTTAGTATATCATAACACGACACAAAAACTATAAATAGTTATATGCTGCAATCTATATTATTAATTGTGTAATAATAAATACAAAAACAATATTTTGAAATATTTATTTTTTGTAAATTTTTTTTAAAAAAACATAAAAGTGTTGCTTTTATAAAATAAAATTATCATATTTTATATCAAATATATTAAATATTATTGATGTATTTTACAAAAACATATTTAATGATTAATACACTACAAAGTAATTGCAAGTGTTTAAGATAATTATTAACTTTAATATATGCAAGATATCAAAAAATAAGTTTATAGAAAATATATTATTACTTAAATTAATGAAGTAGGTAAAAATTTATGACTATTTCAATTAAAACTGAAGAAGATATTAAAAAAATGCGTATCGCGGGGCAATTAGCAGCAGACGTATTAAACATGATTGCACCGTATATAAAGCCTGGAATTTCTACTGGTGAACTTGATCGTATTTGCCATTTATATATTGTTGACAAACAAAATGCCGTTCCAGGATGTTTAAACTATAATGGTTTCCCTAAATCTATTTGCACTTCTATTAATGATGTGATTTGTCATGGTATTCCTAATGATAAAAAAATTTTAAAAAAAAGTGATATTATTAATATTGATATCACTGTAATTAAAAATGGATTTTATGGTGATACTTCTAAAATGTTTTTTGTAGGAACCCCAAACATACAAAGTAAAAGATTATGTAAAATAACTCAAGAAAGTTTATATCTTGCATTAAAAATAGTTAAGCCAGGTATTCCTTTACGAAAAATAGGAAAAACAATTCAACAATTTATTCAGAAACATAATTTTTCTATAGTACGTGAATATTGTGGGCATGGTATTGGTCAATTTTTTCATGAAGAACCTCAAGTCTTACACTACGATGCTGACGATGGTGGAGTTCTATTAGAAAAAGGAATGACTTTTACTATCGAACCAATGATAAATATTGGAAGTCATCAAATTAGAACAATGAAAGATGGTTGGACAATCAAAACAAAGGACAGAAGTTGGTCAGCACAATATGAACACACTGTAGCTGTTAATGAAAATGGATGTGAAATTTTAACATTAAGAAAAGAAGAAGAACCATTTATTTCAGCTGTATTAGTAAATAAATAATTTAAAATTATTTACCTAAAATGGTGGGTATATAGTTCATAAAAACAATAGTTTACCTGTATAAAGTAAATAAATTTTTATCCATTATAAATCATATTCATTCAGGAAATATAAATTTTATCTAAATTAAATGATAAATTTAATTGAACGCTAAAAAATATGTTGAACAAAAATTACTATATATTTTATTATTTCACTTAGAGTGAAATATAAAATCAATAATAATATGTTTAATTTTAAAGAATCAAAAGCTTATTTATTATATATTTTTTAAATTTATTTTATATTACATACTATTAATAAAAATAATTAATTTAATTTTGCAAACGTTTAAAAAAAAATTACAAAATACTAAGTATCAATCAATAAATAAAATTTTATATAAAATATTTAGAAATATCTAAATATTTTAAAAAAATTTTTAAAATATCAATTATAAAACTATATGATCAATATTTTTTCAATTGTTTTAAAAAAATAATTTTATGTTTAATATTAAATTTATATCCTATAAAAATTTTTATTTTATCATTAATTTTTATAAAAAAATATTCGTTGAATATTATTAAAAAATAATAAAAAACAATAATAATATTTCATAAAATAAAAACATCAATTTTAAACAAAATAATTTCAAAAAATATAGCAATAAAAAATAATAATACATGCAAAAAACAAAAAATAATTATATGTATTTATACAAATCAAGAAATATAAAACATTACTTAAAATTTAAAGGCAAAATAACTTATGCAAAAAAATAAAAATATTATTGAACGTGCTTTTGAATATCGAACTAAAATCACACCTTTTAATACTAACATAAAGTTAAAAAATGCAATCAATCAAGTCATCAGTCAACTCAATACAGGAAAATTAAGAGTTGCTAATAAAGTTAATGGAGAATGGATAACTCATCAATGGATTAAAAAAGCATTGTTACTTTCTTTTCGCATTAATAAAAATAAATTTATACCAGGTTCTGAAAGCCATTTTTTTGATAAAATAGAAATGAAATTTGCAGACTACAATTATGCTAAATTCCAAGCGGCAAAATTACGAGTAGTTCCACCCGCTACTGCGAGAAAAGGTGCTTTTATAGCTAAAAATACTATTTTAATGCCATCTTATATTAACATTGGGGCTTATATTGATGAAGGAACTATGATAGATACATGGTCTACTGTCGGTTCTTGTGCTCAAATTGGTAAAAATGTTCACTTATCAGGTGGTGTTGGAATTGGAGGTGTCTTAGAACCTTTACAAGCGCATCCGACAATTATTGAGGATAATTGTTTTATTGGCGCTCGTTCCGAAATTGTTGAAGGTGTAATTGTTGAAACTGGTGCAGTTATATCCATGGGTGTTTACATTGGTCAAAGCACAAAAATATATGATAGAGAAAAAAACAAAATATACTATGGACGTATTCCTGCTGGTTCAGTAGTTATACCAGGCAATCTACCATCAAAAAATAAAAAATATAGTTTATATTGTGCTGTTATTATAAAAAAAATTGATGAAAAAACAAGAAAAAAAACAAAAATTAACGAATTACTGAGAAATATAAAATAACATTTATATTTAAAATATACTTTATGGATTTTGATTGCGTAATTATAAAAATAAAATCAATACAAAGATATATTCCCAGTATAATGAATTAATCTAATGCAATTTAATGATTGCATATCATTAATAATATTGTAATAAAATACAGTTATATTTTTAATATAACTGTATACTACAAAACATATGTATTAATATTTTTGATTAATTTTTAATAATTATAAAAAATAAAATAAAATTTTTAGGAAAATACTTATAGTCATTTGTAATTTTATAAATACTTTATTTTTGCAAATACTATGTAGTATATATATTATTTAATAATTGTTTTAAATAACAAAAAATTATTTAAAGATCTTCTTTCTTTAAATTAAAAAAATTATTTTTGTAAAATATACCATAACTATTATATTATTCTTGTAATTTTATTAAATATAAATATCAATTTTTTTGGTTATATTAAAATTAATATTTTAATTATATAATCAAATATATTAAATACTTAATAATGATTCATATAAATTTAACGTATCTACTTTATGTAAAAATTAGAAATTAAATAATAACCTATAGATTATTAATTTCAAAAAAATAAAATTTATTTATCATAAATTTATCATAAATAAATATGAAAAATTTAATTGATAATATTTTTAATAATTTTATCAACTTAATTATCCTAATTAACAATCTATAGTTTTTCACTAAAATAAAAAAATAAAAACATATTTTATAAAAAACTTTTTAAAATCATAATACATCTTAAATAAAAATTATATTAAAATATAATAAAATTAAAAATTAACAAAGATAATATCTCATACTCATGAAATTTATTTTTACCCAACAAAAAATAGTATTTTTACTATAAATGCAATTATAATAATTAATGATAGTTAAAAACAAAATTTTTATAAAAAATAAAAAAATAACAAATTTATTTTAAAAATTATTACTTCTGCTTTATAGTAAAAGTAAGATTCTTCATTTAAAAATTATTTTTAATCTTACTTAAAATAAGCTTTAATACCTAAGAAAATTGATTCAGCTATTTGTTGTTGAAATTTTGCTGTTTTTAATTTTCTTTCTTCTTCTATATTACTAATAAAAGCAGTTTCAACCAAAATAGAAGGAATTTCAGGAGCCTTCAATACTATAAAACCTGCTTGATCAACAATATTCTTATGCAATTTGTTTACACTAGCCATACTATGAAGAATCTCTCTACCAATTTTTAAACTATCATTAATAGTGGCTGTTTGTATTAAATCAAAAATAGTATGATCTAAATATTTATCACCACTTTTACTAACACCACCAATTAAATCTGCTTGATTTTGTATTTCAGCTAAATAACGTGCCGTATTACTACTTGTTATCGCTTTTGTGGATAATGCAAATACAGAAGATCCTTTAGCTTTACGATTAATAACAGCATCAGCATGAATAGACACAAATAAATCTGATTGCATTTTTTGAGCTTTGGCAACTCTTATCTTTAAAGGAACAAATACATCTGCATTACGTGTCATATAAACCTTCATATTAGGTTCAGTATTAATTAATGTTTTCAAACGTCTTGCAATCTGTAATACAATATCTTTTTCACGAGTATTATATTTTCCTATTGCACCAGGATCTTCTCCACCATGTCCTGGATCAATCATAATTGTAATTAATTTATTGCGATTCATTAATTTCCCTATATTTTTTCTTTTAATAGATAAATTTTTATAAGATTTTTTTTGATTATGCTTTTCTAATGTTTTTGAAAAAAAATTTTTATTAAAACGAATATTTGAATAAGGAGAAAAATCAATTACTAATCGATGTTTGAAATTCCCAATAGGAGAAATAGTAAATATTTTTGCGGCAAGATGCATTTTTACTTCGAATACTAATCGAATCGTATTATGATTAAATACTCCTACTCTAATTAATTTTAAATGGCGATCATTTGAATTAATTTTTTTATTAATATCTTTTAATACACGATTCAAACGAATATTTTTTAAATCTACCACAATGCGATCAGGAAAAGATAAAACAAATTGACAATACTCAAAAGCAACAGTTGATTCTAAAGTTACTCGAGTATAAGAAGATGAAGACCAAATCCGAATAGCTACTATATTTGCAGATACACTAAATACTAATGGACTAATAATTAGTAATAAACTTATAGCTACTCCTTTTAGTAGTAATTGTCGTAAAAAATCATTTTTAAAACAATCCATCAAAGACCTACTTTAAAAATTCAATTATTATAAATTAATAAATTATATTTACAAAGAAAAAAAAAAGTCATTATTTTTATTAATTATAAAAAAATATATGACTTTAATAATAATATAAAAAAAAATAGTATTTAAAAAATAAAAAATTTTTAAATATGACATAATTATTTTTTAGAATACTTGTTAAATAAAAAATTATATAATGATAATTTTTTTAGTGATTCTTTTAATAATTTTATATAACATATACTACAAATTATATTAAAAAATAGTGATTAAATTATTTATAAATATATCGTTTAAAATAATCGTTCAGTTAAACCACTACATCGTTTATTAGTGTTCATTATTGAATCAATAAAAACATTTTTATCTGCATAAATTGTTATCTGCTTTTGTGCTCTTGTAATTGCAGTATAAATTAATTGTTTATTCACAATAGAAATAACATTTGGTGGTATAATTAAAGCAACATGTTTAAATTCTGATCCCTGAGATTTATGTACTGTCATCACAAAAGCAGTTTCATAATTAGATAAACGATGAGGTGATATTTTTTTTAATGAACCATTAGGTAATTGAAAATAAGCCTTTAAAGCTTTTTTATTATCACGTAATATAATACCAATATCACCGTTAAATAACTCAAGAGAAGGATCATTTTTGGTAATTATTATTGGACGACCTTCATAATTTTTCCACGTATTATCTAATAGCCGAATAATCCCTAAACGATCTAAACTTTCTTCTAACTGATTGTTTAATTCTACAACTCCATAAGGACCATCTCTTACAGCAGACAACAAACGATAATTATTAAAAATACTAAATATATCTTTATAATCTAAACTAGATTTTATCATATTGAAATAGTTGTTATAAAAATTAACTGCATCAAGAATTAATTGATTATATTGAATAGATTTTTTAATAGGATAAAAAGTTATATCTTTTCTTGACTCGCTTAATAATTTTCGTATGGACATGATATTCTCTTGATTAACTGCAGTAGCAAGTTGAGCAATATTAGATTTACTATGAAAACGATAACTTTTCTTTAAAAAACAAATTTTATCTTTAATTTTTGATCCATCATTTAATATAAATTCAGATAAATCATAACCTGTAATTCTCATTAACTGTTTAACTTTTTTATAACTATATCCAAATTTTGCACTATCACATAGATCACGCAATACAGCCCCTGCTTCTACTGAAGATAATTGATCTTTATCTCCTAAAAAAATAACACGAGCGTGTTTAGGTAAAGCTTCAATTAATCTCGCCATCATAGATAAATTTATCATAGATGCTTCATCAACAATCAAAACATCTAATAATAATAAATTATCTTTATGATAACGTAATAATTGAGTATTTAATTGAGCGCCTAATAATCGATGAATAGTTGTAGCTCGTTTCGGCATAACTGCATATTCTTTAGAAGATAAATTTAAATTTAATAATGCATAATTTAATGTTTCGGTTACTCTAAAAGCTGCTTTTCCTGTAGGTGCTGCTAGCTTAATGATTAATTTTTTATGACTTAATTTCACCAAAGTAGCTAATAAATATGCTATTATTGCTGTTTTACCTGTACCTGGTCCACCAGAAATAATTGCTATTCTATTTGTTAATGCAACTGCAATAGCTATTTTTTGCCAATTGTATATTTTTGATGGCAAAAACAAACCATTTAAAATTTTTGTTAATTGAATTTCATCAACTTTTTCTAATGTATTCTCAGAAAAAAAATCTGCTACTAATCCTTCATCAAACCACATTTTTTGAAAATAAAGTTTATTCTTTGATAAAACTAATGGTTTAACTTCTATTTTCTCTGCATCAGAAACAGCATAAGATCTTTTTAATTCACAGTAAATTTTATTACTATTTGGTGTACCAGCTAATTCCCATAATTTCAACGCCATTTCATTTTCTCTTCCTTGAAATAAATTACCTGAATTAATCTTATCAATGAATAAGCAAATATCTCCTAATCTATTTGCAGCACTTAATAATGAGAATATTAATAATAATAATGGATTTTTTTCTTTCGTTAAACACATAGCAAATCGTATATCTAAATAATTAAACAAATTTAATTCACAAGCTTTTTTTAGTAAATTAATCATATAAAAGTTTGTTATTGTTTATGAAACACCAAATAATTTATCTAAACTATCAATAAATGAATAAACAGGAAGGTTATAATAAATACCGTAACCATGAGAATTTTTATTATAAATACCTCGCAAAAAAAGATATATCACACCGCCAAAATGTGTCTTATAATCATAATCAGGTACCCGATTCCGCAAATAACGATGAATTGCTAAAGTATACAATTGATATTGTAAATCATATCTATGATAAATCATCGATTTTTTTATTGCCTGCTGATTATATGCAAAAGAATCTTCTCCTAACCAATTTGATTTATAATCAATCAAATAAAACTTTTTTTTCCAAAAAACAATCAAATCAATATAACCTTTTAAAACTCCTTTTACTTGTTCAAAATTCAAAGGAGGGCAATTTTTAGATAAAACATCATATCTATGTGCAAGATTATCTAATAACGATGGATGCAATATGTTTTTTATTGAAAAACAAAATTTCATTTCATTTAATCGATGCTCAGAAAGAATATTTGATAGTTTAAAATTATCTTCAATTAACGGTACATTAAAGATATTGATTAACCAAATTTTCAGCATAGAAGCCCATTCGGAAGAAAAACCGACTGCTTCTAACCTTTCTATTAACCAAGATTCTTTAGGAACTTTATTAAATGGTAATACTTCTAATATTGAATGCATAAAATTTCCAGCTATCACTCCTTTAGGAAAAGTATAAACATTTTTTTTAGACTCTTTTTTTTGATATAAATAATTATTACTGTATTGATATTTTTTTAATTCAAAATTCAAATTTTGTAACTTCAAATCAAAATTCAAATTATTATCAAGAACTTTATTTGATAATGTAAAAATATCATTATTTTTTAATTTTGAATAACTAGTTACACGCCATATATCATCAATCTTTCCTGAAAAATTTTTAGCTAATAATTTTACAACTCTATTTTTTTTACAACAATAAGAAGAGAATATTTTAATATTATTAATTAATTTAATACCAATATGTTTGTTAACTAGTGATCTCAAATTATCAAATAATAAAGTAGCATTACCTTGTTTTCCTTTTTGTAACAAATAACCTAATGCACTTTTATGTAAATCAGTGTTACAAGTCTTCTCAGTATGACGTTTTTTATATAATGGTGCTATACCAACACTACAATGATAAATTGCACGTGTTAAAGCAACATATAACAAACGTAAATCCTCTGCTAAACGTTCTTCATCAGCTAGTTTAAGACTTTTTGGGTTATCTGTAAGATCTAAACATATTTGAAAATTTTTTCTTTCATGAAAAATTGCCAATTTTTTTTGTGAAAATTGGCATATAAAAGGTAACCAAACAATTGGATATTCTAAACCTTTAGATTTATGAATAGTACTAATAGAGATAAAATTTTTGTTACTTTCTAAACGCCTTTGTTGATTTTCTAATAATGGATCAGGTTTATCAATTTTCTGTGCTAACCAACGAATAATAGCATGTTTATTATCAAATTCTAATTCAGATTCTTGTAATAATTCAAATAAGTGCATAACGTCCATTAAACGTCTTTCTCCATTTGTATTATCCTTCAATAGGTGTTTCGCTATACGTTGATTATGTATCATACATCTAAACATTGCTGAAATACCATAACGTTCCCAAATTAATGAATAATGATGAAATTCTCTTATCCAAATTTCTAATTCATTGTCATTTTTATTGAATTCTTCAATTTCTTTTGCGCTTAAGCCCATTAAAGATGTCGCTAAAGAACGTCGAAGGGTTTCTTCTTTTTCTGGTGAAAGAACCGCTTGTAACAACCATAATAAATCACGTGCATCAGAAGTAGAAAAAACACTTTCATAATTAGAAAGAAAAACCGATGAAATATTAAATTTACGTAATTCCTCTTGTATGATTTTTGATTCACGACGATTTCTTACTAATATCATAATATCAGAAGCAGTTAATATTTTTTTTTGATCATTTTTATATAACCATGTAGTTCTATTATCTCCTCCTATTAACCAATAATAAATTTGACTAGCACACTGATATGCCATTATTTTTTGATATTCAGTTGTTGATACTTGATCTTTATCAAAATAATTAAAATTTAATGCTGAAACTTTTTCTTTTTTATGAATTAATCCTAAATTTTGATTAGCATAACCTGAATTAACTACATGAAATGGTATTTGTTTAAATAAAAATGGATTTTTAACACGGCTAAATAAATGATTAATCGCTGCTACCATATTAGATGAAGAACGCCAATTAGTATCTAATTTATAATGTGATTGAATTTTATTTTTAGCCTTTATATAACTAAAAATATCAGCACCACGAAAAGAATAAATGGCTTGTTTGGGATCTCCTATAAAAAATATACCGGAATATTGATGCCCATCATAAATACTTTTAAAAATTTTATTTTGTTTAGAATCCGTATCTTGATACTCATCTATCATAACTACCGGATAACGATTACGAATCATATTTTTCAATCTTTTATTATTTTTTTGATTTAATGTATACTCCAATCTATCTAATAGATCATCAAATCCTATTTCTTGACGTTTTGTTTTTTCTTTCATGATAATTTTACGAACATCAATAATAGCTTTTGAGATAAAAATATTACGCAATGTACGAGTTTTTTTAAGAAACTTATCAATAGCACAGAAAACCTCATGCTTCGGTATTTCATTATCAATAGATGTTTTATTTATTAATTCTAATTGAGAAAAACGAACTAATTCTTTTGGTGTTTTATAATCTATTGTATGTGATTTTGCCCATGTAGTAACAATATCTAACCAAATAAGTAAATTGCGGCGATTATAAACTCGTTTATTAATCCCTGAATTAATAATTAAAGAAAAAAAATCATTCAAATGTAGCATCCATAATTTTTTTATTATATTAATAGTATTAATTATTATTTTATGATGTTTAGTTATTGATTGAAATTTAATTGATTTATTTAAAAAAACAGGTACTTCTCCCTGTAAATAAGGCTTAATTTCATCTAAAAGTGCTTCTGGCCCACTCCATTCATCTGCTATAATTTTTGATATACAGTATTCTAATGGATAACAATTAGATCGCCAAAAATCAAAACAAGCCTGTTTTTGTAAAATAGATTCATTTTTTATAATTGATTGTTTAAATAACATTCTTGATTCAAGAGCATTATGCGATAATATACTTCTACAAAATCCATGTATTGTATAAATTGCTGCTTCATCCATTTGATGCTCAGCAGATAATAACCATTTAGCAGCTGCATGTCTATCTACAATAGAAACTAGTAAGATTTGATATATTGATTCTTTCGAAAATCCGAACCCATTTCTCATGCAAGCAATTCTCATTTGATGAATATTATGACGAATACGTGCTCTTAACTCGTTAGTTGCAGATTCAGTAAAAGTTAGCACTAAAATTTCTTTAACATTTAATCTTTTAAAAAAAGCATATTTATTACCAATTTTTAACAATAATCGCAAATAAAGCAAAGCTATAGTATAAGTTTTTCCTGTTCCGGCTGAAGCTTCTATAAGTCTCTGGCCATAAAGAGGCAAATTATAAGGATTTAATTGAAAAATTTTTTTTTTGTGATTCTCCATTCTAATTTTCCATATTCAATATTTTTCTCGTAAATTGAGATATTATTTTAATAAAAAAACAAAAATTTTAAACACATAAAAAACACACTTATTATATTTCATAATATCTTAAGAAATTTCATAACACTATATTTTAATTAACACTTTATTAATATATTTAAGTAAATTACAAAATATTTTATACAGATATTTTTTGTCAAAAAAAAATAATCAAATATCTTTTCAAGGTAAATAATATAAAAATAAAAATTTATACCAAATAAAATATTTTTTCGTATAACATTGCAATTTTGTAAATTATATATTTCATACAATAAGAAAATTATTTTTATAAATATCAACCATGATATTTCATATAAACTTTATAACTCTTTTATTATTATTTTTTTAAAAATTCATATTTTTTGGTTTATTATTAATACAATTTATTTTTATAAATAAAAATAAATTCAAGAATAATTTAATTTATATCTCATAATATTTTTATTTATTAAATAAAAAACAAAATTTAAATAAACATTAATAATCAATCTAACATATTATTTTAATATTTGTTTTTATTTTTAAAAATCACAAAAATCACTAATCATAAATTATGTTTTAATAATACATTTTTAATACATTGAATTAATAAATTCTGTCAGTATTATCTTATTAAATTGTTTTATTAATTTCATAAATTAATATTCATAATATTATATTAATATATAATTAAATGGTTTATCAACAACAGAAAATTTAATATTTTTTATTAGATACATTACAAAATATATTTACATAGATTATTTCTGTGAGTAAAATTAATTATCTATATTATAAAATATGTTTTTTATTTTTTAAAAAAATTGCCATTGGTAATAAATAAAGCAAAGTATTCTTTTTTATTTCATTTAATAAATTATCATCTATTTTATTGAAAGCACGTCTAATATAAATATTCTGCATTTCTCCTGATTGATTATAAATACCTTCTAAAGATTCCATCAATTTTATATTTGCTTTTTTCAAAAAAACATCTGAATGAAAATTAAATTGATCATTTTTTTTATCAAAACATGATATTAACCAATTCCAACCACTGTTCAATAAAAGTGGTAATGGTTTATTCATACCATTTTCATAACCATTGATTAATTGTTGTAAATATATTTTTGCTTGACATTTATTAACTACGTCAAAACACCATTCACTGTTATTTGTACCAAAATAATAACTTTTTCCAATATTGAATATTATACAAAAAACTAAATGTTCTATCCATAATGATAATCCATCAATAACTGTTAACTTTGCAGGGCGATAACGAATCACTCCATTTTTTTGAATATTTTTTAATTCTCCAATTAAATCAGTTTTTTCAAAAGATTCCACAAATAATTTACTAAAAGATTTCTGCAAATGCATTTTTACTTTATCAACTAATGGTTGCATATTTGTGATTTGTTTATCCCAATAAATACGCGCAAAATTTTTAGCTGGTAATTTACCACTTGCAAAAAAATTAAAAAATAATTTCTCTGATGATTCTTCATTAATCATAGCATTGAGCAAAAACTTATTAAATTTATATTTTTGTAAACCATTCACAAAAAAAGGTTCTTCTTCTGGTAATTGAATTACTTCATTTAAAAAATTAACTTTTAACCTTTTTTGAAAAAAAGCTACAATGGGATTTCGATAAAAAAATAATAATTCTTCTAATAAGATTTCATTATAAACTTTTGTGATTGGTAAAAAATCAGCACAAAAAATAGACTGTGGATGATTTTCTGTTCTCTTTATTACAGATAACCATTCATCTGAATAACTCTGATTTTCACTATATGAAAAATAATTTTCTATAGCAAAAGGGACTCTGGTATGCTTAATGAGCAAATGTTGTTTTATTTTTTTAGCACTTTCATCAACATTTAAATTTTCATCACCTTCTAAGCAAAAACTATAACTAATATAATCCAGTAATTCAGTTAAGACAATTGAAGGATTATACATGTGATTATCATTTATCGAATATCCAATATAACTTAAATACAAAAATTGGGAAGTTGAATTCAAAACCTCCAAAAATAAATAAAAATCATTATCTCGATATATTTTATCACCAAATTCTGGTTTTTCCTCAATTAAATTAAATCCAACAGATGGTATTAAACGTGGATATACTTTTTCATTCATACCTAATAAACAAACTACTTTAAAAGGAATAGAACAGATGGACATGAAAGTACAAAAATTTATTTCACCAGAAAAAAAACATTGATTCATTTTTTTATCATTTAAAAACATCAAAAATTCATCACGAATAATAGATATAGGCACAACATTTTTATATTTTGCGACTATTCCAATATTAAGAATTTCATGCCATTTTTTTAATAAAAAAACAAATGTAGATTCATTATTTTTCTCAAAATAAAAAAAAGTATCTAATAAATATTTGCATAATGGAAGCCATGCTGATAATGTTCTTTTTTGATTAAGAATATTCCTCCATTCCCATAATAAATCAACAAATTTAGCTAATTTTCCAACTGATTCTGCAGCCAAACCTGTACATTCATTGTAAGGTAAAATATCATCCCAAATTCCAAAATTACTATCCATAGCATAACCCAACGACATTCTATTTAAACCAAAATCCCAAGTATTTTTACCTGTTATAGGTAATTTCAACATCTTTACATTTTCATCATTAACGCCCCAACAAATACCTGATTCCTTAACCCATTGACGTAAACAATCTAATTCTTTTTCATCAATAGAAAATCGACGAGCTACTGCAGGTATTTCTAATAAATTTAATACTTCTTTTGTAGTAAAGCGGATTTTAGGCAAATCAAGAAAAGATAGAAAAACTTTAAAAATAGGATCAATTCCTTTTATTTTTTTACCAGAAATAGAAATAGGTAAACGACGATCTTGAGATACATAACTAAAAACTGCTTGTATATAAGGCAAATAATCATCTATATTAGTAACCATGACAATAATATCTTTTGGTCTTAGTTTTGAATCTTTTTCAAACAAACCTAATAAATAATCTTGGAGTATCTCAACTTCTCTTTTTATACTATGACACGAATGAAATGTTATTGATTTATCTTTTTTGCTTAATCTTCTTTTTAATGAACTATTTTTAAAAGTCTCTGATGTTAAACCTAGTTGCATATAATTTTTAAAATCTAAAATATCCCTCTGAATTTGATGTAACAAAGAATTACCGGATATGTCTACAAAAGCATTTACTTCATATACTTGATCTAACTGAGAAAGATAATAGAAATAATCCCAACCTAATCTTCCCCAAGCAACCAACAATGGATTCATAATTAATGGTTTATCATATAATATATTAGATAAATCTTGATTTAAAAAACAAGAAACTTGATATTTATTCTGATAATTGTATAACTTGTTTTCTTGATATCTTTTAATATAAGCATACCAATTCATATTGTCATAATAATAACGACACGGATTAACATTTATTAAATAAATATCCACATGCTCTCCAAGAGCATGTAATATTTTTATATAAATAGGTGGCAACATTGAAATACCAACAATAAACAAACGTTGAGGAAATTTAACAGCTGAAAATCTTTTAAGTTGCAAACATTTTATAAATTGCTGATAAAAATTTTCTTGATAAAATTTAGGATAACTAACTTTTTTGCTATATTGAATTAATGCTAACCACAGCTCTTTCTGCCATTCTTGATGATCACTTAAACCTTCTACTAATTGTTGATTATACCATTTTTCCAACCATTCCGGACGATATATCAAATACTGATTAAATACATCAGCAATTTTACAGGATAATTGATATAATTTACTTTTGTTTATATCTTCCTTAAGATATTCTTTTAATAATTTAAACATAGGTTTATACATTAAAGAAGGTAAAATTTGCATTACTTTCCAAATCATCGTTCTTTTATTAAGAACACTTTCTTCTGAAATATTAAATAATATAGAAGAAAACATTTTATAAAAAAAAGTAGAAGGCAAAAGAAACGAAATATTAGCTACAACATCTAGTTTTTTTGCAAGTTCTATTTGCAACCAATTTGAAATATTTAAATTCTGAACAACAATAATTTCTTTTTTAAATGGATTGTTTAAAGGTTTTTTTTTTATTAAATTAGCAATAATTTCTACATGAATCTTTAATTTATTGGAATGATAAATATGTAACATAATATCTCCCCAAGAGATAGTATTATCTTAATATAATATTAAAAATATAGTAAATTAAATAATTTTAAAAAAACACACTTTTAAAAATTTTAAAAATTTTTTAAAAATAATTAATATTTATTTAAAATAATTTTATTACATATGATCTTTTATTTATAGAAATAACAATTTTAAATTTTTTATTTTTTAACAAAAAAATAATATATAATCTCTATTTTTAAAACATAAAAAACAAAATATTATAATTTAATATATTAAATATAATTAAATTACATAGTTTAATATTTTAAAATTATTAATAATAAATTATTTTTAATACAAAGTTTAAAACTTAATATTATAAATAGAATTATTAATTTATCTATCATGTTTAGATAGTAAATTATAAAAATTAAAAAACTTCTTTTGCAAAAGAAAGAAATTTGAAAAAATTTTTATTAAAATAAAAAATATTCTTAAAAATTAATATTTTAAAAAATAGAATAATCAAACATACAAAATAAAAATTTTTAAATGTTTTTTTACAAAAATAATTATTTCAAATAATATTTTTGATATTTTTCATTAAAATTTTATAACAATTAAAATCTCTATATAACAATTAAAATATTTATACTAATTAAAAAATTTATGATAATTAATAATTAAATATTTTTATTATAAAATAAAAAAATAAAATATAAAAAAATATCCATTTACTATACAGTAAATGGATATTTAATTGCATTATGACATTGATAATCAATTACTGAAAAATCATTGCTGGTAACCCATGTTTCAATATCCTTTAATGTTTTAATATCAGGATTAATAATAAGCTTAGGTAAATTATAAGGAGTGCGTTTTAACTGAATATCACACATCATAGAAAGTTGATTTTCATAAATATGCGCATTAACTATTTTATGATATGCTTTACCTACTTTGTGCCCAGTTATTTGAGCAATTAATGCTAATAAAACAAAACATTGAATTTGATTGAAATTTAAACCCAAAGCAACATCACAACTACGTTGATATGAAGTTAAATATAGCTTATCTCCTAAAATTGAAAAAGTATGAGTATGCATGCAAGGACGTAAACAACCCAACTCAAACTCACCAGGATTATAAAAAGTAATTATTTCTGCGCGATCATCAATTCCCATAGAAATATTATTAATCACTTTTTTCAATTGATCTAAACAGGTTCCATCTAAACGTCTCCATGACCTTCCCTGCACTCCATAAACTCTTCCCATATCATCTATGCCTTTACGATGCGGATTATTAAGCCATTCTAAGTTTTCATTTGCATTTGCATTCCATGTATTACAACCCAGATCTCGAAATTGTGAAGCACTGCAATAACCTCTTATATAACCTAATAATTCAGAAATAGCAGATTTATAAAAACTTTTACGAGTAGTAATTAAAGGAAATTTATTATTAGCCACATCATATTCAAAATCAACATTAATAACAGTTAAACATCTTACACCAGTACGTTTATTTTTAATCCAATAACCTTCATCAATAATACGTTTACATAAATTCAAATATTGATACATTTTTATTCACTTAAAAATATATTATTATCAAATAACAAATTATATTAATATTTTCTTAATTTGTATGACCATTTCATTAAAAAAATACCAAAAACAATCATAGGAAATGACAAAATTTGCCCCATACTCATACCAAAAAAAAGTCCTAATTGAAAATCTGGCTCACGAAAAAATTCAACAAAAGTACGAAAAATTCCATAACTAATTAAAAATAATCCTGATACACTACCTTGTGGTCGTAATTTATAAATAAACACATTTAAAATCAAAAATAAAATCATTCCCTCCAAAAACATCTCATAAAGTTGAGAAGGATGTCTTGGTAATAACCCGCCATACTTTTCAAAAATAGGAAGTAAACTAGAATCTTGATGAACAATCTGAATATCATAATCATGTGATTTTGGAAATAGCATAGCCCAAGGAGTATTTAATGTAACACGCCCCCACAATTCTCCATTAATAAAATTTCCCATACGCCCTATACCTAATCCAAATGGAATTAATGGCGCAACAAAATCTGCAACTGAAAAAAAATTTCGTTTAGTTTTATATGCATACCAAAACATAACACATATAACACCTATTAAACCACCATGAAAAGACATCCCTCCATGCCAAACTTTAAAAAGATAAAGAGGATTACTTAAAAATAACGAAAAGTTATAAAATAAAACATAACCTACCCGACCACCTATAACTACGCCAAAAAAACTTAAATATAACAAATTTTCAACTTCAGTTTTTTTCCAAGTACTATTAACTTTATTAGTCATTCGTTTTGCTAACCACATCGCAAAAAAAAATCCTATTACATACATCATACCGTACCAATAAAATTTTATTGGACCAATAGAAAAAATAACAGGATCAAGATCAAGAATAATTATTGAAGTATCATTCATTATCTCTAGTCTCTATTATGTTTATGAAAATTTATTATGGTAAATTTTTATTTTATACAAAAAACCACATAAAAACTAAGAATAGTGAGTATATTACTAATTAATGAATTTATTAACTAATAAATAAAATTTATTATTATATTTTAAGTAAAACTATTACTTTTTATATCTTTAAAATTTTTATATCTTTAAAATAAAACATTTTATCATAAAATCACTTGTTATCAGTATTACACAATTGACATAACAATAGGAGCAAATTCTTTCATAACACGTCTATACACATCAAGTTTAAAAAAAACAACTTGACGTACGGGATACCAATAACTTACCCAGCGCCATTTATCAAATTCAGGAATTTTATTTTTTTGAACATTAATATTATGTTCATTACAAACTAATTGCAAAAGAAACCAACGTTGCTTTTGTCCAATACAAACTGGATTCGCATTCCAACGTACTAAATGTTTAGGTAATTTATACCGCATCCAATAACGAGTAAATGCTAATATTTTAACATCTTTACGAGCTAAACCTACTTCTTCAAATAATTCTCGATACATAGCTTCTTCTGGTGATTCTTCAGGATTAATTCCTCCTTGGGGAAACTGCCATGAATGTTGTCCATAGCGACGAGCCCATAATACCTGTCTTTGGTGATTACAAATTACAATTCCTACATTCAAACGATAAATATTATTATCAACCATTAAAATACCTCTAGATAACAAAATTTAATTTTTTATACTATTTTATGATAATTTTGTATAAATTATAATCTTTAGATTAAAGAATAAAACTTCATATTTACTTTGTCATAAATCTCTCAATATGTTATAAAAAAAATTAATGAATATTAAATTAATTAATAAATGTTGAAAAATACTGATAACACATATATAATTTAATAATTATATCAGCGTTTATTATTTTTTTTCTAACCACATGTTTTCTATATAAAAGAGTATTCATTATTGAACAATTCACTTTTAACAATAATTATTATTAGCTGTATATCTTTTCAAACGTTAGCAATACAAAAAAAAAATATATTAACAATTTATACTTATAATTCTTTTATTACAGAGTGGGGTCCAGGACCAAAGATAAAATCTGCTTTTGAAAAACAATGTAACTGCACAGTAAAATTTGTTGGATTAAATAATGGAATAACCTTACTCAATCGACTTAAAATTGAAAATAAAAATACCAAAGCAGATATTGTACTAGGGCTTGATAATAATTTAATTGACATTGCTAGAAAAAGTGGTTTATTTGCTCAACACAACATTGATACAAGTAAATTACACTTACCAATAAAATTTGATGATAATGTCTTCATCCCTTACGATTATGGTTATTTTGCTTTTATTTATGACAAAAATAAGATTACTAAAGCACCAAAAAATTTTGGTGAACTTATTAACAGCAAAAAACAATGGAAAATTATTTACCAAGATCCGCGTACTAGTACTCCAGGTTTAGGTTTACTGCTTTGGATACAAAAAATTTATAAAGATCAAAGTGTTGATGTATGGAAAAAAATAGCTAAAAAAACATTAACTGTTACTAAAAATTGGAGCACAGCTTATGGCCTTTTTTTAAAAGGAGAATGTGATTTTGTACTCAGTTATACTTCTTCACCAGCTTATCATTTATTGCATGATACAAATGATAAAAAAAATAATTATACAGCTGCACTTTTTGATGATGGGCATTATTTACAAATTGAAGTTGCTGCACAATTAGCTAATACTCATAATGTTAAACTAGCCAAAAAATTTTTACAATTTATGCTATCCCCAATATTTCAGAAAATATTACCTACAACTAATTGGTTATATCCAGCAATTGATATACCATTACCTGAAGTTTATAAAAAAATACAAATACCAAAAAAAACATTACAATTTGATGCAGAAATTATTAATCAATATCGTAATCAATGGATCTATTTATGGCAAAATGCCGTCAGTTACTAATATTACTTTCATTGTGGCCCGGTACTATTGTTTGCTGTTTTTTCATAAGTATTCTTATAATAACTTTTAGTACTTTATTATTACATGTACCTAAAATCATTTGGAAAGAATTTATTAATGATGCTTATTTATGGTATGTAATTTTTTTTACTTTTTTGCAAGCATTTTTATCTACTTTATTATCAGTTATTCCTGCTATATTCATAGCAAAAAGTCTTTTCAGACGCTATTTTCCATGTCGTACACTATTCCTGCATTTATGCTCAATAATATTTGCATTACCAGTATTAGTTGCTATTTTTGGATTATTAACAATATATGGTCGCATGGGATGGATAGCAAAACTTTGTCAATGGTTAGGAATTAATTACCAATTTACTCCTTATGGATTAAAAGGTATTTTATTAGCACACATTTTTTTTAACTTACCATTATCTATACACATGTTATTACAAACTTTAGAAAATATTCCAATTGAACAACGCCAACTTGCTGCACAACTTGGTATGAATCATTGGCAATATTTACGTATTGTTGAATGGCCGTATATTAGACGACAAATCTTACCTATATTTTCTTTAATTTTTATGCTATGTTTTTCAAGTTTTTCTACTGCTCTTACACTTGGTGGGGGTCCAGCAGCAACTACAATTGAATTAGCTATTTATCAATCATTAAGTTATGATTTTAACATAAACAAAGCCGCTTTTCTTTCTCTTTTACAACTATTTTTTTGTTTAAGTCTAATATTATTTAGTCAAAAATTTAATGTTGTTTTTTCCGTTGGAAACACACAAAAATTTTACTGGATGAATACATACGATAACATAATTAAAAAAATTTGGGATACTTTTTTGATTAGTTTTACAATATTTTTTTTGATTACACCTTTATTAGCAATTATTATAGATGGGGTAAACTTTACAGCATTACATTCATTAAAAAACCCTGGATTATGGAAAGCATTTGCTAATTCAATATATATATCTATTAATGCCGGAGTCCTTTGCATCATTCTTACTATGATGATACTATGGAGTACTCGTGAATTGCGTTTAAGAAATTTTATTAAACTTTATAAAATTATGACAATGAGTGGATTATTAATCCTTGCAATTCCAAGCATAGTATTAACAACAAGTTTTTTTTTACTCTTTCATAATACCTTTGAGTTTAATTATTCTCCATATGGGTTAATAATTTTTACTAATGCTTTAATGTCTATTCCTTATGCTTTAAAAGTATTAGAAAACCCTATGTATGATTTAGGTGAACGTTATAATATATTATGTATCTCATTAAACATCAAAAACATTAACAGATTATGTATAATTGAATTAAAAGCACTTAAATATACGATAAGAAAAGCTTTCGCTTTTTCTTGTATATTATCAATAGGAGATTTCGGTATAATTGCACTATTTGGTAATGAAAATTTTCATACTTTACCTCATTATCTTTATGAACAATTAGCTGCTTATCTTAACAAAGATGCTGCAGGTACTGCACTAGTACTATTATTTCTATGTTTTAGTATATCTATATTATCACAAAATTGGTCTGGAAAAAGAAAATATGATTAAAATAGATCAACTTATTTATTGTTATGAAAACCTAAACATGGAATTTACCTTTAAAATAGATCAAGGAGAAAAAGTAGCCATTTTAGGGAGTAGTGGAGCAGGAAAAAGTACTTTACTAAATTTAATCGCAGGATTTCAATATTCAAAAAAAGGTGAAATTTGGCTCAATAAAAAAAAATGCACTTATATCCCACCAGAAATGCGTCCAGTCTCCATTATTTTTCAAGAAAATAACCTTTTTTCTCATTTAACCGTTTGGCAAAATATTGCCTTAGGGATTACGCCCAGTTTATATTTAAATGAAACTCAACATAAAATAGTAGAAAAAATTATAAAAAAAGTGTCATTAGAAAATTGCCTAACACGTTTACCTGGACAAATATCAGGTGGGCAAAAACAACGAACTGCATTAGCACGTTGCTTAATTCGTCAAAAACCAATTTTACTATTAGATGAACCTTTTTCTGCGCTGGATCCTACATTACGTAATGAAATGTTAATTTTACTAAAAAAAATATGTGATGAAAAAAAATTAACTTTACTCATGGTTTCTCATAATTTAGAAGATGCTATAAAAATAACAACACGATGTATTATTATATCAAAAGGAAAAATTACTTATGATGGTCATCATAAAGATCACATAAAATACAAAAAACATACTGTATGAATATATATCCTAAAACTAACCCAAAAAAAAATATTTTTCATATTTTTATATATATCAAAATATAATAAATAATTAATTTATTTTTTATGTAAGAAAAATCGATTAATCTTAACTATTAGGATATATAAAATATAATATCATCTTTTAAAAAAAGATTTTATATTTCAAAATTTTTTACATAAAAAAACAAAAAAATATTAACTAATATATCTATTAAACAGAATTATTTAATATTTATTTAAGTTTAAAAAATTCAAAAAAATCAAGAAATACAAAAAATACTGATATATTTATTATAACTTTTGATATAATACTCAAAAAATAATTCTTAATTCTAATCTCTAACCCTTATCATATAAAAAATATATTTTTAAAAAACTTATAATATAAAAACTAGCAAATAATATCATTACTAAACTCTTTTTTCATATCTTATAAAAATATACAAAAAACAAAAATAAAATTCATATCATTTCAAGTTTTTTACTTTTTTTATAAAATCATACGCAGATTGAATTGATTGTGCTTTTTTTTTAGCTCTTTCAATCATTTCTTTCGGTAATCCTTTAGCAATTAACTTATCAGGATGATGCTTACTCATTAATTTACGATAAGCACGTTTTACTTTAACAAGATCATCATCAACTTCTACACCTAAAACTTTACAAGCATTTTCAAATATTCCTTTTTGCATTTTTTTTCCATGATGATTTGAATTATAATAATTGTCATTAAATTTCTGATTCCTTTCCATCATATTCAAAAATTCCAAAAATTGTTGATAAGAAATACCTAATTCGTCTGATATAATAAATAACATTTTTCTTTCATTAGGATGTAAACTCCCATCAGAAAAAGCAGCTTGTATTTGAATTTCTAAAAACATTTGAATAAGATCCAATCTACCAAAACAAGCAAGACGTAATCTTTTTAATATTTTTCTTATAGGAAATGTTTTTTCTTTTCCTTCTCGAAAAGCATTTCTAGCTAAAATTCTGGCATTGCCATATAACTGCATTTTATCCATTAAATGTGTCGCTAATTTTATATCCAATTCAGTAATTCTACCTTTAGCTTTTGTTAAATGACCTAAAATTTGAAATGTACTTATAAAAAAAAGTGATTGAAGATTTTCTTGAGGATCTAATTTATCTAAAATTTCTTCTTCTGATACTTTATCATATGCATGACCGATCAAAAAACCAATAATAAGACCTAAAATATGAGTACCAAAAATGATCCCCAACATAACGCCAATAATTTTTCCAGAATATTTCATAAATTTCTTAATTCCTCAATATTCAGAGTATATACTTTTATATATCATACTATTCATTTTACTCTGTGCACAGAATACAAAAAAATACAGAACTGATAATTTTGAAATACATAAAAAAATTAACAATTGAAATTTTACTAAAATGATAATCTCAATGAAGAAATTACGAAAAAAAATTATAAAAAACAATTACTTTATAGTAATTATTAGTATAATGTATATAACTATTTATAGCCAACAATCTCAAGCAAATTTAAAAAAACAATGTGCAATACAACAACATGTAAATAATCAGTCAACTATTGAAGATAATCCTATTAATATGCCTATTTACATTACTGCAAAAAAAATTACTTCTTCATATCCTAATTTTATAGAATACAAAGGTAATGTAAATATTCAACAAGGAAATCAAAAACTTATTGCAGATAAAATTCAATTAAAACAAAAAAACATCAACAAGAAAATATTACGCACGATAATCGCAACAGGTAATGTAAATTATGATGATTCTCAAATCATCCTCAGAGGAGAAAAAGCACGGGTAAATTTAGATAATAAAGATGCAGATTTTGAAAAAAGTAATTATTTTATGGTTGGGCGACAAGGTCATGGTTATGCAAATAAAATCCAATTACGTAAAAACAATCGTTATACAATTTTAGAAAAAGGAACATTTACCTCTTGTCCAAAAAAAAGAGAAAATTGGAATTTAATGGGTTCAAAAATTGTTGTAGATCGTGAAGAACAAATTCTTAAGATAAAACATGCTAGTTTTCTTATTGCTAACGTCCCAATTTTTTATAGTCCTTACTTAATATTACCAATTGGAAATAAACGTCGTACCGGGTTTTTATTACCTAATATTACTTATTCAACAAAATCAGGATTAAATTTTAAAATACCTTTTTACTGGAATATTGCTTCCAATTATGATTTAACTATTACACCAAAATTTATAACTTCTCATGAAATTGATATAAATAATGAATTACGTTACTTAACTAACTTTGGCACAGGAACTGTTAAAGTAGATTGGTTTAAAAAAAACAATAACAATCAAAAAAATCCCTGGATTTTTCATTGGCAACATTCTGGAATATTTCAAAATACATGGCAATTAGATTTTGAATACAAAAAAAATAATGATTTAAGAAATTTTATAAGTGTATCAGATAAATACAAAAAAAATTTTATTGATTATCTTAATCAAAAATTTAGCATCAGTTATAAACAACCTAACTTAGATACAACTTTTACATATAAACATTTTCAAATTATTGATGATTTAGTAAAAAATAAATATTATTATACTGCACCACAATTAGATTTGCACTATTATCAATATAATCTTGGCCCCGTTAGTTTTAACACTTATGCACAAGCTACTTATATTACTAATAGCGCTGATCACAATCCCAATACAATACGCTTACATATCGAACCAGAATTAAATATACCATTATCGAATAATTTCATAAAAATCAACAACAGTATAAAAATTATGGCTACATATTATAATCAAGATATCCCATTCAATTTAAATAATAATAATCTTCCAAAACATGTTACTCGTATTTTACCTGCCATAAGTAGCGATGCAAAAGTTATTTTTAAACGTAACTTATTAATGAATAAATATTATATGCAAACGTTAGAACCTAGAATACAGTATTCTTATATCCCTTATCGTGATCAAAGTAATATTAATAATTATGATTCAACTTTACTAGAAACTGATTATTATAGTTTATTTCGAAAAAAAATATATACTGGACTGGACCGTATTAATGCATCTAATCAACTAACTGCTGGAATCACAACTCGTATTTATAATGAAAAATTTATCGAACGTTTTAATTTTTCAATTGGACAAAAATATTTTTTAAAATCTTCTAAAATTGAGGATTTTAATTCAAAAATAAACAACAAAGATAATATTGGTTCAATATTATGGGCAGGTAATGCTTATTTTCAATTAACAAACCATTGGAAATTATATGGAAGTTTGCAGTATGATAGACGTTTTAATAATATTGCTAGGGGTAATATTTCTACAGAATATCAAATAGATAAGAATCATTTAATGCAACTAAACTATCGTTTTGTTGATCCTCAACATATTGAATCGACTTATAAAAACATATTAAATCTCCAAAATGGAATTTCTCAAATAGGAGCTATAATAACCTGGCCATTAGGTTATCATTGGAAATTTATAAGCTCATACTATTTTAGTATAAAAGATAACCAACCGATTAATCAATTAATCGGATTAGAGTATAATACTTGTTGTTGGTCAATGACCATAGGATATGAAAGAAAAATTACAGATTGGAAAAAACAGAAATCCATGAATGACTATGATAATCAATTATCATTTAATTTAGAACTCAGAGGTTTAAATAATAATGATTTTAATATTCAAGACATACTATCTAATAGTATTATACCTTACCAACCAATCTTTTAGCACAAAACAATATTTTAAAAACAAAAAAAAGATAAAATATCATGCAATATTTACAAAACAATACAAAAAACTTTTATGAATAATTGGAAATTAATAATTATTAGCCTATTATATACAATTAGTACGACATCAACAGCAATGGAACTAATGAATCAAATAAAAGCTATTGTTAATGATGAAGTCGTATTAGAAAGTGATATTGATCATGTTCTGAATACAATAAAAATAAATATAAACAAAAAAGAACAGAAAACAGAAGAAATAAAAAAATTACGTAATCAAATATTAGAAAATTTAATTTTAGATAATATTATTTTGCAAATAGCAAAAAAAATGCAGATTCAAATATCTGAAGAAGCAATAGATACGACTATTGCTAATGTTGCATTACAAAATGGATTAAAAATTGATGAATTACAAAAAAAATTAGCAATGGACAACATTAATTTTGAATCTTACCGAAATAACATTCGTCAAAAAATGATGATCAATCAAGTACGCAATTATGAAATTAGTAAAAGAATTATTATTTTACCACAAGAAGTAGATTCATTATCCAAACAACTTGATTTACCGATTAATCCAGAAGGCAATATAGAATTAAGTCATATTTTTATTCCTATAAAAAACAATACAAATCATCAAGAAATTTTAATAGCATTAGATCACGTAAAAAAAATTATTATGAAATTAAAAAAAGGAATCAGTTTTGAAAAACTGGCTCTTCTGTATTCTACTGATACTCAAATATTAAAATATTCAGAAAAAAGTTCATATAAAATTAAAGAGTTACCCAATATTTTTCATCAATATATTCAAAATGCAAAAAAAAATGATATCATTGGTCCTATACGTTCTAATTTTGGATTCCATATTTTAAAAATAAAAAACATAGAAAATAATAAGATACCAATTTATATAACAGAAGTAAAAATAAGACATATCCTAATTAAATTTTCACCAATTATGAATAATTCTCAAGCTTATGAAAAAATAAAAAATATCAAAACACAAATTGAAACTGGAAAAATAAATTTTCAAAAAGCAGCTAAAAAATATTCAGAAGATTTAAATTCAGCAAAACATGGTGGTGAAATTGATTGGAATAGAAAAAATGTTTTTGATCCAATTATACAAAATAATTTAACACATTTAAAGAAAAACCAAATAAGCCAACCAATTCAATCTTCTTTTGGTTGGCATTTAATTCAAGTGCAAAACTTTCGTAAAGTAAATAAAACAGATGAAATAAAAAAAAATAATGCATATAATTTAATATTTAATAGAAAATTTAAAGAAGAAGAAAAAATTTGGATTCAAGAAAAACGTGCATCTGCCTATATAAAAATTTTAAATACTAGTAATAACAAATGATTTCTACAAAAAAAAACATCAACAGTATAGTTATAACTCCAGGTGAACCATCTGGAATAGGTCCTGATATTTTAATACAAATTGCTCAACAAAATTGGCCAGTCCAACTAGTGGCTTGCGCCGATCCAAATTTATTAAAAGCTCGTGCAAAATTATTAAATTTAGCATTAAAAATGTATCCTCTAAACTCAAAAAATAAAACACAAGCTGCTAAAACATTAACAGTTTTACCAATAAAATTACCTGCTCAAGTTATACCTGGTCAACTTAATAAAAAAAATAGTAGTTATGTAATAGAAACATTACGTCGAGCATGTGATGGCTGTATAAATGGTGAATTTTTAGGATTAGTTACTGGCCCGGTTCATAAAGCAATTATCAATGATGCAGGTATTCCATTTATTGGACATACTGAATTTTTAGCTGAAAGAAGCAAAGTCAAAAAAGTAGTTATGATGTTAACTACAGAAAAATTAAAAATTGCCCTTGCAACAAATCATATACCTCTTAAAGAGGTACCTAATGTAATCACTTTTAAAAATTTAGAAGAAACTATTTATATTTTAAATCAAGAATTACAATCTAAATTCAAGATTAAAACACCAAATATTTATGTATGTGGATTAAATCCTCATGCTGGAGAATATGGATATATTGGAAATGAAGAAATTGAAATTATCATTCCATTAATCAAAAAATTACGTGTTGAAGGATTAAAAGTTTATGGTCCTTTTCCTGCCGATACTTTATTTCAAAAAAAGTATTTGACTAAAGCAGATGTAATTTTAGCCATGTATCATGATCAGGGTCTTCCTGTATTAAAATATAAAGCTTTTCATCATGCTGTTAATATTACTTTAGGATTGCCTTTTATACGCACTTCAGTAGATCATGGAACAGCAATAGAATTAGCAGGAACTCTAAAAGCAAATATCAATAGCTTCATAACTGCATTAAAACTAGCTATCAATATGACAAAAAAAAATGAATAATAAAATTTATCAGGGACACTTTCTTCGTAAACGTTTTGGACAAATTTTTTTAACTGACCCTTACATCATTAATAATATCATCAAAATTTTTAATCCAAAAGATAATCAAGAAATTATAGAAATTGGTCCTGGTTTAGGCGTCTTAACATTACCTCTTATGAAATATGTAAAACATATGACGGTCATAGAGTTAGATCGTAATTTAGCTTTTCGATTAATGAAAAATCCAAAATTAAAACATAAATTAACAATTTTACAAAATGATGCAATGAAAATTGATTTTGGTGCTATTGCTCGATCAAAAGGTAAACAAATTAGGATATTAGGAAATCTACCTTATAATATTTCAATCCCTCTAATTTTTCACCTTTTTAATTATATACATACCATTACTGATATGTGTTTCATGCTACAAAAAGAGGTTATCAACCGTTTAATAACAAAAAAAAACATGAAAACATATGGTCATCTAAGTATAATGACTCAATATTATTGTCAAATAGAACATATTTTAACAGTACCACCTTCATCTTTTACACCAAGTCCAAAAGTAGAATCCGGTATTGTTAGATTAATTCCTCACAAAAAAAATTATTACCCTATTTGTAACATCAAGATACTCAATGCTATTACAAAGTTGGCATTTAGTCAAAGACGTAAAATTATTACTAATAGTTTAAAAAAACTATTTAGTATTCAGGATTTTAAAAATTTAAACATCAATCCGAATAGTCGTGCTGAGAATATTTCAATTAAAAAATATTGTAAATTAGCAAATTTAATTTCTAAAAATAAAATAAATTATGATAGATTTATTAAATAACAAATAAAATATTTTTTAGAATTTCTGAATTCTGAATGTTGAGATAAAAATAATTTTTTAAAAATTATACATTTTTTTTTAAAATCAACAATTTTCTTTTTGTCATTTATCATATTTTTTTTATAAAAAAATTATGATAATTAGAAGATTATAATTAGTTTGTTATAAATAATACCAAAAATACTTTATAAAACACAAATTCAAGAAATCATAGAAAAAACTTGATCTCAAAAAATACTTTTATGATAAAAAATGATAATTTTTTACAGAAAATTTTATTAAAACTATAGCAATTATTATAATAAAAAAATAAAATGGATATTTTAATATTATGTCTTTCAATTCAAAAAACTTATTAATTAAATCAATATGTCTACTTATCTTATAGGTGATATTCATGGTTGCTATTACGAACTTAAAGAACTTTTAAAAAAAGTAAAATTTAATCCTAATAAAGATATTTTGTGGATAACTGGTGATCTAGTTGCACGTGGACCAAATTCTTTAAAAGTTTTACGTTATATAAAAAAATTATCAATATCGGCCAAAATAGTGCTAGGTAATCATGACCTTAACTTGATTAGTATGTATTATCAAATTAACCATCATAAACCAAAAGATAAACTAAAAAAAATACTTACAGCACCTGATGCTGAAATACTTATTAATTGGTTAAGAAAACAACCACTCTTACAAATTGATGATGAAAAAAAAATTATTATGTCACATGCAGGAATTACACCACAATGGGATTTAAAATCTGCCAAAATATGTGCTAAAGAAATAGAAACAATACTTAGTAGTAATATATATCCTATATTTTTAGAATCCATGTATAGTAATATACCAGACACTTGGTCACCTAAACTAAAAGGATTATCTCGTTTACGTTTTTCTACTAATGTTTTAACACGTATGCGGTATTGTTGGCCTAATGGACGATTAAATTTAGACTGGAAAAGTACACCTGAAAACACCCCATTTCCTTTAAAACCTTGGTTTAATTTAGTTCGAAAGATACCTAAAGAATATACAATTATTTTTGGTCATTGGTCTGCCCTTAAAGGGAGGGGGACCCCAAAAGGAATTTATTGCCTCGATACAGGTTGTTGTTGGGGCGGAGAGCTTACTTTAATGCGTTGGGAAGATAAAAAATATTTTATTCAAAAAAAAATAAAAAACTAAAATAATATTTTATATAAAAATTTTATAGAAATTTTTATATCATACTATATATCATAGTAATTAATGCAAAATTAACATAATAATCAATAGAATTTTTATAAAAAATTTAATTTTCTGTTTTAAAAATAAAAAAATATCAACTTACGATACAACGTTCTAATATTTCAAAACGATAATTATAGGAATTTTTTAAGTCTGCTAAATGATATTCAGTAAAAACTACATTCCATTTATAAGATTCATAAATAGGAAAATAAGTATCACCTATCACTTTTGCATCGATATGTGTTAAATAAAGACGATTTGCTAATGGCAAAAATAATTCATAAATTTTTCCACCACCTATAATCATAACTTCTTCTGCTTTTCCTGTTGATTTTAATGCTTCTTGAACTGAATTGACCCAAATAAGATTTTTAGCATTTTTATTATTTTTTTTATGACTTAAAATAATATTCAAACGTTGAGGTAAAGGACACTTCCCTATAGATTCATAAGTTATGCGTCCCATGATAATTGGTTTATTTAATGCATGATATTTAAACCATGCAAGATCACTTGCTAAAAACCATGGAATAGTATTATTAATGCCAATTACTTTATCAGATGTCATTGCTGCAATTAAACTAATTTTCATGAATTAACCTAAATAAATCATAAATATTAAATTTTTATATCATGAAAAACATTTTGTATGCAACATATTACTCATTATTATGAATAATATTTTATATACACTTAAAAATTTATTAAAATAAAATAAAAAATTATATTTTTAGCATTTAAATATCTATTATTTTTATGATATAAATCATTAATATTAAATAATTAAAAAAAATTATAAAATTTTTTTTAATTATTAAAAGCAAATTTGACAATCATCATATATAAAATATTATATATTCTACAATGCAAATAATTATTTAAAAAATATTTATAAATACAAGAATTTTTTTATATGAATAAATATATATTATATTAAATATATAATTTATAAAATTAAATATTTTTATTATACAAAATTTACATTTACAAATATTTTATATATTATTTTCTTTAAAAATTTTAAAAAATAGAATACATATCAATATTACATAATAATTTTTATATATATTTCAAAAATAATTAATTTATAACAAAGATATGAATCAAGAATAAACTTTTTATTTTTGCTCATATATTGAATTATATTAATGTTCTTAAAATTAATTAAAGACATATTTCTTACAGGGAATATTTCAATAAAAAAACTACAAAAAACTAATTTAAAAATATTTAATTACTTTTAATTAAACTAGAATCAAAAAACTTATAATATTTTTTTTAAAAAATCTTGATTAACTAAATATAAAATACACTATAAATTGTTTATCATCTAATAAATATGATTATACATTAAATACATTTATTCTAAAAATATAAACAAAAAATTTTTATTTTTTCTATAAATTTTATTATCAATCATATATCCATAAACTAAATAATTATTTTTTATTCTGAATATTTTAAAAGCCAATCTATAATTTTTATTATAAAATAAAAAAATCAAACATGAAATAATATTAATATACAAAAAATAAGATTAAATTTGAAAACATTTTTTAGTATAAATACCTTTAATCTCTTTTATTAAAAAAATAATTATTATTTAACTTGAAAACAGTTTTTAAATTAAAATATAATTAATAATTTTAAAATTTTTCAAAACAATTAATTTTATTTAAAATAATTAGATAGTTTATATCAAAACTTTTACGTATATATAAATATCAAAAAATATATAAAATATCATTTTAAAAATTTTTCTTTTTTTCCTGTATTTCAACTTCTTTATCTAATTTTTTAATATTTACTTTAAATAAATCATGACAATATTTTGTTAATTCACGCACATTTTTTAAATGATACTTTTTAGTGTCTATAGGTGGCAACATTTTAAGAATTACCAAACCATTATTAAAACGATTAAGTTTAATGCGTCCTTCTGTTGTTGATAAACAAACAGGAACTATAGGGACACCAGCTGCAATAGCTATATAAAATGCACCTGTTTTAAATGGCAACAAACCACGTCCACGACTACGTGTTCCTTCAGGAAAAATCCAAACGGATATTTTTCTTTTTTTAATTTGATTTACAATTTGCATAATTGTATTGTGAGCTTTGTTTCTATTAAGACGATCAATTAAAATGTTACCAGATAACCAATATAATTGCCCAAAAAATGGAATCATTATTAAACTTTTTTTTCCAACAGTTACAGTATTTGCTTGTATTGCGTTTGACATTGTCACCATATCATAATTATTTTGATGATTACCAACATAAACAGTAGGACCATAATTTTTTGCTTCAGAAGGCACACGTTCAATAATTTTAATTCCAAAAAGAAAAGATAATTTACCAAATAAACGACTAAATCTCATTACATGGCACGAATCGTTTGGATGTAATAAACAACAAAAAAAACCAAATATAGAAACAAAAACAGTAAACAAAATAATAACAATAATACGAAAAATAGCTAACATATTAACCTCAAAATAAAAAAACTGTACAAAAAATACAAACAAAAAATTATTTCTTAAAAAGAATTAACTTTTATATTTTTAATATTTTTAAATTTATTCGGCAACAAAAAACCTTCTTTACCTCTTTCAGAACGATATTTATCTAAATCTTTTTTCTTAAAAATTGATTTTCTTTTATCAAAAAAAAAGGTAATTGAAGAATCAGGTGATAAGCATATTAACCAAACAAGTAAGTCATTCCCCATGATTGCTGCTTTATTATTAATATTAATAATCCGATAACCTTTACCTTTAGAAAGTACAGGAAGTTTACTAACTGGAAAAATTAACATTTTACCCATTTTTGTAATTGCTAGTAAATCCAATTTTTTATCATTGATTGCTAACGGTAAAAGTATCTTAGCATTCTTATTTAACTTAATTATATTTTTACCTTTTTTATGTTTTGCAATTAAATTATCAAAAGAACAAACAAAACCATAACCAGAATCAGATGCTAATAAATACTCTTGTTCTTTTGGAGCAGTTAACAAATACTCAATATTTGCATCATACGGTAAAACTAATTTACTTGTAATAAGCTCTTCTTTTCCATGTCGAGCAGCAAGATCAAGTGGATCTAGTGAATATGTACGTCCAGTATTATCAATTAAAACAATAAATTGATTTGTTCTACCTTGTACTGCACTATGAAACATATCTCCTGCTTTAAAATTTAATTTCATCGGATCAATATCATGTCCTTTAACACTTCTTATCCATCCCATAACAGACAAAACAATAGTAATCGATTCAGCACATAAAATATCATCTTGAGTAGTTACTTGTTCTATAAAATTTTCATTAAATGGTGAACAACGTGAATCACCATAAATCTTTGCAGCTTCTTGAATTTCTTTTTTTATTAAATAATTTAAAGATTTTTCAGAACTTAAAATCGCTTCTTGTTGTTCGCGTTCTTTTATTAATATATTTTTTTCATTACGTAACTTACACTCTTCTAATTTATCCAAATTACGTAATTTTAATTCCATAATAGAATCCGCCTGTTTTTCAGAAATAGAAAAACGGGATAATAATACTAATTTAGGGTTATTCTCATAACGAATAATTTGAATAATTTCATCAACATTTACATAAGCAATTAACAAACCATCAAGAATATGCAACCTTTTTGATACTTCTTGTAATCGATGATTTACACGATTACGTATCATTTTTCGTCTAAATAATAACCATTCATGTAAAATATCAAGCAGTCCTTTTACTCCTGGACGTTCATCTAAACCAATCATGTTTAAATTAACTCGATAACTTTTTTCTAAATAAGTTGTCTTAAACAAATATAGCATCATCTTTTTTAAATCTACATGATCATTTTTTGGTACAATAACTAAACGGGTTGAACAATTATGATCAGATTCATCACGTAAATCTTCTACTGTAGATATTTTTTTTATACGTATTTGTAAAGCGATCTGTTCTAAAATTTTAGTACCAGAAACTTGATACGGTAACGCAGTAATTACAATATTACCTTTTTCTATTTTCCAAATAGCACGTACTCGAATAGATCCACGACCTGTCTGATATATTTTTTTAATTTCTTCTTTTGAAGAAATAATTTCTGCTTTTGTTGGATAATCAGGTCCTGGCATAACTTGCATTAACATTTTAAGATTTGCGTTTCTATTTTCTAATAAAATAATTAACGCATTTGCTACTTCATGAATATTATGCGGTGGGATATCTGTTGCCATCCCAACAGCAATACCTGTGGTCCCATTTAATAAAATATTTGGTAATCTTGATGGTAACATTTTAGGTTCTTTTAAAGTCCCATCAAAATTATTATTCCATTTGACCGTACCTAAATTTAATTCACTTAATAAAATTTCAGTATATTTAGATAATCTTGACTCAGTATAACGCATAGCTGCAAAAGATTTTGGATCATCTGATGCTCCCCAATTTCCTTGGCCATCAATTAATGGATAACGATAAGAAAATGGTTGTGCCATTAAAACCATTGCTTCATAACAAGCACTATCACCATGTGGATGATATTTTCCTAATACATCACCAACTGTACGTGCTGACTTTTTATATTTCGCACCATAACTTAAACCGAGTTCAGACATAGCATAAAGAATTCGTCTTTGAACCGGTTTTAATCCATCACCAATAAATGGTAATGCCCTATCCATAATAACGTACATGGCATAATTCAAATAAGCTTTCTCTGCAAAATTATGTAATAATTCTTTTTTGCAATTATTCAACGGTATCTGATTCATTCAATATCTCTTCATCTAAAACATACTCTAAAAAAGTATTACAATTCAATTTCAATTGAATTTCCTCTATTTTGCAACCAATTTCGTCGATCTTCCGAACGTTTTTTAGATAATAACAAATCCATTATAGCTAAAGTTTTTTGATAATTATCTTGATTAATAATTAATTGAATTAAACGACGTGTATGAGGAAGAAAAGTAGTTTCACGTAATTGATCAGGATTCATTTCACCTAATCCTTTAAAACGTTGAATATTTAGTTTACCTTTTTTTTTATTTAATTTCTTGAGAAGAACATATTTTTCTTTTTCATCAAATGCATAATAAATTTCTTTAAATAAATCAATACGATATAATGGTGGCATAGAAATATATATATAACCTGCTTTTACTAAAGCTAAAAAATGACGAAAAAAAAGCGCACAAAGTAATGTTGTGATATGTAAACCATCTGAATCTGCATCAGATAAAAAACAAATTTTACCGTATCGAAGAGTACTTAAATCATCACTACCTGGAAGAATACCTATAGCCATTGAAATATCATGTACTTCATTTGAATTTAAAACTACATCAGAAGAAACTTCCCAAGTATTAAGTATTTTTCCTCTAAGTGGCAAAATTGCTTGATATTCACGATCACGAGCCTGTTTAGCAGATCCACCTGCTGAATCTCCCTCTACTAAAAATAACTCATTAGAATGAATATTTTTTGAAATACAATTTGCTAATTTACCAGGTAAAGTAAGACAACTTATTGACTTTTTAAATACTGTTTTCTGAAAAATTTTTGATCGTTTTTTTGCACTAGCAATAACAAATTCTGCTAATTTCTCAGCTTCTTGAATATTTTTACTTAACCAAATTGCAAACCTATTTTTAATTATTTTAAAAACAAATCTAGCACTATGGCGTGAAGAAAGACGTTCTTTAGTTTGTCCAGAAAACTGTGGATCTTTCATTTTTATTGACAAAATATATGCACAGCGATCAAAAATATCATGATTATCTAATTTTAAACCACGAGGAAGTAATTTTCTATATTCACAAAATTCTCGAATCGCATCCAATAAACCTTGCCGTAAACCATTAACATGAGTACCACCATGTATAGTAGGAATTAAATTAACATAACTTTCAGTCAATAATTCACCACCTTCTGGCAACCATACTAATACCCAATCTAGTATATTTCCATCTCCAGAAAAAGTACCGGAAAATCCTTTTTTTGGCAAAAAAGTAAAAATATTGATAGATTCTAGTAAATATTTTTTTAAACCATCTTTATAATACCAAATTTTTTCGGTCTTATTAATTTTATCCTTAAAAACGATTTTAACACCAGATAATAATACAGCTTTGGCCTTTAAAATATGCAGTAAATGGGGAATAGAAAAACTAGGATTATCAAAAAAATTACTATCAGGCCAAAAACGAACACTTGTACCAGTAGTTCCCTTAGCACAATTGCCAATAACCTTAAGTTCCTTTATTTTTTTACCATATGCAAAAACTATTTGATAAATTTTTCTTTTACGCTTAACTTTTACTTCAAGACGTTTTGATAAAGCATTCACTACTGAAATACCAACACCATGTAATCCTCCAGAAAATGGATAAAGTTCACTCGAAAATTTTCCCCCTGTATGTAAATTTCCTAAAATAACTTCTATAGCAGATATATTTTTTTTAGGATGAATATCAACTGGTAAACCTCTTCCATCATCAATAACTTCCAAAGATTGATCTTCATATAAAATTACAGTAATATTTTTAGCACAAAAAGCTAAAACTTCATCTATACTATTATCAATAACCTCTTGTGCTAAATGATTAGGTCTAGATGTATTTGTATACATTCCAGGACGACGACGTATTGGTTCTAACCCATTTAATATCTCAATTGCTTCTGCGTTATATTGCATCATATTATTTTTTTTATTTATTCTTACTTGGTAATATACTGATCAGGTGTAAAAATATTACAATATATAATTAGTTTAATATAGATAATTTAAAATTATTTAAATTTTCTTTTGATATTTTTTAAATAAAAAACTTTAATATAAATTCTTATCAAAGAATATCATTTTAGCATATTAAAATAACACAATATTAAAAATATATTTGTTTTAAATAACAAATTATTTAATGAATATAAAAATTATATTTAATAATGATAAAATATAAAAAATTATCTATTTTTTTTCTAAAAAAAAGTATAAATATTTTTTATAATAAAATTAATTAATAATATTTATTTAATAAAAAAATTAAAATAAAATTACTGTTTAATATACATTAAAATTTTAATATTATGTTTTTTAAAAAACATATTTATTTATTCTATAAATATTATAAAAAGGATCAAAAAGCTTTTTAAGTTATATCATTAAAAATAAAAATTATAATAATATCAACAACATAAAAAATTTTTTTAAAATAATTTAATCTTTAAAAGAAATTATGCCTATTCACAAAAATAATATCAATAAAAATAAAGATATACGTAATCTCAGTAAAATAAAAAATATTTATAAAATCAAAACTAGTTTAATAAACTTTATATTATATTAAAATTCAATATTTTAAATTTAAATTATTACTTATATCTATCAATTTTATTAGTTAATAATTATTAACAAAAAATTTTTGCATTAAAAATAAAATATTATTTAACAATGAGCAAAACTAAAAAACAATATCTTAAAACAAGATTTTATTTATAAATAATACTTTATTTTAATTTCTATTTTTATTTTCTCAATAATCTATAGAAATCATTTTTTACTATTTTTATAAATATTATTCATTGATAAGCTCAATAAACAAGAGTTTTATACAAAAAATAAATAACTATAAATAATATTTCAAAAATAGAATTTTTACGATTAATAAAACACAAAAAAATCTGTATGGATGATATTATATAATAATAATTTATGAATTATGCAACCAATGCTTTTTAAGCATAATATGATTTAATTGTAACCATTGTATTGCAATTACTGTAGCTGCATTATCAATTATTCCTAATTGAACCCATTTATAAGCTTTTAAACGATCAACAATATGAATACGTATATCCTCATTTTGAGTTTTTAATCCATGTAAACTCTTATCTTTTATTATTGAGGTATCGATTTCACCAATATTAATATAAATTCTTTCTGTTGTACCACCTGGACTACTAAGATAACTCAATACATAATGATAGCGTTGAAGAAGAATACCAGCTTCTTCTTTAGCTTCACGACGAATTAATTCTTCTAATGTTTCATTTTTTTCTTGCATTCCAGAAATAGCTTCTAAAAGCCATGGAGTTACACTATTTTTAATAGCTGGGATACGTATTTGTTCAATTAATAATACTTTGTCAACATGAGGATCATAAGGCAAAACAACTCCTCCATTTCCTCTTTCAAAAACTTCTCTTTGTATTTCTTTGCTCCAATAATTATTATGAAATAATTTATGTTTAAATCGATATTTTATAATTGAAAAAAACCCTCTATAAAGATAAGATTTGCTTATGATTTTTACATCATCTGGAGTAAATTGAAATGGTATACTTTTTTTATAAATCATAAAAGTTCTCTAAATTATTGATCTTTATTGTATCTATTTAATAACTTAATTCTTAAAGAAAAATGTAATATCATCAAAATCAAAACACTTTCAATAAAACATTATTTTAAAAATCTCATCCTTCTTTTGTAAAAAAATTCACAAAAATGTTTATGTTTAACTATTATAGTTTTTCATATTAAATTTTTTAATTACATATTCAATATTTTAAAAAATACATTTAAATAATATTTTTATTTTAATTTATAAAATAAAACATATTCAAAATATATTAATAATTTCTGTTATTTACGAAAAATATTTACAAACGAAAAAAAATTACAAATACAATAATATAAAAATATCAATATAAAAATCTTATTATTATTCTACTTAATATTATATAAATAATTAAAAAATATTTAATTTCTCAGAAATAATTAAAAATATAATTAGCACATGGTATATATTATTTTTTAATTTATGTTTGAAAAGATATATAAACACAATTTATTAAATTTTTTATTTAAAAATTCTTAAAATATTTCTCAAACATCATAGCTATAAAAAATGTACGATCTTTATTATCTTTATTTATTGTAACAAAAATATTGGTTTTTACTTCTATAAGTACATCAAAAATAATTAATTTAATATTAATTTATTGTAGGTACTTCTTTTATGAATTACATAGATTTTATCATTATCAAAAAAATTAAAAAAATCATTTCACAAAAATTAAGAATATCATATAAAACTTTTTGTATTAAAATTATATTTTATAAATAATTTCAAATATATCTTAGAAATATTTTTTGACAATCGCTTTCTATTATATAATGTTTTTTATTTAGAAATAATTGCACAATATTTTTAAATATAAATTCAGAGCGTATATATTACTATTATATCATTTAAACAACATACATATTATATTACCAGAAATATTTTTTTTTAAAATTCTAAAATTATTTTATCACCATAGATCTATTTATAATGATAGAACCTACAGTGATAAATAAAAAATATAAAAATATTTTGATATAAAACATTGTAAAAACTGGATGTACAGTATTGTGATTGTTTATCATTGAAGATCTTTTAGTAAGTTTTTTAAAAACTCTGACGATATATAACTAAATCATTAATAGTTATTATCGGCATATTATTTTCTTTTCCAAATATCAGGACTTCTTGCATTTTTGCCATAGTACCATCATCGTTTGTTAACTCACATAAAACACCAGCTGGCTTAAAACCTGCTAAAATCATTAAGTCAATAGTAGCTTCTGTATGCCCCCGACGTTCTAATACACCACCTTCTTTAGCTCTTAAAGGAAAAATATGGCCTGGTTTATTTAAATCACTTGGAATTGCTTTATCATTAATAGCAGCACGAATAGTCATTAAACGATCAGCAGCTGAAACCCCAGTTGTTACACCTTTTGATGCTTCAATACTAACAGTAAATGGAGTTTGAAATTGGCTAGAATTTTTCTTAACCATCATAGGTAATTCTAATTGCTTACGCTTTTCTTCAGTTATACAAAGACAAACAATTCCACTACCATGTCGAATAGATAATGCCATTTGTGATATTGTCATAGTTTCTGCTGCAAAAACCATATCACCTTCATTTTCACGTTGTTCATCATCAAGTACCATAACCCCATTACCTTGACGTAATGCATCAAGAGCATATTTTATACGTTTAATAGGATTTTTTTTATTATACAAAAAACGTAATATCTGATTCATGGTAAAACCCTCATTGAATAACATATCACCAGAACCAGCGTATAAAATTGGGAGTACAAAATTTTTTATAGAAATTAGTACTTCTTAAACCTATAAGTATTCTTATTTTTCTCCCATCTAAAAACAAACGTCAGTTCTAGATTTTTTTATATTACTATTCATGCCAATTATTGATTAATACAATTAAATATATTGACATACTTTAATTTTTAGCGTTTGATAAATATCAAAAATACATAAAAATATTCCGATATAATATAAACGATAAAACTATATCGTGAATACGATTATGTGGCAAATAAAAGAACAAAAAAATATATTTTATAAAAATAAATTATTAATTTTTGAACAAACAAAATCAAAATAGAATGTAAACTTATCAATCAATATTATTATCATTTGTTTAATAAAATCATTGAAAATATCATAATTACCTATAAAATATTTTTAATATTTAATACAAAATATGTTGTATATACATAAAGGATTTGATATTATTTATATACAAATATATTTCATATAATTTGAATGATCGATATAATGGACAAAAAAAAAATTGAACAAATTATATTTCAAATAAAAAAAATTCTACCTCAAGAAATACTTGATCTAGGTAATGATTTTGAAAAAAAAATATATGAAATATTTAAAAAACAATTAAGAAAATTAAATTTCGTTTCACAAGAAAAATTTAATACTCAAAATGAAATTTTAGTAGCAATTCGTAAAAAAATACTGCGCATAGAAAATCGACTTAAAAAAATAGAAAAACACCATAAAATTAAAAAATTAAAAACAAAGTAAATTTTACTTATCAATATATTGAAGTATTTTAATAAAAAGTATATTTTTTATATGACAATTTTAAAAAATAAATTAATTTATTACTTTTTTAAAAATATCAAATATATGACCCTTAAAGGTGACTATTTTCTAGAAATATAGAAATCAGAATATTAATAATTATTTTTAATATATAAAATAATAAACCAATTATATTTTTTTTGACTCAATGAACGTTTATATTATTTAGTTAATTATTATTAAAAAATGTGCTAATAATTTTTGTAGTAGATACACCATATTCAAAATTAAGTATTTTCACTTCACCACCAGAAGCTAAAACTTCTTGACTACCAGAAATCTCTTCTATCTTATAATCACCACCTTTTACCAAAATATCTGGCAAAATATTACCAATCAGACGTTGAGGTGTTTCTTCATCAAAAGAAACTACCCAATCTACTGCATTTAATCCTCCTAATACCATCATGCGTTGAGATAAAATATTAATAGGACGATTAATACCTTTTAAATTTTTAACTGATTCATCACTATTAACCGCAACAATCAATAAATCACCTAATTTACGTGCATTTGATAAATACATAACATGTCCAGCATGGAGAATATCAAAACAACCATTAGTCATAACTATTTTTTTTCCATTTTTACGAGCAATACTTACAACTTTTTTTAAATCTTTTTCACTGATTACACCAAACTTATTATCATCATTCTGAATTTTTTTTTCTAACTCAAGAGATGAAATTGTAGAAGTACCTAATTTTCCGACTACTATTCCAGCAGCAACATTAGCTAATATAGATGCTTGATAAAAATTTAGAGAAACTGCTAACGCAGTAGCTAATACACCAATTACTGTATCACCAGCTCCTGTAACATCATATACTTCTTTTGCTTGAGTTGACAAATGTAATGGAGATTTATTACGTTGTAATAATGTCATGCCTTTTTCTGAACGTGTAATGAGCAATGCTTGAAGATTTAATTCATATAGTAATTTTGTTCCTTTTCTTTCAATATCTATATTAGAAGAACATATACCAACCATTGCTTCAAATTCAGTCATATTTGGAGTTAGTAAAGTAGCTCCATAATAATTTTTATAATTACTCCCTTTAGGATCAATTAATATAGGTACTTGAGCCGTATTGGCTAATTTAATAATATTAGCAATATTTCTTAAGGTTCCTTTATCATAATCAGAAAGTACTAATACTTTTATATAAGGTAATTTTTTTTGAATACGTTCCAAAAGAAGATTCATGGAAAAATTATCATTTTTTTTTTCAAAATCAATTCTGATTAATTGTTGATTATAAGACAAAATTCTTAGTTTCGTAATGGTAGGATAACTTGATAATGTAATTAAATCACAACAAACATTAGCTTCATTAAGTTTATTTATCAAAATTTTTCCAGTATCGTCAATGCCAATCAACCCAATAAGATGAATATTAGCTCCTAAAGTGGCAATATTCATAGCAACATTAGCAGCACCACCAGGACGTTCTTCTTTTTTTTCTATTTTAATGACAGGCACAGGTGCTTCTGGTGAAATACGATCAGTTGATCCATACCAATAACGATCTAACATTACATCACCAACCACTAAAACATGGGCTTTTTTGAAATCAGGAAAAGTAATTTTCATATATATACTCGAATTATGAAGTAAATTGTAAAAAATATAAAAAAATTGATTTATGTTATTTTTAATATATCAATATAATTTAACTTATTGTTCATAAAATCATAATTTTACTATTCATAAAATAATTTACGATTTTATCAAAAATATATTTTAAATGAAGTAATACATAACAATAAATTTTATATATCGTAATTTTTACAAAAAAAATATAATTTTTTCTAAATCTTTAATATCAAAAAATTTTTTAAAAATTAAATTAATTATAATTTAATTAAAATTATAAATAATCTCAATTTGTTTTCTTTTAAAATTTTTTAAAATTATTTAAAGATTTAAAATATATTTAAAATTATAGTAATTATCATAAAATAACAAAAAACATATTTTTTATATCAATATTTTATTAAAAAAAACGAAATATTATGAAAAAATTATTTTAATAAAAATAGAAAAAAATAATTGTAATTAATTAATCTAGTATAGATATCTTTTTAAGATCAGAAAAATAAAAAAAATATGCTATATCTAGCATTCTTTTTTTGAATCTTCAAAAAAAGAAAAAAATTAAAATATATAAACTTTAATTTTGTTTTTATATAAAAAATCATAAATATTTTCAATATATAATCATGATCTGTATATTTTCTATAAGCAAAAATAAAAAATATACTTTAAAAGTATTTATAATAACTGTAGTCTAAAAATAATATTAACAAAAAATATAATTTTTAATTATATGTGTTATATAGTATGATAATATATACACATGGAAAATTTTTTTAAAAAATAGATGTCCAATTAAAAATTATTAATTTTTTATTATTAAAACATAAAAACCTCACGCGATAAAAAATAAAATATAAATATAAAATATATGAAATACAAAAGTTAATACTAAATATTATAATAAAAATAATATTATTAAAATTTTAAGTCACGATTTTAGAAAATATTAAACCAAAAACAATGATAAAATAAAACATTTATCCATATGAAAATTGCATGTTGTTTGTACAAATACTTTCCTTTTGGTGGCTTACAAAGAGATTGCCTAAAAATTATTAATGCCTGTTACAAAAGAGGACATGAAATACGTGTTTACACGATGCAATGGGATGACAAAATTCCTGATCATATAAATGTCATTATAATACCTGTACAAGCAAAAACAAATCATGGAAGAAACGAATTTTTCTATAATAAAATAAAAAAACATTTAACAAAATATCCTGTCGATATTACTATTGGTTTTAATAAAATGCCAGGCCTAGATATTTATTATGCTGCAGATATTTGTTATGCTGAAAAAGTTGAAAAAGAAAAAAATTTTTTATATAAACTAACTACGAGATATAAACATTATATTAATTATGAAAAATCTGTATTTCATAGTGATAGTCACACAAAATTATTAATGCTAACTCAACAACAAGTTAATGATTTTAAAAAACATTACAAAACACCTAACACACGTTTTTATATGTTACCACCTGGCATTAATATTAATAATAAATATAATTACAAAATTCTTGATGCAAAAAAAAAATTTCGACAAAAAAATGGTATTAAAGAAAAAAATTTTCTGTTATTACAAGTGGGTTCAGATTTTAAACGTAAAGGGGTCGATCGTACATTAAAAGCAATTTCAAATTTACCCAAAACATTAAAAAACAAAACTATTTTAATAGTTGTAGGTCAAGATAATCCGAATATTTACAAAATTTTAGCAAAAAAACTAAATATAGAAAAACAAGTATTTTTTTTTATGGACGTACAGATATAAATGAATTAATGCTAGCTTCTGACATCTTAATACACCCAGCCTACCAAGAAGCTGCTGGTATGGTTTTAATAGAAGCAATCACAGCTGGATTACCTGTTATAACCACAGCAATTTGTGGATATGCGCCATATATTAAAGCAGCTAATTGCGGAATAGTTATAGACCAACCATACAAACAAAAAAATCTTAATTATGCTTTAATTACTAGTTTGCTTAATAAATCATTATTAAAAAAATGGTCAAAATCAGCATTTTATTTTTCTTATACTCAAGATTTATATAGCTTACCTGAAAAAGCCGCAAATATTATTTTAGGATGCTAATATGTTAAAAATTCAAGAACCTTTTAAATCTTTCTGGAAAAATAAAAACCATTTTATAGAAATAGAAAAATTACAAGGAAAAATTATTCGTCAATTAGAAACAAGAAAAACTTTATATTTTACATTCAATAAAGAAAAATATTTCATTAAAATTCACTATGGTATTACAATAAAAGAAATAATAAAAAATTTATTTTTTTTAAGATTACCAATATTAGGAGCTAAAAAAGAATGGGAAATAGTTCAATATTTAAGTAAACATAAAATTGATACTATGGATATTAAAGTTTTTTCTGAAGAAAAAATTAATGTTTTACAACGAAAATCATTTATTATCACCAAAGCACTTACACCTACTATTAGCTTAGAAAATTTTTGTAAAAATTGGAAACATATACCTCCAGAGTTTAGAATTAAAAAAATGTTAATTGTTCAATTAGCTCAAATTATAAGAAAAATGCATAAATCTGGAGTGAATCACCGTGATTGTTATATTTGTCATTTTTTATTACATATACCAATTAATGATGTTCAAAAAATAAAGATTTCTATTATTGATTTACATCGTGCTCAATTAAGAAAAATTGTACCTAAACGTTGGAAAAATAAAGATCTCATCGGATTATATTATTCTGCACTAAATATAGGTTTAACAAAAGGAGATATTTTTCGTTTTTTAAAAATTTATTTTGATAATAGTTTAAGAAGTATTGTTGATAATGAAAAAAAAATGATATTAAGTGCTACTATTAAAGCAAAAAAAATTCAAACACGCACTATCAAAAATAAATTATAAATAAATATTGAATAATTCTATAACAAATATTTTATCTAAATATTAATATTTTTTATATATTAATAAAAAAATAATATTAAATAATCATCCTAATTATCTAATAAAAAATTAACAAATTTTTTATCTTTTAAAGAATCAAATATTTAAAATTTATATAAATAATGACTTATAATTATCTATTTTTACAAAATATTATATAATATTACTGTTAATATAATATATGATTATAATAAGTAATGTTAAATTATCTTTAATAAATTTATACAATTAAATTAAATTTTAAAAATTTAAAAAAGAAACAGTATCTTTACTTGTAACATTAAGTAAACAAGAATATTATATATAAAAAGATAAAAAACATAAAAATATAATATATAATAACTAAAAAAACATCAAAAAAAATAATTTTTAGTTTACAATATTTGTGATTTTTTTTTTCAAAAAACTAAGAAATTAAAATATAATTAAAATGTATTGTAAATATTCATAAGATAACGTAATATATTAAAGTTAATATTTATATTAAACCAATCAAAATAAATAAAATATTTCATATATAAATACAATCAAAAACTTCTTTAGATTTAGATAATGACAACAAAATAACAAATTTATTTTTAATAATATATGATATTAAATAAAAAATATTCAAAATACTATAATAATTAAAAATTAAATTACAATTTAATGACAAATTATCATAATAGTATAATTTAAATAGTATTAATCCAAAGCATAATCTAAAAATAAAAAATATCAATTTTATATTGTACAAAAAAATTTGTATCATGCATATATAGAAAAATATATACTATTTTATTAAAGCAATTATCAAAAATCGATTTTGTATAAATTATATTCATTTCTAATATTTTTTAGATATATTAATTTTTTAACAATCAAACATTACTAAAAAAATAAATTATTTTTCTTTATGTATTTTTTTTAATATCGCTTGAGCTATAGAAATTGGTAAAAAAGATGAAATATCACCACCATTTTGTGCAACATTTTTAATTAAAGCAGAAGAAATAAATGATAACTGAATAGAAGATAACAAAAAAATTGTTTCTAAATCAGGCATAAGATGACGATTCATATGAGCTAACTGCAATTCATATTCGAAATCTAATACAGAACGTACACTTCTAATTAAAACATAAGCCTGATGTGTACGACTAAAATTAACTGTAAGTCCAGAAAATCCTTTTACTTCAACATTCATTAAATGCTTTGTTTGTTCTTTAGCAAATGCCAAACGTTCATCTAGCGTAAACATAAAATTTTTACTTGAATTATCAGCAATACCTAAAATTACCTCTTCAAAAATTAATGCAGACCGCTCTATAATATCCAAATGTCCATAAGTTATAGGATCAAAACTACCAGGATAAATCGCTTTTTTTTTCATACAAAATGATTATGATTGATTAGAGTCAATTAAAAAATAAGTAAAATATAATTTTTCTTAATATAATAAAAATATATACATAAAAAATATATACATAAAAATTTTTAATTTCCTTAAATTAAAAATTTTACATTTATAAATAAATCAAATTTATAACAATATATGCATAAAATTTAAAAAATAAGACATATAAAATTATAACATATACTAACTATATTTTTATCTGTGATATACTATATTATTTTAATATACATTAATTAATGTTAAATAACATGTTTTTTTTATATCAAATACTCATGTATCTTATACAACCTATCATTTTGTGCCGTTTATTATGGAATGCTTATAAATACCCAGCCTATCTTAAACGTTGGAATGAACGATATGGTTTTTACAATAGCAAAGTTATACCAGGAGGTATATTATTACATTCTGTATCTGTAGGTGAAACATTAGCAGCTTTTCCATTAGTAAAAATATTAAGACATTATTACCCAGAACTACCCATTACTATCACAACTATGACTCCTACTGGTTCAGAAAGAGTATTATCTGAATTCGGCAATAATGTGTATCATGTATATTTACCATATGATTTAATAGGTTCAGTAGTCCGTTTCATTAATCAAATAAATCCTAAATTAACTATTATTATGGAAAAAGAACTATGGCCTAATCTTATTATAAAATTAAGACAAAGAAAAATTCCATTAATTATTGCTAATGCACGTATGTCTGAAAAATCAGCTATAAATTATCAAAAATTAGGTTGTTTTATAGAAAAATTATTGCAAAAAATTACTTTGATCGCAGTTCAAAATAAAGAAGACGGTGAACGTTTTATTAAATTAGGTTTACCAAGAAAAAAAATATCTGTTATAGGTAATCTAAAATTTGATATTCATATCACACCAGAATTAGAAATAAAAACTATAACACTACGTCAAAAATGGGCACTACTGAGACGTCCAGTGTGGATTGCAAGCAGTACACATGACGGTGAAGAATCTATTATATTAGAAGCACATATTCAATTGTTAAAAAAATTTCCTGATTTATTGCTTATTCTTGTTCCGCGTCATCCAGAACGTTTTAAATATTCAAAAGAATTAACAAAAAAATCTAAACTACACTATATTTTAAAAAGCAAAAATACTCTACCTAATGCAAATACACAAGTTATTATTGGTGATACTATGGGTGAATTAATGTTGCTTTATGGTATTGCAGATCTCGCATTTATTGGAGGTAGTTTAGTAAAAAAGGGAGGTCATAATCCTTTAGAAGCAGCAATACATGCTATTCCTATTTTAATGGGTCCCCATACTTTTAATTTTCAAGATATATGTAATAGTTTAAAAAAAATAAATGGTTTAATTACTGTTAATAACACTCAATCCTTAATAGTAACAATTTCTAATTTACTTAAAAATAAAAATGTTCGTTCATATCATGGACATCAAGCAGCAGAACTTGTGTATAAAAATCAAGGCGTATCAGAAAAATTAATAAAATTACTTAAACCGTACCTTAAAAAAACAAAAAATTAAAATATTAATATCTAATATAGTATTATGCATAAATTATTTTTTATACAAAAAATTTAACATAAATACAAAAATATTTTATATTCATAAAATATAATTATTGAAAAAAATGAATTATTATACTTTATTAAAGTAATTTTTATAAAATAAAATATTTTTGTATATTATTTGTTTTTCTTTATACGTTCAGCGACAATAAAAAATAAAAAAACCATTTAAAAATTAATACAATATATTAATCTTTATAAGAAAATAATACCGTACTATTAATTATCTATTTTTAATAACAATTTCTTATATATTACATTCGGTTTAATTGTTGCCATATCATAATTTTTTGCAATAATTATTTCTTGTTCTTTACCATATCCACCTACTAATCGAGGATCTGTAGGACCATAAAGAATAATATTTGGTTTACCTAAAGCGGCAGTTAAATGACTTAAACCTGTATCAACAGATACAATAACATTAGCGTTTATAATCTGATAAGCCATTTCTTTTAATGAAAGTTTAGGCAATATTTCAACATGATCAAAACCTTGGGCTAGTCTGGTAACACGTTGATATTCTATATTAGAAATCCATGGCAATTTAACAATTAATCCTTTATTTGTTAAAGAAATTAACAATTCGCGCCAATGACATTCAGGCCAATGTTTATTATTACTTGTAGTTCCATGAAAAAAAATAACATACGGTTTTATTTCATTTGATAGAAATTTTGAAGAAAAGTATTGCATAATACCATAATCGGCAATCATGATTGATTTTTTATAATGTAAACTATTTACAAATAATTCGCGAATTCTTTCAATAGCATGTTGCTTCTTATCTATAGTATAAGAATGGTCATAAAATATACTTGCAATTGGTTCTTTAGCACTACCCCCAATCATAACCATGACTTATGCCGCGCGCATAACGTGTAACAAAAAAAGCACTTTTAAATAATCCCTGTGCATCAATTACTACATCATATTTTTTTGATCGTAATTGAAAATAAAATTTTTTTTTTCTTCACGTGTAGATTTTATGAACCAATTTTTTCTCCACCGTCGAATAGCTACTGGAATAACTTCTTTCACAGCATAATGCCAACTGGGGATTTCAGCAAATTTTTCTTCAACAACCCAATTAAATTTAATATTAGGATAGCACATTACTGCATCCGTTAAAGCAGGTAGGGTATTTAATATATCACCCATTGATGATGTCTTTATGATTAATACTTGCATTACTATTATAGTACTCCAATTCTAATAAATTAATTAATTCATTAATAACTTTTACAGGTTTTATATTAATCAAACTTTTATGATAACGATTATTTTTGTTTACTATTCGTGTTTTATGATTCTTAATTGCTACATGAATAATTTTAACTCTATTTGATAAAGGTGGTGTAAAATTAGGATTTGTAGGTCCATAAAGTGCAACGATAGGTATATTTAATGCTGCTGCTATATGCATTAAACCAGAATCATTCGTAACTACAGCAGTACAAGATGCTAATAAATTGGCTACCTCATTAAGACTTGTTTTACCAACTAAATTAACACAATTATTCTGACAAGTTAATGATAGTAATTTCCAAATTGCATAACCAATATTGTAATCTTGTTGAGAACCGAATATTAAAATTTGATAACCATAAATACTATATAATAATTCTGTTAATTTGGCATAATGATAATATGGCCAACATTTCGCAAATCCAGATGCAGCACCCGGACAAATACCTATAATTGGTAACTTATTGGAAATATAAAATATCTTTTTACTTTTGATTCTTTCAGCATCAGAAACTGATATTTTAGGCCATAAAATAGGTTTAGGAATAGAATCTGCATTATTTACTAAATCTTTTGGATAAGCTAAAGCAATATAACGTTGAACCATTTGTGGAAATTCAGCGATATTTAAAAAACGCATATCATTAATTAACCAATACCGATTTTCACCACACCATCCTATACGTAACGGGATATTAGCAAAAAAAGGTATTAATGCAGATTTAAAAGAATTTGGCAATATATAAGCTTTATCATATTTTTTTTTGCGTAAATTAATACCAATTTTATGACGTTGAAAAAATTCTAAAGAACTACGATTCAAAGGCATTAATATGGAATTATTTACTTCTGGCATTTTTTTTAATAGTTCATAACACCAATTAGAAGCCATAACATCAATAATAATATTGGAATATAATGCCTTTAAAGTACGAAAAAGACTATGAGTCATCATCATATCTCCCACCCAAGTAGGAGCAATTACTAATACTTTCATAATTACTTAAAAAAATGCTGTCTATTCAAAAATTTCATATAATCGATAACTCCTTCCATAACCGGTTTAAATGGTTTATCATAACCAACTCTTCGCAATTTATCTAAATTAGCTTCTGTAAATATCTGATAAAATTTTTCTAAATTATTAGGAAAAGAAATATATTCTACTACAGGATTATTCTTTTTATGAAAAGCAACAACAATATCTGCTATCTCTTGAAAAGATTCAGCTTTACCTGTACCACAATTAAAAATACCAGAAATCTGATTTTCTAAAAACCATAAATTTAAAGCAACAATATCACTTATATGAATAAAATCGCGTTTAAATTTTTTACTACCTTTAAAAAGTTTTAGATTTAACCCTTTATTAATTTGATTATTCCAATGAAAAATAACACTCGCCATATTATCTTTATGATTTTCTCCTGGTCCATAAACATTAAAGTAACGTAATCCACATACCTGTGAAGTAATTTTTGGTAATATATTTCTAACATATTGATCAAACAAGAACTTAGAATACCCATATATGTTTAATGGTTTTTCATATTTTTGTTCTTCAATACAAGATTTATTTTCTATTCCATAAATAGCAGCAGATGAAGCATATAAAAATCTGATATCTCTTTCAACACAATAATGAAGCAGTTTTTTTGAATATTCATAATTATTATTCATCATATACTGCCCATTCCATTCCATTGTAGATGAACAAGCACCTTGATGAAAAACTACATCAATATTTCCAATACTATTATTCGTAATAGCAGATAAAAAAAAATCTTTATCAAGATAATCAATAATTTGTAAATCTACTAAATTAGTAAATTTATAACCATTTTTAAGATTATCAACAACTAAAATATTAGTATATCCTTTATTATTAAGTGCTTTAATAATATTACTTCCAATAAAACCAGCTCCACCAGTAACTATAATCATCTTTTTATGCTCTATTCATACATTGATATTCATTAACAAAAAATTTCTTTTTTTTAAAAAAAACACATAATATTAAATATTTTTATTACTAAATATTAAAAATTTATTTTATATAAAAAACAAATAATAATTTTATCTTTAATTTTTTAAAAAATACCATAAAAAAATGATAATTTTTTTATGATTATATAGAGATAGAGAGAAGCATAGAAAAAGAATACAATATTTATTTTTTAATATTTACTTTTAAAGAAAAAAATATTCAATATAACTTATCAAAAGTAACAAAGATCTGATAAATAGCATAATTATTAATTACATATATTATATATTGATGATACACTATCAAAAAATTACTTTTTATTAAAAAGATAAAATAAAGCAATAATATGTAATTTAATAAAGATTATAATAAAAAAATTAAATAATCAGAGAATCTCTTAAAACAATAATTTTTAATATTTTTTTTTTATAAATTAACATTACTAATTTATATTCATACTTCTTTAATAATATTAAAATCTAAAAATATTGTTTTACTACACTAATAACAACATAAAAAAATTGATTTGAAAAAAAACCAATTGCTACTTTATATAGACATCTATTTACCTCTTTAATTATAATTTTAATTATAATTAAATTATAACTAAAAATTTATATTTTTTTTCAACAAAATAACCTGTGACTATTTTTTTTCAAAATTTTAACTTTATAATCAGATGGATAAATAAAAAAAATATATAAAAAAATTTAATTTTTATTGATTATAACATAACTTACAATAAAGTTCAAAATAATCTATTCAAAAATCAGATTATATAACAAAGTTTGTTATTTTATAAAATAACCACAAATCTTTTCTAAAAGATTTTCTTAAATTTCTATTAAATTTTACTAAAAAATATTATTATAAAATAATGATTTTTTTTATTACTTTTCATATTGTTTTTTGTGTTTTTTTGTTTCATTTTTTTGCTTACTTGAATTATTAAGAAATATTTTATTAGCTTTCTATTTTTCTAAAAGTATTTATATATCTTTTAAGTTTAACTGAAAAAATAAAAATATTTTTTCTGTATCTAACTTTTTTGTTATCTTAACAAAAACTTATTTTAAAAATTACTGTTTTCAATTTTTTTTGAGAAAATAAAATGGTGTCTTTTAATTAAACAATATTTTTCTTTAAATTCATTTAAACAACACTAAAACAATGCTAAAATATGTTTTTTAACCTCATTTATCTTTAACTAACATTTTAATATCTCTTTCTTGAAATACTCTAAAATATTATTTTTATTAGTGAAGAACATATATTATTAAATTTTTTTTATAAATTTTTATTTTATTTAATTAATTTTTCTTCAAAAAAATGCTATATTACTTTTTATATATACTTGTGAAAAAATCTAAATTTTATACAATAAATATTTTTATTTCTTTTCTTTATTTATTTTTAATATTTATTTTGCTCTTTTAAAAAGAAAATTTTAAGTTTGATTTATTATCTATAAAATAAATTTTAATACTAAAAATAAAAACAAATAATATGAAAAATAATAATAAATATTTAAATCACATAAAAATATAAATTAATATTACTATCAATCTATATATATTTATCTCATTAATTTTTATTATAAAACCATAAAAAATAACACTACAACTATTTGTAATTATGATAATAAAAATATGATTAAAATCATAGAAAAATACTATTTTTTGATTCTATATTTTAAAAAAAATTGTTTTTAATATTTCTATTATGTTATTCTATCAAAAAACATTAAATAATCATTTTAATAAATGGTATCTTTTATATTTCACTATTTAGTGATTGATTAAAATATGCTAATTTATTAAAATTAATGATATTTATATAATGATCAAGACATACTTTAAATAACAATGCATTTTTATAAATTATAATTATTTAATCTAATGATAAAAGAAATTACACAATTTATTTTACGACATCCAATATTCAGTTTACTGTGGATTACTTTATTAATTTCTGTAATTATTTTAACTTTTCAATCTTTATTTTCAAAAATAAAAAAAATTAACTGCACTGAAACTATACAATTAATTAATAGGGAACAGGGTGTAATTATTGATATACGTCCACGTAATAATTTTTATAAAGAACATATTCTTAATTCAATTAATATAACTTTTTTAGATATTAAAAAAAATATTCATACTTTAAAACAAAATAAAAATATACCAATTATCATTGTTTCAGAAAGTGAAATTGAATCATCTAAAGCAGCTGAACAACTTATAAAATATGGTTTTGAACGTGTTTTTGTTCTTAAAAATGGCTTTATAGATTGGTCTAATAACCATTTACCTATTACACGTAACCATAAATAATCTAAAGATTATCTAAAAAATATAATTATACAATTTAAGCTAAAAAAGCTAACAAAATTACAAAATATAATTTTTAAATTATAATATATATACTACTGATGTATATCATTTAAATATCAATTGCTCAAACTATTTTCTAATAAATTTAGCATTTAATAATTATCTTAAAAAGATCCAATAAATTAATTAAAAATATTTTAAAATTAACAAATATCTATAATTTAATAGAAATATAGTGAAAAATATATTTTTTATAAAGTTAAAAAAAAGATATTTCTTTATTTTAAAGAAACAAAAAATATATAAAGTTAATTATTTTTATCTATTATTTATAATATATCTTATTACCAAATATTTTTATATAAATGTATTGCAAATATACTGAAAGCAAAAAAAATTATTTTACAATAAACTTATAAAAATTCTGAATTTTTATTTATTATTTAATAATAATATGCAACATAAAATATTTTTATAAATTGTAAAAATATTTATTGATATATTTTTTATTATTTAATTTTCTTTTTCAATTTTTTAAATTTTTGCATAAAATTATTTTTTATGAATTTTCTATAAAAATATTAATGATATTTTATTTTAAAAAACTCTTTAAATTAAATTTTATAACTTATGATTTCATGTTAAATAATCTAAAAAATTAAAATTTAAAGATCAATAAAATATGTATATAGATTTACTGGAATAATCTGTATATGTTTTCAAAATAAAAAATTTTGATTTATTCCTTTAGATTTTTAAAAAAAAATCATACTGTATGAATTCCTCAAAATTAATTTTTATAATGTATTCATGTGAAATTTGAATGATTTGTTATTCATTCATAATTTAAGACAATACATAAATATTTAACTAAAAAACTGTTTTATATTTTTAAAATATATACTTATTCAAATGCTAATTTTAATAGTATTTATAAAAAATTTTTAATTTTAAAAAAGAAGAAACAAAAAATTTATAACTAACATATAAATTTTAAATACTTAAAATTAAAAAAATGTATTATTAAATACAAAAAATATTAATTACTTAATCACTTTTTTACGATATATTTTTTTAATTATAATAATATACTAATTCTCACAAAAAATTTATAAACAAATCAAAAAATAAATTCTTAATTATTAAGTTTAAAAAACTTTTTCTATAAATATTTTATAATACAATTAATAATATATTTTATAAAATAATCATTTATTTTTTTATTAAATCACTTTTTATGTGATTATATTGTTATAAAAAATATTTTTTTAAATAAGAAATATATATATTAAAAAATATTAAAATAAATTTTTTAATAAAACAAAAATTATATAATATTTTAAAATTCATCTTCTTAAGATTTATTTAAAATAATTTTATGTGTACTATTATCTATTATCTATTACTAGATATACTAAATAAAATAATTGAAAAATTATTTTTTATTAAAATTTTTGTAAAATCTTTTATATATAGACTTAAATTACAGAAAAAAAATGAAAATCAAAAAATAATACTAATATATCTTTAATGACTCATAAATATAAAAAAATAAATTATTAGTAACATAAAATACTAAAAAATGTTACAATATATAAGAAATATCTAAAAACATAATTTTTTTATAAATATCTTGAAAAATAAAATTAAATTTTAAATTTATAGAAACATTCTTCCATAAAAAATAATCAAAATTTCATTATTTTTTATACACTAAAACGTATCTTTAATAAAACAAATACTTATGGCAATTAATATCAAAAAACTAGCAAAAATATAATTTTGTTGTTTTAATATACGCGATGATTGAAAAAAAGGACGCAACCAGCTTGCAATAAAAGCATATAGTGACATCATAAATGTATCAATAATAACCATTGTCAAAGTCATTATTCCTATCTGTAAAATTAAAGATTGTTTAGGATTAATAAAAACAGGCAGTATGGCCACTAAGAAAGCTAAAGTTTTAGCATTTGTAATATCTGTTAAAAAACCGCAAAAAAAACGTTTTACACCACTTGTTAATATTACAACATCATTAATATTTTTCATAACCGGTGATCTCCAAGTTTTATATGCAAGAAAAAATAACCAAAATATTCCAATTATCTTTAGTAAAAACCAAGCAAAAGTTGAACTTCTTAGAACTTCAACACTAATTGCAACAATTGGTACCATCAAACCTAAAGCTGTTTCTTGACCAATAATTAGTGGTAATGTCTTACGCCACCCCCATTGAAATGCATGATTTATTGTCATAATAGCACCTGCACCTGGTAAGATAGCACTAAGTAAAACACCACCTAAAAAAACTAACCAAACATCAACGTTCATTTTATATCTACCTCATAAATTTTATGACATAAATTATACTTAAATTATGTATATGCACACATATACTTACTATAAATCTTATGATAGTTAAATTTAATGATTTTAATTGAATTAAAAATTTTAATATAAAAAATATGATCCTCTCTAAAAAAAGAGGAAACTTTTCACAAAAATTGAATCCTACTATAATGACTATTTTTCATGAAAATTTTTTTATATACTTATAGGATATATAATATGATAAAAAAATTTATAATAAATCTAACTAAAAAAAATTATATTATTTATTAATTTAAATATATTCTATATACTAACTAAGTAAAAAATACAAAATCTGTACACAAAATTATGTTTAACCTTTACTAAACTTAAAATTTTATATAAACACCGTATATTATTATAATAAATAGCAGATTAATACCATATTCGTATTAATAATTATTCAGATTTTATATTTTCCTTTTAATATATTAAAATTATTTATTCAGCAAATTATAATTAATTTATATGCTCTTTAAAAATTGAATTAAAATATATCAACAAATCCGATAAATACTATTTTTTATAGTATTATTACTTAAAGATAAACTTAACTTTTTCTATAAAAATTTTTTTTACAAAAAAATACATTAATAAATAAGAAATATTTGATGTTTTTTCTGAAGTCCTATATAAATAATATTTCTAAATAAAAAATAGGAAAATATATGATGTAAATATTAAAAAATATATAAATTTATAAATAATATTATATTTTTTATATGAATTTACATACCGCAGAAAATAATTGCTAAAAAAGAATTATATATAAAACTCTATAAAGTAAGCATAAATAGATAATATAAACTGTTTTTTATGTTTTTAAAAAACGTATTTTAGTATTTTTTATTTACAGATTTTAATAAAAAAATCATATTTTTTATAAAGCGACTATTTCTTTAATCAACAGATTAATTTTTATATTATATTTTATATTTTTGCATGAAATATATAAATATCAAAAAATAGGTGTTAATGTAATCTTTGAAAAAAACAAGAAATAAATTTTATCAATAATTATTGCTACTGTTAAATATTTTTAATATATATTTTCATGATATAATATAAAAAATATTTTTTAATTTTATATTAAATATATAATATTTAATGATAATTTAATTAATAAAAAAAATAATTAAAAACTAAAAAATGAACATGCATTTTATTTGAAATAAAATTATGAAGCAATGACTGTGTAATTATTTTTAATAATTTTACGATAAACAATAATATAAATATTTTTTGCTTTTTTTAAAAATGACATTTAACTTGATTTATTTTTATATATTATATAATTATAATATACGTTAAAGATAAATAGAGAATTATTAAAAATATTTAATTTTCAATAACCCATAAAATTTTGTATTTTTTAAAAAATATTCTATATAGAGATCATATAAGTGAAAAATTAACATAAAATTTTTAATACTTGATACTTTTATGTTTTTTAATTTTAAATATATAAGAAAATATTTTTAAAAATTATACAATGTTTATTTTGATATCGATTACCACTAATTTTAAGCAAAATTTAATCAAAAAGATTTATAAAAATATCTAAAAAAATTATAAAATTAAAAAATTAATTTATCAAAATTTATTTTTTTTACACTTATATAGAAAATATATAACATGATCATTTTTAAGATACTATAGAAGTTGATAAAAAATATTTAAAAAAATAAATTATTTTTAATAAAATTAAAAAACATTATACTTAATCTACATTTTTTTTATAAAATCTATCTACTTTGATACGCCCTACAGGATTTGAACCTATAACCTACGGCTTAGAAGGCCGTTGCTCTATCCAAATTGAGCTAAGGGCGCATAAAAAATTACAAAACATAAACTATCAAGTTAAATTATATGACGAGGACTTATTAAGTCAACTTTCTTTTTATATTTTTTATTTAATAATTACGATTTATTAAAAATTAATTCAAAAAAAAATCTATACAATATACAGAACAAAAATTTTTATATGGATTAAAATCAATGACAGCAAAAATTTTTGATGGAAAAATGATTGCCGAAATAATCAAAAAAGAAGTGGCTGAAAAAGTAAAATTGAGAATTTCATTAGGGAAACGAGCACCAGGTCTTGCAGTAATTTTAGTTGGTAATGATCCTGCTTCACAAATATACGTAAAAAATAAATGTCGTATTTGCGAAGAAGTTGGATTTCTTTCTTTTTCTTATCATTTACCTCAAAAAATTAATGAAAATGAGCTTATAAAATTAATTAATGAACTCAATAATAATAAAAAAATTGATGGTATTTTAGTGCAATTACCATTACCAAAAAATATACATTCTATTAAGATATTAGAATGCATAAATCCAAAAAAAGATGTTGATGGTTTTCATCCATATAACATAGGAAGATTATGTCAACGTGCGCCAAGATTACGTCCTTGTACATCTCGTGGAATTATCACTTTACTGGAAAGATATGAAATAAACATAATAGGTTTAAATGCTGTTATTGTTGGAGCTTCAAATATAGTAGGTCGTCCTATGAACTTAGAATTATTATTAGCCGGTTGCACTACTACTGTTGCTCATCGTTTTACAACTAATTTACGTTATCATATCCAACAAGCAGATTTATTAATAGCAGTTATTGGAAGTCCAAATTTTATCCCAGGTGAATGGATAAAACCTGGTGCAATTGTTATGGATGTTGGGATCAATAAACTAAAAAACGGAAAACTTACCGGTGATATCTGTTACAAAGAAGCACGTAAACGTGCTAGTTGGATTACTCCTGTTCCTGGAGGAGTAGGACCGATGACAGTTGCTACATTAATACAAAACACTTTACAAACCTGCGAAGAACAGCACGAAAAAATATTTACAAAAAAATCATAAAATTCATTTTAATTAAATGTTTAAATAATTCATAATGCCATGCCACATATAATTTTTTTTACTTATAAAAAACAAAAAAAATAAAAATTATTTTACAAAAAAAATTAAAAACACCAATTATTTAAAATTAATCAATATTTACCATAAAACATAAAAAATTCAAAATATAAATATTATTTTTTGATTATTCTTTTTGATAGAATTAATTTTATATTAAAAAGAAAGATTCATCAAAAAAATCATATTTAATACTCACAACATATTTTAAATATAATTTTTACAATACATTGAATATTTAATATATTTATTAAAAATACACAATTTAAAAAATCATATAAAAAATAAAAAATATTTTTCTTGTATGAACAATTTATCTATATGAGTGAACATAAAATTTATGTAATATATAAAAATACATAAAATATTTTTTTATTTTTATAAGTAATCTTCTTAAGAGAAGATATTAACAACTTTAAATATCAAAACATATTATTGCATAAATTCTATAAAAAAGATTTAACTTTTTAAAAAACTTATTTTTACAAAAAAAATCCATTATATTAAAGTCTTACAAAATTTCACTTATTATTGCCACTCATACGCCATAATGTTCCTTGTGTGGTATCTTCCAAAAGAATACCCATCTTTAAAAGATCATAACGAATCAAATCAGCTTCTTTCCATAATTTATTTTTTCTAGCATGATTTCGTTGATTAATTAACAAATTAATTTTTCTAATTTTAGTAGTATTAAAAAATTTATTTTTTTGTTGAAAAAAATCTTCAGGATTTTGAGTTAATAACCCTAATATATTTCCTAATTCGTATAATTGCACTGCAAATTTATTAGCAACAAACAAATTTTTTTCTTTTAGTCGATTAATTTTTTTAGCTAAATCAAATAAAACACAATACGCTTTTGGTGTATTGAAATCATCATTCATGGCATCAATAAAACGTATTTTAAATGTTGTATCTATCGATCTCAGATGATTATTATCATTTTTATAATTAGTATTTCGTAAAGCAGTATACAGTCTTTCTAATCCTGCACGAGCTTGAGTTAAATTATTTTCAGAAAAATGTATTTGACTACGATAATGTCCTGATAATAAAAAATAACGTACTGTTTCTTGGTCATAATGAGCACATATATCACGAATAGAAAAAAAATTATTTAATGATTTTGACATTTTTTCGTGATTGACCATTACCATTCCAACGTGCATCCAATAATTTGCATATAATCCATTATGTGCGGCAGTTGACTGTGCTATTTCATTTTCATGATGAGGAAAAATCAAATCTGAACCACCACCATGAATATCAAAATGTTCGCCGAAATATTTATTATTCATTGCAGAACATTCAATATGCCAACCTGGTCGACCACGACCCCACGGGGAATACCAACTTAATTCATCAGATTTAGATTTTTTCCATAATACAAAATCTAATGGATGATGTTTATGATTATTAACTTCAACACGTTTACCAGCTTGCAATTGTTTATAATTTTGACCAGACAATATCCCATAATCATGTTTACTATTAATAGAAAACATAACATCACCATTATTTGAAATATAAGCATAGCCCCTTTTTATAAGTTTTGTTACTAAACAAATCATTTCTTGAATATGTTCAGTAGCTTTTGGTTCAAAATTTGGTCGTAAAATATTTAAATCATCAAAATCTTTATACATTTCAAATAACATCCGCGATGTCAATGAATTAGAAGTTTCATGATTTATAGCAGCTTTTTTTATGATTTTATCATCAACATCAGTGATGTTACGCACATAAGTTACATCATAACCAATATAACGTAAATAACGAATAATCATGTCAAAAGCTAAAAAAGTTCTACTATGACCAATATGACATAAATCATAAATAGTTACACCACATACATATATTCCTATTTTTCCAGAAATAATAGATTTAAACTCTTCTTTTTTACGACTGAGTGTATTATATATTTTTAATACAGACATTTTTTTATAACCATTTTTAAAAATAACTAAAAATTTTGAAAAAATACTAATAGAAACAAAAATTTTAAATAAATACTATTTTTCTAATAAACAATCAAAAAACTATTGTAGTTATACTAATAATTTTTTATTTTACATACAAAAATCTGTTACGATAATTTTCTTAAAAAATTATTATATGCATGTTTTGTAAACTGTTCATTAAAATATTAATAATAATTTTTAAGAAATAAAGATTTTTCATAAAAAATAATTAATGATTATTTCAATAAACATTATATTTTCAAATAATTAACTAAAATAAAAGTTTTTAAAAAACAACTATTTTTAAAAAAATTTTATTTTATTGTATAATGCAAAAACATATTCTCCAAAAATTAAAAAATTTTTATTAATTTAAAAATAATCACTATATAATTATTATTTCTTATCAGGAAAGATAAATTATCTGTAACTTAAAATTTTATAAATAATTTTTAATAAAACATATAATAATATAAGTAAAGATAAAATCTATAGATGATTAACATATCATAATAATTAATTAAACTTTATGGAAATTTTATTTATTGCTGATTTGCATTTACACGAAAAAAAAACCAACATTACCATTGGTTTTTTACGTTTTTTAAAAAACCAGGCAATACAAGCTCAAGCTTTATATATTTTAGGTGATTTTTTTCATTATTGGATTGGTGATGATGATCCTAATATATTACACAAAGCCATAGCTCATGAATTAAAAAAGTTATACAAAATGGGTATTCGTTGTTACTTTATTCATGGAAATCGTGATTTTTTACTGGGTAAAAGATTTGCTAAAAAAAGTGGGATGATATTATTACCAAAAGAAAAAGTTATACAATTATATGGACATCAAATTCTAATTTTACATGGTGATTTACTTTGTACTGATGATATTTCATATCAACGCTATCGAAAAAGAGTTTGTAAGCGATGGTTACAAAAATTATTTTTAGATCTACCATTATCTATTCGTCATTTTCTTGCAAAGAAAATACGAAAAAATAGTCAATCGCTAAGCTTATTAAAACAAAAACACATCACAGATGTTAATGAAAAAACAGTAATTGAAAAATTCAAAAAATATCAAGTTGATTGGATAATCCATGGCCATACCCACCAACCTGCTATTCACAAATTAAAAATTAATGGAAAAATATTGCATAGAGGAGTTTTAGGAGCTTGGCAAAAAAATGGTTCAGCAATTAGAATTACAAATAAAACCATTGAATTAATTAATTTTGCTTTGTACTAAATAATAATGTTAATAATATTTTTATTGTATAAAATTATTATCAGAAAATTTCAATATAAGAATGATGAAGAATTTTCATTAAAAATATTAATACATGAGAGTAATCTAAAATATTCTATTGTTAAAAAAACTAAAATATTGATAATTTTGTATAGATAAAATAAAATAAAAAAATATCTATATTTTTATTAAATTTTTTATTTTCTTTTTATAATTTATAGAACTTTAACTTAAATAAAATATAAAGCATAAAATTTTTAATACATATTATAAATACATTACTTTTGATACTATACAATTATGATAATTAATCATATTTATTTAATAAATTAAAACTAATATGTCATTAAAATTTAAGAAAAAATGCTTATTATGCATAAATAATAATATTCAAAAATTATATTTATAATAATTCGCAATAAAAAATTTTTAATCTAAATAAAAAACTATTAAAATAATATAAAAAATATTTAAAATATACATATCTATATAATTTTATCATTGTTATACTCTTTTTTTATTTAATTTATAATTAATCAAGAAGTTAAAAGAAATAGATGAGCTATATTGTTGCTTTAACAGGTGGCATAGGAAGCGGAAAAAGTACAATTTCATACAAATTTTCATTATTAGGAATACCAATCATTGATGCTGATACAATTGCTAGAAAAATAGTACTACCTAATACATATGCATTTAAAATGATAAAACAACATTTTGGTTTAAGTATTCTTCATAAAAATGGTTTTTTAAATCGTTCAATGTTAAAAAAAAGAATATTTGATGACCAAGAAGAAAAAACATGGTTAAATAATCTATTACATCCTTTAATACATCAAGAAACACAGCTACAATTGTCTTGCTTTAATGTTTTATATATCCTTTGGGTTGCGCCATTATTGATGGAAAACAAGAGAGAAAATCTAGCTCATCGTATATTAGTTGTTGATGTTACAGCAGAAGAACAAATAGCACGTATAATGAAACGTGATCACATTAATAGAAAAATAGCAAAAAATATTGTATTAAACCAAATTAGTCGAAAAAAACGTTTAGAAAAAGCTGACGATATCATTTATAATTATTCTAATAACAAAAACCTCAATATCACTGTATTAAAATTACATAAAAAATACTTAACATTAGCTACAAATTATCATAAAAACAAAAAAGAATATTATTTTTATAATTTTTTATAAAAAATATATTGAAAATAATTTAAAATTCATTTTTATATCAAAAAAAATAAAGATAAAAATCAAACTTAGGAATAATAACCTTTTTTGTTATTAAATATCAAACTTGTAATTTATTATGTATATTTACATTATCATAATAAACATTAATTACACTAATAAAACATATATTTTGAGAAATTTATCAAAATATATTTTTAATATTATTTAGGAATTTTTCTATTCCTATTTTCAATAAACAAAAAAATTATTGATATTATACTTAACGTTCATAAAATAATTTTAATATTATCAAGAGTAATAATGAGAAAAAGTTTTAAGATTGATTACCATGACAATGCTTATATTTTTTACCTGAACCACAAGGACAAGACTTATTACGCCCAATAATTTTATGAACTTTTTTAATATTTAAGCAAGTTTTCATATTTGATATTAATATTTTATTATTAATTTTATTGTTTAACATCTGATGTTTAATAGATTTTTGTACTTTTTTATCCTTTACGTCATCAATCAAAAAATATTTTTCTGGCAGTTGAATTTTAATCTTACTTAATTGACTAAGAATTTCATATTTTAATATTTCTAACATATTTGCAAACATTTTAAAAGATTCACGTTTATATTCTTGTATCGGATCTCTTTGTGCATAACCTCGTAAATGAATACCTTGCCTTAAGTAATCCATTGCAGCTAAATGTTCTTTCCATAACATATCCAAAGTTTCTAACATAATTTTTTTTTCAATATTACTTATCCTATGACTACCAATAATTTCTTTTTTTTGCTCATAATCTACTATTATTTCTTCTAAAATACGTGCACGTAAAATTTCTTCATCTAATTTTGATTCTTTATCTAACCATTGTTTTATAGACAATTCTATATTAAAATCATTCCGTAATTGCTCTTCTAATCCATCAATGTCCCATATTTCTTCTAAAGATTGAGGAGGTATATAAGTATCAATAAGCACATTAATGACATTTTTTCGAATATTATCGATTGTTTTACTTACATCATCAGCATCTAATAATTCATTACGTTGTGAATAAATAGCAAGTCGCTGATCATTAGAGACATCATCATACTCTAAAAGTTGTTTACGTATATCAAAATTACGATTTTCAACTTTACGTTGTGCATTAGCAATTGCTTTTGTAACCCATGGATGTGTCATTGCTTCATGAGATTTCATACCTAATTTACGCATCATAGTAACTACTTTATCAGAAGCAAATATTCGCATCAAAGAATCTTCCATTGATAAATAAAAACGTGATGAACCTGGATCACCTTGACGTCCAGAACGGCCGCGCAATTGATTATCAATACGACGAGATTCATGACGTTCAGTACCGATAATATGTAAACCACCAGCAGAAATTACTAAATCATGACGTTTTTTCCAATTTTTTTTAATTTTATTAATTTGTTCACGAGTCGGGTTTTTTAGTTTATTTATTTCTGCTTGCCAATTACCTCCTAATACAATATCTGTTCCTCTACCAGCCATATTAGTTGCAATAGTCACTGAACTTGGTTGTCCTGCTTCAGAAATTATATCAGCTTCTATTTCATGAAACTTTGCATTTAAAACATTATGAGTAATATGAGCTTTTTTTAATTCTCTAGAAATCATTTCTGATTTTTCTATTGAAATAGTACCAACGACAACAGGTTGATTCCTCTTAATACACGCACGAACATCATTGATAACAGCAGAAAATTTATCCATTTCTGTCATATAGACTAAATCAGGTAAATCATTACGAATCATTGGACAATGAGTCGGGATAATAATAGTATCTAAATTGTAAATAGATTTAAATTCTACTGCTTCTGTATAAGCAGTGCCAGTCATCCCAGCTAATTTTTCATACAAACGAAAATAATTTTGAAATGTAATAGAAGCTAATGTTTGATTCTCATTTTGTATTGTTACACCTTCTTTAACTTCTATTGCTTGATGTAATCCATCTGACCAACGTCGCCCTTCCATAGTACGTCCAGTATGTTCGTCAATAATAATAATTTTGTCTGCTTTTACAATATAATCTACATCTCTGATAAACAAAACATGAGCACGCAAAGCAGCCATAACATGATGCATCAAAATAATATTAGCAGAAGAATATAATGATTCCCCATGTTTCATTAAATCTGCTTTTACTAATAATTTTTCAACAAACTCTAATCCGCGTTCCGTTAAAGTAATTTGACGTGATTTTTCATCAATAGAAAAATGACCTTTACCCTGAAAAACATCTGAATCTTCTTTTTCTTGTCGTTTAAGATTAGGAATTAATGCATTAACTTTTTTATATAAATCTGAACTATCTTCAGTAGGACCAGAAATAATTAATGGGGTGCGAGCTTCGTCAATTAAAATAGAATCCACTTCATCAATTAATGCATAATGTAATTTACGTTGAACACGTTCTTCTGGACTAAATACCATATTATCACGCAGATAATCAAAACCATATTCATTATTAGTACCATAAGTAATATTTGCTGCATAAGCCTCACGTTTCATGCTAGTTGACATACCAGATAAATTAATACCGACTTTCATACCCAGAAACTCAAAAAGCAATCGATTATTTTCTGCATCACGCTTTGCTAAATAATCATTTACTGTAACAATATGAACACCTTTACCTGTTAATGCATTTAAATATGCAGGTAATGTAGATGTTAATGTTTTTCCTTCACCAGTGCGCATTTCTGCAATACAACACTCATTAAGTACCATACCACCAAGTAATTGAACATCAAAATGTCGCATATTAAAAATACGTTTACTAGCCTCACGTACTGTTGCAAATGTTTCAGGAATTAAATTTTGTAACGTTTCTCCAGATTTAATGCGCTCTTGAAATTCATATGTTTTATTTCTAAGTTCTTCATTTGAAAATTTTTCAAATAAAGACTCCAATTGATTAATAATATTAACCAATTTATGTAAACGACGCAAAGTACGATCATTGCGACTGCCAAAAATTTTTGTTAGTAACTGAATGAACATAAATATTGTCTCAATAAAAAACAGTAAATGAAAATTTTAATCTAATTTTATACAATTATACAAAATGATTAATATTATTAGTTATACCATCAGTGAATACAAATATATTAACAATTTTTATAATCTTTGCTGTTAAATATATTGTTAAATAGCTAATTACACAATTAGAAAAAATAAAATTTAATTAACACTTTTTGTAAAAAATATAAACAAAATTTTAAGAAAAAATATACACACAAAAAAGAAAAAAAATCAAACGTACCATATTAATTATAATAATATAAAAGTATATTTATTATATTTAATATAATATTTTTTTCTAAAAAAAAATAATAAATACCTAAAAAACAAAGTTGTATATGATATAATTAACTATATAATATTATTTTCATTTTATTTCTCTTTTGATGAAAATAAAACAACATTTCTATACTAAATATTTGATATAAATATTTTAAAATATCATTTATCAATTAATAAAAAATATTTCTTTCTTATCAAATTTGGAGAAAAAATGCGAAATCATTATCCACAATCTTTAAATTTTTTATTTAAAAAATATCATCACGATTCTAATATTTTAAATAAAATTCAAGAACACGCACAAAAAATAATCAAACTTAATAATATTATTTTAAATTTATTGCCTGTTTCATTAAAGAAATGGTGTCGAGTTGCAAATTACAGAAAATACATTCTTATTCTAGAAGTTTCTAATGCACATAAAAAAATACAACTAAATTATGAATTGCCTATATTACTTTTAAAATTACGCAATAATATTTTACCGTCTTTATCTGAAATTAAAGTAATAATTAATCCATCATTATCGTTTAAAAATGTGCACAATAGTGATTAACTATTTTATACAAAAAATCTTACAATCATCTTCTCTCATTCAATAATAAATTAAAAAAATAAAAGCAACTTATAATTTTAACTAAATCATCTAAAAAACTATTTATAAAAAACTATTTAAAAATTTTGATAAATCTAAAACGAGAAAAAAATTAAAAAATTCTAGTACCCATGAGAATAACAAATATATTAAAACAATCATTACAAATGAAATTTATTTAATTTTTAATATTTAAATATTTTTTTTATCTTCTCTATACTAAAAAAGGCGGTTTAAAAAATACAGGCATTTCAGATTCATCTTCAAAAGTTACCATATCCCAAGCAGATTCCGTTGCTAAAACAGCCTGTAATAATTTATTATTTAATGCATGACCTGATTTATATGCAGTAAAAGAACCAATAATGTTATGACTACACATAAATAAATCACCAATAGCATCTAAAGTTTTATGACGAACTAGTTCATCTTCAAAACGTAAACCATCTTGATTTAATATACGATAATCATCTATTACAATTGCACAATCAACACTACCACCTAAACACAATCCTTTTGATTGTAAGTGCCGAATATCACGCATAAATCCAAATGTACGTGCACGACTAATATCTCTTACAAAAGATTTAGCAGAAAAATCAAGTTTATAATGTTGACTTTTGCTATTAATTGCAGGATGATTAAAATCAATAGTAAAATCTAAGCAAAATCCATTATAAGGTGATAATTCAGCACATTTATCACCATCAACAACTCTTACACTTTCTTTAATACGAAAAAATTTTTTAGCACTATTTAATTCTTTAATACCTGCATCCAATAACAAAAACACAAAAGGTGCAGCACTACCGTCCATAATTGGAATTTCTGGTGCATCTACTGCAACAATAATATTATCGATCCCTAATCCTGCCAAAGCAGCATTTAAATGTTCTACTGTTGAAATACGTACATCATCTTCATTTACTAAACAAGTACATAACATAGTATCACGTACAGATTTTGCAGCAACGGGGAAGTCGACAAATGGCTTTAAATCTGTACGTCGGTAGATGATACCAGTATTTGCTGGTGCTGGAAGTAATTCTAAAGTAACTTTTCTTCCAGTATGTAAACCAATTCCTCTTGCCTTAACAATACGTTTTAGTGTTCTTTGTTTGATCATTATTTTATCTCGTATCTTTATCAGTTTTTCCTGATCTTCACTTAGAAACAGCTAAATATTTTATTGTTAAAAAATCTAGTAACAAAATCTCAATTAATCAGCCTGTTTTCTTAAAAAAGCAGGAATATCAAGATAATCTGACTCTTTATTGGATGAAATATTATTTTTATTAACAACTTTAACTGTTGATTTTTCTCCTGTAAAAGATGATGTTCTCCCCCCTATGCCAGATGAGATGGTACTACCTGGTACTCTATAACTCTGTTCTAAAGACATTTTTTGAGTTACTTTATTGGTTACAATGTTAATATCTGTACTTTTATCCATGCCAATTCCTGTAGCTACAACAGTTACACGTAATTCATCATTCATATCAGGATCTAATGAAGTACCAATAACCACCATCGCATTATCTGATGCAAATGCACGAATGGTATTACCTACTGTTTCAAATTCATCAAGTCGTAAATCAAAACCTGCTGTAATATTAACCAATACACCACGAGCACCTGATAAATCCACATCTTCTAATAGCGGACTTGAAATTGCCATTTCAGCAGCTTCTTCAGCTCGATCTTCACCACGTGATACCCCAGATCCCATCATAGCATAACCCATTTCAGACATTACAGTCCGAACATCTGCAAAATCAACATTCATTAAACCAGGACGAGTAATAAGTTCAGCAATACCCTGTACTGCACCCTTCAATACATTATTTGCCGCTCCAAAAGCATCCAACAAAGAAATACCTCTTCCAAGTACTTTTAATAATTTATCATTTGGAATAGTAATTAATGAATCAACATGCTTAGAAAGCTCTGAAATTCCTATTTCAGCAAATACCATACGTTTTTTACCTTCAAAATTAAAAGGTTTTGTTACCACTGCAACTGTTAATATTCCGAGTTCTTTAGCAACTCCAGCTACTACAGGAGCTGCTCCAGTACCAGTTCCTCCCCCCATTCCAGCAGCTATAAAAACCATATCTGCTCCATCAAGTGCATTACGCAATGCTTCACGATCTTCTTCAGCAGCATTACGACCTACCTCAGGATTCGCTCCTGCTCCTAAACCTTTTGTAATAGCATTACCTATTTGAATAATTTGTTCTACTGTTGTTTTACGTAAAGCTTGAGCGTCTGTATTAACAGCAAAAAATTCAACACCTTCTATACATTCACGTACCATATGTTCAACGGCATTACCACCACCACCACCAACACCTATTACTTTAATCACTGCATCATTGGTTAATTCCATTGGTTCAAACATAATTGCTCCCCGTTTTTTACCTTTTATTAGAAGAATAGAAAAATTTTTTCTTTTTATAAAATTAAAATTCTTTTCTCAACCAACTAGTGATTTTATTAAACCAAATAGTTACTGATTTACGTTTGTCTATTTCCACTTCATTCCCTAAATGGGTTTCTTTACCATAGTGCAAAAGTCCAACAACTGTTGAATAATTAGGTTCTTGTGCATAATCTATCAGACCAGTTATATTTGATGGTTTACCAATACGTACTTGAGTACAAAATACCTTTTTAGCACATTCAACTAATCCATCAATTTGTGCCCCCCCTCCTGTTAAAACAACACCAGCTGATAAATGATGTTTAATACCATTTTGACGCAGTTGTTCTTGTACTTTCATAATTTCATTATTCACTAAATTAAGTAACTCCATATACCTTGGTTCAATAACTTTTGCTAGTGTTTGACGTTGTAAATTTTTTAAAGGACCACTACCTGTTACACTAAATAATTCAACATTTTCATCTTTATTAACAATAATAGCTAATGCACACCCATGACAAATTTTTAGTGTTTCAGCATCACTTGGAGATGTACTAAATGCATACGCAATATCATTCGTAACTATATTACCAGCATAAGGTATAACTTTTGTATAACGTAATGCACCTCCGGTATAAATTAGTATATCCATAGTGCCACTACCAATATCAACTAAACAAACACCTAATTCACGTTCATCTTCTGTTAAAACAGAATAACTTGAAGCTAAACCTGAAAAAATTAATTGATCTACTTTTAAGCCACAACGTTCAACTGCTTTTACAATATTTTTGGCCATATCATTATGACAAGTAATCAAATGTACTTTAGCTTGCATACGTACACCTGATAATCCTACTGGATTTTTAATACCTTCTTGATAATCAATGGAATATTCTTGTGGGATAACATGCAAAATTCTATGTTCATCATGCACTCTAACAGATTTAGCCGTATGAACAACACTATCTACATCATATAAAGTTACTTCATCATCAGAAATAGGTACCATTCCAATTTCATTTTGGCAACTTATATGTTTACCAGAAAATGACAGATAAACTGATGAAATATGACAATCAGCCATTAATTCCGCTTGTTTGATAGCTCGTTGTACACATTTAACAACAGATTCTAAATCATTTACATCTCCTTTATACATTCCTCGAGATGGACAATTACCAACACCAATAATATTTATTATCCCATCTGGTAAAATTTCACCAACCAATGTAGAAACCTTAGAAGTACCAATTTCAAGGCCAACTATTAATTTTCTGTCTGTTGTTTTAATCATCGTTAATCTACCTATTACTGATCAATTAGCGATATTAAATTATTTTAATTTATAGTTTAGTAGTAAGTAAATTTAGATTAAATAGGCAACCAACCTACCGCAGCATTACTAGCATACCGTAAATCTACATATCCAATACGTTTATTTTTTACTTTCTTTAATAATGGATAAAGTTTCATAAAACGATTTAATCTTTCTTTAATATCCTGTTTACCAATATTTAATTTAATATCATTTACTAAAACTAATTGCCATGCACGTCGTGTACTCATTGATAATGATTTAATGATAAAATTATTCTCTGATAATTGATTTTGCATAATATGATACATGTTTAATATTTCTTGCTGACTTCCTTCTGGACCATATAGCATCAAAAAATTTTTTTTGCTATTTATTAATTCTGGAATATTAAAAATAATTCCTTCTTTATTAATGAAAAAAGTATCATTCCATTTTGCATAAGGTTGATATTCCACTAAATGAATTGTTAATTCATTAGGCCATTTCTTACGTATCGTAACTTGCTTTATCCATGAAATTCTTTTAATTTGATTATGGATTATATTGATATCTGTATTCATAAATGTACCAGGAATTCCTAATTCTAAAATTACTTTTCTTATATAAGAATCACTTGTATAATTACGTTTACCAGTAATTGATAATTTAGAAATCGGTAATTGATGAAAATCTTTCATCCAATCTAATAATATACATCCGCTCAATATCATAATAGCTAATAATATTACAAAAACAATCAAACCAAACCAATAATAAGCACCGTATACATTATTAATTTTATATTTTTTAAACTCTTTATTGTAAATATTAAACGATACAAGCATATTTTATTTCACTAAATCTAAAAGCTTTTTAACTAATTCTGAAAACTTAAAACCAGCTTGTTTTGCAGCTAGAGGTACCAAACTATGATCAGTCATTCCAGGTGAAGTATTAATTTCTAATAAATAAAAACCATCATTAGCTTTTATAAGGTCTATACGTGCACAACCCATACAGCCAATAGCTTGATAAGCATTTAATGCCAATGCATTTAACCGTAATTCTTCTTGTGAAGTTAAACCACTAGGACAAAAATATTGCGTTTCATTAGAAAAATATTTTGCATTATAATCATAAAAATCTTCTTTTGATTGAATACGAATGATAGGAAGCACCAAATCACCTAGAATTGCAACAGTATATTCTTCTCCATACAAATATTTCTCAATCAAGACATTTTCGTCATAAAAAAAAGCTGCTTCCAACGCCATTCTCAATTCAGAAAAATCTTTTACTTTACTAATTCCAATACTAGAACCTTCAAAATTTGGTTTTACCATAATAGGGAAACCTAAATGATGAACAAATTGAAGAAGTACTTCATCAGATATTGTATCTAATTTTTTTTTATACAATGATACAGATGGTATTACCGGTAAACCTATACCACTCCATAACTGTTTAGTCCGCATTTTATCTATTGAAAGTGAAGAGGCTAAAATACCACTTCCAGTATAAGGTAATCTTAAATACTCTAATACTCCTTGTATTGTACCATCTTCACCACCTCTACCATGTAATGCAATAAAAACTTTTGTATAACCAGATTTTTTGAGTTGAATAAGAGAAAAATTTTTAATATCTACTGGATATGCATCTACTCCAGCATTTATTAATCCATTTACTACAGCTTTACCAGATTCTAGTGATACGATTCTTTCAGAAGAATTGCCACCTAAAAGTACTGCAACTTTATCATCCATAGTACTTCCCTCTATTTCTCAAAACTGTATCGCAAGTGTGTATTAGCTAAATGACGTGCTATTTTAGCAATATTTCCAGCTCCTTGTATAAGTATAAAATCATTATCTTCTATAATTGATACTAGTATTTTATAGATTTCTCTATGTTCAGAAATAAAAATTGGATTTAATTTACCTCGATTACGAATTGTTTGACATAATGATTTACTATCCTTACCAGGAATAGGCGCTTCACCTGCAGAATATACATCTAACATTAACAAAACATCTACCTGTTCTAAAATATCAACAAAATCATTATATAAATCACGTGTACGGGTATATCTATGTGGCTGAAAAACCATTACAACACGCTTATTATTCCAACCTTCTCTAATTGCTTTAATAGTGGCACGGACTTCTGTTGGATGATGTCCATAATCATCTACTAAAATAACACTACCATTTTTTCCATTAACATTCATCAAAGGAAAATTACCTAAAACATCAAAACGTCGATTAGTTCCTGAAAATTGTTTTAATCCACACAAAATATCATTATCATCAATACCTTCTTCTATTGCTACTGTAATAGCTGCAGTAGCATTTAGTGCATTATGACGACCAGGTAAATTTAATATAAATATCAAATCATTTTTATTTCTTCTAGATATTGTGAAACGACTTTGATTAGCAATTTGCTTATAAGAACTAATGCATACATCCGCATCATCACTAAAACCATAGGTTGTAATATAACAATTTATTTGTGGAATTAAAGAACGTACTACAGGATCATCAATACATAATACTGCACGACCATAAAATGGCAAATTATTCAAAAAATCAATAAACGTCTTCTTCAATTTTTCAAAATTTCCATCATAGGTTTCCATATGATCAGCTTCAATATTTGTTATAACAGCAACTAATGGTTGTAAATGCAAAAAAGATGCATCACTTTCATCAGCTTCCACAATTAAATAACGACTACTACCTAAACGTGCATATACCCCTGCTGTTTTTAATAAACCACCATTAATAAAAGTTGGATCTAACCCTGCTTGTACATAAATACTGGAAATCATACCTGTAGTCGTTGTTTTTCCATGAGTACCTGCAATAGCAATACCATAACGAAAACGCATTAACTCAGCTAACATTTCAGCACGTTGAATAACCGGAATACATGCTATACGCGCCGCAACAATTTCTGGATTATCTAAAGATATTGCAGCAGATACCACCACAACAGATGCATTTACGATATTTTCTGGACGATGATCAAAAAATATTTTTACGCCACATTGTATTAACTTTTGAGTCACTTCATTAGGTAATAAATCAGAACCACTAATTTTATAACCTTCATTAGCTAATACTGTGGCAATACCACCCATCCCAGAACCACCAATACCAACAAAATGAACATGCTTTACGCAACGCATTTCTGGAACTATTGCTCTTAATTTGATTAATTTTTGTATATTTACTGTAACCATTTTTATTTTTATCTTTAATGTTCTTCAATGAAGAAATAGTTTTATTTAACAATATCAATCAAAGTTGCTGCTATACGTTGAGTAGAATCTGTAATTGATATAGTACGAGCTTTTTTAGACATTTCTAATAAATCTACACGATTCCATTTATTGAATAATTTTAAGAGTACATCTGTTGAGAAATATGGTTGTTCAATAATTTTTGCTGCTTTTATTTTTTCCAGTGTGGCAGCATTCCAATATTGTTGTCGATCTTTATGCTGAAATGGGACAAAAATAGCAGCTAAACCAATAACAGAAATTTCACTTACTGTCAAAGCACCAGAACGACAAATAACAATATCAGCCCAAGCATAAGCTTCAGCCATATCGTCAATAAATTCTGTAACTTTATAGATAATAGTTGTATCACATATTTTTTTGTATAAAGATTTTGTAATTTCTTCATTATTTTTTCCAGTTTGATGAAAAATTATGATTTTTTTATTTAATTTCACTGCTAATTGTGGTATTATTTGATTAAAAATATTTGCTCCTTGACTACCCCCAATTACTAATACTTGAATAACATTATTACGATTAATAAAACGTTTTTCAGGATCAGGTAGTCTTAATATATCTTCACGAATTGGATTACCTACTACCATTGCATTAGAAAATGCACCAGGAAATGCTTGTAAAATACATTTTGCAATTTTTGCTAAAAACCGATTAGTTAATCCAGCTACAGCATTTTGTTCATGTAATACAATAGGGATATTAGATAACCAAGCAGCGACAACTCCTGGAAAGGAAATATATCCTCCCATCCCTAATACAATGTCAGGTTGATAATTTTTGATTATAAATTTTGCTTTTTTTATTGCTTGAATAATCTCAAAAAATGCTAAAAAAAATGCAAAAAAACCCTTACCACGTAAACTTGAAATTTTTATAAATTTAATATTAATTCCGTGCTTAGGAACTAAATCTGCTTCCATTCTATTAGCAGTACCTAACCAACAAACATCCCAACCATATATTTTTAAATATTTAGCTACAGTTAATCCTGGAAAAATATGCCCTCCAGTACCACCTGCCATTATCATAAGACGTTTTGATTTTTTCATTTATCTCTCCTGATAAAAGCTTGTATTTTTTGAATACGTGTTTCAAAATCAATACGTAATAAAATAGCAACAGTGATTATCATAATTGATAAACTGGAACCACCATAACTAATTAATGGCAATGTCAATCCTTTAGTAGGTACTATCCCTATAGTAGCTCCGATATTTAAAAATACTTGGCAAGTAAACCATATACTAATACAACATGCTAAATAACCTGAAAAACATTGATCTATATCTAAAGCTAATTTTCCAATTATCATTCCACGAAAAACTACAAAAAATAGCATTAATAAAACTACAACTGCACCAATATAACCTAATTCTTCAGCTAAAACAGAAAAAATAAAATCAGTATGTGCTTCAGGTAAATATTCTAATTTTTGAATAGAATTACCTAAACCCTCCCCACATAATTTACCACGTCCAAATGCCATTAAAGATTGTGTTAATTGATATCCAGTATCAAAAGGATCTGCCCATGGATTTAGAAAAGAAGTAATTCTACGAAATCGATAAGGTTCAAAATAAACTAAAACAAAAATAGTTAACATACAAATAGTAATACTTATAAGAAAAGACATTAATTTAGCACCAGCTATAAAAAGCAATGCTAATGTTGTAACAACTAATATAATTACTGTACCTAAGTCAGGTTCTAACAATAATAAAATTGACATTAATATTAAAATAAAAATCGGTTTTATAAATCCTAAAAACTTATTTTTTACCTCATCAATTTTTCTTACTAAATAACTAGATATATAACAAAATAATGCTAATTTAGAAAATTCAGCAGGTTGTATATTGATAATACCAAAATTAATCCACCGTGAAGCTCCATTAAATGAACGTCCAAAAATTATTACTAGTAACAAAAAAAATATTGAAATTATCAAAAATAAAAAATTGTATTTCTCCCACCATATCATGGAAACATTTAATACTAAAAAAGCCAACACAAATGATAAGATCAGATAAATAATATCGCGTTTAGCAAAGAAAAAAGCATCTTGCATTAAACGTTCTCCAATGGAGACAGAAGCTGAGGTCACCATAATAAAACCAATAATACTTAAAATTAATGTCAACCAAACTAAAATACGATCGTAAAGAAATATATCAATAACATTCTTATGAGATGAACTAATAAGAATTTTTAGTTTTTTAAAATTAAAAATTAACATTTATATATTTTTTTACTAATTTAGTAAACTTTTCACCTCGTTTTTCAAAATTATGAAATTGATCAAAACTTGCACAAGCCGGTGATAACAAAACAACATCACCAGATTTAACTTTTTTTATAATAGCTTGTAAACATTGCTCTATTGTATCTACAAGCAAACTATCTGATCTTAATTTAGCTAATCGATATCCATCAGAACCAAAACAACATAATTGAATATTTTTATCTGAAACATAGGATTGTAATTTTGAAAAATCTGCAGATTTTCCTTGTCCACCTAATAACAAATATAATTTACCTGATACTTTTAAGCTTTTCAAAGCTGCTGTTGTACTGTTTACATTAGTTGCTTTAGAATCATTAATATATTTAATACCTTGATGCTCATATATTAATTGCAGTCGATGTGGCAACCCTTCATATTCAGTTAATGCTATTAAACTTGATTTACGAGGGATTCCTATTGCATCAGATAAAGCTAATGCAGCTAAAATATTTAAATAATTATGTTGTCCAATCAAACGTATTTTTTTTGTTTCTATTATAGATACACCTTTTATCTCCAATGTTTTACTAAAAGTGTTTAGTGTATAAGTACCAGTATTAACACCAAAACTCAAAGAAGATATATGACAAAAAGGTGAAGGCCAAGTTTTTTGATCTTGCTTATTAATAACACACAGTTTAGCATTATTATAAATTTTTAACTTAGTTGTACAATATTGTGTGAATCCTCCTGGATAACGATCCATATGATTTTCAGTTATATTTAAGATAGTTGCTACCATTGATTTTAAACTGAAAGTTGTTTCAAGCTGAAAACTAGAAAGTTCTAATACATATAAATCATATTCTTTATCTAATAATGTTAAAACAGGAATACCAATATTACCACCGAGACCTACTCTATAATTAGCAACTTTTGCCATCTCAGCAACTAATGTTGCAACAGTACTTTTTCCATTAGAACCAGTTATACAAATTATCGGCTTATTGATTTCTCGACAAAATATTTCAATATCACTAATAATTTCAATATTTTTAGCAACTGCCATTTGTAATTCTGGTGTATAAAGAGATATACCAGGGCTAACAACAATTAAATCAGCGCTCATCAACCATTTTTTATTAAAACTACCACTATGTAACATTATTTTTTTAGATAAATTATCTTTATATGGTGGGATTATTCTTGTATCAATTACACGTGGTATAACTTTTCGAGAAAGAAAAAAATTAACACAAGAGAAACCTGTTTTACCTAAACCTACAATAACAATTTTCATACCATAATAATTCACCATAATTAACGCACCTTTAAGGTTACTAATCCAATTAATACTAATATTAATGATATAATCCAAAAACGTACAATAACTCTAGGTTCAGGCCATCCCTTTAGTTCATAATGATGATGAATAGGTGCCATACGAAAAATACGTTGACCACACATTTTAAATGAAACCACTTGTAAAATTACTGATAAAGTTTCAATAACAAATATACCACCCATAATCAGTAATAAAAATTCTTGTCTAATTAAAACTGCAATAGTTCCTAAGGCCCCACCTAATGCTAATGATCCAACATCACCCATGAACACTTGTGCAGGATAAGTATTAAACCATAAAAATCCTAAACCAGCTCCTACAATAGCAGCACAAACAACAACCAATTCAGCAGCATAATTAATATAAGGAATGTTCAAATAATTGGCAAAATTAAAATTACCTGTTGCCCAAGCTACTAAAGCAAAACCAAAAGAAATAAACACTGTTGGCATAATAGCTAATCCATCTAATCCATCAGTCAAATTAACTGCATTACTTGTTCCTACAATTACAAAGTATGTTAAAAAAATATAAAATAAACCAAGTTGAGGCATCAAATCTTTTAAAAATGGTACAACAAATACAGTTACCGAAGTATCATTACCGGTAATATATAAGATAAATGCTATACTCAAAGATAATATTGATTGCCAAAAATATTTCCAACGTGCAATTAAACCTTTTGAATCTTGAGAAATAATTTTTTTATAATCATCTATAAACCCAATAATACCATATCCTAATAAAACAAATAATACATACCACACATAAGGATTAGTTAATTTTGCCCATAAAAGTATAGAAATTAAAATAGAAAACAAAATTAATATCCCTCCCATTGTAGGAGTACCATGTTTCCTAAAATGTGATTGCGGTCCTTCATTACGAACAATTTGACTTATTTGTAATTTTTGCAAATAAGCAATTAAATGATCTCCAATCCATAGTGAAATACCCAATGCAGTTAACAAACTAGTAATAGCTCGAAATGTTAAATAAGAAAAAAGATGGAATCCCGAAAAATATTGAACTAAATATTGAGCTAACCAAACTAACATAAAAAGTACTCCTTTAGAGAATTTATAATTTCTTCCATCCTCATATTACGTGAACCTTTAACTAAAACAGACACGATATCATGTTCTTTTATTAACGGAATTAATCTTTGTATTAATTTTTCTTTAGAATTAAAATGCTCTCCAAAACAACTTTTTTTACTAATAAATATACTTTTATATCCAACACTTAAAATTATGTTGATTTTCATATTACAAATAGCTATACCAACTTTTTCATGATAAATCTCACTTTTATCTCCCAATTCATCCATATCACCAATCACTAAAATACGATACTCTGGCATTTGAGATAAAACATCAGCAGCAGAAATCATAGAACCCACATTTGCATTATAAGTATCGTCTAAAATTACTTTTCCTGGTTTTAAAAAAATAGGATATAATCGACCAAATATAGACTTAACAGAAGATAATCCAAACTTAATATTATCAAGTGTTGCACCAACAGACATTGCTAATGCACTAGCTGCTAACGCATTAGAAATATTATGTTTACCTGGTAATGGTAAATTTACCAAAACAAAACCTTTTGATGTATGCAATTCAAACGTTGTATTAATAGAACTTATAGAAATATTTTCCGCATAAAAATCAGCTTCTTTTTTTTTAATTAAAGAAAAAAACAAAACAGTTTGTTGTTCATTGAAACAATATTGCCAATTTTTCCAATCATGGCTAACTAAATTAATAATAGCTGTTCCGTTTTTTTTTAATCCTGAAAAAATTTCTCCTTTAGCTTTAGCAATATTTTCTAATGAACCAAAACCTTCTATATGTGAACAAAACAAATTATTAATTAATACACTATCTGGTTTAACAATATTAGTAATATATTCAATTTCACCAATATGATTAGCACCTATTTCAATGACTACATACTTATATTCTCTAGTCAACTGAAATAATGTCAAAGCTACACCCACAAAATTATTGTAATTACTAAAAGTAAAAAGTGTTTTCCCACATTGAGATAAAATATTTGCTACCATCTCCTTTACTGAAGTTTTACCAGAAGATCCTGTTATGGCAATTACTTTTGCCATACTTTTTGATCGAATCCAAGCTGCTAATTTTCCCATTGCTAGATATGTATCTTTAACAATTACTTGTGGACAAAAAACATTTAATGGACGATCAACTAATAACCCAACTGCACCTTTTCTTTTAACATTGTTTGCAAAATCATGACCATCATAACGTATACCTTTCAATGCAATAAATAAAGAATTTAAAGAACAAGTACGACTATCAATTGTAACTGAATTAAACAAAAATTTATCTGCTTCATTATCATGAATATGATATAAAATACCTTCTGTAAGAATAGCTACCGTTTTTAATGAAATTGAGATCATTGCATTAAATTACTCCTAATAATCGTGATACAGTCAACCGATCAGAATAGTGTATACGACGGTTACCAATAATTTGGTAATCTTCATGACCTTTACCTGCAATTAATATTACATCATTAATATTCGCCTCCATAATTACACTAGCAATAGCTTTTACTCTCCCTACAATTTTTTTGACTCTTTTAGTATCATTAAAACCAAGAAAAATATCATTTATAATTGCTTGTGATTTTTCAGTACGTGGATTATCATCTGTTAATATTACAAAATCAGCATATTTTTCAGCTATACTTCCCATTAATGCACGTTTAGTTTTATCACGATCACCACCACACCCAAATACACACCACAACATGCCAATACAATGTAAACGAGCTCCAATTAATGCTTTTTTTAATGCATCAGGTGTATGAGCATAATCTACGATAACAATAGGATATTTTGGAGATCTAAAAACTTCCATACGACCATAAATAGGTTGCAAAAAATTTAAAGATTCAATAATCATATTTAATGGATACCCCAACATCAAAAATGTTGCTATAGCTAACATAATATTATTAACATTAAAAATACCAATCAATGGACTTTTAAATATGTTTTTTCCCCAACTGGAATCAAAACAGATAATACTCCCATCATCATGATAATAAACTTTTTCTACTGATACCCAAACCCCACTCCAATCTTTAGGTATTTTATTTTTTATTGAAACTGCGCATGCTTTAGGGAGTTTTTTTAACCACTTCAAACCAATCTCATCATCTACATTAATAATTTTTTTATCAGATTGATGAGTAGAAAATAATAACCATTTCGCGGCCTCATAATTTTTTATATTACCATGGTAATCAAGATGATCATGACTTAAATTACTAAACAATGTAGCTTTAAAAGGGATAGAGGCAACACGACTTTGTATTAAACCATGAGATGATACTTCCATTGAAACAAAAGTAGCTTTTTTATCAACTAATAATTGCAAATCAGACTGTATATCAATTGCTGAACCTGTCGTATGATTTTTTGGTACAATTTGATTTAATATTCCATTCCCAATCGTACCCATAACTGCACTAATTTCACCTAATCCTTTAGCTAATTGTGCTATTAAGTAACTAATAGTTGTTTTACCATTTGTACCAGTTATACCAATTATTCGAAGTTTTTTAGCTGGATTATTATAAAATTTTCCAGCTAAAAATGATAAATGATTATTCAAATCATGAATATAAATTATTGGAACATCATTTATATATTGAATAATTTTAGATTTTTTATTTTTTTCTCCTTCAGCAATAACTGTAGATACACCTTTTTCTATTGCCTCAGAAATATATTTTCTTCCATCTGTTTTATGTCCCTTAACAGCTAAAAATAAATATCCAGTTTTTACTTTACGACTATCAAGAGTTATTCCTTTTAATATCTTATTTGGTACTTTAAAACCAAGCGGAGACAATAAATCTTGTAAATTACGATTTATCAATTTCATCTTCTTTTTGATTGTAAATTATTAATTCATTATTTTTATTTAATGCATCAGGCTCTACATTCATTAAACGCAAAACACTATTCATAATACTTCCAAAAACTGGTGCTGAAACTGCACCACCATAATATTTTCCAGCAGTAGGTGCATTAACAATAACAACAAGTGCATATCGGGGATTACTAGCAGGTGCAACTCCAGCAGCATAAGCAATATATTTATTTACATAGTGACCGTGATTACCAACTTTTTTTGTAGTACCTGTTTTTATAGCTATTCGATAACCTTTAACTGCAGCTCGAACCCCCCCTCCACCAGGTAATGAAACAGTTTCCATCATCCGTACTATTGTTCGCATCATTTCTTCAGGAAAAATACGGATACCTTTTGATACCATCGATGAATCAACTTTAATGATTGATAAAGGACGATAAATACCAAAACTACCAATAGTTGCATAAACACGAGCTAACTGTAATGGTGTCACCATTAATCCATACCCAAAAGAAAAGGTAGCTCTTTCAAGTTCAGACCATCGAATTTTTTTATCAGGAAAGATACCACTATTTTCTCCAATCAATCCTAAATTAGTTGGTTTACCTAATCCAAAACGAGAATAAACATTTATTAATTCTTTTATAGGCATTGATAATGCTAATTTTGAAACACCTACATTACTTGACTTTTGTAAAATACCAGCAATTGATAATCTGTCATAATTTACAACATCTTTAATTATATGACCGTTAATCATGTAATTTTTAGTATTTAATATAGTATTTTCTTTAATAATTCCCTTATTTAAGGCACACAAAATAACCATCGGTTTAACTGTAGAACCAGGTTCAAATAAATCAGTGATTGCACGATTTCTCATAACTTCAATTGGAGTATCAATAAGATTATTAGGATTATAAGATGGGCTATTCGCCATGGCTAGTATTTCACCAGTATTGATATCAATTAAAATACCAGTTGCAGACTCTGCTTGATTTTTTTGTAAACTACGTGTTAATTCACGATACATTAAAGATTGTATACGTATATCAATACTTAATATTAAATCATGTGCTACTTTACTATTAATAAATGAAATATTTTCTATTACTCGTCCATCACGATCTTTACGTATTCTTCTTTCTCCTGGTAATCCAGTTAATAAATCATTAAAGCTTTTTTCAATGCCTTCAATTCCTTGACCATCAATATTAGTGATACCAATTAAATGAGCTATTACTGAACCGAATGGATAATAACGACGAGATTCTTTGCGTAAATAAATACCTACTATTTTTAATTTTTCAATATATTCAGCTACAGACGGATTTACTTGACGAGCTAAATAAACAAAACGATTTTTAGAATTAAAGCGAATTTTATAATGAATATATGCAAGTGACAGTTTCAGTTCCTTTGCTAACGCTTTCCAACGTGTATCATTGGTCAGACCACCATTTTCAAAAATTATTTTTGGATCAACCCAAATAGCATATACTGGAACACTGACTGCTAATTTACGACCCTGACGATCATTAATCATACTACGTACAGCATTTACCTTTTGGATTCTAAGAGAACGCATATCACTTTCTTTTACTAATTCTGCTGGATTAATAATTTGTAAATAAGTAATACGTATAATTAATCCAATTAATACAAACCCTATACAGATATACAGTAAAAAAAATCGCCATTTAACATATTTAACAACTTTTTTTTTGTATGATCTTTTATAACTCAATGAATGTAATGGTTTCATATTATAGCATTCAATGAAAATTATTTTTCAATTACAATATTTTCTTGTATTGGATCTACATGTATCATTTGTAATTTTTCTTTAGAAATGCGTTCAATACGACTATGATTTCCTAGTACATTTTCTTCTAAAATTAAATTACGCCATTCTATATCTAAAGATTCTTTTTCTTTTATGATAATATTTTTATACATTGTTAATAACCGCGTTTTATGACTAACAGTAATTACCAAAATTGCTGATATCATAATAATTATTAACAAAATTAATTGAATACTTCCATACTGGAAAATATCATCGCTAATAATTTTAATCAAATTATCTGTTTTTAATACCATTAAATTTATTCCAAAATTTCAGCATACCGTAAAATAGAACTTCTTGCTCTTGGATTTTTGAGAACTTCTTCTTGAGTCGGTTTTATTTTGCCTAATATTTTTAAAATTGGATTAGCACTTATCATTTTTAATTCTATATCAGTTAATGGTAATTTTGAAGGAAATTGTGACCCCATACTATGTTTTTTCATAAAACGTTTTACTAATCTATCTTCTAATGAATTAAAACTAATAATGGATAATCGTCCTTTAGGTGCTAATATATTTAAAGCATTTTCCAATACTATTTTTATTTCCTCTAATTCATTATTAATATAAATACGAATAGCTTGAAATGTTCTAGTTGCTGGATGTTTGTAATTTTTTTTAAATGGAATAATTTTTACTATTAATTCTGATAATTGTTTTGTATGACTTAACACTGTTTTTTTTGAATAGTGATTACGAAAAAAAATCGCTTTAGCAATTTTTTTTGAAAATCGTTCTTCACCATATGTTTTTAATACCCAGGCAATATCTGATTCTGAAGCTTGCATTAACCATGAAGCTGCAGACTGACCTTTTTCAGGATTCATGCGCATATCTAATGGGCCATTATGCAAAAAAGAAAATCCTCTTTTTGCATCATCTAATTGATGTGATGAAATACCTAAATCTAAAAGCAATCCATCAATCTTACCTATTAATCCTTCTTTTTTGATTAATGATTCTAATTGAGAGAAATTAGCATGCTTAATAGAAAATCTAAAATCAGTAATCATATTTTTAGCAACCATAACTGCTTTAGGATCACGATCTATTGCTAATAAACGTCCTTTCTTTCCTAATCTAGAAAGAATTAATTTTGAATGTCCTCCTCGACCAAAAGTAGCATCTACATAAATTCCATTTTTTTTTAACTGTAATACATTAACTGCCTCTTCTAGAAGAACAGTAATATGTAAAAATTCATAATTTATCATAAGTTGTATCGAAAAACTAACAGTATACAATTTTTTTAAAAAACTGTTGAAACATATGAATATGATCTTTTTATAATTCAAAATTTAATAAATTGATATTTGTACATATAAAAATATTTTAAAAAATTTATTTTTTAAATTTCATCTTAAGCATTTAAAAAAATATTTTTTCTATATTTATATTCACATATCTATAAATTAATATTAATAATATTATTAAAAAATTATATTTTTTTATATTCTTATATTTACGAAATAAGAAAAAACTTTATAAAAATATAGACAAAAATTATGAATTTCAAAAAATAAACTTAATCACAAAATGTATTGACCTTTTAAATAATATGAATATTTATTGAAGATAAAATATCTCAACTATGCAATCATTTAAAATGATAAATAAAATCAAATTTTTTAAATTACTTAATGATTTTTTTCAAAAAATACTTTGTTAAGCATATACTATAAGTATATACTAACAAAAAGATCAATAAACCTTCTAATAAAATTATTTTAGCATTAAAAAAATTTTTATTTAATTCATTAATTTAATATTAATATCTTCTTAATATAATATCTTCTTATATAAAATTTTTTCTTAAAAAGTGTTTATTTTTTCAAAAAATAATCAAAAATCACATGACATATTTATATATATCATATAGAACAAAAACTATTCTTATAAATTGCAATAAATATTCAAAACATACAAAAATTAAACGATACATTCAAAATGAAAGAATAAACAAATATTTATTAAATTTTTCTTTAAAATTAAAATAAAATTTTATAAAAATAAAAAATTTTTTTATAATACTCTAAAAAAAACTATGAAAAATTTTATACAAAATAATAATATATAAAAAATAAAATACAAAAAATAAAAAAATTCAATATTTTTATATTACATATTAACTTCTTTATGATAAGAATATCATAATTTTATTAAATATTAATTTTAAAAATTTAACACATTATTTTTTATACAGATATTATTTTAATAATATTTTAATAATGTTAACAAAAAAAAAGATTTAAAAATCATTTTTACAAAAAAATATAATTTTTCTTTATGATATACATAAAAATTATAAATAACAAATTAATATTTCAAAAACATATTCCTTTAATTTAAGTATCAATTTTTATTTTTTATGATGATGAAATTTAAAAATAAAATATAGTAAAATTAACTAATATTTTAGCAATTAAACTAATATTTTAGCAATTAAAATATAATTTATCTTACATATTACGCAAATACATATTACATAAATATTATTAACAAAAAACAAACATACAAAAACAAAAATATTTTTTCAAAAAATATTAATACCTATAACAAAAAAAACATCAAAAAAATTATATCAATCATTTTTTCTTTTAAAAGAAAAAATACTAATTTTATAAGAAATTAAACTATTTTTATTCGAAAAATGGCATTTAAAATTAAAAATACAAAAAATATAATAATATTTTTTTAAAAATCATACGTTTTCTGGATTCTTTTTCATAATACATGTATTAAATTTTTATCCAAATAAGGCTTTCTATATTTGTTTAATAGACTCAAATTTATACCAAATATTAAAACAAAATAACGTGAACTGCATAGAATAATTAAAAATTATTAATTACTTTAATAGATCCTAATTTTTTAAAATTTTAAATATTTAAACAAAAAAAATAATACCATTAATTTTTATAAAAAAATATTTCTTATCATCTATAAAATTATATTTTTATTAATTAAAAAAAATTGCTAATTTTTACTACTCACTTATTTCAAACTAAATCTTTTATTTATAATTTTCAACAGATAAAAAATTATTTTTTCTATATTATATCTTTTTTTACAAAACTCTTGTCATTTTCACAAAAAATCAAATTACTTTTTAGTTAAAGTACTTAAAAATATTAAATGTTAATTTAGTATCAATTACTATAAATATCAATACTATTTTTTATAATTTTAAATAAAACTTTACACTTATATTGATTAATTGAAAATATTCATTAAAAACAAAATTTGTATTTTAATTTTTCATAAAAAACATAGCTAATTATTTTTTTTATAAAAAATATATCAACATCTCTAAGAGAATACATACAAAAACTTTAAGAAATGATAATATATATATTTATTTACTATAAAAATATATTTTTTGTACATATTTTTTAAAAAAGAGAAATTTTATACTGTGATATTATCAAAATTCAAAAAAAAAAATCATCAAGAATATCTTGATAATTTAACAAAATTATCCCAATTTCCAAAAGAAATAATTACTCTTTATGATGCAAAATCTTTTCGAAAAATACTCTTAGATAAAATCATTAATTCTCAAAATTATATATATATTACTACACTATATCTAGAAAACGATGACGCAGGAAAAGAAATATTAAATGCTCTTTATCAGTCAAAAATAGCATGTCCACAATTAGATATAAAAATCATGGTAGATTGGCATCGTGCTCAACGCACTCGTATTGGTACCAAGAATAACATAACTAATGCTAATTGGTATTATCAAAACTCACTTATATCTCCAGAAATAAATATTCCTATTTTTGGTATTCCAATCAATACACGTGAAGCATTAGGTGTTTTACATCTAAAAGGATTTATATTAGATGATATAGTTATTTATACTGGAGCTAGTATTAATAATGTATATTTACATCAACATCAATATTATCGTTATGATCGATATCATATATTTAAAAATATACAATTAGCTACAACCATGAAAACTTTCATAGATAAAAATTTATTATCTTCACCTGCTATTCAACGCTTAGATCAACCCAATCTTCCTAAGAATGCTAATATCAAAAGTTTAGTAAAAAAACTTCGTCATAATTTAAAAAGTGCTCATTATCAATTTCAAAACAGTGCAACAAACAAAGAATTAGGAATCACTCCTTTAATTGGTTTAGGAAAAAAAAATAAATTAAATAAAACCATCACAAATTTAATGTATAGTACACAAAAAAATATAATAATTTGCACACCTTATTTTAATTTACCAACTATTTTAACTCGTATAATTATAAAATTATTAAAAAATGAAAAAGAAATTGAAATTATTGTAGGAGATAAAACTGCAAATGATTTCTATTTTCCACCAGATAAACCTTTTAAAATTATTGGAGCATTACCTTATTTATATGAAATAAATTTACGTAAATTCATTTATCGATTGCAATATTTTATAAATAAGAAAAAATTAATAATTAGATTATGGAAAAATGGTACCAATAGTTATCATTTAAAAGGAATTTGGGTAGATGACAATTGGCAGTTACTTACCGGTAATAATTTAAATCCACGTGCATGGGGATTAGATTTGGAAAATGCCATTTTAATTCATGATCCAAAAAAAACTTTAACAAAACAAAAAAACAAAGAATTAAAATGTATAAGACTCCACACTAACATTATACAACATTATGAGGATATTGAAAATATCCAAAATTATCCAAAAAAAATTAAAACATTACTTTTACATTTACGAAGAGTGCATATTGATAAATTAATCCGACATATAGTATAATAATATATATAGCCTGTAACTAACGATTGTATTGTTAAAATAATTATTTCTTATATGTGAAATTCATTTAACAATAATTACAATATTCATTTAAAATGATTTGAATAGGATTTTTTTTCAAAAAAAAATCATTTTATATTAAATTTATAGGATTATATTTTATAGGACTACATTTTTAAAAATTATAATATTTTTAAAATAAAAAAACTAGTTTAGTAAACTATCTACTAATTTTAAGTATATTTTTATATATATATTTCTTCCATAAAAATAAAAAATATTTTTTAATGGCTATTTATACTATAAAAAATTTTCAGTAATTGTTTTATATAAAAAATCTTCAAAAGAAAATCATTATTTATGTTTGTTATTATTAATTTTTTAAAATGTTTTTTATAAAAAAAATTAAACAAATACATTTTAAAAATAAAAAATATCGTAATCATAAAATCAAAAATATTATTTAAATATATAAGTTTTATTTTAATAAATAGGCGTATACTAACAGCAAATTTTTGCATTTAAAATACTAACAAAATAATATCATAATTACTCAACTAAACAATAATTTTTTGAAATTTATGAAAACCTACTTTCCAAAGTATTGGCAAAAGCTTTTCAGCTTTACTATCAATTTTAGTACAATAAACAATATTTTTATTTTTTACTAACATAACTTTTTTCTTATTTTTAATAAACTCTTTTTGATTATTCATTAAAAAAAAAGCTCTTCTTGCAATTGCAGCATTAGAATCAATTATTACAGTCCCTTCCAAAAATATTTTTTTAAATTCTTGTAATAAGAACGGGAAATGTGTGCAACCTAATATAATTGTATCAGGTGGTTTTTTCATTTTTAACCATGGTTTTAATATAATCATTATTCTTTTTTTTGAAATCTTTTCTCCATGAATTTTTTTTTCTGCTAATTGTACTAATTTTGATGAAGCAATCATATTAACATTAACATCTTTAGCAAATTTTTTAATAAGATTTTTAGTATAAACCCCCCTCACAGTTAATTTTGTCGCTAATAATCCGATAATGCCATTACGAGTTAATTGAATAGCAGGTTTTATTGCAGGAACAACACCTATAATTGGAAATGAAAAAGAATTTCTCAAAACAAGTAAACTGACTGTACTTGCAGTATTGCAAGCAAGTATTGCTATTGAAAAAAAATTTTTTTTCTGAATCTTATTAAGCAAAACACTTAAACGTGCAGTAATAAATTCCATTCTTTTATTTCCGTAAGGAAATACTTCATTATCTAAAACATAAATATAATTTATATCTGGTAATAACTCTCTTACTTTATAATAAACAGATAATCCGCCAACACCAGAATCAAGAATTAAAATAGTAGGTGAAATGATATTCAATTTATTTAATTATTTTATATTTGATAAAAATTTTTTTAAATATACATCAAAAATAAAATTTAAACAATTATTTTATACACATCAAAATTATAATTTATAATAATCATAAAAATTTAAAATAATATTTTTATTTATCAAATTTTAATTTTAAGAAAAAATAAAAAATTAAAAACATAAATACAAAAAAGATTATCACTAATTATTTATAATGTTATATTATAACAACATTATACAATTTCATTTATACCAAATTTAAAAAGGTTTTTATACAACAAAAAATACAGTGTTCTAAAACAAAAATAATCATTAAAAAATATTTACTTATTAATAACATATTTTTTAAAATACAGAAATATATTACATTTTTTATTAAATTAAAAAGCTTATATTTTCTAAAATAATATAAAAATATTTTTCAATATTGACTTACTACAATCTAAATCATATTCTTGGTTTTATTAAATTATAATTTTAAAATTACAATCAATATTTATAGCAATCTCACAAAATCAAAAAAAAATATGACAAAATCAAATACATTAACAAACCAATTACCATTAACACTAATATTCTTAAATGATTGGGATTTTATTACAACTACAGGTATTGATCTAACAAAATATCTACAAAGTCAATTTACTGCAGATATCACATCTTTACAAAAAAACAAATATCTCTTTACTGCCCACTGTAATCCAAAAGGAAAAATGCATAGCACATTACATCTTTTTCATTATCAAAAAGGCTTTGCTTATATTTTACGTAAAAGTGTAGCAAGACAACAAATAAATGAATTAAAGAAATATGCTATATTTTCAAAAATTATAATCCAAAAAAAACCTGATATAATATTATTAGGTATAGTAGGTCAAAATGCAAAAAAAAAACTAAAATTATTTTTTCCTCAATTACCAAATCAAGAACAATCAGTTATTTCGTTTGAAGAAACAGTTTTACTACACTTTAATTTACCAATAGAACGTTTTTTAATTGCTACAAATAAAATAATTGCTAATAAATTAATCAAATCTTTCAGAAGACATGCCGATAGCCACCAATGGTTAGCTTTAAATATTTCCGCGGGGATTGCTAACATTGATATTGAAAATAGCCAAAAATTTATACCTCAATCTGCTAATTTAGAAGCATTACCTGATAGTATCAGTTTCAAGAAAGGGTGTTACCTGGGACAAGAAATAATTGCACTTACAAAGTATAGAGGTTCTAATAAACAGAGAATGTTTTATTTGAAAGGAAAAGCAAAAACGACTCCGAAAATAGGTGAAGGAGTTGAATGGCAATGTAATAATCACTGGAGACATGTTGGAAAAATTTTAGCAGCTGTAAAATTAAATGATAACATTATTAGTATACAAATAATCATGAATCATGAGATTCCAAAAAATAGTATTTTTCGTTTAATAACAGAAGAAAATAGTCAACTAAAAATTTTTCCTTTGCCTTATTCATCAGAATAATACAGAATAACACATAAAAATTATTAATTTTTAAAAAAATTTTTAAAAATTATACAAAAATCTTTCGAAAACTTCATGTGATCATTTAAAAATAATAAAACAAATATTGTTATATTGCGTATATTAAGAAATATTATAATTTCATTAATACATGAAATTCTTATTTATAAAAATTATTTTTATGAATAAACATTATCGAAAAAAGTATCTTTATTTTAAAAATTTCTTTAAAATATTAAAGAAAAATTAATAATGTAATATTATTAACGATATTTTTTGGTATATTGAATATTTTTATAATTTTGATTCAGAAAAGATACATATTATATAATGATACTTCACGATTTAAAAAAATTAACTAAATATCCTAAAAATGACAAATTAATTATACTAAAATATTATAAAAACTTTTAATTAAATAAACATTATTAATAAAATTATTAATATATAACTACTAATATTTGCAATAAAAAATACAATAATTCAATATGCTACTGAACAAGTTTACTTATAGAAGACTTATAGGAGACTTATAGGAGATAGCAAACAAAAAATTAATTTTTTATATACTATTTAATGATATTAAAATACTTTAATTAGCAAATTCATGTTCATTAAAAAATAACAAAAATTTTAAAATATATTTTAAATATATAATTAATATTTTTTACATCACGAATATATTTTAAATACAAATATTTACTTTTCTCTATATTTATTCAGCAGAAGAAAAATTTAGTTAATAATAATTATTATAATAAAAAATATTATTTTTTTAAAAAACGATACACGTAAATGATAAACTTATGGCTTGCACAAAATTTAATCATATTACTATTTTATTAAAATAAATAATATAAAATAAATATAATATTTTTTTATAGCAATTATTATTTTGCATTATTCTTTACAACTGCTAATTTTTCTTTTATTTTATTAGCAAAAATTAACAATACTTAATATTAATGTAATTTTAATTTAAAATGAATTATATCTAAAAGTATTGGTATTTTTTAATACATTAAAAAAACTATAAAATTAATTTTTCTTCTAAAAAAATAAAACACACAATAACTTATTGATTATTAACTTTAGTAGTTAATATTTTAAATAATACATGTATGATACTATAATTTTAAAAAAATCCCTAGTCAAAAACTTAAAAAATATTATATAAAAAATTCTATTACAAATCATTAAAGAATAATTTTTCTAAAAAAAATTAATAGTAAAAAGATTTTGTTCCAAATATTTTTTTAATAAAAACATCACGTACAAATGGCAATTTTTGCATAAGCATAAATACAATACCACGACTCATACTAAAAAATCTATTATTATTTGCAAATAAAAAAATTAAATTATCTGTTAATTTTATTATCCTTTGTCGATCATAATCACGTTGAATTTGATAATTCATTAAAACAGAATAATTACCAATATCACCACCAGAATCAGCTACTCTACTAATCATTTTAGCCAAAATCATTATATCACGCATACCAAGATTAAAACCTTGAGCAGCTACAGGATGTATAGTTTGTGCTGCATTACCAACTAAAACAATCCTATGACTAATATTTTTTTTTGCTTGGGAAAACCACAATGAAAAAAAAGAACGCTCCGTTACTAATTGAATTTCACCTAATTGCCAACCAAAAAATTTCTGTAATTCTACGATAAATTTATTATCACACCATTTCATAATATTTTTTTTTTCTTCTAATGGATGACACCAAATCAATGAACTTTTATTTTGAGATAATGGCAAAATTGCTAACGAGCCATTTTGCGTAAAACGTTCAAATGCCCGTCCATGTAATAATTCACTAGTAAAAATATTAGCAATAACTGCACATTGTTGATAAGATTTTTTTTTAAATTCAATTTGACTAATTTTTCTTATTAAGGAATCACTACCATCAGCACCAAGTAATAGTTGTCCTTTTAAAATTTTACCACTTCTTAATTTAACTAATACAAAATCGGCTTTTCTTTTAAAAGTAACCACTTCATCAGGACAGTATAATTTAATTCCAGGAGCTTTTCTTAATTCTTCAAATAAATAATTTTCTATATCAGTTAATGAAACTACATAACCAAAAGCAGGAAGAGAATAATCTTTAGATTTTATATTTAAAACCCAAGAATGTATATATTCAGAAATATAAATTTCAATAATTGGTGTAATATATTTTTTTAATGCAGACCAAATACCAATCTCCAAAAATTTCTGATACGTTCCATAAGTTAATGCAAGAGTTTTATTATGAAAACTGTTATATACCTTATTATTAGGTAAAACTGCTGCAATTAATGAAACTTGAATATTACCTTTACTAAATTTTGTAATAGCAAGAGCCAATGATGCACCTACAACACCACCACCAACAACAATTGCTTTCATTTTCTAAATACTCTCCTCCATAAATTATCAGTTAAAATATTTTTTCTTAATGGCATCTAAAAAAATAACAATAATGAATTATTAAAAAATTTTATTAATCATTACTAAATTAAAATTTTAAAAATTTAAAAAATATTAGACACGTGCTAATTATCAAAATAAAATACTCTATTATTAATCTCAAATATTGATTTTAATGTAAATATTTTAGTAAAACAAAAGAAAAATTTAAATTTTTAGAAAAAATTAATAAAGCAAAAAAAATAAAAATATGAAAATTAATAAAAATATATTAAAAATATCATCAATAAAAATTGTTCACTATCACCAAAAATTATAAAATAAAAAATATTTATTATATTAATCATATAAACATTATTTGTATGATATGCACAAAAAAAACAAATACAAAAAAAATATAATCCGAAAAAAATTAAGAAAAAAACGTCAGGAATTAACACATCTAGAACAAAATAATGCTGCATATGCAATTACTAAATTAATATTAAACCAAAAAAAAGTATTATCTGCAGATCATATAGGATTGTTCCTTTCATTTGATGGAGAAATTAACACCAATTTTTTAATCAAAAATCTATGGAAATATAAAAAAAAAATTTATCTCCCATTTTTAAACTTTTGTAATCAAGAAATAATGTTTATCAAATATTCTTCAAATACACTTTTAAAAAAAAACTGCTTTAATATTTATGAACCTTTAGCAAATACTAAACATATTATACCAATAAAAAATATAGATATTATCTTTGTACCATTAGTAGCTTTTGATAAAAAAGGAAATAGGTTAGGTATGGGAGGAGGATATTATGACAAATTACTAAAAAATTTAAAAAAAAACACACATCCAATTGGATTAGCTTATGACTTTCAATTAGTGCATAAAATTCCTATAGAACCATGGGATATATCACTACCAGAAATTATCACAGAATCAAAAATATGGAAGTGGTAATTTATAAAATTTAATTTTAAAAATTAATAACCTATCATAAAATTTTAATAAAAAATAGTTAAAAAATTTTACATTTCTTTTCAAGAAAAATAATTGAATTTGATAAAAATAAACACAACTTTAATAATCTATTAAAAATATTTTAAATATAGTTTTTAGAAATAAATTTTTTTACCACACCATTTAACGTTGCCATCAAAATCATATCTGCTGCACGATTAGCAAATAAACCAACTGTCACAACACCAACAATAGAATTAATTTTATTTTCAAAAGCAACTGGATCCATAATATTTAAATTATGGATATCAAGTATAATATTTCCATTATCAGTAAGAATATTTTTACGATATTCTGGTAGTCCTCCTAATTTCATTAATTCACGAGTAACATAAGCTTTTGCCATAGGAATAACCTCAATAGGTAATGGGAATTTACCTAAAATATCAACTTTTTTAGATTGATCTGCAATAACAATAAATTTTTTTGACATTGCCGCAAGTACTTTTTCTTGAGTTAAAGCTCCTCCTCCACCTTTAATCATCATTAAATCTGAATTAAATTCATCAGTACCATCTACATAAACATCAATACTATCCACGTGATTACTATCAAGTATTGGAATAGACAAATATCTCAATTTATCACTAGAAGCTATAGAACTAGAGACCGCACCTTTAATTGAATCCTTTAGTGTAACTAAACTATCAATAAAATACGAAACAGTAGAACCTGTCCCAACACCAACTACCATATATGGTTTTATATATTCTAAAACAGCACATCCAACTATTTTTTTTAATACATTCTGTTTCATATAATTAATTTCCTTGTTATTGTAAGATATCAAAATTTATCAAAATTATAATTTTTAAAGATAAAATTAAAAATATATTACATAATAAGATATAAAATAATATCAAAACTAAATTTTAAAGAGATTTTTTCGTGATTAAACATCCTGACTATCGAGCATTACAAGCATTAGATACGGTAATCCATGAACGTGGTTTTGAACGTGCAGCCAAAAAATTATGTATCACTCAATCTGCCGTTTCACAAAGAATTAAACAACTAGAAAACTTATTTGGTCAACCATTATTACTAAGAACTATTCCTCCTAAACCAACAATAGAAGGACAAAAATTATTGGGACTTTTACACCAAGTACAATTATTAGAAAAAGAATGGTTAGATGATGCAAATAATATTAATAAACCTTTATTACTTTCAGTTGCAATCAATGCTGATAGTTTAGCAACCTGGTTTCTACCTGCTCTCCATTCTGTACTACATGATAATTCTATTAGATTAAATATTAAAATAGAAGATGAAACAAAAACTCATGAGTGTTTACGAAAAGGAGAAGTAATTGGTGCCATTAGTATTCAATCAGAATCTTTACCTGGTTGTTTAATAAATCAACTAGGAGCACTTGATTATTTATTTGTTGCTGCACCAACATTTGCTAAACGTTATTTTCCAAGTGGTGTTACAAAAACTTCACTCTTAAAAGCACCAGCTGTTGCTTTTGATCATTTAGATGATATACATCAATCTTTTATCCAAGAAAATTTTAAGTTATCTCCTGGCAGTGTTCCATGCCATATCGTAAGTACATCAGAAGCCTTTGTACAATTAGCTAAACAAGGATCAACTTGTTGCATGATCCCACATTTACAAATTATTAAAGAATTAAATTCAGGTGAATTAATTAATCTTACCCCTGGTATATATCAAAGAAGAATGTTATATTGGCATAGATTTTCACCAGAAATGAAAATAACTAAAAAAATAAGTGATGCTCTTATAAAAACAGCAAAAAAAATCTTAAAACAAGAGAATTATGATAAAAAATAAAATCATATTTTGTATCTTTAAACATTTCTATTATATTGCAATAAATTTGATAATTTCCGTATAAAAATATAAATTTTTATAATATATATTAATTTGTAAAATTTTTATTTCAAAAAACAAAAATCATCATTTTTATAGATTTCTATTAATTTCAAGTTATATTTTTGCTAATCAATACCTCAATAAACATATAAAACTATTTTACTTACAAAAAATTTTTATGTAATAACGTTTTATTACAGATAAAATACTCATTTTTATAATTTTTAATATTTTATAATATTTTATAATATTTTTATTTATTAAATGAATATCTTTTTTTTGAAAAATTTTTTAAAATATTCTTAATCAAATTTATAAAAAATATTGTATCTTTTAAAAACTTATTTAAGAAAACATTATAATATGAATATATTTTAAATAGTTTTATGACAATATATTTTTAATGCAAGATTATCATTTATGCGATAAATGTATATCTATTTGTTGAAATGGAATAGCAATATTATGAACATCTAACTGCTTTTTAAAATTTTCCATTAAATCCCAATAAACATTCCAAGCATCAAAATTAGTAGTCCAAACACGCACAATAAAATTTAATGAAGAAGGAGCCATTTCATGTAATCGAATAGTAACACCTTTACAATGTTGAATACGTTGATCTAAATCAATAACACGACCTAATACTTGTTTGACAATATCAATGTCAGTATTATAAGAAATACTAACTATAATTTGTATACGACGATTAGGTTTACGAGATACATTAATAATGTTATTGTTGATAACATGACTATTAGGTATTATAATAATGCGATCATCATTCGTACGTAATGAAGTTGAAAAAATTTGTACATTTTCGACATGCCCTTCAGCAGTACCTAAAATAACATATTCTCCAACGCGTAATGGTCTTAAAATAACTAATAAAACCCCAGCAGCAAAGTTAGATAAAGAACCTTGCAAAGCTAACACAATAGCTAAACCTAACCCCCCTAAAACAGCAATTACAGAAGTAGTCTGGACCTCTAACTTGTTTAATATTAAAAGTATAGTTAATCCAATAATACTATAACGAGCAATTGCTAACAAAAAATCTCTCACTGTCTTATCAATATTTTTCAATAACATTAACTTCGTCAGAATACTATTCGCTAATTTTGCAGCTATAAAACCAAAAAATGCAATAAATAATGCAGAAAAAACATTAATACTGTAATGTATTAAATAATCCTGTAGGTTTATAACCCAATTTTTAAATTGGTTGATTATTTCTAAAATACTATGTTGTTCCATTTTTCATTACTTGTTATATAACAAAATTTATTTATAAATTTTGTTATTAATATTTATTATATTTTTTATAACATGTTTTAAATTTTTTTTTAAAATATACAATAATTTCATTATATAAAAGAAAATCATATTTTATTATGAAAGTACCATTTTTAATCATGCATTAATATGAAAATCATTGACTTTATAAAAAAATAAAAAATATATTATTAAAAGAATATAAAAAATAACAAAATGTGTATAAAATAAAAATATTTTTCACATAATAGCTATACATAAATTTAATATAATAAGTTTTATAATATTACAAAAATCTTTTAAAGAATAATTTATATTTTACTAAAAAATTATCTTATAATATAAAATTATTGATGGTTTTACTTGCAATAAAAACAAACCATTTAACAACATAATATTTTTAAAATAAATAATTTAGATAAAATTAATTAAGAATATAAAGTTTTTTAAAAATTCTAATTAAAAATGAATTAAAAATGCAATATTATTTCATATTCATTAATATTTTTTGTAAATCAAAAACATAATATACAAAAAATAATATCTAAGTTTATTTAAAAAAATATAAATTAAAAAAATTTTTTTATTTTTTTGTTATTAATTTATCAAATACAAAAATTAATAAAATCTTTAATCAATTCTTCTTCTTCTAAAAGAAGAAGAACAAAAATCTTCATAATAAATAACATTACACAATTAACTATTAAGAAATGCTTTTCTGACAATATCTAATTCTTTCCGATTATTAACTCCTACTATTGGTATTTTAATAGCCATCGCAACATGAATTTTTTCACCGTACCATAATACACGTAACTGTTCAAGCATTTCTATTTTTTCTAATGGACTGATATCCCATTTAACATAACGACGAATAAAACCTGCTCGGTAAGCATAAATACCAATATGACGTAAATAATTTTGTTTTATTGTTTTTTCATAAACAATAGAAGAATCACGATTCCATGGGATTGAAGCTCTAGAAAAATATAATGCATTACTGTATTTATCAATCACAACTTTTACAATAGTAGAATCAAAGATTTCATCTTTATTTTTTATAGGAGTTGCTAATGTTGCCATACCAACATTATTAAACATAATATTTTTAGCTAATTGATTGATTAATTCTGGGGGGATTAAAGGTTCATCACATTGAAGATTTACTATAATTTCTTGATCAGGAAAATGATAATCATTAATAACTTCACCTAATCTTTCTATTCCAGATTGATGCTGTAAATTAGTCATACAAACTTCACCATCAACAGCTTTCACAACATCAAATACTACTTCTGAATCAGTGGCAACAATAACACGTTTTGCAGATGACATTAATGCTTTTTCCATCACTCTTAAAACCATTGCTTTACCATGTATATCAATTAATGGTTTTTTAAACAAACGAGTAGAGGCTAACCGTGCAGGTATAATAACAGTAAACATAGTTTTATTCTTCATCTAAAAAAGATAATTTTTTTGCCTTTTCTCTTAATAAAACAGGAATATTGTCTCTTATAGGATAAGCAAGATGATCAATCTTACAAATAAGATATTTTTTTTTATCATAAATTAGCTGTCCATGACAAATCGGACAAGCAATGATATTGAGCAACCGATAATCCATAAATTCCTTATAAAGATATAATTCAAAACAAAACTATTAGATAAAATTTATTTACATAAAATTTTATTAATCAATCAAAGATTACAAAATATATTACACATAGTATAATTTAATCATGTTTATAATTCTAGAGTTTATATATATTATAATGGCATTTATCAAAAAATAATATAATATTAAACATTTTTATTTAAATTTATTAAATCATGCATGTCTGAAAGAATTTTATTAACATCAAATTTTGAGATTTTAACATTTACTGGAAGATACCACCAATTTAATTGAGCAAAATTAAAACATTTTACTGCATCTTTTTCAGTCATCAATAATATCTGAGAATTAGTAGCTATTTTTTTTAATTGAGATAATTTATAATTTTTATGATCAGAAAAAGAATGGGTTTTTATTAATTTAACACCTTTTTCTTTTAAACTAGAAAAAAAACGTAAGGGATTACCAATACCTGCAATTACAACTACTTCTTTTAATTCTAAGACATGTTTTTTTTCTCCTGATAAAAGATTAATAGCAATATTACCTATTAATTCCATATTAATTGCACCATATTGAGAAATACTGCCATTAATAATAATAGAATTTACAGTATTTAAACGATATTGACACTCTCTTAAAGGACCAGCAGGTAACAACCAACCATTACCGAAATAACGCATGCCATCTATAATTACTATTTCATAATCACGTTTTAAAGCATAATGTTGAAGACCATCATCAGAAATGATAAGATCTAATTTTGGATATCGCTTTAATAAAATTTTAACTGCTTTAACACGTTTTGGTGAAACTGAAACTGGTACCCCAGTTTTTAAATAAATTAATGCTGGTTCATCTCCAATTTCTTTTACTGAAAAATTTTTATTTACTAATATTGGATAAAACTTTGCCTTTCCAGAATATCCACGAGATACAACACCAACATGATAACCTTTTGATGAAAGTTTTTTTACTAACCAAATCACAAAAGGTGTTTTACCATTACCCCCAACAGTTAAATTACCAACAACTACAATTGGTATTGGAGCTTTCCAAGTATTGGAAATACCAATATTATAACTAATATTTCGTAATTTTATAATTATTCCATATAATATTGAAAATGGTATTAACAAAATATACAACCAAGAATTACCTGACCATATTTTTTCAATCATAATTTAAATTGCATACCATATAGATGAGAGTATACTCCATCACATTTAAGCAAAGTGTGATGATTACCTTGTTCAATAATTTTACCTTCTTGCATCACTAAAATTTCATCTACATGTTCTATTGTTGAAAGACGATGAGCAATAATAATAAAAGTTTTATTTTTCTGTAATTCATGTAATGCTACTTGAATTGCTTTTTCTGATTCAGTATCAAGTGCAGAAGTAGCTTCATCAAAAATTAATATAGATGAGTCATGTAACAAAGCACGTCCAATAGCAATTCTCTGTTTCTGTCCACCAGAAAGCATGACACCATTTTCTCCAATAATAGTATCTAATCCATGTTCTAAATTTTGAATAAAATCCATTGCATAAGCCATTTTTGCTGCTTTTTCAATAGCTTTTCTGCTATAAATTCCATCTGTTGCATAAGCAATATTATTTGCAATAGTATCATTAAAAAGATAAACATCCTGTGAAACTAGTGCAATTTGACTACGCAAAGAACGTAAAGTATATTCACGTAAATCACGATTATCAAGTAATATTTGTCCTTTATTAACATCATAAAAACGGGTAATTAAATTTGCAATAGTCGATTTTCCTGCACCTGATCTTCCAACTAAAGCAATAGATTTACCGACAGAAATTGCAAAAGAAATATTATATAATGCAGGATTTTCTTTAGAAGAATATCTAAAAGTAACATTTTTAAATTCAATTTTATTTTTTGGTTGTTTTAATATTAATTTACCATCATCTTTTTCTTTTTCCATATCTAAAATAGTAAACAATGTTTGACATGCAACCATTCCACGTTGAAATTGTACATTAACATTTGTTAGAGATTTCAATGGACGCATTAACGCAAACATTGATGAAAATACAACACCGACATCTCCTGCTGTTAATGTTTGCATTATTTCAGGAAAACTTGATACATACAACGTAAATGCTAATGCTAAAGATGCTATAAATTGTATAATAGGATCAAAAATTGAAGATATTGTTACCATTTTCATCGTTTGATGACGCATGTGATTACTTACTTTTCTAAAACGTTCTATTTCAACTTTCTGTCCACCAAAAATCAAAACTTCTTTATGACCTTTTAACATTTGTTCTGTACTAACAGTTATTTGCCCCATATCAGTTTGCATGTTTTTACTAATATTTCTAAAATGTTTAGAAATTGAACGAATAATAAAGGCAACAATAGGACTAATAACAATTAATATTAATGAAAGTTGCCAACTATGATAAAACATTAACCAAAACAAACCAATAATATAACTACTTTCTCGAACAATAGTAATTAATGTACCAGAAGATGAAGAAGCCACTTGTTCAGAATCATAAGTAATACGAGAAAGCAAAGTTCCTGTGGATTGTTTATCAAAAAAAGCTATAGGCATACCCATCATATGTATAAATAAACACCTACGCATATTCATAACTACTTTACCAGAAACCCATGCCATACAATAATTAGAAATAAAACTTGAGATGCCTCTTATTAACATTAATCCCAGTATAGCAATTGATAACCATTTTAACATAGTATGATCAGCATTCCCAAATCCTTCATCAAGCAAGGGTTTTAACAAAGCAATCATAGATGCATCACCTATAGCATTAATTATTAATGCTATAACTGCTACAGTTAATCCAACTTTAAATGGTAGAATCATGGGAAATAATCGACGAAAAGTGTGCCATATAGAATTTTTTTTTTCTTTTATTATCATTTTTTTATCAAATACCTATAAAATAAACCTGTTATTTTATTTTTTAAAAGTTTTAAAAAACACATATTTATTTATCAATAATATAAATAATAACAAATAAACAATAATATAATTTAATATCTAGTATGATTATTTTTTATCTTATAATGAACTATTTTTAAGTTTGTTTAAAACTTATATTTTTAAATATTCTCTACTAATATTTTAACATAACATTAAATAACACTTAAAAAATAACATTTAAAAAATAGAAAAATATATTACTTCATTGCGCTCAAAATACGTTGTTATGATTATGTCAATAAAATTTAATGAACATTACAATGTATGATTTGTAAAATAATTTTTATAAAAAAATATTAAAAATTTTATTTTAATAAAATCATAAAATGCTTACCATGAATCATTTTTATCATAAAAAATAGATATTTTTATAATATGCTCATATGAATTTATATTCATTGTATTAAAAAAAAAGAGTTAATAATATCACAAACAAATATTTTAATAATCGATCAAAAAATATTTTATTACGATACTTAAAATATATAATCATAAACTATGATTCTTAATATTTTATAAAATTATAAATCACAATAAAATCTGATATATAATATCAGATATATTATAAATAAAGCATATGAATATTTTGCAATATACTTAATATCTATATAATTTTTTTTAAAATATTATCAATCAATAGAATCAAGTTCTTTTTCTATAAAATCAGGATAAAGATTTAAGGATGATCGAATTTCATTTTCTTTTAAACTAAATTGTTTATATTGAAAATACGCTTCTTTCATCATTAAATAAGGATCTAATGAATTTTGTAATATTCCATCAAAATCTAAGAAAAGTGCACGTTTCTCTATTCCTTCTAATATCCATTTTAGTATTGATGTCCAAAAAGTAAGATAACTTAACATTGGATAAACTGTATCAACTAAATCACCAAAATCTTCACGTAATGTAAAATTTCCATATCCTGGTAAAACAATATACGGACCATAACCAATTTGGTAATATCCTAAAGTACTACCAAAACGATATGATTTTTTTTTAGATAGATTAGAGTTTGCCATTGAAGCAACATCAATAAATCCTCCCATACCAAAAATACTGTTTAAAAAAAAACGGTTAAAATTTTTCATTCCTTGATGAACATTCCCACATAAAAAATTATTTACCATACTACTACTTTCTTCTATATTACTAAAAAAATTTATCAGTCCATTTCTTATTGGCATGGGCATATAATTACGCCAAGTTATTGCAATAGGACGAATCAAATGATAATCAAGAACATTGTAATTAAAATAAAACATAGTCCGATTAAAATTTTCTAATGAATGAAAAGATTTTGATTTATCAATAACTGCATTTGAACAACTTGAAATTAACACTACTACAGAAATTATTCCAAATAATCGATATATTAAAGAGTTGACTTTTTTATTTAAAAACATTTTTTATGAAATTATATTAATATATACACATTGATAGAATCTTACTATTTATTTTTAAAAAAATAAATGATTATAATTTTTATAAAAAATACTATACGTTAAAAATAAAATATTATTTAAAATAAGAAACATCTATTATATAAAATAACAATAAAAAGATACTATAGATATTCATTAACTATAATATAGCAAAAACAATCAATATTTTAATAAATGTCAAAATAATCATACAAAACATAAAAAACAAAATATTTTTACATTATAAATTTTGTCCTCTTAGTTAAATGGATATAACAAGCTCCTCCTAAGAGCTAATTGTAGGTTCGATTCCTTCAGAGGACACCAAAATATTTTTTTTACTCATAAATTATTGATTTTAAATAAAATGTCATTTATTTTTTTAAATCAAATTTTTAATAAATTATAAAAAAATCATTCATTCTCTGAATTGAATTTTTTATATTTTTTAAAAAAAACATCAATAAATGTAATCATTTCATTACTCATTAATATACATACGATAAATTTTTTTAGAAAAATCATATGTTATAAGTTAACATATATAATAATCAGTATTACAATTATTTAATAAACAATATTTTATTTTAATCATTACTTTTTAATTTTAGCAAAAAAAAGAAAATTTTATTAAATTTTTATATAAAGAAAACATTTTTTATGTTATTTACTTTTAAAAAGTATACTATCTAAAATCTTATAAAAAGATTTTTCTCAAATATTATTATTTTAGAAATTTCTGATTTAATATTTTATAAATGATATTACACATTAACAAATTTAAGAAATTTATTATAAAATTTTATATTTATTTGGAATATTTTTATTTCAAATAAAGTCACATACAAAATCTACTATATTCCAAAACTGTATAAATTTTTATATTGACTGCAAATAATATTTTTTTATCTTATAAACTAAATAAGTACTCCATATGTTTTATTTGTAATCTCTTTTATATCTAATTTATTTATTAAGAGTTGGCATAAAATAATATAAATTTAAGAATGTATATTATTACTTTTCAATTTATTTACATAGTTTATTGAAAATAAAATAATTAATTATATGCAAGTAATATAAAAAATATAATTGATAATACAAATATGAATTTTATAAAAAACAAAGATTTTCATAAAAATAAACTTACCATATTTGTTGTAAGCAATATAAAATTAAGATCATTATATTGTTTAGTAATTTCATAAATTATAAAAATTATTTAAATTTACTCCATGAACGACTATCCCTGTTAATCATCGCAATTGATGCCATTGGCCCCCATGTCCCTGCTTGATAAGGTTTTGGCGGTTCATTATCCATAGCCCAAGCATCTATAATAGAATCTACCCATCTCCATGCTTCTTCTATTTCATCTCGACGCACAAATAGTGCTTGAATACCACGCATCACTTCTAGCAATAAACGTTCATAAGCATCAGACAAATGAATTTTATGAAATGTTTTAGAAAAAGTGAAATCTAATTTTGTTGTTTTTAAATACTGTTTATCTTCAAGACCAGGAACTTTATTTGAAATTTCAATATCAATACCTTCATCAGGTTGTAAACGAATTGTTAATTTATTTTGTGGCAAATTATGATAAAAACCAGTAAAAATATTTAATATTGGCTTTTTAAAATATATAACAACCTCAGAATACTTTTCTGGTAACCGCTTACCTGTTCTTAAATAAAATGGAACTCCAGCCCACCGCCAATTATCAATATCAACCCGAATTGCCACAAAAGTTTCTGTTTTGCTTAACTTGTTAGCTCCTTTTTCTTCAAGATATCCTACTACTTTTTCTCCTTGAATAGAACCTGATGTATATTGACCTCGAACTGTTTTTTCATGAAAATTAGTATAATCAATACGGCGCAAAGAACGCAAAACTTTAACTTTCTCATCACGTATTCGATCAGCACTCAAATCTGCAGGTGGTGACATCGTAATCATAGTTAAAATTTGTAATAAATGATTCTGAAACATATCACGCATTTGCCCTGTTTGATCAAAGTAATTCCAACGACCTTCTATCCCAATTTTTTCAGCAACTGTAATTTGTACATGATCAATAGTTCGATAATCCCAATTATTAATAAACAGAGAATTAGAAAAACGTAATGCTAACAAATTCAATACTGTTTCTTTTCCTAAATAATGATCTACACGGTAAATTTGATTTTCTTTAAAATATTGAGAAAGCAAATTATTTATAGTTTGAGAAGAAATAAGATTATTACCCAATGGTTTTTCCATAACAACACGATTATGAGGATTCTTATTTAAACCAACGTGCCCTAAACCATGACAAATAACACTAAAAGTCTTTGGTGGCATAGCTATATAATATATGCTTGGTTTATCATCATTTGAAAGATGTTTTGCTAACAAATGAAATTTATTAATATCATTAACGTCTAAATGTAAAAAATCCAGTCTTTTACTGAATGTTTCCCACAAAAAAGGTTCAATTGTTTCATTCAAAAAAAAATTTAATGCTTCTCTTACTACTTTAATATAATGAATAGTATTCCATTGAGATCTACCTACCCCTATAATTCGTGTATCTGGATGAATATAACCCATTTTTTCTAGTTGATAGAGAGATGGTAATAATTTACGACGACTTAAATCTCCTGTTGCACCAAAAATAACTAAATTACAATTACATTGATGCATAATTTTATTAATCAGCATTATATGGGATACTCCTAAAAATATAAATCTATAATACTGTACAATTGAAAAAATCCAAATGCACGTTTTATTGAAGATTTAATACAAAAAACAAAGAAGATTTGTAAATTAATTACATGATTAAATATAAATACTTATACAAAAAAACAACGATTATTAATAATATATTTCTAATTATTAATGATATTAATAAAAAAGTATTTTTTAAAAAAACAAATAAGTATATTTATAATTATATTAAAAAATAAAATTTTCTATTTATGCTTTACAAGATCAAAAAAATATAAAAAATTATATTAAAAAATAAAATTTTCTATTTATGCTTTACAAGATCAAAAAAATATAAAAAATAAATCATTTTAATTAATTTTAATTATAGTAATAAAAGAAAATTAAATTCGTAAATTTAAAATTTATATACTAAAATATATTATTTTTCATGATAACCTAAATATTTAAATAAAAAATATATTTTTAATTTTATAAATATTATAAAAATATTAATATATTTTTGAACTTATATATCATTTATTTTTTATACACATGAAAAATATATTATACTAATATAATATATAATTAAATATAATAAAAATTTAGTAGAATATCTCTTAATTATAAAAAAATTACTTTATTGTAAATTTTTTATAAAAATTATAAATAAAGATTATCAATTATTTAAATAAAAATAATATTACAAAATAATAAAAAATAAAAATCAAAACATAAAATAAAATATTTTATACATATATAAATATATAAAATTATTAAGTCGATTAATACATAATCTTAAAAACAAAATAATAAAAAAATATAAGAACATAAATACAAATTTGTTTAATATAATTATGCAATAAAATAACTAACTATATTTTTTATTTAAAACTATAAAATATATTTGTACTGTAAAGTTAATAACTAAACAAAAATAATAATTTATAAAAATATACTGCATACATACTATAAAATTAATATTTATTATGCAAATAAAAAATAAAAAATCAAAAAATAATAAGATAAGAAAAATATTAAACCAATAAGATATTAATAAATAATTTTTATTGATAAAGATCATCACGAAGATAAGGTTCTATCTCACCTAATTTTCTAGTTTTTAACAATTTTAATACCCATGTATATTGTTCCAAATAAGGTTTTACTAAACATTCTACTTCTTCATTAATTCTACGTGCAATATACCGATCATTTTTTCCAATGATATCTCTCATTGGTTTACGAATATAAATATATAATTGATGAGTTTTATAATCATATGCAGGAAATAATGGTACTATTTCTGCATTACATGCTTTCATTAATCTTCCTATAGCAGGTAAAGTAGCTTTATAGGTACCAAAAAAATCCACGAATTCACTATTTTTTTTACCATGATCTTGATCAGGCAAATAAAATCCCCAAAATCCTTCCTTAACACTAGCAATAAATGGTCTAATACCAGCTTTACGAGAATGTAAACGACCACCAAAAGAACACCTCGCTTTATTCCATAAATAATCAGCAAGAGCATTTTTTTGATGATGAAACATAGCAGCCATTTTTTCTCCTCTTTCAGCTAATAACATTGCTGGAATGTCAACAGCCCAACAATGTGGTACCATAAAAATAATATTACGTCCTTGTTTTTTTAATTTTTCAATAATTTCAAAATTATACCAACGTGTTCGAACTAATATTTTTTTTGCTCCTCTTAATGCTAACTCTGTTAGTATTGCAAACGATTGAGGTGCAACTGAAAACATTTTATCAATATATTTTTCTCTTTCTTCTTCAGTAAATTCAGGAAAACAATACAGCAAATTAATTTTTGCCCTTCTACGGGTATTCTTTGCTAATTTACCAATTAATTTTCCTATTTTCGCTAAAAATAAATCGCGTACTGTAATAGGTAAATATACTGTACTTACTAACAATAAAATACCAATCCACATCATCCAATATTTTGGATGTAGATACATAAAATGGAAAGTAGGAATATAACCAAGTTTATTATTTTTATTCTGTTCTTTTTTCATCAATACACTCAAATAAAAAAATCAAAAAATCTATCATAGATCATATTTTAATATGATAATTTTGCATAAATAAAAAATTTTTTAAAAAAATAACTTTATAAATACTATATTATCTTTTTAATAAATAATATAAATATTCATAATCATGCTATTTTTAATCAATTTTTAATTTTAGTGTATTATCTTTTACTTTTTCTAAATAAAGTTGACGTTCTTTACCTGTTAATTTACCTGAATCAGGTAAATTAACAGTTAATGGATTGACTGCTCTCTTATTAAACCATAGTTCATAATGAAGATGTGGACCTGTAGTACGTCCAGTATTTCCTGATAACCCAATGCATTCACCTTTTTTTATTTTCTGTCCTGGTTTAACTAATAATTTACGTAAATGCATATAACGAGTTGTATATTGACGACCATGACGGATCGCAATAAAATTTCCAGCTGCTCCAGAATATTTAGCTGCAATAATATCACCATCACTAACTGCTAATATAGGCGTTCCTATTGGCATCGAAAAATCAACGCCCTGATGAGGAGCTAAACGTCCTGTTACTGGGTTTACACGACGCAAACTAAAATGTGAAGATACTCTAAAAGGTTTTCCTGTGGGATAACGTAAAAAATCTAATTCTAAACCATTAGCTTCACTATCATAATAATGACCATTATCCGCTCGAAAAACATAATAATTTTTACCATTACTCAATAAATGAATACCTAATAAACGACTTTGTTTACTATGAATATCAAGAAACATTTCACGACTTAATAATATTGAAAACTTATCACCATATTTTAATTTTCGCAAATCAATTTGCAATTTTAATACTTTAGAGACTTCACAAGCTTCTTTATAAGTTAAACCTGCATGCATAACACTATTAATCAAATTATTAATGATTGTACCTTTTATAACTTTTTCAATCCAAACACCTGTACGAATTTTTTTTTCTTCATGAAAAATATTAGAGTTACCTTGTCGAGTATACACTCTCATTTCTCTTTCAGAAACAATCCATGTTAATATCTGTAATTCACCATTTTTATTTAATTCCCAATTTAAAGTTTGTCCAATTTTTAAATTACGTAACACTTTGTATTGATTAGATAATATAGCAATATCACTAACATCTAAATTATACTGAGTCAAAATACTTGTTAAATTATCACCATTTGAAACAATATGCTCATCAGTAACAGCTCTGTTGTCATTAAGAATCCCTTCATCTGACAATGATTCATTATTATCATTATCAATTATAATATTGTTATTTAAATTAGCACTTTGACTTATATCTATTGAATTATTATGAAAATTATCCAACATAATTCCTTTTTTTATTGATAATTCTTTCTTTAAGGTATTTATATTCATATCATCAGGATGAATGACAACAGGTTTCCAAATACCAACAACTACTGTTACTAAAGTCAATGTACCTAAAATAATTTTATGTGGTTTAGGTAAATTACCATATACCTGAACGATAGTTTTCACCATCTGCTGCACGTATTAAATTCCTTCTAATTTTTATCTAGACAGTTTTTAAATTGATGAGATAAAACCTTTAAAAATTCTACATAACTATTCTTATTTAAAGCAATACTGCTTCCTAATGGATCTAAAATACCCATTTTTATATCTATACCTTTTATAGCAGTAGTAATAACATTTGCCTTAAATTGTGGTTCAATAAAAATACACATTGCATTTTTTTGAGTCAATATTCTTCTTATTTTATATAATTTTTTAGCACCAGGTTGAATAATAGGATTAATTGTAAAATAACCTAATGAAGATAAATGATAATGTTTTTCAAAATAATTATAAGCATCATGAAATACAAAATATTCTTTATCAACTACTGATTTTAACATTTTAGCAATATATTTATCAGTTTGTGTCAACTCCGAATAAAATTTATTAAGATTTAAATCTAATTGATTTTGATATGTAGGATACAAGATTATTAAACGATCATAGATAATTTTAGCTGTAATCCTTGCAATATCAGGTGATAACCAAATATGTACATTATATGTACTATGTATATTATCTTCAGAAAAGTAAAAATTACCATTATTATAAACACTTTTATTTTTTAGCAATGCAATATTATTACTTTTTAACAAAAATTTTTTAATAGCTGACTCTTCCATTAAAGTAATTTTTTTTTCATTGGGAAAATTTACTAATAGCTTTCTTAAAAAAGATTCCATATCAGGACCAATCCAAATAAAAAGATCAGCTTTCTTAATTTTTTTTAGATCAGAAGGTTTCAAAAAATAATGATGAGGTGAAACAGTATCAGGCAATAATATTTCTACATCAGTTATATTATGAGTAATAGCAGAAGCAATAAAACCCAATGGACGAATTGAGGTAATAACATTTGCTTCTATATTAAAAAAAATGCTTAGTAAGAATACAAGAAAAATAAATTTTGTTATAATCCTTTTAGGAATTTTGATTCTTTTATATATCATAAAGATACTTTCCATAGATTAATTTTATTAATTTTATATCATAACATTTTAATCATTCGGCAAAATTATTTACAATGCACACCATATTAAGTTTGAAAAATATTACTGTTAATTTCAATTCTCATAAAATAATTGAAAATATCTCTTTTGATTTACATTCACTTGAAATATTGACATTAATCGGACCAAATGGTGCAGGTAAATCAACACTTGCAAAAATACTTTTGGGACTGGTATTACCAAATAAAGGAAAAATTATTTATCCAAATAAATTACGTATTGGTTATGTACCACAGAAATTATCTTTAGAATTAATAATTCCTCTAACAGTTAAACGTTTCATGACATTAAAACCTAAAGTAAAAATTAATGATGTCATCCATACTTTAAAACGTGTTGGTGCTGATCATCTTCTCCACCAAGAAATGCAAAAATTATCAGGAGGTGAAACACAACGTGTCCTACTTGCCCGTGCATTACTTCATCAACCACAATTACTTGTCTTAGATGAACCAACTCAAGGTGTAGATATCAATGGGCAAATCATTTTATATAACATGATTCATAATATTCGTACAGAATTCCATTGTGCTATTTTCATGATTTCACATGATCTGCATCTAATTATGAGCATAAGTGATAAAATACTATGTATCAATAAAAATATTTTCTGTTCTGGAAAACCTAAAAATGTAGCCTTAGATCCAAAATTTATTGCTATGTTTGGTCATCATCATGCAGAAAAAACTCATATGCATAATCACAAAAAAAAACACTATGATTTTAATCATGACATTAATAAGATATTTAATAGGAAAATGATATCATAATGATCAAATTATTATTTCCTGGATGGTTAGCTGGTATGCTATTAGCTATTGTATCAGGATTATTAGGCTCATTCATTATTTGGCGACGTATGTCTTATTTTGGTGATACTCTTGCTCATGCTTCACTAGTCGGTATTGCTTTTGGACTATTATTTCAGATAAATCTATTTTATTCTGTAATCATTATCACGATTATTGTAGCAATATTATTAACTTGGTTAGAAAAATATCCTCAACTTTCCATAGATACTCTATTAGGTATAATGGCACACAGTACTCTTTCGATAGGATTAGTTATTATTAGCTTAATAGAGAATATACGTATGGATTTGATAACTTACTTATTTGGTGATCTATTGTCAGTAACCAATGAAGATATTTTTTTAATTGCTGCAGGTATTAGTATTGTTTGTATCATTCTTATATGGAAATGGCGTAATTTAATTTCAATAACTATTAATCAAGATTTAGCTTTTATAGATGGCATAAAAATACAAAACCTAAAAACATTGTTAATGCTCGTCATGGCAATTACAATAGGAATTGCAATAAAATTTGTTGGTGCTTTAATCATTACTTCATTATTTATTATTCCTGCAGCTACTGGAAGACAATTTGCAAAGACACCGGAACAAATGGCCATTATTTCTATAGTTATTGCTATGTTTTCTGTAACTGGTGGACTTTTAATATCTGCATATTATGATACACCAACAGGACCATCAGTTGTCATTTGTGCAAGCACTTTATTTATTTTAAGTTTATTGTTTAAAACAAAACATTAATTTGGATGTCATTTTATAAATACAGATAAATTTCCAATAAAATTTCTAATTTATTTTTCTAAACAAAATTTTTATAAAAAACAAATATTTATATCTTTTCTCTAAAATTTTATATATTATCATAAAATGTATTTATAATAAAAAATATTAAATCAATGTATCATAATTATTTATAATTAACATCAAAAATAAAAAAATATGCAAAAAAGTATATGAGTGAATTTTAAAAATATAAAAACTCTAACGATATACCAAAAAAAATAATCTTTAAAATCGAAATTATGATTTATTACTTTCACATCATTAAAACTTTTTAATATATTCATCAAACACAATAATTTATATGTTTTTAATATTTATTTTTTAATTAAATCATAATCACTTCATCTATTACAAGTTTGAAACCAGCTAAATTTAATTTTTTACTCTAAAAAAAATCTGATTTAGTATATTATACCATCATAATATTTAATATCTTCTACGCTAATATTTAATATTACTTCCATAAAACTATTTTTATCAATAAAAAATGCATAACTAAGAATACCACGTTTGATAAATAAATAACTTATATCTCTTTTAATAAGCAAAATACTAAAATATTTAGTAAAAAAAATACGTATATTAGATATAGTTCTATTACGATTATCAGTTAAACAATCTATCATAAAACAGTATTATTTGAACCACACATGACCTTAATAAATAATATAATTTATATTATTAATGTTAATATTTACTACACTACTTTCTATGACACAATTAATAGTATTTCATATCATATTATTAAATAATGCTTTATCAACAATAAAACAATCACAAATTTCATGAAACATCAGACGCAGCACCTAACTGAGTTGCTATTATTACTTCACAAATAATTTTAGTAAAAGATTTATTACACTTTGTATTTTTGCAATTTTTTTGTATTTTATATTAACCCATTTACTGCGACCTTTTCTTTATAATCTCTATAAAATAATTTTAGAAAAAAATACAAATATTGTTTATAATTATTTATATAATGTAGCATCAATGTTAATCAAATATTTATTAAAATAAAATAATCTGTTCTTCAATATTATAGAATAAAAATAAATTTTTTATAATTTTTAACACTATTTATTTGTAAAATATTTTTTTATTAATCTTCAAATAATTATCAATTATTTGTTATTTTTGTAAGAGAATTATTTTTTTAAAAAAATAAATCAATATATTATGTGTAATCATATTATTTTTGTACTATTACATATAAGAAACTTTATTAAAAAAAAGATAGTTATTATTTATAAGAAAATTAATTACAATAATACCATAAATCAAAAACATTATTAATGCCAAATTGATTGTTTATTGAAAAATATTATTTATTAATAAAATTAATTGATAATTCATCTAATAAACAAGAACTAACTGCACTTGGTGCACCAGTCATTAAACAAGCTGCTGCCGTTGTTTTTGGAAATGCAATAACATCACGAATATTCTCTGTTTCTGTTAATAACATAACTAACCTATCTAAACCAAATGCTAAACCTGCATGAGGTGGAGTACCATAATTTAAAGCATCAAGAAAAAAACCAAATTTCTTTTCTTGATCTTCTTTTCCAATATCAAGAATTTCAAAAACAGTTTGTTGCATTTTATTATTATGAATACGCACAGAACCACCACTAACTTCATAACCATTAATAACCATATCATAAGCATTAGCAATAATATCTAAAGGATTCACTTTTAATTGTTCCGGAGTACAATTTTTTGGTGCAGTAAAAGGATGATGCATCGAATGAAGTTTACCATTTGAATCTTCTTTAAACATAGGAAAATCAATGACCCATAGAGGTTTCCAAATATCATTTTTTATAATTTTCAAAAAATCATATCCTACCTTTAACCTCAAAGCACCCATAGCACGATTTACAATACTTTGTTTACCTGAACCTAATAATAAAATATCACCAACTTTAGCCTTTGTTCGTATTAATAAATTATGAATTACTTCTTGAGAAAAAACATTACTTATTGAACTTTCAATTTTTATTATATTATTAACACATGCATTTACTTTTATCCAAATTAATTTTTTAAGTCCATAAATAGAAACAAATTGATTATATTCTTCTAATTGTAAAAATGTTAATTTTGTACCCATAGGTATACATAATGCAACAATACGTCCATAACGTTCATTTACCACTTCACTATTAATAACTTCATTAAATAGTTGATTACATTCTAGCAAATTAATTAAATCAGCAATATCAATTAATTCTAGCGGATTGCGTAAATCTGGTTTATCTGTACCATAACGTCGTATAGCATCAGAAAAAGTTATTACTGGAAAATTATCTAATTCAATACCTTTATTTTCTTTCCACAAATTACGAATTAAACGTTCCATGATTTCACGAATTTGTTCTGCACTCATGAAAGAAGTTTCTATATCAATTTGAGTGAATTCAGGTTGACGATCTGCACGTAAATCTTCATCACGAAAACACTTAACTATTTGATAATAGCGATCAAAACCAGAAATCATAAGTAATTGCTTAAAGAGTTGAGGAGACTGTGGTAATGAATAAAATTCACCTTTTTTAATACGACTGGGCACAAGATAATCCCGTGCTCCTTCTGGAGTTGTTTTTGTAAGCATAGGAGTTTCAATATCTAAAAAACCTTCCTTGTCCATAAAACGACGCACAAAACTAGTAATTTTTGCTCTTTCTATTAATCGTTTTGCTATTTCTGGACGACGCAAATCGATATAACGATATACTAATCTACTTTCTTCTGAATTCTCTTGTTTGTTATCTATTGGTAAAGGTTTCGAAGGATTAATAATCGTCAATTTTTCAGCAATAATTTCAATATCACCAGTTGATATTTCTTTATTACTTTGAAAACGCTTATGAACTACACCTGTTATTTGAATACAAAATTCGTTACGTAATTTTGATGCTTGAATAAAAAGTTTTAAATTTTTTTTTTCAAAAAAACAATTTGCACTAAACCTTCACGATCTCTCATATCAACAAAAATTAATTTTCCTAAATTACGTTGACAATTTACCCACCCACAAAGAATTACTTTTTTTCCAATTTGAGAAATAGTTAATTCACCACAATAATCTGTACGCATATAATATATACCTTTTCTTTACAATTATTATTTTATCATCAAAATTTAATAAATAATAAATATTTATTTATTAAAACATATCAATTTTTATATACAAATTACTTTCGATAAAAACAAATACATTTTATTCAAAGTAATAAATTATTTATAAAATATTTATATTTTATCTAACAAAAAAATATTATCAAAATATTTAACAAAATTTATCAAAAACAAAATATTTTTTTAGAATTTTTGCTAAAAAATATAACATTTTATGAAATTATAAAAAATAATTTAATTGAATCTTTAATATTTTAACTAATAAAAAAGATTGTAAATCATCATATAATAGATTTTCTTATAAAGAAAATTTTGATTTAGATATAAATAGTACTTATTACTCGTATAAGTAATAACATATATAATATTTAATATAATATTATATCAAATAAAAATTTTGTATAATGATTCTTTAAAAAAATCTTATAAAAATAAATTCATATTTTTTATTTTTTTTAACAAAAAAAATGGTGAAATAAGTATTATTTATATAAATATTAATCTTTTTTTATAAAAATTATTATCATAAAATTTAAATATCAATATTAAATATTTAGAATATTTATAATATTAAAGATCAAAATCTAAACAAAAAATTTATAAAAATTATCATAACAAAAAAGTACTATATGTTATTTTTAAAATAAGTAAGAGAAAATTCTAATTTTTTAAAAAATTTTGTAACCTATTCTATTTTTAAACAAAATTTAGGGTTTTAATTTATTAAATTTATTAATTGATATATCAAAAAAATAATAAAATAACAGAAAAATATCAAAAATTTCATAAAACAAAAAACATCAATACCAAAAATTTAATTTAATATTCAAACATATATGATTATATAAAATATATTATGAAATATTTTATTTAAAATTTAATATTTATTATATTTTTAAAACAAAAATATAATAATATACAAAATATGAAAACTCAAAACTTATGTTTATAAGTTAAAATTTACTAAATTTTAGTAATAAAAATAAATGTTAGAAATTTAAAAAAAATTAAAAATATTCATAAATTATATATTTTTTTACAAAAATTTTCTTTTATAAAGAATTTATACAAGTATTTAAAATATATATATTTCAAATATTAACTACTTATAATAAATACATTATTATAAGTAATTAATACACAATTAAAATAGATTCAATAATACATTCAATAAAAATAAAAATTTCACAAAAAAAATATAATCAAACTCATTATTTTACTTAAAAATTTTAATTCATATAAATTAATATCTTTTCAATGTCGAAACTTATGAAAAATATTTTTATATATCTCAGTATAATATTTTTATATAATTTAATTTTGCTTATTTAAAAAAATAAATTATCAAAAAATCTTGCATAAAATATTTTTAAAAAAATTACACCCTCTAATAATCATAATAATCAAAAAAATCAAATAAATTTTTTAATTAAAATTTTACAGAAATATTTTTCTTAAATCTACATCGAAAAATTAGTCTTTTTATTAATGCAAAGCATTAATAATTAAAAACCTAAAAGTATTTTATAAACATATAATTAACTGATAAAATTTATTCTAAAAAATTGGTAATTTTTTATTAAAAGTTACACAGAAAAAATGTATTTTTTGTAGATCAAAAATGCAAAACTATCCTTATGATTATTTTAAATTAATTTTTATTTTAGTTTTTTTTTGATGCTATTAGGTATTGATATTTATTGACCTAGTTTATTATTCATTATAAAAATTTTTAATATTAATATAGGTTAAGTAAGAAGGAATTTAAAGAGTTACATTTCTTGATTTTCAATAAGTTACCTTTTTATTATTCAATAGAAAATACGATAGGTAGAAAAATAATGATATTAATTGGTATAATATCTTTTTTAAAACACATCAACTATTTTTTTTTAATCAATAATATTAATCAATTTATTATTTATTTTTTACATGGATTATCAATAACAAAAAAGTGTTATAATTAATGCTCTAATAAGAGATATTTTTAGTAAATAAGAGATATTTTTAGTAAATAAGAGATATTTTTAGTAAATAAGAGATATTTTTAATAAAGATAAGTTTTCATATAATATATCTTTTTATTTGTAATAACGTTATTATTAAAACTAATTTTAAATTTTATGATTATGTTTTAATCTTTCTGGCATGCAATTTTTATTGTTATTTTTTTAAAAGGTAATATTAAAACTTTATAGATTATTTTTTATTAAAGAAATTTTATCTAAAAATAAAAAATAAGATCTTAATATATGTAATATGATACAATAATTTATTTCATTGTATAAAAGTATAAAAATAAACGAGTATTTTATTATATCATTAATAACAAATATAATTAATAACAAAGTTTAATAATAACAAAGTTTCATTTGCTATATTATTTTCTGTTTTAAATACAGCTCTGTTTTTTACATTGAATCGAATGGTATTTTACCATAAAATCCCAAATATTATTTTAGTTTAAAAATTATTTTTTTATTTTTATTTATAATACTTAATACTCATTACCTTCATATTTTCAGTTCATGAAAAATATTAAATTTAATTTTAACTTTACAATTTATTATAAGAATTTGATTGGTTTTTACTGAAATATTTAATTTAGATTTTACCTATATAATTTTTAGTATTGCTATTTATTTTAGAAGGTATTAATATGGTACTTTTAATTCAATAACTTTTATTTTAAATAATTATTTCATATCATTCATACAATTTTTTTTATAGTTAGAACTATATTTTTTTTAGTATACTTTGATTCTATAGATTGTTTACTCTACTCTTTTAAAAAAATAATAAAATAAGTTCATAACTCTATTTATTTTATAAAATTATATGTTTCTTTTTATATTATATTTATCTTATTCATTAATTTTAATAAAACTAAAAAATAAAAAATTTATCAATGAATGATTTAATTATTTGAAGAAAAAAAATGGAAATGGATATTCTTCATATTTTTCTGAAAACTTATTAATATTAATAAAAATACGTACTATACACAAAGATATTTTTAAAATATAAACAAAATAAAAATTATATTTAATCATATGAAAAATATGAAAACCTTTAATTTTATTTTATATACTTTATGTAAATCAAAATATATTTATATTTAGTGTATATTCATAATAATAATCAATGAATAACATTTTATATTAATCTATAAAGTGAATCTATAAAAATAAAATTTTAATAAAAAATACTTTTATGCTATTAAACATTTATTACATTATAGAAAAATTTTAATATTTATATAAAAAATATATTTTACAATTAATACACATATATATATTCAAAAAAACAAAATATTATAATATATTTATTAACAATTTATTGATTAATAAAAATTAAATTAACATACATAAGTATATTAATTTTTTCAAAAAATAAAAATAGTTAAAAATAATAATTAATCTTAAAAAATATATTTCTTTTTTAAAATATCAATATTTAGAAATGAAACTACAAAAAACAATTTGGTGCCGGCTACCGGAGTCGAACTGGTCACCTACTGATTACAAGTCAGTTGCTCTACCAACTGAGCTAAGCCGGCAAAACTTATAAAATTAAAATCAAATATGATAATTATTTTTACCAATTCATTATAAAAAATACATAAAAAATATACGTTATATAAAATCGTTAATAATATAACATCAAATTATTTTAAAATCTAAATATTTTTTAAAAAATATCTATACATATATAAAATGAAAAATTAACCTTTAAATTATTAAATAATCAAAATATTATATAAAAATATATGTTTATACTTATTTTTAATTATGATTTAATATGTGTAAAAATATATCTGTATTATATAAAAGAGTTAAAATATATCATTAATATTTTTATTATTATTTTTATATGATATTGAATTTTAAATAAAATTAAGTTTTTTTAAAAAAATAAGAATACGTACATTTTTTTTAAAAAAAAATAAACATACAATTTATCATAGATATAATAATAAAAAATATTTAAAAAAATATTTTATATATTATCAAATTTATAATATTTTGAATAACTTTTCATAACATATAAAAATCTCAATATATTTTTTATATGACAAAGCAAACGAAAAAAATCATATGCAAACTATCACAAAAAGAACAATATTTCCTCTTAAAAATAGATTAATTCAATTTTAATTGAAAATTAATACAAAAAAAGATAATATATACTGTATAAGTATATAAAAATAAAAACATCACCCAATTTTATTTATTAAAAAATTATACGATGAATAAAATTTTATTATTAAATATCAATTTATATTTTTATAAAAGACATTTAATTCAAATAACTATTCGATAAAAAACAAAAAATTTGTATAAAATCAAAAAAATATAGATACTCTAAAATAATAAAATGATCTTTCTTATGAAATACAATACTTATAAAAAAATTTTTACAAAATATATATTAATCAATCTTGATTTTATCATATATTGATATTTCTAATAATCACTTGTTATTGTAATTTATATAGATTCAAGAACACGTTGTATACCAACTACCTTTTCATTTTTACTAGTATGTATTAAAGTAACACCATGTGTATTTCTTCCAACAATACTTACTTCTAGAACACGGATTCGAACTAAACGCCCAGTATCAGTAATAATCATAACTTGATCTTTTTTGTCAACTTCAATTGCTCCAACGACATAACCATTACGTTTGCTTACTTTAATAGAAATAACACCTTGAGTAGCACGTGATTTTATCGGATATGCAATTTGTTCAGTACGTTTACCATAACCATTTTTTGTAATAGTCAAAATATCACCCTTACCACGAGGAATAATTAATGAAACGACTCTATCTCCAGATTGTAATTTAATACCTAAAACACCAGCTGCTGTGCGCCCCATAGGACGAACAGCATTTTCTTTAAATCGAACAACTTTACCAGAAGCAGAAAAAAGCATAACTTCATTTTCACCTGTTGTTAGATTTACACCAATAAGTTCATCTCCTTCATTTAAATTAATTGCAATAATTCCTGAATTTCTTGGATGACTAAAATTTTTTAATGAAGTTTTTTTTACTATCCCACTTGCTGTAACCATTAATACATAATGATTTTCATCAAATGCATACACTGGTAAAATTGCTGTAATACGTTCATTTTTCTCTAATGGTAATAAATTAATAATAGGTCTACCTCGAGCTCCACGATGTGCTTCTGGCAACTGATATAATTTTATCCAATAAAGACGACCACGACTAGAAAAGCATAAAATCGTATTATGAGTATTAGCAATCAATAAAGATTGAATAAAATCTTCTTCTTTAATTCTAGCTGCTGATTTACCCCTACCCCCCCGTCTTTGAGCCTCATAAGAAGATAATGGTTGATATTTTATATATCCTTGATATGTTAATGTAACCATAACATCTTCCCGATTAATTAAATCTTCAATATTTAGATTAATGCTATTTTTATTAATTTCTGTACGTCTTATATCAGGATATTGTGACTTAACGGCTAATAATTCTTGTTTTATAATTTCTATTAATCTCTGTGGAGATTTCAGTATATCCAAAAGTAATTCAATCTGTTTCAGTAAATTATTATACTCATTTAATATTTTTTTATATTCTAAACTGGTTAGTTTTTGTAAACGCAAATCAAGAATAGCTTGTGCTTGTAATTCAGTTAAATAATATTGACTATATTTTATACCATATTTAGTATCCACCAATGTTGGTTTTTCAATCTCAGTATTTATGTTTGCTAACATAGAAGCAAGATCACCTAACTGCCATGGAGTGTTCATCAATACTAATTTTGCATTATGGGAATTCAATGCTTCTTGAATAAGCGGAATCATTGAATTAATATTAACTAAAGCTACTGATAACGCTTCTAATATATGAGCACGTTCACGTGCTTTACGTAATTCAAATATTGTCCGTCTAGTAACTACTTCTCTACGATGCCGAATAAAAAATCCAATAATTTCTTTTAAATTCAAAAGCTTAGGTTGGGAATCACATAGGGCAACCATATTAATTCCAAATGAAACTTGAAGTTGTGTAAGAGAATATAAATTATTTAATATAATTTCTGCTACCGCATCATGTTTTATTTCAATAACAATACGCATACCATCTTTATCAGATTCATCACGCAATGCGCTAATTCCATCAATACGTTTATTTTTAATTAATTCAGCAATTTTTTCAATCAAACGAGATTTATTGACTTGATAGGGAATCTCCTTAACAATAATAGTACTACGTCCATTTGAATTAATCTCAATATTAGCACGACCACGTATACAAATCGTCCCGCGACCTGTTTTATATGCATCTATAATACCGCAATACCCATTGATAATTCCAGCAGTAGGAAAATCAGGACCAGGTATATATTTTAATAACTTTTCAATACTAATGTTTTCATCATTAATATATGCTAAACAACCATCAATCACTTCACTAAGATTATGCGGGGGAATATTAGTGGCCATTCCAACTGCAATACCTGAAGAACCATTAATTAATAAATTAGGAATACGAGTAGGCATTACATCCGGAATTTCTTCTGTACCATCATAATTAGGTACAAAATTTACTGTTTCTTTATCTAAATCTTCTAACAATTCATGCACAATTTTTGCCATACGCACTTCAGTATAACGCATTGCAGCAGGAGAATCTCCGTCAACAGATCCAAAATTTCCTTGTCCATCAACTAGCATATAACGCATAGAAAATGGTTGTGCAAGACGAACTATAGCATCATAAACAGCACTGTCTCCATGAGGATGATATTTACCAATAACATCACCAACTATACGAGCTGATTTTTTATAAGGTTTATTCCAATTATTACCTAAAACATGCATTGCATATAATACACGACGATGTACTGGTTTTAATCCATCTCTTACATCTGGAAGAGCGCGACCAATAATTACAGACATTGCATAATCTAAATAAGAATCTTTAAGCTCTTTTTCAAGATTAATTGGTATAATTTCTCTCACTATCTCACTCATGGATCCAATATCCTTTATTTTCTTATTTATTTAGAAATAAAATTATACTATAAAATCATGAATTCATAAAATCAAAAATATATAATAATCTATTAATAGAAACTTTTAAAAATTACAAAAAACAAATAATTAATTTATCAAAACAAAATATATATATTATGAAAAATAAAAAATATTCAGACATAAAAAAAAACATTGATTACAATGAAATTAAAAAATTTAATTCCATAGCATCCCAATGGTGGAATCAAAAAAAATCATTTTTGCACAAAATTAATCCATTGCGTTTAAACTATATACTAAAAAATGCAAATGGTATTTTTGGAAAAAAAATACTCGATATAGGCTGCGGTGGAGGTATTTTATCAGAAAGTATGTATAAAGAAGGAGGGATCGTCACAGGAATTGATATAACACCTCAAATGATTAAAAGTGCTAAACTACATGCATTAAAAAACAAAATTAAAATTCAATACATAAAAGAGACAGCTGAAAAACACGCCAAAAAAAAACCAAACAATTATGATATAATCACTTGCATGGAAATATTAGAACATGTCCCTTATCCTAAATCAATAATTCAAGCTTGTGAAAAATTAGTAAAACCTGGTGGACATGTATTTTTTTCTACTATTAATCGCAACAACAAATCCTGGTTATTTGCTATTATTGCTGCTGAATATATTTTAAATATTGTTCCTAAAGGAACACATACAATAAAAAAATTTATTCAACCTTCTGAATTACTTAGTTGGATTGATCAAACCTCTTTAGAAGAAAAACACATCATAGGATTGCATTATAATCTTTTTAGTAATAAATTTTATTTAGGAGAAAACGTTGATATAAATTATATATTGCATGTATCACGCAGAAATATGTAAAAAATATTATATTTTTTATAACTTGCTAAAAAAACAATATTACATTATATTGTAATTTAAAAAATAAAAAATACTATATATTGTACTTTCTATGAATTTATTCTATGAATTTAAAAATATTATTTTTATAAATCCATAAATCCTAACTTTATAGGTATATCTACTATATGCGAGAAAGTCTTTTAGTAACAAAACGTAATGGTCATAAAGAACTCATTAATCTAGATAAAATTCACAAAGTTATCACTTGGGCTGCTGAAAATTTACAAGATGTATCTGTTTCACAAGTAGAATTACATTCACAAATTCAATTTTATAGTGGAATAAAAACTGCTGATATTCATGAAACAATAATTAAAGCAGCAGCAGATCTTATTTCTTCTAATACACCTGATTACCAATACCTTGCAGCTAGATTAGCAATTTTTCATTTACGTAAAAAAGCTTATGGAAAATTTGAACCCCCAAAATTATATCAACATGTAAAAAAAATGGTAAAAATAGGAAAATATGATAAACATTTGTTAGTAGATTATTCAGAAAAAGAATTTAACAAACTTGACAATTTTCTAGATCATTGGCGTGATATGAATTTTTCCTATGCAGCAGTTAAACAATTAGAAAAAAAATATTTATTACAAAATCGAGTTAGTGGACAAATTTATGAAAGTCCACAATTCATGTATATTCTTATTGCTGCTTGTCTTTTTGCGCGATATCCAAAAAAAATACGGTTAAATTATATTCATCTTTTTTATGATGCTATTTCAACTTTCAAAATTTCATTACCAACTCCTATTATGGCAGGAGTACGTACTCCTACCAGACAATTTAGTTCTTGTATATTAATTGAATGCGATGATACACTTGATTCTATTAATGCAACAACAAGCTCTATTATTAAATACGTATCTCAACGTGCAGGAATCGGCATTAATGCAGGAAATATTCGCGCATTAGGAAGTCCTATTCGTAATGGAGAAGCCTTTCATACAGGTTGTATACCTTTCTATAAACATTTTCAAAGTGCCGTCAAATCATGCTCTCAAGGTGGAGTACGCGGTGGGGCTGCTACATTATTTTATCCAATTTGGCATTTAGAAATTGAAAGCTTACTTGTACTGAAAAATAATCGTGGGATTGAAAATAATCGTGTACGTTATCTTGATTATGCTGTACAAATAAACAAATTAATGTACGAAAGACTTATAAAAGATAAAGAAATTACATTATTTAGCCCATCTGATGTCCCTGGTTTATATCAAGCATTTTTTAATGATCAAAGTGAATTTGAACGTTTATACTTAAAATATGAAGCAAATTCAAAAATACGAAAAAAACATATCAAAGCTATTAATTTATTTTCCTGTATGTTGCAAGAACGCGCATCAACAGGCCGAATCTATATCCAAAATGTCGATCACTGTAATACACATAGTGCATTTAATCCTAAAGTTGCACCTATTCGTCAATCTAATCTTTGTATGGAAATTCTTTTACCAACCCACCCATTAAATGATATTAAAGATACAAAAGGTGAAATTGCACTCTGTACTCTGTCCGCTTTTAATTTAGGTATGATTACATCATTAAATGAAATTGAAAAATTATCAGTATTAATAGTACGTGCATTAGATGCAGTACTAGATTATCAAAATTATCCTATTCTTGCCGCTAAAAAAGCTTCCATGAACCGTCGTACTTTAGGTATAGGTGTCATTAATTACGCTTATTATTTAGCAAAGAATAAAGTACGTTATTCTGATGGTAGCGCCAATAATTTAACTCATAAAACTTTTGAAGCTATACAATATTATTTGTTGAAAGCATCTAATGAACTCGCAAAAGAACAAGGACATTGTCCGTTATTTCATGATACAAATTATGCAAAAGGTATCTTACCTATTGATACTTATAAAAAAACATTAGATGAATTAACATCAGAACCACTACACTATGATTGGGAAACTTTAAGAATTAATATTAAGAAATATGGCTTACGTAATTCTACACTTTCTGCATTAATGCCATCAGAAACTTCTTCACAAATATCAAATTCCACTAATGGAATTGAACCACCAAGAGGTTATATTAGTATTAAAGCATCTAAAGATGGAATCTTACGTCAAGTAGTTCCAGAATATGACAATTTGAAAAATCATTATGAATTATTATGGCAAATCCCTAATAATGTTGGTTATTTACAACTTGTAGGTATTATGCAAAAATTCATTGACCAATCTATTTCTGCAAATACTAATTACGATCCGACTCGTTTTCCTAATAAGAAAGTTCCCATGCACCAATTAATAAAAGATTTATTAATGGCTTATAAATATGGTATCAAAACACTTTATTATCATAACACACGTGATGGTTCAGCAGACTTTCAGGGAGGTCTTAAAAAGACAATTGAATTTCCTGAAAACGATTGTAATAGTGGCTCTTGTAAAATATAAAAGGGGAATAACGTGAAATATAAATATACAACATTTTCACAAAAAAAAAATAATCAATTAAAAGAACCCATGTTTTTTGGTCAACCTGTTAATATTATACGATATGACCAACAAAAATATCCAATTTTTGAACAATTAATTGAAAAACAATTATCCTTCTTTTGGCGTCCAGAAGAAATAGATGTTTCTCGTGATCGAATTGATTATCAATCACTTCCTGAACATGAGAAACATATTTTTATTAGTAATTTAAAATACCAAACATTATTAGATTCTATTCAAGGAAGAAGTCCTAATGTTGCATTATTGCCACTTATTTCTATTCCAGAATTAGAGACATGGATAGAAACATGGTCATTTTCAGAAACTATTCATTCTCGCTCATATACCCATATTATTCGTAATATTGTCAATGATCCATCAAACATTTTTGATGATATAATATCTAATAATGAAATTTTAAAACGGGCAAAAGATATTTCTGCCTATTATGATAATTTAATTAAAATGACCAGTTATTATCATATGTTAGGTGAAAATCATCATACTATTAATGGTAAAAAAATTTTTATTTCTTTGCATGATTTAAAAAAACAACTTTATTTATGTTTAATGAGTGCAAATGCATTAGAAGCTATTCGTTTTTATGTAAGCTTCGCATGTTCATTTGCTTTTGCTGAACGTGAATTAATGGAAGGTAATGCAAAAATTATAAAATTAATTGCCCGTGATGAAGCATTACATCTTACTGGTACTCAACATATTTTAAATCTTATGCGTTCTGGTCAAGATGACCCTGAAATGTTTGATATTGCAAAAGAATGTGAAAACGAATGTTATGAATTATTTTTCCAAACAGCACAACAAGAAAAAGCATGGGCAGACTATTTATTTTCTGGTGGGTCTATGATTGGCCTTAATAAAGATATCTTATGTCAATACATTGAATATATCACCAATATTAGAATGCAAGTAGTTGGACTAAAATTACCATTTCAGAAACGTTCTAATCCTATTCCATGGATCAACACCTGGTTGATCTCAGATAATGTACAAGTAGCACCACAAGAAGTAGAAATAACCTCTTATTTAGTGGGACAAATTGATTCTCAAATAGATATTAATGAATTACAAAATTTTGAATTATAAAGATTATGAAAAAAAATAAAATTTTGTTTCATAAAAAAGAACAAAAACAAACAAAAATTATATTTCACGATAAACATCATACTAGCATTCTTGATACACTTGAAAAAAACAACATTCAGATTGATTTTCAATGTAGAAAAGGATTTTGTGGTATCTGTCGAATTTATCTTAAACAAGGAAAAATAAAATACCATAATCAACCTATTGCATTTATTAAAAATAATGAAATACTACCTTGTAGTTGTCAACCAATAACTGATATTTTTATTATCATATAAAAAAATATTCAATTCATAATTATAAAATAAATTATTTTTATGTTATATCTCTAAAAAATACCTATATAAAATTTTCAAAAACAATATCAATAAAAAATAAATGATCATAATTATGAATTTGATATTACAAAATTTGTTTATATATAAAATACGGAAAATATTTTTATTATACTTCTCTTGATTATATATTTTTACTATTTCATTGATATATCAATATTTTATTATTTATTTCATAAAACTATAAAACAAAAAAACATGAATAACATTATCAAAAAAGCGAAATATACCACCATTTAAAAATTATTAATAAAAATATTATTTGACTGATGATATCTAAATAATTAATTTTATTATTCTTATCAAGAATTTTAAAAATTATCTTATTTACGATAAAAAATAAATAAAAAGTTATAACTCTAACTGATAAAAAATCATTAAAATTTCTGATATTTATATATTATTGAAATTATAACTAAAACTACTATTTTAATTATTTACCATAAAAAATAAAAAAATTTAATACAAATACTGAAATTTATTAAACTTTCTTTTATAATTAAAAATTAAATACAGCACCAACATAAAAATTATCTACAATAATATGTTTAATATCATTACTATTATCTTTAATTGTAATAAAACGATAACCAGCACTAATGAAGAATGATTTTATTAATTCATATTTTATACCAATATTTGCTTCTTTATACAAATAATGATCAGAAATAAAAGAATAAGGTGAACTATAAATTTCACCATATATGCTAAAAAATGGCATAAAATACAAATTAACACCCATACCAGTAGTAAAAATAAAAGTAAGAGGATGTTCTTCTGGTGATAAGAAACAATAAGTTTTTCCAGAAAAATAAGCACTCACCGGTCCAAATGGAACACCAAAAGTTCCCCCTAAACTAATCAATTGCTTATCATTATCATTACGCATTAAATTACCATTTATTTCTAAATAAACTCCTTTATTACCAATACCAGCAGAAAATTCAGTAAAATCTTTTCCTATTTGAGCACCAACAACAATTGCATGTAAAAAATCTATAAAGAAAAAATAGCCAACTATTATTAATAATATTTTTTTTATCACTAGATGCCTTGTTATTTAGATAATTGATTTCAAATCAAAAATTTATAAAAAAATATTTTATAATACATTTTATTTTTTTGCATTATGTTGAATACAACATATAATTTTTATTCAAAGATTTAATAAATTTGAGGGATATGTTGATAAAAACAAAAATATTTATAATAAAAAATAAAATTATGATAAATTTAAGTATATATATTTAAAACGTACTTTACATTTTTATTATTATTTCAATGAGCATTCTTTGCATCTTTAATTAGAAAATCCTTAAAGATAAACTATAAAAATAAAATTTAATATTTTTAATAAAAAATATTTTTTATTAAAATCCAAAAAACAAATGCTACTAAAATATAATGCATTTAAATATTACATAATCATACAAAAAAATTATATTATTTATTGATAATAATACATTGTTTATAATTTTTTCACAATTAACAGAAAAAACTATGTCACAAAGAAATCAATATATTAAAATATATATATCTAACATCTTTCATATTTATGATAAATAGATAAAAAACTTCAAAAAAATATTTTATTCTACTACTACAATAAGTTAAGAAGTGATTTCATCTAAAGACAATTGAAATCCTGATACAAAATTTTTCATAAAATACTGTATTTCATCAGTGTAAGATTCAGTTAAAATTTTTTCAAGTCGTTTTTTAGCTAAATTGAATTCACTATTTCCAGCAGATAATTCTTCTAAACATTTTAAATACGCACAAAGCACATCTGCATATTTAACAATAGTATATTCTTTTTCAGAAAAATATTCATCATCTAAAATAACAAGAAAGTCTTTTTGTAATTCTTTTGGTAACATTTTAATAAGCTTTTTTTTTGCATATTTTTCAATTTTGTTATATTCATTAGCAATTTTAGTATTATGATATTTAATTGGAGTTGGTAAATCTCCAGTAATAACTTCACTAGCATCATGATACATAGCTAACACTGCAATACGTTCAGCATTTATATTTCCATTAAATTTACGATTTTTAATACAAGCTAGTGCATGAGCAACAAAAGCAACTTGTAAACTATGTTCTGAAACATTTTCTGTACGTACATTACGCATTAATGACCATCGATTAATCAATTTCATGCGAGAAAGATAAGCAAAAAAATAACTCATATATTTTCCTTGTATCTAAATTATAAAAAGAACATTGAACTTATGCATGTAACTAATATTTATTTAAAATACAAAATATTTACATAAGATTTATTTATATATTTTATTTTAAAAATATGATTTTTATTAAAAAACATTATTAATTATTAAACCTAAAAATTATATAAAAATTTAATTTCAGTTATTTTAAATAACATAAAAAATAATTTAATGTACGTTATATTTATATTATCATCAATTATCACATATTATTAAAAATTAAAAAAATATTGTATCAATTTATATTAAAGAAATAAGATTAAAGAAATAAGAAAGTATTGTTCATAATAATTTTTTTAGTTTTTTTTAACAATCTTAATAACTATCTACTCAAATAATAGAAATATTATTTTTTTATTCTTTATTTTTTAAATATATAATTCTTTTGATAATTCAATTCATATTAATAATTTATTACAAATATATTTACTAAATACTATAATACTAAAAGATTAAATTTGATAATTATTAATTTCATTAAAAATTTTTAAAAAATTAAAAAATCGGATTTAAAAATAAAATAACTATTAATTTAATTGAACAGATAATACATCCAAGAAAAATCTATTTTTTTTAAAATTACGTAAAATGTAATTTGCTATTATTTCAAGCGAAAAACACATTACAAAATAAATAAAAGCAACAAACAAAAAAATTTCCATTGAATAAATCATTTCTCTATTATTTACTTGAGCTGCTAAAAATGATAACTCTGCTAAACCAACAATGTATGCTAAAGAAGTATCTTTAATTAAAGCAATCAACTGATTAATAAATGATGGAACCATCATAAGTAATACTTGTGGTAATATAATGTTCCATAATACTTCAAACATTGTAAATCCTAATGACATACCTGCTTGCCATTGCCCTTGACTAATAGCTGCAATACCTGCTTTTACTACATATGCTAAATAAGCTGCACTAATCAAACTTAAAACAACAATTACAGTTATCAACTCAGGAATATCAGTTCCTAATAAAGTAGGTAATAAAAAATAACTCCAAAATATCAAAAGAATAACAGGTATAGACTTTAAAAAACATAAAAAAACTGCTAATAAATTTACCCATACACTTCTTAATATTGTTAACAAAATCCCAATAAAAATTCCTAAAATAATAGATATACTTCCTGCCAATAAACTTATCAAAAGAGTTAATGCTGCACCTTCTAAAGGTCCATCAGGATATGTTCCAAATAAAATATAACGCCAATTATCTGCAATAACTTCAAAATTCATATGAATATTTCTTTATTAAGAAATGCTTTTGACACAATTGTGAACAAAGTTCTACCATAAAAATGATAATGAGATAAAGAATTGTTGTAATTCCAAAAACTGCAAATGTTTGCAAACTTTCATTCTCAATTTGACGAGATACATACGAAAGTTCAGCTACACCTATTGCCATCGTTAATGAAGAATTTTTTATAATATTCATATACTGATTAAAAAAAAGCGGTATAGCAATTTTAAATGCTTGAGGAAAAATAACATAACGCATTACTTGAAAATTAGAAAAACCTAATGCTAATGCTGCAAATGTCTGTTCAATTTTAACAGCATAAATACCAGATTTTAATTCTTCAGCAATAAAAGGAGTAGAATAAAGAATTAATCCAATCATCCCTGCTAAAAATTCAAATGATGGCCACACCAATTGTACTCCAATAATAGAAATTTGGTGCGGTGTATTTAACCATTCTATCATAAATTTAGGCAACATATTTATAGCAGCAAAATACCAGAAAAAAATCTGTATTAACAAAGGTGTATTACGAAATAATGAAATATAAATATTTATTACATAACGAAAAAAAAATAGCTTACTTTCTCTAATCAAAGCCAAGAAAAAACCCAATACAGTTGAAATAATGATTGTAAAAAATGATATCCAAAAAGTAACAAGCAAACCCCGAAAAATTAAATTTATATAATCAATTCCTAAAAAACTAGCAGAAAAAAAATCAAACATTTTACAACCTGTTCATTATTACCTGTTCATTATTAAATGAATTTACTTGAATTATTAAAAAAAATATTTATTCATGCAATACTGTAAATTTAAAATTACCACGAGGTAGCGGTGTTTTAGTATTTAAACCAAACCACCGATTATAAATTATATCTGCCTGACCACTATTTTCTAACTTCAATAAAGTATTATTTACAGCTTGAATTATTTTTTTTTCACCTTTAGCTGCTACCAATGCTTGATATTCACATTTAATGCTAAAAGATGATATTTCATAATCTGCTCTTATTATTTCTGGTAAAGTACCTAATAAACCAATTAATTTAGCATCATCTTGAGTAATAGCCTGAACATTGCCATTACGCAAAGCAGCAAAAGCAAAAGGAGTATCATCATAAGATATTACTTTAGTTTCTGGATAAAGTTTACGAAGTGTAATTTCTTGTACTGTGCCTTTATCTGCACCTATACGTAATGGAATAATATCATTAATTTCTTTTAATATACCTTTACGTGCAATAAATTTTTGTTGACTTCTAAAATCAGGAATTGAAAAATCAACTTGTTTAGCACGTTCATTTGTAATAGTGAAATTAGCACTAATCAAATCTACTTTACCAGATGTTAATAACGCTATTCTATTAGCTGGATTGGTAGAACGTAAGAATAATTTTACACCAAAATCTTTAGCAATAGCTTCTGCAATATCAACATCATAACCAACAATCTTTTTAGTTTTAGGATCAATAAAACCAAATGGAGGATTACTATCAAAAACAGCAATACGAATGATACCTAATTTTTTAATACTTTCTAATCGATCTGCTTTTAAAAAACTACTAAAAAAAGTTAATATTGCAGATAACACAATTATAATAAGATAACTTCTCATTTTAAGTATTACCTTCTAATTGTTAAAACATAAACAATATTTGTATATAAATACATTAAAATATTAATTTATATACACAATAATGCAAAACTCTATATTTCTTAAAAAGAATGTAATAAATATATTGATCATTAAAAAAATATTGCAATATTATAAATAATCATTTTAGTAATGATATTTAATTAACTTTTTTATTATACATCTCTCAAATATTATTTTTTATAAAAAAAATAAAAAATAACATATTAAAAATAAAAAAAATCTCAAAATTATTATTAGAAAATATTTTCTTAACTCACTCTTATATAAATAATATTTTATAATTTTAAATTACTTTTTATCAAAAAAGTAATTTAAAAAATCTAAAACATACACAAATATCAAATTATTTTTTAAACAACTAAAATTAAATAAACAAACTAAAGCATAGTCATTAAATAATTATCAATATTTAGATCATTATTTTTAAGACAAAATTTAGATTTTCATATTTTAGAAATATTTAAGAAAATATAAAAATTTCTCATTTCATCAATTTATTCAATAAATAATACTTCTTTTTAAGAATACTTTATTTTAAATCCATTTGTTAAAAAATTTATCAAAAATATATTATTATATTCAATTAAATCTTTTTTTTTAAAAACTATTACAAAAAATAATAATATTTTTTTAAATACGTACAATACTATGCAATAGTAACATGTTAATATTGTATATTATCTTTATTACTTTAATAATAAATTATTTTTATAAGAAAAATATAGCAAAATTATTATTCAATATAATTTAACATTATTGCTTTGAAATTACTTTGAATATAAATTCATGTTTTCAAAAAAAATTAATAAAATTTTAAATTTTGATCATTATTCTTACACAAAAAAAGAAAAGATTAATATCTTTACTAAAATAAAAAATATCTTATGCCAAAAAAAATAACAATTTTTCTGGGATACTTTTCAATAAAAAGTAAACATTTTTAAAAAATTAAACATTGTTAAAATAATAATTAATTTATAATTTTAAAATTTAAAATACATTATTAATTTTTATAATTTTAAAAATCATAAAAAAATAATAATCATAGATTATATATTATTATTATAAAAAATAACTACAGAAAAGAAAATAATTTTTAAAATTTATATATAGGTAATATATATTTAAGAAATATTAATGATTACCTCATAAATATATACAAAAATAACATAAATGTTATTTTTAAATTTTATATAGTATAAATATTATATCATTCAGCAATATTTTTATATATTAAATTCTCCTCTATACAGAAATGTAATATAGTATATACTATATTTTTCATTTATAAAATAATTTATATAAATAATCAAAAATACAATACATCAATATTATTGTATCAATTAAGATTAAATATTAATTAATATAAACATATTTTTTATCTTTAAAAATATACAATCATATAAAAATATCATATTAAAATAAAAATTATTGATCTGTTGCTTTATACCTTCATCAAAAATATTATACAAAAAATAAGATATAAGCAATATTAATCAAAAATCAAAAACATCATTAATATAGTTTTTAAAACTATGTTAATGAAATAATATTTGTCTTCTTAAAGAAACTTTTTTGTATTATTTCAATAATGACATATGCTATAAAATTTTTATTCATAATATTTAATTTTTATAAAAATAGTATCTTTTATTAAATTAAATAAAACAACATAATGAATAGTATATTAATTAATCAAAAATAAAAAATTTCATAAAATGTTTTTTAATGCTACATTTTTTATACTGAACTTCCATATGCTACAAACTTCCATCTGCTACAAAACAGAGAATAATCTCCTAACTGTTTCTATATCAGATAGATGAACCGGGTTTCAATAATCTGATGTAAACAAAAAATAAACATCTAAAAAAAGATTATTATAGCATATATAGTATACTTATACTAAAATCCTTGAATAAAATTCTTGATGTTATATCAAAATAAAGATTCATGTGGATAAAAAACAAAAATTTTAAATTCGTCAATTGATCAATTCTTAAATAAGAAAAATTTTATTATTTAGAAATATTTTTTATGTATTTAAATTTAATTTGAATTTAGTAAAACAAATAATTAACTTCTTTATCTTATACAGCAGATATATTGTTAGCAATTTGTTTGATGTCTTATGCTATAAGACGATCTAATAATCAACACATTACATGGATATAATTTTAAAATTATATAATCGTCAAAATTAATTTTTAATCTAATAATTTAACCTACTTTTTTATTTTTTCTTTTATCAGAAAGATTAGAATAAAATTATTTAAATATCTTAAAAAATACGATAAGTATATAAAGCATCTTTACTTAATGACATCAGAAGTCAAATACAATAAAAAATAAATAATTTATAAAATTTGAATTACAATCTATTTTATCAAAAGTATTTATATATTACAGTTACTTAAAAATCTATTTTTTATTTAAATAATATTAAAATAAAATATATAATCGGTTATCATGATCTAAATAAAATTAAAATATTATAATATATTTAAATATTTTTAACTGCAATATCTTTTTAAAAATTAAGATTTTACAGTAATTTTTATAAATATTTTTTCATAAAATAAATTTTAAATATTTTATAATAATCAAAACCTTATGTATGTACTTATTATTTAAGTATCATTTTAATATAATACATAATTTTAATTTTTAATTTTATAATTAGAAATATTAAAAATTTATTTCTCAATCTTTTAATGAAAAATATATCAAAATAACATAAAGTATGTTTATTAAATTTTATTTAAATATTTTTTATGAAAATATAATAAAGAGTATTTCCTAAATACAAAATAATTAATTTTTCATAGCAAAAACAATTTCATTATTAATTTTTTAAAAAATCTACAAAAAATAAAACTAAAAATCTCATTATTATTAATAATATTTTTTATTAAAAGAAATAATCTAAAAAAGATATAACATCAACAATTTATACTATTATCATATTTAATTTAATCCAATAAAAATATTAGACATTGTACTAAATCGACTATTATATTAAATAACAATAGTCAAATAAACTTTTGATATAAATAAAATAACTTAAATGTCTATAAAATTACAGTTAATAATTTTAGCAAAAAAACATAAAAAATAATTTTTATTTATTTTACATTTAAAAATTATACAATAAAAATATAAAAAATAATAAAATATGATTGATGCAATTTTTTAAATAAAATATAAGAAAAACAGAATATTTAAATTCTCTTTTTAAAAATATCTAACTTTTGTTTACATAAACATTCAATATTATTAGTGTTTTTTATTAAAAAATTCATTGAGTGATATACTTTTAAAAAAGTGACCATCTTAAACACATAAAAAACCAAAAATAGTTTTATAAAAATAAAATTTTTATATACATCAGTTATATTGATAATTTTAATGAATCAGAAAAATCTATTAATAATCTAACAAATTTATATGGATGAGAAATAAAAGGTGCATGCGCAGCATGTTTCATTATAATAGAAAAAGATTTTGGTAACCATGTATCTATAATTGATGATATTTTTCTAGGTACTAAAGTATCTAAATCACCATAAATACGTAAAAAAGGTTTTTTAAAAGTCAATAAAGATTCTCTTAAATCAGTGTTTTGTAAAATTCTTAAACCTTTTTTTAAAACAGCTGAGGAAGGTAATGGTTGTTTTAAGATCAATAACTTCAATAATTTTATGTCTTCATCTACTTTTTTGCTATCTAATATTTGTAATTCAAGAAACCTTTCAATAGTATTATTAAAATCAAGTCTTAATTGTTGTTCGAAATTTTGAAGAATGATCGATTTAATACCAGGCCAATTATCTTTTTGAATAAAACAAGGAGAAGAAGCTACTGTTATTAAACCAGTTATTTCAGTTGAATACTTTAATGCAATCACACTAGCAATTAATCCACCTAATGACCAACCTAACCAAATAGACTGTTTCGGTGCATGTTCCCAAATAATTTCTGTCATTTCTTCTAATGAAAGAGGTGGAAACATATAATTACGACCATATCCTGGCAAATCAACAAAATGAAAACAAAAATTAGCACTAGATTCTACTTTAACAATAGTTCTCCAAACTTCTGAATTTAATCCCCACCCGTGCAATAAAACAACATTTTGTTTTCCTGTCCCAACCTTTTCCCAAAAAAAATTACTCATTTTTATTTTCTCTAAAATATAATATTATAAATTACTTTTTTATAATCACTAATTATGGATATTCAAAATTTATATACACCATTTTAATTTTTTTAAAAAAAATCATTCTTGTTTTGTCTTCATGCAGTATTCAAAACAAAAAATAATCTATTACACTTTTTAAAAATATGAAATTATTTATAATAATTATGATATATATAATATGTATTACTTCTAAATAATTTTAAATCAATATTATAAATATTCATAATACTTTCAATAGTTTTTATTTCATATAGCAATTTATTAATTTTAAATTGTTCAATATTTTTAATATTTATATAGTTATATTTTGATAAAATCTATCTATAAGCAATACTAATTATAATATGTAAGAATAATACATAAAAAATCATCAAAAATTACATTTTGTAATATTGTTTTATTAAAAAACAAATCTATATTTTTGTCATGTTTTGCATCAGATAAATATTAAATAATATTAAAAACTTGTAAAAATAAAATAAAATAACGTATAATTGATATAATAAAAAAATACTAAATATTAAATATAAATTATGATTAATATTACAAAAGCAGCACAAATACACTTCAGACAACTATTAGAAAAAAAAGAACCTGGTACACAAATTCGAATATTTGTTATTAATCCTGGAACTCCAACTGCTGAATGTGGTGTTTCTTATTATCCCAAAAATGCTATTGAAAAAAGTGATATCGAATTTAAATTCGATAAATTTTCAGCATACGTTGATAAAATTAGTCTTGCTTTTTTAAAAGAAGCAGAAATTGATTTGATAAAAGATCAAGTAGGATCGCAACTAACTATAACAGCGCCACATGCAAAAAAAAATAAAATTTTTGATAAATCTACTCCATTAACTGAAAGAATTAAATATTTTATAGAATTCCAAATTAATCCACAATTAGCGGGACATGGTGGGCATGTTTCATTAATAAAAATTAATAATGATGGATATGCAATTTTACAATTTGGTGGTGGATGTAATGGTTGCACAATGGTAACTTTTACCTTAAAAGAAAATATTGAAAAACAATTACTAAATATGTTTCCAAATGAATTAAAAGGTGTAAAAGATTTTACAGAACATCAACATGGTAATCACTCTTATTATTAAATAAAAATTAAATTAAAAAAAATTTAGCTCTATCTATTGAATTAATAAAAAAATTATTCCTAAGTAATGCACTGTTAAATAAAATAACAACGATTAAATTTATGAGACGAAATAACAATTATTTATTGTAATATTTTTATAATATATTACAAAAAAATATATTATAAATTAAATATTAAATTTTATAAATTATCAAAAATAAAATACATTTTGCAGTATGATAAAAACATTTGATAAAAACTAGATACTTTCAAAAACATATCAAAAAATAATGTAATAAAAAAATTAATAAAGTTTTTTTGCCATATCTAACCAATTTTTTTTAAAATGACGTTTCATATTCTTGACTACATCAATAATATCATGATGCACTAATTGATCATTCTGAATACCAACGCACCGATCACTATATCCTTCTAAAAGTAACTGAACAGAATAGGCTCCCATATGAGATGCAAGAACACGATCATTAGCTACTGGAGTCCCCCCCCGTTGAATGTGACCTAAAATAGTAGCTCTAGTTTCATGCTTTGTAGCTTTTTCAATATATTTTGCTAATTTGTTAACATCATAAATATCTTCTGTAATAGCTACAATAGCATGGCGTTTACCTTTAAGTAATCCAGATTTAATTTCCCTTAATAATTCTTCTTTATAAAAAGGTATTTCTGGTAATACTATAAACTCACAACCTCCGGCTATAGCTGCGGACAAAGTTAGATTACCACAATGACGACCCATTATTTCAACAATAGAAATACGTTTATGTGAAGTGGAAGTATCACGCAAACGATCAATTGCTTCAACAATTGTATCTAACGCTGTAAAATAACCGATAGTATAGTCAGTACCTGCAATATCATTATCGATGGTTCCAGGTAACCCAATACAAGAAATACCAGCTGCAATAATCAATTTTGCACCTTTATAAGAACCATCACCACCAATAATTACTAAAGCATCAATATCATGTTTTTTTATATTAACAATGGCTTGGTCTCTTATTTTTTTGCTATTTCGAAATTCTGGAAAACGAGCAGAACCTAAAAAAGTACCACCACGATTAATAATATCTGAAACACTAAAACAATCAAATTTTTTAATTCTATTTTCATAAAGTCCCATATAGCCATCATAAATACCGTACACTTCTAAACCTTCAGAAAGACCTGTCCTTACAACACTACGAATAGCAGCATTCATGCCAGGCGCATCACCACCACTAGTTAAAACACCAATTTTTTTTATTTTTGTTTGATTCATAGTGACCTTTAAAATAAAAAGTTATTTTTAATTTATAACATCAGATATTGATTTTTATCATAATTCCAATTGATTGTTTTTCTAGAAAGAAAAATAATGTTATTCAAATAAAAAATTTATTCATAAAAAATGTATACTTTTAAGTATTGAATTATGATATTAAATTTAATTTGAAATATTTTGTGATATTTTTAATATTATACATACATATATCTTATGTAAGATATACTAATAATATAATCAGATTTATATCTTACTATTAATATTGTAAACAAATACAAAAATATTATATAATAAATGATATATAGATTATATATATCATACAAATGATTATTTAATATCAATAAATTTAGTTAAATATTTTCTAAGATTATAAATCTTATTTAAAATGATTTATTTGATTAATATTATAATTAATCAAATTTTATAAAAAATATTGAAAAATAATTCTTATTTATTTTATGAAAAACATCAAGTTAATATATAATTTATAATTATTATGATATGAATCTTATAAAGATATAAAAATTATTTTTTATTGAATAAAAATAATTTTTTCTTATTTTTAAAAATTATATTTTCAATATTAAGTTTTTGAATAAAAAATATGATATCTCTTGAAGAGATAATAGTTTTTAAAAATTATATCAAAAAATAATTTATTTAAGTATTTCTTATTATCTTAAAATAGTGGCATTAAATCATTCAATATTTTGAATTTGCTCACGCATTTGTTCTACTAATACTTTTAATTCAATCGCAGAATTAGTAACTGCATAATTAATAGATTTTCCAGCCAATGTATTTACTTCACGATTAAACTCTTGCATTATGAAATCTAAACGACGACCAACAATTTTATGTTTGTTGAGAATATTACACGTCTCTATTACATGAGCTTCAATCCTATCAAGTTCTTCATCAATATCAATACGTTGAGCTAATATAATTATTTCTTGTGCTAAACGATTATCATCTATTTGAATTTCTGCCTCTTTTAACTTATTTAATAATCGTTTTTTTTGCAACTTTAAAATTTCAGGCATCCAAAGACGTATTTTTTTTATTTCTTGATAAACAGAATGTAAACGTTTTTCAATTAATGCTTTTAACTTTTTTCCTTCATTTTCACGATTATCAATCAAATTATCTAAAGCACATTCTAATTTTGTTAACAAATGAGAAGAAATAACATCTAAATTTTCTGTTTGAGTAACTATAATTCCAGGCCACCGAAGAATGTCTAATGGATTTATATTTCCTATATCAGCATATTTTTTTATTCTATTAACTATATTAATTATTTTTTTTGTTAATTTCATATTTAAAGTGAATTCATTTTGTTTATTATTGATATTCAATTTAAAATATAATTTGCATTCTACTTTTCCTCTTGTCAATCTTGCACGCAACCGATCACGAATAAATGGCTCTAAATTTTGAAAAATTTCAGGTAAAAAAACGCATATTTCAAGATACCGTTGATTCAAAGAGCGTATTTCCCAAACTGCATGTCCCCATTCATTTTTCACATCTAATCGTACAAAAGCTGTCATACTACGAATCATATATATTTTCCTTAAATAATCATGACGTTATTTAACAATAAATTTTAAATAACAGCATAACATAGGAATTTAATTTTTAAGAACGTATAATATTATATAATATTATTAAAAAAATATTATTTTTCACCATAGAGAGAAATACAATGCGTCCAGAAAATCGAAAACCTGAACAAGTGCGTCCTATTAAAATAACACGAGAATACAGCAAACATCCTGAAGGTTCTGTTTTTATTGAATTTGGTGATACTAAAGTATTATGTAATGCAACAATTACAGAAGGCGTTCCAAGATTTTTAAAAGGGCAATCACAAGGTTGGATAACAGCAGAATACGGCATGTTACCAAGAGCAACACATTATCGTAATATACGTGAAGCTACAAAAGGTAAACAGACTGGCCGTACTATGGAAATACAACGTCTTATTGCACGTGCTTTACGAGCTTCAGTTGATTTAAACCAATTATTTGAATATACTATTATATTAGATTGTGATGTAATTCAAGCTGATGGAGGCACCCGTACTGCTGCAATTTCTGGCGCTTATATTGCTTTATATGATGCATTGAATAAAATGTTAACAGAAAAAAAAATAAAAAACAATCCTCTTAAATTCATGGTTGCCGCAGTTTCTGTTGGAATTGTAAATGGTCAAGCTATATGTGACCTAGAATATAGTGAAGATTGTATAGCAGATACAGATATGAATATTGTTATGATGGATAACGGTAAAATGATTGAAGTACAAGGTACTGCTGAAGGAAAACCATTTAGTTACGATGAACTATTATTATTACTTTCTTTAGCAAAAAATGGTTTACAAAGTATTTTTCAAGCACAAAAAAAAGCAATAAAAAACAAACTTTATAATACATTTTAAATATAAACTAAATAATTAAACTTTTATTATATTTCATAAAAAATTAAAACTTATATTTTATAACATGATATTAATTTACCTTTCAATGAATTATGTAATTAAAATTTACATGAATTACAAATAATAACTACTTCAATGTTTATGAAAAATATTAAGATAACTGATCAAAAATTGCTTTTATTACTTTATCATTTTTTAATTTATTTTAAAATAGTAAAAAACTAATTCTACAATTTTATCAATAAAAATATCAATTACTTACATTTTGAAAAAAAATTATTAACAACCTGAATGACCAAAACCGTTGGTATTACGTTCTGTTTTTTGAAAATTTTCTACAATGATAAATTCTACTTGAACAATTGGTACAAAAACTATTTGTGCTAAACGTGCACCAGGTTTAATTATAAATGTTTTATTACCCCGATTCCAAACTGAAATCATTAATTCACCTTGATAATCAGAATCTATTAAACCAACTAAATTACCCAATACAATACCACTTTTATGACCTAAACCTGAACGAGGGAGAATTATTGCGGTTAGTTGTTTATCTGCAATATGTACTGCTAATCCAGTAGGCAATAACTTAGTTTTTCCTGGTTTAAGATAAAAAACTTTATCTATACAAGCTCGTAAATCTAATCCAGCAGAACCTTCTGTTGCGTAACTAGGCAATGGAAATATATCCCCTAAACGCATATCAAGAACTTTAATATTTATTTTTTTTTTCATAATGTTTAACTATCTCATTGAGTAAACGATGACCAAGCTCTAATTTATGACTATATGGTAAATACATTTCTTTGTCTTTCCAAAACAAATACAAAGCATTATTATCTGAATTAAAACCATGTGAAGATAATGAAATATCATTTGCACAAATAAGATCTAATTTTTTTTCTATACGTTTAATACGTGCATATTCTTTTATATTTTCTGTTTCTGCTGCAAAACCAACTACATAAGGACGATTTTTTATTAACTTACCAACACTAGCCACAATATCAGGATTTTTTACAAAGCTAAAAGTTATTTCATTTTTCTGCTGTTTAATTTTTTCTTCTTGAATTTTTTTTGGTCGATAATCACTTACTGCAGCACAACTAATAAAAATTTCTTTTTCATGAATTATACTATGTACTTGACGATACATATCTAATGCACTCACAACATTAATTCGTTCAACTCCTAAAGGCGTTGATAAATTAACTGGGCCACTGATTAGTGTAACTTGAGCACCTCGTTCTGCAGCTGCTTGAGCTATTGCAAAACCCATTTTTCCAGAACTATAATTGGTTATAAAACGCACTGGATCTATTTTTTCTTGTGTAGGACCTGCTGTAATAGCAAAATGTAATGTTGAAATATTTTTTTGATATTGTAAAGTATACTTGGCTAACTCACCTATTATCAAAGGATCTAACATTCTACCAGGTCCAATATCACCACACGCTTGATTACCTTCATCAGGACCCCAAACCAAAATATTGCGATCTTTAAGTATTCTTATATTCTGTTGAGTAATTTTAGCTTGATACATATTTTTATTCATCGCTGGTACCACAGCTATTTTTGCCTTTGAAGCTAGACAGATTGTTGTTAATAAATCATTTGCCATACCAATAGATAAACGAGCAACTAAATCTGCAGTTGCAGGAACTAAAATAATTAAATCTGCCCATTTCGCTAATTCAATATGATTAATTGTAGCATCTATACTAGAATTTAAAAAATCATCAACTACTGGATAATCAGAAACAGTCTGTAATGTTAATGATGTAATAAAAAATTTAGCAGAATGAGTCATTATCACTCTTACTTTTGCCCCATATCTACGTAAAAAACGAATTAATTCTGGTGTTTTATATGCTGCTATACTACCACTAATACCAATTATGATATGTTTATTGAGAAGTTCTTCCATTATTAGATATCCAAAGCAGATAATACGATTACTGAATATCCCATAAGTTCTTATTTAGCTTCTACCATCAAGTTATATACTATAAAGTTATATATTATATATATATTAACAATAATAAAATATTATTCTATATTTCTGTTCTATATTAATAAATAGAAATATAAATTTATAAATAAAAAAATGGTTTGTTTATTTTAATAGACTTTTATTTTATCAACTATTTATAATTTTTAGTAATTTTAATATTCATTTTTCAAAAAAATATAATATTTTTATAAAAATTATTTGTAACTATTCATTATTTAAGAAATAAATCAGAAAATTTATAAAAAAATCTTATAAAATTTTAAAAATTACAATACTGGTTAATATTATATAAAAAAATAAAAATATTGAGTAAATATTTTATTTTATTTTCTTTCTTGATAAATAAAAAATATTTTTTCACAAAATATCATTTTTAAAAAATGAATTTTAGTTGATTGAATAAAAATAAAATTCAGTATAATATTTTTTTAAAAAATATAATATTCTTTTTTAAAATTTATAATTTTACAAATTCTTTTTGTGGATAATTATTAAAAATGATTATTCAAATAACATATTTTTAAATTAAAACTTGAATAAAATATCAAAAAATATATAATATTTTGAATAAAAAATAAAACATCTGTTAAAATAAAAAAATTAATTCCATGAAATATTTTTTAGATATATAATAAAAAAATTACAAATCTTAAAAAACAAGTTAAAATAAGTTATTTAGAGGTGAAATAACAAATGTCACGAATTTGTCAAGTAACTGGGAAACGTCCGATGAGTGGAAATAATAGATCACATGCAATGAACGCAACTAAGCGTCGGTTCTTGCCAAACCTCCACTTTCATCGATTTTGGTTAGAATCTGAAAAACGTTTTATAAAACTTCGTGTATCCGCAAAAGGAATGCGTATAATTGATAAAAAAGGGATAGAAAATTTAATAAAAAAACAAACATAATTACGACCTCAATAATCCAATTAAAATTAAGAAAAACTCTAAATGGCAAAAAGTATTCGCAACAAAATAAAACTAGTGTCTTCTGAAAAAACAGGTCATTTTTATACTACAACAAAAAATAAACGTACGATGCCAGAAAAATTAACAATAAAAAAATTTGATCCTATTGTACGTAAACATGTTCTTTATACAGAATCAAAAATTAAATAATTAGAATAATCATGTAATTTTTATCTATTTTACTAAAAAAATATTTTTAAAATCTACATATTATAAAATATATGTATCTTTATGATTTTAAACAAAAAAATATCCTCCCTAGTTCTTAATAAAATTATCTAAGAAATTATTTGGAAATTATTTGATCATAAGAATATCAGCATTAAAAAATAAAAATCTACATTAACTAACTAAAAATATATTGATATCCATCAAATGAATATCTATTTTAAAAAAAATCTATTATTTTAATATGCATGCACCTTTTATTAATGAAAAAATAAAATTAGAATTGTTATAAAAATTAATAATATACTTTATTTTCAGTATTTTTAAAAAAAAATCAATAAAAATAAAATAATTTTGATAATATTTTTTATTATAATAAGTTTTAGCGTCCCCTAGGGGATTCGAACCCCTGTTACCGCCGTGAAAGGGCGAGGTCCTGGGCCTCTAGACGAAGGGGACATAAAAAAAGTTTAAAAACTACAAAATTTTTAAAAAAATTTACGTAAAACATATCATATCTTAATAAAATAATATTTTACAAACATGAGTTTTCAATAACCTTAAATTTATTTAACAAAAATATTTTTTATTATTAAAATTAATCAAAACGTTTTCATCAAAATTCTTAGTTAATAAAATTTTGATTATGAATCAATATTACTTTAAAATAGAATAATAAATTTTTTTTATTTCAGTAATTTTAAAATATGGAAACTTATCAAAACTTTATTCTAATTTACTATTATCTTCTGGTCAAATAAAATAATGATTTAAATAATACTAGCTAGTTAAAATAAATTTATAAAAAGTATATCATAAGTAAAATAAATCATTACATAATTATAATATTAATAAAAAATAATCTCCATAAAATCACCTTTTAAAAATATTGTGAGTCTTTATTCTGTATCAAAAAATCCATGCAATATAAAAATATTATTAAAAAAATATTAACATTAAATAATCTTTACAAAAAAATAATATAATCATTTTCATAAAGTTTAATATTTTATTACTTGATTTTTTGATTCATAAAATCTTTTATACTGAACTTACAAAGTTTTAATTAAAGAAATTTTTAAAAATAATGTTAATTATAACATTTTCTTTGCAAAACATTATATTTCACCACATTACTTTAAAATATTTCTATTATTATTTAAATCATAAAAAATATAATATCATACGATATAAAATCATTTATAAAAAATACAAAATTTTTATTTTTTATAAAAATATAAATACTTCAATAATATGAAGAATAATAAAAAAGCTTAATAAATTTAATTATGCATATAAAAATATTTTTCATATTTATTTTTATTACACTTAAATAAAACTACAAGTTTAGAAAAATAATGAAAAAATACACATATATTTTTATATTATAAATTTTTAGTTACACATTAAAAAATATTTATATGTAAATTGTAACTATTAATAAAATAATATGTAATTTACAAAATATTTATTATTATCTTTTAAAAGATTACCCTATTTTATTTTATTACACAAATAAAACCATATATTATTATTTATTACATAACGTTAATAAAAATTAAGAATTGATAACATCAATAAAACTAATTTTTAACTTGTATCTTTAAAAATATTAAAAAATGTCATTTATTTTATTGATAGATCATTAATAATGATTGATAATATTCACATAAGAAATCAAATATTTATTTATTTTTTTACGTTATATTTTTATAATTAAGTATTTAAAGTAATATACCTTTAAAATTCAAAATATTAAACTTTTTTATAAAAAATTTTAATATTTAATGTTTTTACTACAAGAAAATATTGATATTAAAAAAAATCTTCAAAACAAATTTAAAAAAAATCAAAAAAAATTCTAGAAGAAATTCAAAATATTGCTATATAATAATTTAAATTTCCTTTAAAGTAACAAAGTAATTATTTTAATATAATCATATAAAATGGTCCATAAATAATAATTTTCATAATAAAATTAGTAAAAAATATTTACAAAAGATAATCTATTAAAAACACAAAAAATACAAATTAGCATTTCGTAAATATAATTTTACAAATAATAAATAAAATCGTTTAAAAATATCAGATATAAAAAAATTAAAAATTCAAAAATAAACAACTATTTATATCAATAAAAAATATTACTTAATATAGTTTTCTATCTTATTAAAAGCAAAAAATAATTATTTATACAAAATCTTATTATACTGTTAATAAACATTTTATAATTTAATTAGTGATATTGTTTGGATAACTCATGAACTAAATGAACAAAAATGTTTATATTGTTAATCATAATATCTTGATTAATTCCATGACCTAAACTAAAAACATGTCCGCTACCCTGACCAAATTTTTTTAAAATCATTGCAACTTCACGCTCAATACGTTCTGATGAGGCATATAATATCGCAGGATCCATATTACCCTGCAAAGCTACTTGATTTCCTACACGAGAACGTGCATTATCTATACTCGTCATCCAATCAATGCTTAATGCATCACAACCCGTCATTGCCATTAATTCTAACCATTGTCCACCACCTTTAGTAAATAAAGTAATTGGCACTTTGTATCCATTATATTTACGATGTAAACTATCAATAATTTGTTGAATATAATATAATGAAAATTCATTATACGCAGACTTTGTCAATACCCCACCCCAAGTATCAAAAATCATGATTGACTGAACTCCTGCTTCTATTTGAGCATTAAGATAAAGAATAACAGTTTTAGCTAATTTATCCAATAAAACATGTAATATTTTAGGTTCCATATACATCATTTTTTTTATATAACTAAAACTTTTACTGCTTCTTCCCTCTACCATATAAGTTGATAATGTCCATGGGCTACCAGAAAAACCTATTAATGGTACCCGACCATTAAGTGCTTTCAGAACGGCACGTACAGCATTTATGACATAACCCAACTCTTGTTCAGGATCAAGAATAGGTAATTTATTAATATCAGAAAAATTACGAATAGGACGTTCAAAAATAGGACCCTGTTTTTTTGAAAAATAAAGACCTAAACCCATCGCATCTGGAATAGTTAAAATATCTGAAAAGAGGATTGCAGCATCTAATGGAAAATGAGAAAAGGGTTGCAATGTTACTTCACAAGCTAAATCCGGATTTTTACATAATGATAAAAATCCACCCGCTTTTTTACGAATTTTTTGATATTCAGGTAAATAACGTCCGGCTTGACGCATCATCCATATTGGAGTCATGTCAACAGGTTGTTTTAATAATGCACGTATATAACGATCATTTTTTAAGCGCAAAAAGTAAACTCCATAAAATTATATTTCCTTTTTATTAAATTTTATTAATATTTTATATAATCATCACAAATATAAAATATTATTATATAAATCTGATTTGTATAAATAATATTAAATACATATTCATAATACAAATTTTTAAACCTTTAATAAAAAATAATTATCAAAAAATACAATATACAATATAATCACTTTTATAAAATATCTTTATTAGAAAATCCAGCATTTAGTAGCTCTGCTAAATTAGCAGTTGCTTCATCAACAGTCACTTGTTGTTGTGATGATTGATTAGGTTTACGACGACGAAGTCTTCTATCTTGATGATATGCATATCCTGTACCTGCAGGAATCAATCGACCAACAATCACATTTTCTTTTAAACCACGTAGTTCATCTTGTTTACCAGCAACCGCTGCTTCAGTAAGAACACGCGTTGTTTCTTGAAATGATGCAGCAGAAATAAAAGACTCTGTCGCTAAAGAAGCTTTAGTAATTCCTAATAAATCACGATTAAAAGTTGCAATGTTTTTACCTTCTGCTTTTAATTTTCGGTTAGCTATTTTAACACGTGCATACTCAACTTGTTCACCAGCTAAAAACTCAGAGTTACCAACATCAACTATTGTGACCTTACGTAACATTTGACGAACAATAACTTCAATATGTTTATCGTTAATTTTTACACCTTGCAAACGATAAACTTCTTGTACTTCATTAGTAATATAACGTGCTACAAAGTGAGTACCACGCAAACGCAAAATATCATGTGGAGATTCTGGACCATCAGAAATTACATCACCACGTTCAACTCTTTCACCTTCAAAAACATTAAGTTGACGCCATTTAGGAATCATTTCTTCATATGGTTCACCACCAGACAACGGCATAATTACTAAACGACGTTTACCTTTAGTTTCTTTACCAAAAGAAATAATACCGGTAATTTCAGCTAAAATAGCAGCTTCTTTTGGTCTCCTTGCTTCAAAAAGATCTGCAACACGTGGTAATCCCCCAGTGATATCCTTAGTTCCTCCAGATTCTTGTGGAATACGAGCTAATGTATCACCAATATTAATGATTGCACCATCATCCAATTGAATAATTGCTTTACCAGGCAAGAAATATTGCGCAGACATTTCAGTCCCAGGGATCAATACATCATTCCCTTTTTTATCAACAATACGGAGTGCAGGACGTAAATCTTTACTACCAGTAGGGCGTTCAGCAGTATCTAAAATGACAATAGATGATAAACCAGTTAACTCATCTGTCTGACGTATAATAGATTGCCCATCTGACATATCAGAAAAACGAATAATACCAGAAACCTCACTGATAACAGACATAGTATGTGGATCCCAATTAGCAATTATTTCACCGCTATTTACTGAATCACTATTATCTTTATTAAGTTGAGCACCATAAGGTACTTTATAACTCTCTTTTGTTCTTCCAAATTCATCCACTACTCGAACTTCTGTATTACGAGAAGTAATTACTAAATTACCTGCAATATTTTTTACAAATTTAGCATTAACTAATTTAATATTACCTCTATTGCGTACCTGAATACTAGATTCAGAAGCATCACGTGATGCAGCACCACCAATATGAAATGTTCGCATTGTCAATTGTGTACCTGGTTCACCAATCGATTGTGCAGCAATAACACCCACGGCTTCACCTTTATTAATAATATGACCACGTGCTAAATCACGCCCATAACATTTTGCACAAACACCAAAATCAGTATCGCAACTTACAACAGATCGAACTTTAACACTATCAATAGAATTTGCTTCTAATTCATCACATCCTTGTTCACTTAATAAAGTATTACGAGGTATTAAAATATCAGCTTTACCAGGTATTAATATATCTTCTGCTGTCACTCTTCCTAACACACGTTCGCGCAAAGGTTCTTTAACATCACCACCTTCAATTACTGGTGTCATTAAAATACCATCATGAGTTCTACAGTCATCTTCAGTAACCACTAAATCTTGAGCAACATCAACCAAACGACGAGTTAAATACCCTGAATTTGCTGTCTTTAATGCTGTATCAGCTAACCCTTTACGAGCACCATGAGTAGAAATAAAATATTGCAATACATTTAAACCTTCGCGAAAATTAGCTGTGATTGGTGTTTCAATAATTGAACCATCTGGTTTTGCCATCAAACCGCGCATACCAGCTAACTGACGTATTTGAGCAGCAGATCCACGAGCACCAGAATCAGACATCATAAAAATATTATTAAATGAAACCTGTTTCTCATTTTTTCCAAAACGATTCATAACTGTTTCAGTTGATAAATTTTCCATCATTGCTTTTGCAACACGCTCATTAGCAGCAGCCCAAATATCAATTACTTTATTATAACGTTCTCCAGCAGTTACTAAACCAGATTGAAACTGTTGCTGAATTTCTGCAACTTCAGATTCAGCTTCTGCAACAATACTAACTTTTGTATCAGGTATAATCATATCATCAATACCAACAGAAGCACCAGAACGTGTAGCATATGCAAATCCAGTATACATGATTTGATCAGCAAAAATCACAGTTGGTTTTAATCCTAAAATACGATAACAAGTATTTAACATTTTTGAGATTGCTTTTTTACCTAATGTTTGATTTACTAAAGAATATGGTAAACCCTGAGGAACTATCATCCATAAAATAACTCGACCAATTGTAGTATCAATTAACTGAGTGATATCTTTTATATTATTGTTATCTAGTAATTTTTCTGTTATACGTACTTTGACTCTAGCATTTAATGATGCAAATCCTGTACGATAAACTCTTTCTGCTTCTTGAGGTCCAGATAAAATCATACCTTCACCTTTCGCATTAACACAATCACGAGTCATATAATATAAACCAAGAACCACGTCTTGTGACGGAACAATGATAGGTTCTCCACTTGCTGGAGATAAAATATTATTTGTTGACATCATTAAAGCACGAGCCTCTAATTGAGCCTCTACAGTTAAAGGAACATGAACTGCCATTTGATCACCATCAAAATCAGCATTATAAGCAGCACAAACTAATGGATGTAACTGAATTGCTTTACCCTCAATTAAAATAGGTTCAAATGCTTGAATTCCAAGACGATGCAATGTTGGAGCCCGATTCAGCATAACTGGGTGTTCTCGAATAACCTCATCTAAAATATCCCAAACAACAGATTCTTCTCGTTCAACCATTTTTTTTGCTGCTTTAATTGTTGTTGCTAATCCACGTAACTCTAATTTACCATAAATAAATGGCTTAAATAATTCTAATGCCATTCTTTTAGGTAAACCACATTGATGCAATCGTAGATAAGGACCAACCGTAATTACAGAACGTCCAGAATAATCAACACGTTTACCAAGTAAATTTTGACGAAAACGTCCTTGTTTGCCTTTAATCATATCAGATAAAGATTTTAAAGGACGTTTATTCGAACCAGTAATGGCTCGTCCTCGACGACCATTATCTAACAATGCATCAACTGCTTCTTGTAACATTCTTTTTTCATTACGCACAATGATATCAGGTGCAGATAAATCTAATAATCGCTTTAAGCGATTATTTCTATTAATTACACGACGATACAAATCATTCAAATCAGAAGTTGCAAAACGACCACCATCTAATGGAACTAATGGGCGCAAATCTGGAGGTAATACAGGAAGCACATTTAAAATCATCCATTCAGGTTTATTATCAGATTGAATAAAAGCTTCTAATAACTTAATACGCTTAGTCAATTTTTTTCGTTTAGTTTCAGAATTAGTAACATTAAATTCTTCACGTAAAGTATCACATTCTTTTTCTAAATTAAGATTTTTTAGTAAAGATTGAATTGCTTCTGCACCCATTTTAGCATCAAATTCATCACCAAATTCTTCTAAAGCATCAAGATATTGGTCTTCACTTAAAATTTCTCCAGATTCTAAACTTGTCATACCTCCTTCAATAACTACATAAGATTCAAAATAAAGAACACGCTCAATATCACGCAACGGCATATCAAGTAAAAGACCAATACGTGACGGTAATGATTTTAAGAACCAAATATGTGCTGTTGGTGATGCTAGTTCAATATGCCCCATTCTTTCTCGACGTACTTTACTTTGCGTAACTTCAACACCACATTTTTCACAAATTACACCTCGATGTTTTAATCTTTTATATTTACCACATAAACATTCATAATCTTTTACTGGTCCAAAAATACGTGCACAAAAAAGACCGTCACGTTCAGGTTTGAAAGTCCGATAATTAATAGTTTCTGGTTTTTTTACTTCACCAAATGACCAAGAACGAATCATGTCTGGAGAAGCTAAAGTAATTTTAATCGCATCAAATTCTTCAATTTTAGTCTGTGCTTTTAGAAATTTTAATAAATCTTTCACGGAATGGGCTCCTATCGGAGTTAAACCTGCTAGGAAGTAGACTTAAAAAATCACTTCCTCCTTAAAAAACTAACGACAATAATTTACAGGAAAAAACATTTAAAAAAAACTTTACTATATCAATCATTAGTCATCTTCCAGATCAATATTAATACCTAATGAACGAATCTCTTTCAGTAATACATTGAAAGATTCCGGCATACCTGGTTCCATCTGATGATTACCATCTACGATATTTTTATACATCTTCGTACGTCCATTAACATCATCAGATTTAACTGTAAGCATTTCTTGCAAAGTATAAGCAGCACCATATGCTTCTAAAGCCCAAACTTCCATTTCACCAAAACGTTGACCACCAAATTGGGCTTTACCACCCAAAGGTTGTTGAGTAACTAAACTATAAGAACCTGTTGAACGTGCATGCATTTTATCATCAACCAAATGATTTAATTTTAACATATACATATAACCAACAGTTACTTGACGTTCAAATTTTTCACCAGTACGTCCATCATACAAAGTGATTTGACCAGAAGTGTGCAATTCTGCTAAAGTTAATAATTCTTTGATTTCTTTTTCTTTCGCACCATCAAAAACTGGAGTAGCAATCGGCATACCTTTTTTTAAATTATTTGCTAATCGTAAAACCTCTTCATCTGAAAAAGTATTTAAATCAATTTTTTGACGAGGATCATCTCCTAGATTATAAGCTTTTTGAATAAAATTGCGTATTTTTTTCACTTCTTGTTGTTCTTTTAGCATTATATTGATTTTATCACCAATACCTTTAGCGGCCATACCCAAATGCGTTTCTAAAATCTGTCCTATATTCATACGAGATGGCACACCCAATGGATTTAAAACTATATCAACAGGATTACCATATCGATCATATGGCATATCTTCAACAGGATTAATTTTTGAAATAACTCCTTTATTACCGTGTCGACCAGCCATTTTATCACCTGGTTGAATTTGACGTTTTACTGCCAAATATACTTTAACAATTTTTAATACTCCAGGTGCTAATTCATCACCTTGAGTAATCTTACGACGTTTAGCATCTAATTTTTTTTCAAACTTTGCTTTAAGCTCATTATATTGTTCCGTTAGTTGCTGCAATTCATGTTGTCTTTCTTTATTTTTTAAAGAGATTTTTAACCAACTCAAATATGGTAATTTCTTTAATTCATCTTTTTCAATACCATCAGCAATTAACACTGTTCGTATACGAGCAAATAAGCCTGATTCAAAAATACGTAATTCTTCTGTTAAATCTTTTTTTACATCCCGTAATTGCATTTTTTCAATTTCTAAAGCACGTTTATCTTTCTCTACACCATCACGAGTAAAAACTTGCACATCAATAACTGTTCCAGATACACCATTTGGTACTCGTAATGAAGAATCTTTAACATCAGAAGCTTTTTCTCCAAAAATTGCACGCAATAATTTTTCTTCTGGAGTTAATTGAGCTTCACCTTTTGGTGTTACTTTACCAACTAAAATGTCACCACCATTAACTTCAGCACCAATATATACGATACCTGATTCATCTAATTTAGATAATGCAGCTTCACCAACATTAGGAATATCTGCAGTAATTTCTTCAGGACCTAACTTAGTATCACGAGAAATACAAGCTAACTCTTGAATATGAATAGTGGTAAAGCGATCTTCCTGTACTACTCTTTCAGAAATCAAAATAGAATCTTCAAAGTTATAACCATTCCATGGCATAAATGCAACACGCATATTCTGACCAAGTGCTAATTCACCTAAATCTGTTGATGGACCATCAGCCAAAACATCACCCCGATCAATAAATTCACCTAAAGAAACACATGGGATCTGATTAATACAAGTATTTTGATTAGAACGTGTATATTTAGTTAAATTATAGATATCAATACCAGCTTCACCTGGATAACTTTCGTCTTCATGTACTTTTATTACAATACGTGAAGCATCGACATATTGTACTTTTCCTCCACGTTTTGCCACCACTGTTACTCCTGAATCAACAGCAACAGCGCGCTCCATACCGGTACCGACTAATGGCTTATCAGCGCGCAAAGTTGGCACTGCTTGACGCTGCATATTCGCACCCATTAATGCACGATTTGCATCATCATGTTCAAGAAATGGAATCAATGAAGCTCCGACAGAAACGATCTGTTGGGTAGAAACATCCATATATTCAACTTGATCACGATTAAATAGACTAGATTCACCTTTATTACGACAAGTAATTAATTCTTCTAAAAATCTACCATTATCATCTAACACAGTATTTGCCTGAGCAATAATATTATTACCTTCTTCAATAGCTGATAAATATTGAATTTCATTAGTAACTACACCATTCTTCACTAAACGATAAGGTGTTTCTAAAAAACCATATTCATTTGTTTGTGCATATACAGACAACGAATTAATGAGACCAATATTTGGACCTTCAGGTGTTTCAATTGGACAAACACGACCGTAATGAGTTGGGTGTACATCACGTACCTCAAATCCTGCTCGTTCGCGTGTAAGTCCACCAGGGCCTAATGCAGAAATACGACGTTTATGAGTAATTTCAGAAAGTGGGTTATTTTGATCCATAAATTGAGATAATTGACTTGAACCAAAGAATTCTTTTATCGCAGCAGAAATTGGCTTAGGATTAATCATATCTTGAGGCATTAGAGATTCGAGATCTCCTAAAGATAAGCGTTCTTTAACTCCACGCTCAACACGTACTAAACCGATTCGAAATTGATTTTCAGCCATTTCGCCAACTGAACGCACACGTCGATTACCTAAATGATCAATATCATCAACTTCACCTTTACCATTACGAATACCAATAAGTTTCTTCATGACATCAATAATATCTTGTTGACTTAAGATATTTAATCCTGTAATTCTAGTACGATCCAAAGATCGATTAAATTTCATTCTTCCTACAATAGAAAGATCATAACGATCTTCAGAAAAAAACAAATTTTCAAACAAATTTTCTGCTGCTTCACGAGTAGGTGGCTCACCTGGTCTCATCATACGATAAATTTCAATTAATGCACTTAAACGATCATTAGTCGGATCAATACGTAGAGTTTCTGAAATATATGCACCATGATCTAAATCATTTGTGAACAACGTATCAATATTTTGATAACCTGCTTTTTTTAAACGTGTTAATAAATCTAACGAAACTTCTGTATTAGCTTTACAAATTAATTCACCAGTATTTTCATTAATATAATCTTTCGCGATAACTTTTCCTAAAATATATTCAAAAGGAACTTTGATAAGTTTAATTTTATCATTTTCTAAATCACGAATATGGCGTATAGTAATACGTCTGCCTTTTTCAACATATATTTTATCATTTGCTGTAATATTAAAAGAAGCTGTTTCTCCACGTAAACGTTCAGGTATTAATTGCATAAATAATTTATCTTCATGAAATTCAAAAATAATTTTTTCAAAAAAAATATTAAGTATTTCATTTGTATTATAATTCATTGCACGTAGAATAATTGTTGCAGGCAATTTACGACGACGATCAATACGTACGAAAAGATTATCTTTTGGATCAAATTCAAAATCTAGCCATGAACCACGATAAGGAATAATACGAGCGTTATATAATACTTTACCAGAAGAATGAGTTTTACCTTTATCACTATCAAAAAATACACCAGGGCTGCGATGTAATTGAGATACAACAACGCGCTCCGTTCCATTAATAATAAATGTACCATTTGCTGTCATAAGTGGAATTTCACCCATATAAACTTCTTGTTCTTTGATATCCTTCACCGTACCTTGTGGTGCTTCACGTTCATAAATAATCAGACGTAATTTAACTCGAAGAGGCGCAGAATAAGTAACACCACGAATTTGACATTCTTTAACATCAAAAATAGGTTCACCAAGACGGTAACTAACATACTGTAATTCAGCATTACCACTGTAACTCTGAATGGGAAATACAGAATGAAATGCTGCTTCAAGACCATTCTGTTTTTTAAAATCTTTTTTAATAAACTTAGCGAACGAATTGAGTTGAATAGATAACAGATAAGGTACATCCAAAACTTGTGGACGTTTACCAAAATCTTTACGAATACGTTTTTTTTCAGTATAGGAGTAAACCATAGGGTTCCTCGTTTGCTAATTAGTTATCAACTGTGTCCTAAAAGACAACATCTACAGTATTATCTATTTTTTATACAATAGATAATATTTTATAATATTCATGTTATTAATTGTGAATTATTTTACTATATGTGTATTATATTTTTTTTATATTATATAAATAAATAAAAAAGTATAACAAAAAATGACAATATAGTATATTTAATTATTAATAGCAAAAGAGATTAAAAAGATAATAAAGTACTATTAATAAAAATAAATTCTGTTTTATTTATATCTTTAATATATTGTATATAGCAAAAAAGCTGGTGATTAAAAATCACCAGCTGTCGGCCTTATAAAATACAGACTGCGAATTTAAAACAAAATTTATTTAATCTCAACAACAGCCCCAACTTCTTCTAAGGTTTTTTTTAAAGTTTCAGATGCCTCTTTAGTTATTCCTTCTTTAATTGTAACTGGTGCTGATTCTACCATATCTTTCGCTTCTTTGAGTCCCAATCCTGTTGCACTGCGCACGGCTTTAATCACTGATACTTTATTACTCCCGATAGCGGATAAAATAACATCAAATTCAGTTTTTTCTTCAATAATTTGGGTAGCAGTACCAGAAGTAACCGCAACTGTTTCTGCAGAAGAAACACCAAATTTTTCTTCCATCATACTGATCAGTTCCATAACATCTTTTACGGACATGTTTGAAACTGCATCAAGAATTTGTTCTTTAGTTAAAGACATAATAAAAGGGTTCCTGAAATTTATAAAATTTTTATACGTTTAATAAAAAATTAAACATAATTTTTTATCGTTTTTTCTTATCACATATTAAGATCATAATACGAATTAATTTACCTATAGAAATTTCTTTCATGATTAATATTAAAGATTTAATCACTTCTTCATAAGTTTGAAGACTTGCCAAACGATCAATTTGGTTACCTGCAATAAATTCACCTTCAAAAGCCGCTGCTTTAATTTGAAATATTGGATTTTCTTTTATGAATTCTTTAAATAAACGAGCCGCTGCACCTGGATGTTTTGTAGAAAAAGCAATTAAAGTCGGACCAACTAATACTTTTTTAAGACAATCATAATTGGTACCTTCAAAAGCACGATATATTAATGTATTGCGAACAACATGAAGATACACCCCAGATTTACGACATACTTTACGAAGTTTGGTTATTTTATTAACAGATATACCACAAGAATTCGCAATCACTGCAGACAAAGAATCCTTGGCTAATTTACTAATTTCAGCAACAATCATTTTTTTGTCTTGAAGAGTAATTCCCATGAAATTTTACTCCTGGATTTAACGGGTGATCCCGGGATTTGGATATCTCTAACAATATTTTATATGTTTTAGTATTATATGGTAAGAAAAATCAAAAAATTAATATCATCTTTCTACAATCTAAGTAGCTTATTAAACACTTTTTTATGTCTACAATCCTAGAACAAAAATTTGAAACAAGACTTCTAATAAAACTAACTGTTATTTTATTGATACTATATCTTTAGGAAGATATATGTACATAATCAAATTTTATACATATTTCGCAAAAAGGTAAAGACAAAAATAATATTTTATACATTTCTTTTATATAGAAAAACATTTTTGATTCAGAATAAGGCTTGGTCCCATTGTTGTAGATAAACTGATCTTTTTTATATAAATACCTTTACTAGAAGACGGTTTTAATTTTTGCAAAGATAGTAATAATGCTTCAATATTTTCTTTTAAATCTGTATTATCAAAATTAATTTTACCTATAGTGGTATGAATAATACCATTTTTATCATTACGACAATATATTTGACCAGATTTTGCATTTTTAACTGCTTCCGTAATATTAGTGGTTACCGTACCCATTTTTGGATTCGGCATTAAACCACGAGGACCAAGAATATGGGCTAATGGTCCAATCATAGGCATTGTATCTGGAGATGCAATCACAATATCAAATTTTTTATAGCCAGCCTTAATTTTATCAGATAACTCTTCCATTCCCACTAATTCAGCACCAGCAGATTTTGCTTTTTCAGCATTAATACCTTGAGCAAAAACCGCAACACAAACCTTACGACCTGTACCATGTGGTAACATAATTGCACTACGAATATTTTGTTCAGATTTACGTGAATCAATACCAAGATTAATTGCAATGTCAACACTTTCTATAAACTTAACACAGGATAACTCTTTTAAGAAGATAATTCCTTCCATAAGATCATATACTTTATTAAAAGCAACTTTCTTATAAATATTATGCATTCTTTTGCTTAATCTACCCATAAATCAATTTTCCTCTACTACTAATCCAATAGAATGAGCAGTTCCTTGAATTGAACGCATCATAGATTCAATATCATTTCCTGTCATATCAGCAAATTTTATTTCAGCAATTGCACGAATTTGTGTAAGAGTAATCTTACCTACCTTTTCTTTATTAGGTTGACCTGAACCAGATTGAATGTTAACCATTTTTTTTAATAAAACTGCTGCAGGAGGTGTTTTAGTAACAAAAGTAAAAGACCGATCTGAATAAACAGTAATGATTACAGGAATTGGCAAACCTTTTTCTAAATTATCTGTTTTAGTATTAAATGATTTACAAAATTCCATAATATTTACTCCTTTTTGTCCTAAAGCTGGACCAACAGGAGGGCTAGGAGTTGCCATACCTGCTGCAACTTGCAGTTTAATATAAGCTTGAACTTTTTTTTTAACCATTTCTATTTTTCCTTAAAATTAATAAACACTCATTTTTTTAAAGCATAAAAAATTTTTTATATAAAATTTTATAAAAAAGAACAAACAAAAAATATTGCAGATAGATAAATAATATTTTTATACTTTTTCAACTTGACTAAAATCTAACTCTACTGGAGTTGCTCTACCGAAAATAGAAACTGATACCTTAAGACGACTTTTTTCATAATCAACTTCCTCAACTACACCATTAAAATCTACAAATGGTCCATCACTAACACGTACCATTTCTCCTGGTTCAAAGAGTGTTTTTGGTCGTGGTTTATCCCCTATTGCTTGTAAGCGATTCATAATCGCATCAATTTCTTTATCACTAATAGGAGAAGGATTATCTGGAGTACCACCAATAAAATTCATAACACGAGGTACACTACGTACCAAATGCCAACTATCATCATCCATGGTCATTTGCACTAAAACATATCCTGGAAAAAATTTTCTTTCACTTTTACGGCGTTGCCCATTTCTAATTTCCATTACTTCTTCTGTTGGCACCATTACTTCACCAAATTTATCTTCCATTGCATGTAATTTTATATGCTCTCGTAATGATTCTGCAACTCTAGTCTCAAAACCAGAAAACGCCTGAATAACATACCAACGTTTTTTAAAGGATTCTGACATTTTAAAACCTCAGACCTATAATAAATGAAACTAAACGTACCATTATACCATCTAAACCCCAAAGAATTAGTGACATAACAATAGTAACTAACGCAACAACTAATGTCGTTTGTAATGTTTCTTGACGACTAGGCCAAATAACTTTACGTATTTCTATTTTAGCTGCTTGTATAAATCCTAAAATTTCTTTTCCTTTTTTTGTCCACAATACAAGTCCAACAGAAAAAAGCGCCATAAAAACTACCGCAATAGTACGCAATATAGTACTATATTGTCGGAAATAATAATTACCAACAATAGCAATAATCAAAAAAAGTCCTACTAGTGCCCATTTTGCTATATCAAAAATACGTTCATTTTCTTTCAGCTTACTATTAAAGCTCATAAATCAACCTATTGCTATAATATTATGATATAATGAATATTTATTTTTATACGGAAAACAATGCATATTTACACGAAAAAATAAACTAATCTTAATCTTGAGTGGGTATTTAACATTATGCATAATGTATATGCCAAAAAGCAGTATATGCCAAAAAGCATCATAACATTATTTATTTAACAAATATCTAATATTTTTTATGTTTCTGATTATTATTTTTAATAATAAAAATCTTTTAAAAACTATTTTTTAAAAAAATCAAAAATATAAAAAACACAAAAATATCTTTTAGCAAAAATCAACATGAATTTAAATATTTTATTTCAATATTTATGGTTAACATTACAATTTTCTGTACATTTAATTTATGACAAATAAAAAACAAGCAAATTAATATGCTATTACTAATTTTCAACAAATACTACAATATAACAATATTCTCTATAAAAGAATATCAATATTTTATTTTCAAATACTTCTATAAATATAAAACATCATATTTAATACTATTAAAAAAAAAGTACCAAATAATAATAAAATTAACTTAATAAATTGTTTGCATAAAAATATGAATAACATAGCATTCAGGAAAATTTAAGAAGATAAACTATAAAAAATATCAGCACTATGATAATGATATTCAATAATAATTATTATTAATAATATATTTATCAAATACAATTTTTATATATAAAAATATTAAAAATACTATAAATTTTCTTTCATAAAAAACATACAACTATACAAAAAATTAATAAATTATGGGCATAATAAATAATTATATTAATCAATAATTATATTTTTAACTTCTTATTATTTATTTTTATTTTAATGTTTTCTTTCCAAAAAAATATTAAAAAAAAAGCTATTAATTCTTAATTTATTTATACAACATAAAATAAAATAAAGATAATATCTTATACATTTTATAAACTACTATTATACTTATTTTTGATAATAACTATATACTATTTAAACCAAGATTTTTACATTTCTTAATTTTCTGAAATTATATTTTTTTTTACATTGATATTAAAAATTTTTAATATATTTTTTAAAAAATTAAAAAATACTCTATATTCAATAATCAAAAAAATTAAAATCAAATATAAAAATATAACTTTCATTTTATTTAACCACAATTAAAAAAATATTACATAAAGGGCATCAGATGATACCCTTTATCATCTGATGCCTTTGTAAACAACTTTTATATGTTCATATCATCTTAGGAAATAATTTTAGCAACAATACCAGCACCTACTGTACGACCACCTTCACGAATTGCAAAACGCAATCCTTCATCCATAGCAATCGGTGCTATTAAAGTCACTTTCATATTAATATTATCTCCTGGCATAACCATTTCAACACCTTCTGGTAATTCAATTGTACCAGTTACATCTGTAGTTCTAAAATAAAACTGTGGTCGATAACCTTTAAAAAATGGTGTATGACGACCTCCTTCATCTTTACTTAAAATATACACTTCTGATTCAAATTGAGTATGCGGATTAATTGAATTTGGTTTGGCTAATACTTGACCTCTTTCTACATCTTCACGCTTTGTACCACGTAATAAAACTCCTATATTTTCGCCAGCTCGACCTTCATCTAATAATTTCCTAAACATTTCTACACCTGTACAAATTGTTTTAGTGGTCTCTTTCATTCCTATGATTTCTACCTCTTCACCAACTTTAATAACTCCACGTTCAACACGTCCTGTAACTACTGTTCCACGACCAGATATTGAAAATACATCTTCTATTGGTAATAAAAAAGGTTTATTTATTGCTCTTTCTGGCTCTGGGATATAATTGTCTAACGCATTTGCTAAATCAATAATTTTTTGTTCCCAATGAGGATCACCTTCTAAAGCCTTTAATGCAGAACCGTTAATAATCGGCGTATCATCTCCTGGAAAATCATACTGCGAAAGAAGTTCTCTAACTTCCATTTCTACTAATTCTAACAACTCTTCATCATCAACCATATCACATTTATTTAAGAAAACAATGATATATGGAACACCTACTTGACGAGCTAACAAAATATGCTCACGAGTCTGTGGCATCGGACCATCCGTTGCAGCAACTACTAAAATAGCTCCATCCATTTGTGCTGCACCAGTAATCATATTTTTTACATAATCTGCATGTCCTGGACAATCAACATGTGCATAATGACGTTTAGATGTATCGTATTCTACATGAGAAGTAGAAATAGTAATTCCACGTGCTTTCTCTTCCGGTGCATTATCAATTTGATCAAATGCACGAGCATTACCACCATATTTTTTTGCAAGAACTGTACTAATTGCTGCAGTCAAAGTTGTTTTTCCATGATCAACATGACCAATTGTACCAACGTTAACATGCGGTTTTGAACGTTCAAATTTTTCTTTAGACACGACTTGTATTCCTTATAAAGTTCTCAAAAATAGAAAAGAACTAAATCAAATAGTTAAATAAAAAATCTGTTATTTAGCTTTACGTGCTCCAATAATTGCTTGAGCAACATTCACTGGTGCTTCATTGTACTTCAAAAATTCCATTGAATAAGAAGCACGACCTTGAGTTTGTGAGCGCAAATCTGTAGCATAACCAAACATTTCTGATAATGGTACTCGAGCTCGAACTGTTTTAATAGTTCCTATATCTTCCATACCTTCAATAATTCCACGACGACGATTTAAATCACCAATAACATCACCCATATACTCTTCAGGAGTTTCAACTTCAACTTGCATAATGGGTTCTAATAATACCGGATTAGCTTTCATAAAACCTTCTCTAAAAGCTATTGAACCTGCAATTTTAAATGCCATTTCTGAAGAATCAACCTCATGATATGAACCATCATATAATGCTACTTTTACATCAACAACGGGGTAACCAGCTAAAACACCATTTTTCATCTGTTCTTGAACCCCTTTATCAACTGATGGTATATATTCTTTAGGAATTACACCACCAACAATTTCATTATGAAATTCATAACCAATGTCATGAACTTCTTCTAAAGGCTCAACACGAATCCATACATGACCAAATTGCCCGCGACCACCAGACTGACGTATAAACTTACCTTCCTGTTCAACAGATTTACGAATAGTCTCGCGATATGCTACTTGAGGTTTTCCGACATTTGCTTCAACTTTAAACTCACGACGCATACGATCAATCAATACTTCAAGATGTAATTCACCCATACCAGCAATAATTGTTTGACCTGATTCTTCATCAGTAGATACACGAAAAGATGGATCTTCTTGTGCTAAACGACCTAAAGCCATTCCCATTTTTTCTTGATCAGTTTTCGTTTTAGGTTCAATAGCAACTGAAATAACTGGTTGGGGGAAATCCATGCGTTCTAAAATAATTGGCTTATCAAATGCACATAAAGTATCACCTGTAGTGACCTCCTTAAGTCCAATAGCAGCAGCAATATCACCTGCTCTGACTTCTTTGATTTCTTCACGTTTATTAGCATGCATTTGCACAATCCGACCGAAACGTTCTTTTTTGTTTTTTACTGAATTAAAAACAGTATCACCTGATTTAACTACACCAGAATACACACGAAAGAAAGTTAAATTCCCTACAAATGAATCAGTTGCAATTTTAAAAGCTAATGATGAAAAAGGTTCATCATCACTGGGATTACGTTCTAAAGAACCATTCATATTATCCATCAAATCACCTTTAATGGCTGGAATATCAGTTGGGGCTGGCAAATATTCAATAACAGCATCTAACATTGCTTGTACACCTTTATTTTTAAAGGCGGAACCACAAGTAACTAAAATAATTTCATTATTGATTACTCTTTGTCGTAATCCTTTTTTACTTTCTTCCTCAGATAATACTTGAAAACTAAAATACTTCTCCATTAACTCATCTGATGCTTCTGCTGCAGCTTCAATTAATTTATTACGCCACTCTTCAGCCTGCAATTGCATATTTTCTGGAATATCATCATAAACAAAAGTAACACCTTGATCATTATCATTCCAATGAATTGCTTTCATTTTAATTAAATCAATAACACCACTAAATGATTCTTCTACACCAATAGGTAACTGTAACGGGATTGCTATTGCTCCAAGACGAGTTTCAATTTGTTTAACAACCCGTAAAAAATTAGCACCCATACGATCCATTTTATTAACAAATGCTATACGGGGCACTCGATATTTATTTGCCTGACGCCAAACAGTTTCAGACTGTGGTTGAACACCACCAACTGCACAATACACCATTACCACACCATCTAAAATACGCATAGAACGTTCGACTTCAATAGTAAAGTCAACATGTCCTGGTGTATCAATGATATTGATACGATGTTCATCAAACTGATTTCCCATACCAGACCAAAAGGCAGTAGTTGCAGCTGAGGTAATTGTAATACCACGCTCCTGCTCCTGCTCCATCCAGTCCATAGTTGCTGCGCCATCATGAACTTCTCCTATTTTATGACTAACCCCAGTATAAAACAAAATGCGCTCAGTTGTTGTGGTCTTACCAGCGTCAATATGGGCACTTATGCCAATATTACGATAACGCGTAATGGGAGTTTTACGAGCCATGTTTTTCCTCTCTCGTGATTATTCAATTCGTATAAAAAAGTAATATACATGCTACTTTCTTACGAAAGATAACTAACAAAACTTACCAACGATAGTGAGCAAATGCTTTGTTAGCTTCTGCCATACGATGAACATCTTCACGTTTTTTAACAGCAGTGCCTTTGTTTTCAATTGCATCAGTTAGTTCATTAGCTAAACGCAAAGCCATAGATTTATCAGGACGTTTACGAGCGGCTGCAACAATCCAACGCATGGCTAATGCATTGCGACGCACAGGACGCACTTCTACAGGAACCTGATATGTTGAACCACCAACACGACGCGATTTTACTTCTACCATTGGTCGAACATTTTCAAGTGCTATTTCAAAAGTTTCCATATGTTTTTTTTTAGCACGATAAGATAAAGTATCAAGTGCTTTATAAACAATCGTTTCTGCAATAGATTTTTTACCATCTACCATTAAAATATTAATAAATTTAGCTAATAATTCTGATCCAAATTTTGGATCTGAAAGAATTTTACGTTGACCAATTACACGACGACGTGGCATGGATATACTCCGTTTTAAAATATAAAGATTACTTAAATCTTTATGAGATTATTATGTAAAAATTACATGTTTAATCTTAATGAATAGATTACTATTTTAATTTTTTTGTTTTTTAGTACCATATTTAGAACGACTTTGTTTACGATCTTTTACACCAGAACAATCTAATGCACCCCGAACAGTATGATAACGAACACCTGGCAAATCTTTAACTCGACCACCACGAATTAATACCACTGAATGTTCTTGTAAATTATGACCTTCACCACCAATATAAGAAGATACTTCATAACCATTAGTTAAACGAACACGACATACTTTACGTAATGCTGAATTAGGTTTTTTAGGAGTCGTAGTATATACACGAGTACACACACCACGTTTTTGAGGACAAGCTTCTAGTGCTGGCACATTACTTTTCATAATTTTTGAACTACGTGGTTTACGAACCAATTGATTAATTGTTGCCATTTAAAACTCCTAGTTTTCATTGAGTAAGCACAAATATTTTTCTCATTATTAAAATAAGAAAATTTGAATAAGCAAAATTTTATTGCTGACAGAAACAGGTGTCAAGAAATATACAAAATGATAATTAATCACCAAGAAAAATATTGTGTATGTTTTACGGTTAGTTCTACAAAATCAATAAAAGATATTTGATGTATATAAGATGAAATATATGGTATTAATCCTCTTGCTTTAATATCATCTTGTAATGCAAATACATGAATGCCTTTTTTTTTAAATTGCATCAAATAATAATTATCATTATTATTCAGCAATTTTTTATGTCCCATCAAAACACCATCTTGCATTAATAATAATTCATCTTCTTTCATTACTAAGCTAATTAATGAATTCATATCAGTATAATAAGGAGAAGTAGAAATGCTATACAACATATATTAATTGTCTATTACTTTTTTAAAATTATTAACTAAAAAGTCAAAACCACATCATAATTTTTTAAATTATGTTTAAGCTGATCAACTGAAAGAATTGTTACAGGAAGAATAAAACAACTATCTGAAGAAAATCCTCTTTCTTCAAGATCTTCCTGACAAATATAACGATGATTAATATTATAGAGTGATAATAATTTATATGTTACAATATAATCACGCGACAAAATTTTATTTGGGTTTTGTCTTGCTAATAATTGACAGACGCCATCAGAAATAAAAAAAATACCTATTTTTTCAGTTAAAATAGCAGTTGCTAATAATAAATCCAATCCTTCACGTCCACTAGAAGTTCCATGAGGAACGCTCATAAAAATAAATGCTATTTTTTTCATATCGTTGTTATGATTTTTTAAAATTGAACTGTACGGTCACAAATAAGCATTGCTTCCACTAAATTAGTTAGACCACTTAATACAAAATTTTTATCTAAATTAGAATATAAACCGATATTTTTTGCTTCTATTTCATTAACAACACCACGTCTTAATGCAGCTGCAACACAAATATTCAATGTACATCCTGTTTTTTGCATCAATTTTTTCCATCCAATCAATAAATCAAATTCATCACTAGCTGGTGAATTGAATTTATTAGCATTATAAACTCCATCTTTGTAAAAAAAAACTGTTTTCAGTATATGTCCACTAACAAACAAAAAATTTGCAAATCGCCAAGCATTAGTAGCCATTTGTGTGCCATATGGGGCGCCAGTAACTAATAAACAATAAGTTAATTTTTTTTTAATAACAAGACTCATTTTTAACTCATAATAACAGTATTATTTTAATTCATTAATAAATAATATTTGATTATCATTAATATTTATTTTAAATATATCAACTATTTTTAAAATATCAACTATATGTATTAAGTATCATTTTATAAAATAAAAAATAAAAAAAAATCTAAGACAAAAATATCAGAAATATTAATAATCATATTTATGATATACTACTATATTAATTTAATTATTTATATAAATAAAAAATATGCATTTATCTTTTGATAAATCTATTTTAAATTTTCAAAAAAATATACAAAAATTTTTGTATTAAATAAAATCTTTTTTCAAAAAAGAAATTATTTTACCTATAATCAGGATCAGGATAATACAATTTTATATTAACAAAATTTAATTAATAATGAATTATACTCTTTTCTTTTAAATTTAAAAGAAAAAACGAAAAAGAGCATATAAAAATATTTAATTTCTGAAACTAAAATAAATATTTTTAAAATCACTATTTTTCTTATTAAGAATATTTTTAATATGTTAATGAACATTTTATATCATCATTATTTTATTTAAATTCTTAAAATTTTATAACTCATAAACAGAAAAATATTATAAATAAAAAATAAATACATTTTATGAACAAAAATTAATGCACATTAATTAAAAATGAATAAAAATAAAATAGATATAGATAAAAAAAATATAAGGAATTCGTAAAAAATGAAGTAAAATCAATCTTGATGATTATGTGTGTTTAATTTTATCTTGTATTAATCTCAATTTAATTTATTAAAATTAACACTATTACAATAACTATGTGTTAATATCAAATATAACATAATGCATAAAATAATAAATTTATTATTCGAAGATAACACAAAATATTTGCGAAATATATCTAAAATTATTTCTATTCATGCTTTTCTTCCAAATAGTAATTTACTATGTTTTTATATAACATAATAGAATAATATAAAAAACTAAATAATAAAATTTTTTATAAAAAAGTATCTTTCAGATGCATGTCTAAAAAATCATTTAAAATAATTGTTTTAATAACAATACTTAAGTACTTTTTGATTTTATTACTGATTTGAAAAAACTTATTTATTAATCTTCTTCTAATAATTTCATACATTCATTTTCATTTAGAATTTTTATTCCTAATTCATTTGCTTTAGCAAATTTTGAACCATAATTTTTTCCAAAAATCACTAAATCAGTTTTTTTGGAAACATTCTCCATGACTTTAGCACCAAAAAAAATTAATTTATTTTTTAATTGATCACGTGTTAAAAAATGAAATTTTCCTGTTAAAACTATAGTTTTTCCTAAAAATTCAATATTTTCTTTCTTTTTGATTACAGATTTTTCAACTTTTCTAACTAAAAAACTAATACCAATTTTATATATTAATTCATTAACAATATTACGATTCTTCTCTTCACGAAAAAAAAATATGATATTTCTAGCTACTATTTCTCCAATATCTTTTACTTTTTTTAGTGATTCCATATCTGCTTTTATTATTGCTTCCAATGAACCATAATAGTCGGCTAAATTATTAGCTGTAACTAAACCGACTTCTTGAATACCTAAAGCATAAACAAAACGTGCCAATGTAGTTCTCTTAGATTTCTCAAGAGAATACATTAAATTTCTTTGAGATTTCAAACCAATACGTGTTAATTTTGAGAATATTTTACAATTTAAAAAATAAAGATCAACAACTGTATTTACATAATTTTTATCAACAAGTTGATTAATTATTTTCTCTCCCATACCTCTAATATTCATAGCACTTCTTGAAACAAAGTGCCTCAAAGTTCTTTTGCGTTGTGCAGCACAAATAAGACCACCAGTACAACGAATTCTCACTTGACCTTCAATACGCTCAAGATATGAACTACACGTTGGGCAATAAATAGGAAAAATAATTTTTTTACTATTAGTAGGCCGAAATGTAGAAACCACATTAACAATTTTAGGAATTACATCACCTGCTCTACGAATAATAACAGTATCCCCGATACGTATTTTTAAACGTTTAATCTCATCAACATTATGAAGTGTTGCATGAGAAATAGTAACACCAGAAATTTTAACAGGTTTTAATTTAGCTATAGGTGTAACAATACCTGTGCGTCCAACCTGAAATTTTACATCATTTAAAACAGTCATTTCTTCTTGAGAAGGAAATTTAAATGCTATAGCCCAACGAGGTGCTCGAGCAATAAATCCAATCTTTTTTTGTAATTCTAATGAATCTACCTTAATTACTATACCATCAATATCAAAACCTAACCCTAAACGAATATGTAACATTTGATGATAATATTCTAAAACCTCTTTACTATTTTGACAAAATTTTATTTTATCACTAATAGGTAATCCCCATCTTTTAAATTGCATCAAAGATTTATATTGACTATTTGGTAATATCTTACCGGAAAATATACCAAAACCATAACAAAAAAAATGTAATAATCTTTTAGCAGTAATACTTGAATCTACCTGACGCAATGATCCAGCAGCAGCATTTCTTGGATTAGAAAAAATTTTTTTATGACATCCATCTTCTTTGTTTAATTTTTTAAAATTTTCATGCGTCATAAAAACTTCGCCACGAATTTCAATAATCTTAGGAATATTATCACCTTTTAACTGCACTGGGATACATAATATTGTACGAATATTATCAGTAATATTTTCACCTATTTTACCATCACCACGTGTTGCTGCTTGTACTAATTTACCATTCTTATATAATAAACTAACAGCTACACCATCTAATTTAGGTTCACAACAAAAACTTAATTGAATATTTTTCTTAAAATAAGAATGCACTCGTTTATTAAATGCTAAGTAAGTTTTTTCATTAAAAACATTGTCTAATGACAACATCGGTATTTCATGATATACTTCTTTAAAAGATTTTAATGGTAAAGCTCCAACACATTGTGTTGGAGAATCACTGGTAATAAATTCTGGATACAACAATTCTAATTGTTGTAATTCTTCCATCATTTTATCATATTTCTGATCAGATATTATGGGTTGGTCTAATACATGATAATGATATGCGTAATGCAGTAACTGCTCTTTTAAAATTTCAATTTTTTTTTTATGATTTATCATAAGAAATCTTTTCATATCAAATAAAAGAAAAAATCTATTGTAGATTGATTATCATACTCAAACAAAATCGTTATACTAAATTTAATATATTGATACTTTAGTTAGTTTATTTTTCAATACAAGAATAATGTATATTCATGAATTTTTGATTTTATAATCTTCATCTCGACATCATTCCATATACGATATTATTCTCTATAAAGTAACAACAGTTTTTAACACCTATAACAACATTAATTTAATTAGATATTAGATCTTGAATTACCATTATTAAAAATAAAATTGTAAATATAGATACAAGGAAGTTATAAGATTAATCATTATTTCTATATAAATGATTTAATTATTTTAAAAAAAATAAATAACATTCATTGAAAACCACATAACTATATCAAAAAATTAACATAGCAATAAAAAATTCTATTTTAAATAAAAAAATAAAAAAATAATCTAAAGAATTTTTTTATAAAGACTTAAGCTTTTAAAGTAACTACATAAAAAATATTTTTTATTATCTAAAAAACTTTTTTATTATACTATTCCGCAAATATATTATCAATTTTTAAAAATCTATTTTCTATACTGTTTACGGCAATACATACTTTTTTATATTATTTTGTTTTTTATCTTCATAGCATTTTTATTTCTAATATTAAATATACAATATCTATTTTTTATTCTTTATATTCGTTATCTATATCATTTTTATACATCAAAATGATATTGTTAATTATCTTTATCTTAAATAATCAATGTTTTTTTCTTTAAAGTTTTAATTGTAATTACTGAAATATTCACTATAAATTTTAATTACTTGAATATTACTTTTGCATTAAAATAAATTAACAATCATTAATAATTAATAACTTTATCTTTCAACCTAAATTTTTTAAAAAACTATATCATAAAATGGTTTTTAAAAAATTTTAAACGAGCTTTACAATTTATTTCCATACTAGTATATAAAACTAAAAGAATTATAATTATTCTAGAATACTAATATAATATGATAAACATCCTTTTTTTTGATTTTTTTATTGCTTTCTATTATTTAATAATTACCGTTATTTTTATAGAAAAATAATTTTTATATTAATAGTAATACGAAAAAATAAAAAAATATTTATATATATTAACTACCATTGATTAAAAATTTAATTTTTGGTTTAAAAAGATTTAAAAAATAATATTTTTTTAAATAAAACTGTTAACTTATTTTAACAAACATCTTTCAAATCTTAAAAAATTAAAAGTCTCTTCAAAAGAAGAAATATATAATACAACAAATTTTGATAAAAATAATAAAAACAAAAAAAATGGAAATTAACTTATAAAAAAAATACAAAAAATATCAAAATATAAATATATATATTATGTAATTCACCAGAAAATTTACTGATTTTTCATGAATTAATTGTTTAAAAGTCATATATTAAAAATAAAACTATATTTTAAATCAAAAATATCATCTACTAATTCATTTAATGTACAATCGACTCGATACTTAAAGAAATATTTATTTTATTAAAAATATAAATTTTAAAATTATGCTAAATATTAAAATACAAAATTTAAGCATTATTTTCTTAAATAAAATTATCATTATCACCCTAATATTTCTTGTTAAAAATATCATTAATACATGCACATATTAAACATAAAAAAATATTCTTTAGAATTTTTTTTGAAAAACCATCTAAAAAAATATATTCATTTTATGAATTAAAACAAAATAGATTTTTAAATCTATAAAGATACAAATAAAATTTAATATATTTTATATCAAGTTATTTATATTCATAAAAATATCAAAAATACTACTTTTCTATTATATGCAAAAAAAATGATTTTTTTAACATCAATAAAAATCTAATTGTTTACTAAAAAACCATAAATTTCAAAAAAAAATATAATACATTGTGTAGATGAATTATGATTTTATACATGAATTATATTATCATGTAGCTTATATGTAGATTCTACACAATAATTATCAAAAAATAAAAAGATTTATTTTTATTAACTATTTGTTATAAATCTTTAAATGATTAACAATAATTACAAAAATAATTAAAAAAAATATTACAAATATTGCATAATAAGAATCAAATCAAAAATAAAAATAAAACAAATCTAATATTAGATTAGAATGGAAATATAAATAATAAATAATAATGATATATTCAACTAAAAAAGTATTTTTTAAAAAAATTATATTTTATATGACATAAAATATAATTTTAAAAGCTAAAAAAATAACATCTTTAAATTATGTTACTTACAAAATATTTGATATATTTTATATTTTAAATGTAATTTAACTATGTGTTAAGATGATCTTTAAAAATTATTTTTAATATTTCAAACACAAATTATCTTACATAACAGGAATTTAAAAAATATTTAAAAATAAAACAAAGAAATTATATTATTTATATAATTTTAATATTCATAACATATATGCTTCATCACAGAAAAAACTGTCCTTGTATATTCTGAGAAAAGTAGTACGCAAATTCAGATTTTTTCAGCTAAAATATGTTATATTATCAACAAAACATATTAAATTTGTTGAGGGGAAAATAATATGTTCAAACAAGAAGTCATAATAACAGCATCTCATGGTTTACATACTCGTCCTGCATCTCAGTTTGTTAAAGAAGCCAAAAATTTCTCTTCTGAAATTACATTAAAACTTGGTGATAAATCTGCAAGTGCTAAAAGTTTATTTAAATTACAAACACTAGAATTAAGTCAAGGTACAGTTGTAACTATATCAGCAGAAGGTGAAGATGAAAAACAAGCAGTAGAACATCTAGTTAAAGTTATGGCTAAATTAGAATAGAAATGAAGATCATAAAAAACAAAATCAAAATTTTTAATTTATCTATATAAAAAATATTAAAAATAGAATCTATAATTAACGATTAATTTTGCAGCCATAATATCCCTATGAGCTAAATATTATCCACCCATTGTTAATAAGGTAACAATATTTATGATTTTAGGAATTTCAGTATCACCAGGTATCGCCTTCGGGAAAGCATTAATTCTGAAAGAAGAATTAATTGTTGGCAATCAAAAAAAAATTACTGATACCCAAATTAACAATGAAATTAATAGATTTATTACTGGAAGAAAACAAGCAGTAGAACAATTAAAAAATATAAAAAAAATCGCTAAAAAAAAAATAGGTGAAGAAAAAGCAGAAATTTTTGAAGGTCATATTATGTTACTAGAAGATGAAGAGCTAGAACAGGAAATTTTGGCTTTAATACAAAAAGAACATAAAACAGCAGATGCAGCAACTCAAAAAGTCATTGAAGAACAAGCAATAGCATTAGAAGAATTAAATGATGCTTACTTAAAAGAACGTGCTACTGATGTTAGAGATATTGGTACACGTTTACTAAAAAATATTCTAGGCTTACCAATTATTGATTTAAGTACAATTACTGAAGAAATTATTTTAGTTGCACACGATCTTACTCCTTCTCAAACAGCACAATTAAATTTTAAAAAAGTACTTGGCTTCATTATTGATTTAGGAGGTCAAACCTCACATACTTCAATTATGGCAAAATCCTTAGAAATTCCTGCTATTGTTGGCACAAGTAATGCCACAAACCAAATTCAACCAAATGATTATATTATATTAGATGCCATTAATAATCACATTTATAAAAATCCATCTACAAATCAAATTAATAAATTAAAGAAAATCAAAAAAAAATATTTATCTGAAAAAAATGAATTAAAAAAATTTAAAAATCTACCAGCTATTACTCTAGACGGACATCAAGTAGAAGTTTGTACTAACATTAGTAACTTTTATGATATAGATAAAAGTGCATGTATTGGTTTATATCGAACTGAATTTTTGTTCATGAATCGCAATACTTTACCAACAGAAGAAGAACAATTTCAAACCTATAAAAAAATGGCAGAAAGCATATATCCAAAAACTGTTATTATTCGTACAATGGATATTGGAGGTGATAAAAATATTCCTTATATGAACTTACCCAAAGAAGAAAACCCGTTTCTTGGCTGGAGAGCAATTCGTATTTCCCTAGATCGAAAAGAAATTCTTCATGCTCAATTACGAGCTATATTAAGAGCTTCTACATTTGGTCAATTACGTATTATGTTTCCCATGGTGATTTCTGTTGAAGAAATTAGAAGTTTAAAAAAGGAATTACAAATCCTTAAAAATCAATTAATTAAAGAAAAAATAGCATTTAATAAATCAATTGAAGTAGGGATAATGATTGAAACACCAGCAGCAGCAATTATGTCAAATCACTTAGCAAAAGAAGTCGATTTTTTTAGCATTGGTACCAATGATTTAACTCAGTATACACTAGCAGTTGATCGTGGAAATAAACTTGTTTCACATTTATACGATCCAATGTCTCCTTCTGTATTAAAACTAATCAAAAAAGTTATTGATGCTGCTCATGCAGAAGGGAAATGGACTGGTATGTGTGGTGAACTTGCCGGTGATGAACGGGCTACATTATTACTACTGGGGATGGGATTGGATGAATTTAGCATGAATAGCACCTCGATACCAAAAATAAAAAAAATTATCAGAAATGCAAAATTTCAAGATACAAAAAAATTAGCCAAAGAAGCACTAACTCAATCAACAGCAAAAGAATTAATGGATGTTATTGAAATATTTATAAAAAACAATATAACATGATTATATTATCAATATACTGTAATTTTAATCAAAAATAAAGGAAAATCTATGAGTATATTTAATAAAGTGAAATCACTTGTTTCAGAAAATAAAAATAAAATTATTAATATTCTTGCACCAATTTCAGGTGAAATTGTTAATATACAAGATGTTCCAGATGTTGTTTTTTCAGAAAAAATTGTTGGAGATGGAATTGCTATTAAACCATTTGGTAACAAAATTGTTGCTCCCATAAATGGAACAATCAGCAAAATCTTTGAAACAAATCATGCATTTTCCATGAGATCAGATGATGGTATCGAATTATTTGTACATTTTGGTATTGATACCATTGAATTAAAAAGTGAAGGGTTCTTTAGAATAGCAAAAGAAGGACAAAAAGTAAAAATAGGTGATTTGATACTCAAATTTGATCTTCCTTTATTAGAAAAAAAAGCAAAATCTACACTAACACCTGTAATTATCTCTAATATGGATGAAATAAAACAATTAATAAAATCTACTGGATCTATTATTTTAGGAGAAACAATTATTATGACAATAAAAAAATAATTATTATGACAATAAAAAAATAATTATGTTCAACAAAACGATCATAAATAATTTTACTATCATATACAAAATAAAAAATCTGATGCATATTTTATTTTTATAATTTTTTAAAATAATATAAAAAACAAATAATTAAAGTTATTTTTATCTAATTAATAAATGTACATTAAATTTTAAATTACATTATAAAAAAATATGGCATAGTTTCTAGAAAACTTAAGAAAAACATAAAAAATCTAAAATAGATACTGTTTTTTGCAAAACAGAAAAAATTATTACAATAGTTTACATATATAAACCAATAATTCCTAAATCTAATCTTTAAAAAAATAGAGATAAAATCTACATTTCTATAAAATACCAATGAATAAATAAAATATTGCATATATATAACTTAATAAAACACAAATACATATTAATAATAATCTTTGCCATATTTATTAAAAAACATAAATATATATTTATAATATAATTTTATTAAATTATTTCCTTTTATTTTATTGATACAAATGAATATACTTATATTATATCAATAAAAAAAATAAAAATTTAAAAATTACATGCATAATTTTAGTAGACTAGTTATACAATTTATATATAAAAAAACAAAATGATTTAATAATTAAAAATTAACAATATTTCACGAAAAAATAAATCTGTAAAAAATAATATGATTTTAATCATTATTATTAATTCAAAAAAAACTGGATTCAGTATTTATTAATACTATATTTTTTTTATTCTATTCAATTTTTAGATATTAAAATCATTCATATATTAAAAATAAAAAAATATATAATATACTTCTTATAAAATAGTTATTTTTTTTAAAAAAAATATTTAAACATTTTTAATATATATATTAATTTAATAAATTAATATATTCATGAAAAATATTTTTTTTCATAAAAAATATTTGTGTAGAAAATATTTTTTAAAATAAAAATTTATTATTACTATCTTTACAATTTTTTAGTCTTTATGCTGTCATTTTTATTATTTAGATTTTAAAAAAAATAAGAATGATTAAGATCATGAAAATCAAATTCTGTCTTAATTATTCATTTTTTATTAAAATATTTAGTTTCTAATTCTAATAAAAAAAATTATTACTTGTTAACAACAATAAATCTAATTATTGAAAAATTAATATTTTTATATTAATTTTCTAAAAAATATAATATTGTTATATTTAAATAGTATAAATTATACTTATCATAATTGATTATTAATATCAAAAAACTATGAAATATCAAAAAATAAAAAAAGCAAAAAATCTTCTATGAACATTTATGAATGTAAATGTTATTTTATAACTATTATAATCTATGCGAAATATTATCTATTAATAAGCACTATATATCAATCATATTCTCTGTATAATGAAATAAATGTAATTTTATTATCAATAATTTATTTATGAATACACCAAATATCAATAATATTAAAATTTTTTTTCTTAATTTACAAAATAAATTTTGCCAACAATTTGAAGATATTGATGGCAAAGAAAAATTTAAAGAAAATTTTTGGACAATAAAAACAAAACCAAAAAAAGAAGGACGTAGTCGTATTATAACCAATGGATTAATTTTCGAAAAAGCAACTATTAACTTTTCAAACATAAATGGTGAAAAATTACCATCTTCTGCTACAGAAAAACGTTCATCTTTAATTGGATCTACATATCAAGCAATGGGGGTCTCTTTGGTTGCTCATCCAATCAATCCTTATGTTCCAACGGCTCATTTAAATGTTCGTTTTTTCATTGCAAAAAAAAATAAATTATCAACATGGTGGTTTGGTGGTGGATTTGATTTAACACCATACTATGGATTTGAAGAAGATATTATACACTGGCATAAAACTGCAGAAGCTTTATGTAGACCTTATGGAGAACAAATATATAAAAATTACAAAAATTGGTGTGATGAATATTTTTTCATTAAACATCGTAACGAACCGCGTGGAGTAGGTGGATTATTTTTTGATGATTTAAATCAGCCTAACTTTAACACTTGTTTTAATTTTATTCAAGATGTAAGCAATGGGTTTCTTGATGCATATTTACCAATTATTAAAAAAAGAAAAAAAATGATATGGAACAATCGTGAACGTCAATTTCAATTGTATAGAAGAGGACGCTATATAGAATTTAATTTAATGTATGATCGTGGAACCATATTTGGGTTACAAAGCAATGGTAACACAGAATCAATTTTAATGTCTTTACCACCATTAGCCCGTTGGGAATATAATTATCATCCTAAATTAGACTCAGAAGAAGAAAAACTATACAAAAATTTTTTAATAAAAAAAGAATGGATTTAAACTTTAGAAAAAAAAATATTTTCTAGAAAATTTGAGCTTTTGATACTTATCAATATTTAAATTAAATTTAACATCACTCGATTAATTTTAAATGTTTTTTATCTTTTAAACATATGGATTATAGTTCTTTTTAAATTCAATACGAACAGGAGTTCCTATCATATGTAACTTTTTACAAAAATAATTACTTAAATAACGTTTATAAGAACTAGGAATATCATCTTCTACTTGATTTCCATGTACTAATATAACTGGCGGATTATAACCTATAGCATGTGCATATTTCATTTTCATTCTGCGTCCTCTTATTAATGGCGGTTGATGTTGTTTCTCTGCCATATTAACCATTCGAGTTAATAAAGAAGTACTCATTCGACGGGTTGCAGATAAATATGATGCGTTAACAGATTGAAACATATGATCAACACCGCTACCATATAAAGCTGAAATAAAATGAATTTTAACAAATTTAACAAAAGTTAATCGCAAATTAAGAATACTTTTTATAGATTTACGCTCTTTCCATGAGATAGTATCCCATTTATTTATTACAATGACTAAAGAACGACCAGTATGCAAAATAGTATCTAACAAAGATAAATCTTGATCAAAAACTCCATCTTTTGCATCCATTAACAATAAAACAACATGAGCATATTCAATAGATTCTAATGTCTTCATAATTGAAAATTTTTCATATTTTTCAGTTATTTTTTTCTTTTTTCGAATACCAGCAGTATCAATAAGTATATATTTATATTGATTTCTTTCTATTGGGATATCAATACTATCACGAGTTGTACCAGGCATATCATACACTACTACCCTATTTTCACCTACAATATTATTAATTAATGTTGATTTTCCAACATTTGGTCGACCAACAATAGCTAATCTAATTGGTAATAAAAATGGATCAAATGGATTTTTTTGAGTATTTTTAATAATATTTTGCTTTTTTCGAGAAAAATAATCAATAGTATGACTCAATTTTAAAGGTAATTTAAAATTATTTATCTTATCTATCAATTTTTTTTTATAACATGAAGCAATAACTTTTTTTATAAGTGAAAAAATACCAAAACCATACAATGCTGCAATCGGATAAATATTTTTTATACCAAGCACACAAAAATCACTCAATATATTATTAAAATTACAACCATCTGTTTTATTTATAAGAAGATAAATTTCTTTATTAGAACTACGTAAATTTTTTATAAATTTATAATCTAATGGTATAATTCCAGTACAAATATCTACTAGAAAAAAAATAATATCAGCTTCTTGAATAGCTAACAAAGATTGTGAAAATACATGCAATTGTATTTTCTCTTCTGATCCATTGATGCCTCCAGTATCAATAATAATAAATTCCTGTCCTAATAAAAAAGCTCTACCATATTTTCTATCACGCGTTAAACCAGAAACATCAGCAACTAATGCATCCCTACTTTTTGTTAATCTATTAAACAAAGTAGACTTTCCTACGTTAGCACGACCTACTAATGCAATTATCGGTATCATTTTAAAAAATAAACCTCAAAAAAAATAATAAGCATTCTTATTTTAATTTCAAAAACAACAAAATTAATTTGAAATAAAAATCTGATATAATTTTGTAATCAAATATATTGAAGCACATTAAACAATTAAGACTGAAGTAAATTAAGACTGAAGTAAATAAAGGGTTCCATCTTTTGCTTGAATTAATAATTTATTATTAACAACAATTGGCCGAGTTAATAATCCAGAGGAATTTAATTTATTTTGTGCAACACATTGACCATTATGAACATTTAACCAGTAAAGATATCCTTCTCCATCACCCATAACTAAAAAACTATCATAGATACTTGGTGCAGTTAAATTACGATATAAAAAAGCATTTTGCATCCACAAGATAACACCATCACTTTTGCGAATTGCTAATACAGAATCATTTTGATCTACTAAATAAATAGTTTCATTTTTAATAATAATATCATGAATCGATCCTAAATTACGACTCCATATAATTTGATTAGAATGTAGATTAATTGCAACCAAATTACCATTATATGCAACAGCAAATATAACACCTAAATTAATATCAATAACCGGTGTCATATTAATATCATGCAAAGGTAGGATTTTATTGATACCATGCATATTATCAATATATTGCTGCCAAAGAATTTCTCCTTGAGACAAGGTTATTGCAGTAATTCTACCATTATTACTACCAACAATTGCAATACCATAAAATATGCTAGGAGCAGATTTACCTCTTATAGATAATATTGAATAATTATCTAAGTGAATACTCCATTTAATATTTCCATTTTTTATATCTAAAGCCTGTAATACTCCATTACTAGTATGAGTTAAAACTAAACCATCACTGACTACAGGTTGCGAAATTGCTTCTCCAGCAACATTAGTAACCCATACAACTTTTCCATTAAACTTATTTAATGCAATTAATTGACCAGTTTCTGCTCCCATATAAATCTTATCTCCTGAAATAGTTAATCCAGAAGAAAGTAATATAGGTTTATTGTTTGTAATATAACCAATTTGGTTTAATAAATCAATTGACCATAATATATTGCCGGAATTAAAATCGATTGCTTTTATAATACCTCGACGATCCGCTCCATAAACAACAAAATTATCATAAACAGGAGAAATTTTTGAATAATACTTTCCAGTACCATGTCCTATGATATTTTTCCAAATCACAATAGGAGTAAATTGATTATTAACTGGAGGGATAGAAGAGATAAACGTAAAATTTTTTTTACTTGAACATCCGATTAACAAAATTATTATTGATGTAACAAAAAAAAATATTTTGATTGTTTGCATCTCAATATCCCTCTTGCTGTGATAAACTATTCATTTTTATTTTTAATATAGTTTTCATATTTTCAGATCCATCTGATTCTAATCCTTTTAAATAAGCTGCACGAGCAGCAGGAATATCATTTTTTTTAAGAAAAATATCACCTCGTATATTTTCTACAATCATATTCCACGTTTTCTCTTCTACTTCCATCAAAGAAACCAGTGCTTTTTCTGTATGATTTAAAGCTAATTGAATACGCGCTAATCTAATATTAATTAAATTCTGAATATTTTTTACATTTGTCAGTGTTAATGCTTTTAACAATACTTTTTCTGCATTCAAAAGATCATTTTTTTCTACTAAAATCTTTGCTTCTTCTATATTCTTTAAAACAAAATAAATATTTTTTTTTGCATCAAAAAACTGCTCATTACTAAAAAAAAATTCTTTAAACCTTTCATACCATTGAAAATTTTTTTTTTCAGAAAAATAAGCTTTCGTATTCAGAAGAGATAAATACAATGATTGCCAATGATAATGACTAAGTGTTATTAGATTTAATCCAATGATGAACAAGATGATTAACATTCTTTTTTTATTAATAAAATAATGTTTAATCATCTTTATTTTGCAATTAATAACATAAAATTTCATCAAATCTTTTTAGCCTAAAATTTCTGTCAAACGTATATTGAGACATTTCTGAAAAATTTTTTCTTGTTTACCTGTATATAAATTTTTTATTGTAATTGATTCAGATCGATATTCATCATCACCTAAAATAAGTGCAATTTTTGCTTTATATTTATTAGCTTTTGCTAATTGTTTTTTTAAAGTACCACCACCATGATGAGTAATTAACGTTAAAAATGGCATTTGATCTCGTATTTTTTCTGCTAATTTTAATATTATATTTTGACTATTTTTACCATAAGATATTAAATAAATATCAGGCGAAGAATACTTATGTATAAAATCTGAATTTAATTTTTTAACTAATAATACTGTACGTTCCATACCTATTGCAAAACCTATAGCTTTGGTTTTTCGCCCACCAAGTTGTTCTACTAACGCATCATAACGACCACCAGCACAAATAGTACCTTTTGCACCTAAAACATTAGTAATCCATTCAAATACAGTGCAATTATAATAATCTAATCCGCGTACTAAACGAGGATTAATTTTATATTGAATTCCTGTAATATCAAGTAATTTACATAATTTTAAAAAATGTTTTTTAGAGACATCATCAAGATAATCAAAAAGAAGAGGTGCATCATTTAATAAATCTTGAATTTGAGGATTTTTTGAATCAAATATTCGCAATGGATTAATGAACATGCGACGTCGGCTATTTTCATCTAATTTATCTTCATGTTTTTTCAAAAACATTGATAATACTTTAGAATATTTCAACCGTGATTCTAATGAACCAAGTGAATTTATTTCCAAAGAAAGATATTTACTGATTCCTAATTGAGACCAACACCGTTTTGTCATAATTATAATTTCAGCATCAATATCTGGCCCAGTTAAACCAAAAACTTCAGCACCAAACTGATAAAATTGACGATAACGTCCTTTTTGTGGACGCTCATAACGAAACATTGGTCCTAAATACCAAAGACGTTGTGGCTGATCGTACAAAAATCCATGCTCAATACCAGAACGTATACAAGCAGCAGTATTTTCTGGACGTAATGTTATTAAATTACCATCTCGGTCATGAAAGGTATACATTTCTTTTTCAACTACATCAGTAAATTTACCAATCGCTCTCGAAAATAAAACATTCTGCTCTACAATTGGGGTACGTATTTCAGAAAAACCATAACTAACAAAAATTGTCTTTAATATATTTTCAATTTTTTGCCAAAATTGAATACTAATAGGAAGACAATCATGCATACCACGGATAGATTGAATCTTATTTATCAACTTATTTATTTCTCTATTGTATAATACAAACACGTAATTTTAATTCAAAGAAGCAAAGAAATAAAAAATAAAATCTTATAAAAAATATTTTATTAAAAAAATTCTATTTTTGTTTTATGTTAATTTGATACTTTTTATTTAAAATTAATGCTTTTTCTCGAATTTTCGCTTCTAATAAATCTATTATATTATCATTATCTAAACGCTCTTTTTGACGTACACCATTTTCGTAAAATCCACTTTTTGCTTTTGCTCCTGTAACACCAAAATTCGCTAATTCTGCTTCACCAGGTCCATTAACAACACAACCAATGATTGAAATATCCATTGGTGTAATAATATCCTCTAATCTTTTTTCCAAAGCATTTACAGTACCAATAACATCAAATTCCTGACGCGCACAAGTTGGACAAGCGATAAAATTAATACCTCTTGAACGAATACGAAGTGATTTTAAAATATCAAAACCAACTTTCACTTCTTCAATGGGGTTATCAGCTAACGAAATACGTAATGTATCACCAATACCTTCAGATAACAAAATACCCACTCCAATAGCAGATTTTACTGAACCTGCTCGTTTTCCACCAGCTTCAGTAATACCAACATGTAATGGCTGATCAATTTTTTTAGCTAATAAACGATAAGCACTAATAGCCAAAAATACATCCGAAGCTTTAACGCTTACTTTAAACTTATCAAAATTTAATTTATCTAATATATCAACATGACGCATAGCTGATTCTACTAATACTTCTGGAGTAAGTACGGTATATTTTTTTTTTAAATCTTGTATTAATGAACCACCATTAACACCTATACGAATAGGGATATTTTTATCGCGAGCACAATCAATTACTTGATGAATGCGTTTTTTATTTCCTATATTACCAGGGTTTATGCGTAAACAATCTACACCATATTCAGCAACTTTTAATGCAATACGATAATCAAAATGAATATCAGCAATAATCGGAACTTTTGCTTCTTTTTTAATCAATTTAAACGCTTCAGCTGCATCCATTGTTGGTATAGATATACGAATAATATCTACACCAACTCTTTCTAATTCTTTAATTTGTTGGACTGTTGCAATAACATCTGTTGTATTTGTATTGGTCATAGATTGTATTGTAATGGGTGCACCGTCACCAATAGCAACATTACCCACGTAAATACGTGTTGATTGACGCCTTTTAATTGAAAATGTATACATGTCTTAATCACCTTCAAAAATAGAAATATTAATAATTACATAAATCACAAAAATCATTAACTAAAGATTTTGATTTTTATCATCTATCATATTTAATTATTAGTGTATCCTTTTTTATAAGATATTATTTTATTAGATATTATTAAAATTTAGGTAAGAAAATAGCACTGAATAAACTTTCAGCCATTTTAACTATGATACAAACAATGCAAAAGAGCAGCATAATTGTTTTTAAAGTTATATGATTAATTAGAAATTACATTAATATTTAATTGGTAAGGAAACTAACTACTTAATACAAATTTTAACTGTACTTACTTCTCTATCAAAAAATTGTTTCTGACATTTTTATTTTATATGAACTACTGACTTATCTTGATTTATAAGATAAGATTTTTAAAAAGCAATCAGTATTGTTCATTTTTTATAAAAATATTATTTATTATTTATTTTTACCTAAAGATCTAAAGATGTTTATTTGTATAAACTATTAAACTACTGAGATAAAAAATAAATACAAATATTTTAAAATAATTTATAAATACTAGTTTCCTTATATTATAATTTATGAACATATAAACGAGACTAATTTTTATAATATTTTAAGTATCATATCAAAAATATTTTTATAATTATTGCAAAAAATATTAATATTTGCTAATCGTATAAATTTTACACATTCTATTCTATCTATAGTGTTTAAAAAATTCTTATTATACTTTTTTTAGTACTTACCGATTTGCTCTTCAAATTTAGAAGAAGAATGATTTCCAAAATCAGAAAACCCGACCTGATTTTTTTTAGCCATAACTTTAATTTCTTGTTTTTCAACTTTATGATCTTGCCACCACCAAATACTTATCATAGCAATAATCATAGTCATAATCAACCAAGTAAACTTCATTAACCAACCTTCTCTTTTTTTTTGTATTTTTCCTAAAGAATAAGTATGTACAGGTGATGTTGTTATGGTATTTTTTGGTGTATTCACTTCTAATAGGTCCAGTATTTCTTTTTCTGGAATTTTAAGTAATTTTGCATAAGAACGAATATAACCCCTAAGAAAAGTAGGATCGATATCATTAGAGTTATTATTTTCTATTGCACGTACTATACATACTTTTAAACACAGTTTTTCGGCAACATTTTCCAATGAAAAACCGAGCGCTTCTCGCGCCTGTAATAAACGTTGTCCTATAGTAATTTCTGTTGTTTCTGTTTTAGATGTAATATTCATATTCGTAAAAATCAATTTTATGAATTTTCAAAATGACTTATTTAAAATAACTTATTATATTACAGTTGTTAAATATTAATAAATTTAAATAATAATATTTTATTTTAAATTATTTAAATATTCAATAGATAATCTGCATTTTATTACATAACTTTTAATATTATTTTTTATATTATATTTTCTTATAAATTAAAGTTTTATGAATGATTGCATAAAGAATTTTTATTTTTGAATCATCACAGTTATTTAATTCTAGTCAATACATATAATAAAAAATCATTTTTATTGTATTAGTGTACAAAAAAATCTTTTTTTAATGTACGTTTTGTTCGATCAATAACATCTCCCGCTAATTGACCACATGCTGCATCAATATCATCACCACGAGTTTTACGAATAATAGTAGTAAAACCATGTTTTATTAATATTTTTGCAAAATCTTCAATGCGTTTATTAGAAGTAGGAGTATATAATACCCCTGGAAATACATTCAATGGGATCAAATTAATTTTACTAGGGGTGTTTCGAAGACATTCAACCAATTGATATGCATGTTTAACAGTATCGTTTATATCTTTTAACATTACATATTCAATAGTAACACGTCCTTGATTAGCATTTGATTTATTTAAATAACGTTTAACACTAGCAAGCAGAGAAGAAATATTATATTTTTTATTAATAGGTATAATTTCATTACGCAGTTTATCATTAGGTGCATGTAAAGAAATTGCTAAAGCAATATCAATCATATCACCTAACTTATCAAGTGCAGGTACAACACCAGAAGTTGATAAAGTAACCCGTCTTTTTGATAATCCAAAGCCAAAATCATCCATCATAATTTTCAGAGCTGGTATAACATTATGTAAATTTAATAAAGGTTCACCCATCCCCATCATTACAACATTAGTAATATCATGATTTCTGCAAAAAGAAGCAGAAGAATTAATAACCTGATTGGCTCTCCATAATTGTCCTATAATCTCTGAAACAGATAAATTACGATTAAAACCCTGTTGTGCAGTTGCACAAAATTTGCATGCAAGTGCACAACCAATTTGAGAAGAAATACAAAGAGTTGCACGATTTTTTTCAGGAATATAGACTGTTTCTACTTTTTGTTGACCTACACTAATCCCCCATTTTATTGTACCATCAACAGAACGCTGTTCTTGAAGAATTTCAGGTATACGAATTTCAGCAACTGATTGTAATTTACTGCGTAATTTCTTATTAATGTTGGTCATTAAATCAAAATCATCACAATAATTATGATAAATCCATTTCATTATCTGATCAGCTCTAAACGCTTTTTCCCCTAAATCTATAAAAAATTGTTGCATTTTTTTACGATCCATATTCATCAAATTAATTTTTCTAGAATTCATCAAATTAATTTTTCTAAAACCAGGAAAAGAAATAGTATTTGTGATTTTTTTAGATTGAATGATTTTCATGTGCGCATTTATAAAATCTTTATCAAGATTTAATGAAAGTTTATTTTAAAAGTAATATATTAATCTAATATTTATTAAATATTTGTTTATTTCTAATAAATATTTTTATATTAACGAGGATAAATTTCTTTTTCCGTAAAGAAAAAACTAATTTCTCTTTCTGATGAAATAATAGAATCTGAACCATGTACTGCATTTTCACTGCAACTATCTGCATAATCAGCACGTAATGTTCCTGTTAGTGCTTTACTCGGATCAGTCGCTCCCATCAAATCACGATATCGTTGTATAACATTTTCAGCAGTTAAAACTTGTAACATAATAGGTCCAACCATAAAATCGATTAAAATATCAAAAAATACTTTATTTTTATGCTCACTATAAAAAACTTTAGCTTCTTCACGATTAAAAAATACCATTTTAGCAGCAATAATTTTAAAACCAGCTTGTTCAAAACGAGAATAAATTGCACCGATCATATTTTTCTTAACCGCATGTGGTTTAATAATAGATAATGTTCGTTGAATTACCATTTTAATTCTCCTAATAATTATGGTTTTATATTAAATTTTCATTCACAGAATTAAAAATTTATATGATCATTTTAAAAATTAGTAGATATTTTTTTATTTTATTCTTTTTACTTATAAAAAAATTTTATTAATTTTTATATTATAACTATAGCATACAAAAAATTACATAAAGTTTTATCAAAAAACATAAAAAACAGCAAAAATAATCCTTTTTACAAAAAACTACACCATTTTGTATTTATAAGATAATTGTATTTATAAGATAACTAAAATAAATTTTTACTACAATTAATAATTCTTATAAATACCTATTGAATTAAATAAAATAATTGATTCATAAAAATAATTATAATACAATAATTATCAATACTATTAATCTTACTATGGATTATTTCAAAAATGGAATGTTAATTTACTAACCTTTAAACATCTATAATTTATACAAAAAAGAATCTTAGTATATATGAAAATTAGTATCTATTATAGTTAGTAATTTTTATATTAAATGATAAAATAAAAAATTATTTAAAAAAAATCTAACATAAAGAATCATATAATATTTTAATATAAATATAAATTAAATTAAAATTAATATTTTATGTATATAACAAATCATTTTATTTATGTAAAAAATCTATGTATAAATTGATTTTAGAAGAAATTTTTATAAAAATTTAAAAAAATAAAAACAAAACTTATAATCAATTAGTAAAATTTAAAATTAATTATAAAAATAGTATATCATAAAATTTTTAGATCAATAAACCATTTTTGTATTTTTATAAAAAATGCAAACATTAAGAAATCAAATTAATATCGATTTTATATTAAATGTATATAAACTTAAAAAATAAAAATATAATTACTAACAGTATAAAAGTAGTTTATATACATACAAAAAATATTTAAATATCAGATTGCATCTACAATATATGTAAGAACATCATTTTTTCTGCTTGTTAAAAAAAATAATATTTTTAAAATAGCAATTAAAAAATAATTAACACATAAACTGATAAATTCATATACAAAAAAAAAGAAAATATGTTTATTAAAAATAAAAACTTACAATAAATCAGTTTCCCATTAAAATATTTATATTTTAATATAAAACTTAAAAAATATTTTAAGAAAAAGTATCATAAAAATTATATAGCAATACTTATAAAATAAGTAACAACATACAATTTTATGATATTTTTAAAAAAAATAATTATAGATAATTACAAATTATTTATTCTAATAACACATCGATGATCTATTTTTGCAATATTTAATTCAGTTAATGATTTTATGATCATTGAAATCTCTGATCTTCTTGGCATATATAATTGTGCATTAAGAGCAATAACTGGACATCCAGCATCTAATGCAGAATAAATACCAGCTTCCGCATCTTCAATTGCAATACAAAACTTAGGAGGTAATCCCAATAATTTCGCACCAAGCAAAAAAGGATCCGGGTGCGGTTTGCCATTTTTTACTTTTTCAACTGTAACCCAATGCAATGGTTCAGGTAAACCTGCAGATTTAATACGATTCAAAGCTATTGACATTGTAGCAGAAGTAACAATTGCCCATGGGATAAAAAGTTTGTTTAATTTTTCAAGCAAAGAAATTGCACCAGGCATTGCTACAATACCTGACATATTTTCTGTTTCCATATTTTCTAACCAATGAAAAATATTTTTAATATCAGTTTCATCTGTATGAGGCATAAAATGACGAATAGAAGTTATCGCAGGTTTTCCATGAATATATTCCAAAACATCTTTTTCTGAAATACCAAGTCGATGACTAAATTTTTTCCAACAATATTCGACACTCGATAAAGAATCAACTAATGTGCCATCCAAATCAAATAAAAATCCTTTACATGTTAATATCATTTCATGATTTCTCCTTAAAAATAAACAATATATTTATCATTTAATTAAATTTAATATTTAAAATATAAAAATAGTATTTGGTGCTATGAATAAATTTTACTTTTTATTATTATTTTATTAAATAATATACTTTTTTTGAAGCTTTATTGAAAATTTATATATTCTTAAAATTAAATCAATAATTTTATATAAATTAGTTTTATAAAAATAAAAACTTTCAAAAATATTGAGCAAAAATGTTTTTGTATTTTTTTATAACTAAGACAATCGCAAAATAAAATGTATAAAATATAAATATTTAATAAAATTTTTAAAATTTTTAGATAAACCAAAAAAATTAAATTTAATACATAACTTCATAAAAAGACCAATCTTGTTTTTTAAAATTCATAATATATAATATATTTGGCCATATAAAAAATTATGTAATAATCTTCATAATTTATACAAAAATAATAAATACCAAAAAAATATTTACATATTTATTTGCAACTCATAAATTATAATTTTATAAATCTATGGAAATCCTTAATTATTAAAAATAATTGCATAATAAAAAGACAGGTAACATCAGAAGATGTTTAATATTAATCAAAGAAGATGTTTAATATTAACAATAATTCTTATCAAATCAAAAAAGTAATATTTTTATGTTATTTTAATAAAATTAACTCTAATAATGTAAATATATTTTATGCTTTATAATTTCATTAAATAACTTATATGTATTATAGAATTATATTTCATAAAAATCCAATCTGTAAAATTATAACAATCTAATCTATCAAAAATAAAAATATAAAAAACAAATGCAAAACATTTATTTTTTAATATAAATTCTTATAAAAGAAAAAATAATGATAAATAAATTTTATTTTTGTCTATTTTTAGATTTTAATTCATAATACTAAAAAATTAGATTCTAAAATTTAATATTTAACTTAGAATTTATAAATATTTTTATTTTTATGCTCATATTAATTTACTAAAAATGATATTAATCGTTAAATTTAATACTAAGAAAAATAAGTTAGCAAAATTATTTTTTATAAAAATATAAACATTTATTAACCTAACTTCCTATCATTCATACAGCTTTCAATAAAATTCTATCATCAATTCATAGGAGGGAGATATGTCAAATAAATTAATACTTGTTTTAAACTGTGGTAGTTCTTCACTTAAATTTGCTATTATAAATCCAATAAATAATTACCAAGAATTATCTGGTATAGCAGAATGTTTTTATCTAGCAGAAAGCAAAATAAAATGGGAAATGAAAGGTAGCAAACATGAAGTTTCTTTACGTAAAAAATTTGGACATAATGAAGCAATAGATTTTCTGACAAATACCATTCTTAGTAAACAAAACACACTAGTTCAAGCAATTTCTGCCATTGGACATCGCGTTGTACATGGCGGTGAAAAATTCCATAAATCAACTCTTATTAATCATGAAGTTATTGAAGAAATAGAAGCACTTATTCCATTTGCTCCATTACATAATCCGGCCAGCATAATGGGAATTCAAAAAATTCAAAAAGTATTTCCACATTTAAAAAATAAACAAGTTGCTGTATTTGATACTGCATTTCATCAAACTATGCCTTCTGAATCTTATTTATATCCTATTCCATATTATCTCTACAAAAAATATGGCATCCGTCGTTATGGCGCTCACGGCATTAGTCATTACTATGTCACAAAAGAAGCAGCAAAAAAACTTAATAAATCTATCAATGAATTAAATGTGATTTCATGCCATTTAGGTAACGGATCTTCTATTACTGCCATACTTAATGGAAAATCAGTTGATACTTCCATGGGATTGACACCACTAGAAGGATTAGTAATGGGAACACGGAGTGGAGATATTGATCCATCTATTATATTTTATCTTCATAATATCTTAGGAATGAGTTTAAAAAAAATTCATCTTTTATTAACAAAAGAGTCTGGTATACTTGGGTTAACTACAGTGACAAACGATTATCGTTATGTAGAAAATAATTATTACAAAAAACTAGAGGCAAAACGTACAATGGATGTTTATTGTCATCGTTTAGCTAAATATATTGCAAGTTATTCTACATTGATGCAAGGAAGATTAGATGCAATTATTTTCACTGGTGGAATTGGTGAAAATTCTTCTATCGTACGAGCTTTAACGCTAAAAAAATTATCTTTAATTGGTATTAAATATCATCATGAGCGTAATTTATCCATGCGTTTTGGCAAATTAGGAACAATTACTGCTGAAGATAGTATTCCTGCTTTTGTTATTCCAACTAATGAAGAATTAGTTATTGCTCAAGATACCAACTATCTAACAAAATAAAAAATTCAAATTAGCTAATATTGCCTATTATTAATATTACATTAAAGATTTGTAAATATTAAATTTTTCAAGAGGTAAACGTGTCTCGTACAATAATTTTGATACCAACTGATATTAATGTTGGTTTAACTAGCATTAGTTTAGGGCTTATTCGATCAATGGAGCAAAAAGGGGTAAATGTAAGTATTTTTCAACCTATTGATCAAAAATGTTTCAAACATAAAGACAAAACTATTGAAATCTTACTTAAGCATTCTGAAAAACAAATTAATAAACCATTAAAAATGAGTAATGTAGAATCATTCTTAGCTCATAATAAAAAAAATTTTTTAATGGAAGAAATTGTAGCTCGTTATCATAAAAATACCCAACTTTCCGAAGTAATTCTAATTGAAGGTTTAATGCCAAATAGACAACACCCTTTTGCTCAATCTTTAAATTATGATATTGCTAAAACACTTGAAAGTGATGTCGTTTTTGTAACAGTACTCAACCATCACACATCAAAACAATTAAAAGAACATATTGAATTAGCCTGCTCAGAATTTGGTGGTTTACAAAACAAAAATATTACTGGAGTCATTATTAACAAATTTAATGCACCTATTGATGAAAATGGTTACATACGACCTGATTTATCAGAAATATTTGAAGGATCTAATCAAAAAAAAACAAAAAAAATAGATATAAATTATTTAAAAAAGAATAGTCCATTACCAATATTAGGTTGTATTCCTTGGAATTTAGATTTAATAGCTACACGTGGTATTGATATTGCTAATCACATAAATGCTACAATTATCAATGAAGGAGAACTAAAAAAAAGAAGAATAAAATCAATTATATTTTGTACAAATAGTATATCTAATATGATTCATTTATTTCGTCCAGGTTCATTACTAGTAATATCTGCTGATCGCCATGATATAATTATATCAGCTTGTTTAACTGCAATGAATGGTATAAAAATTGGTGCTTTATTATTAACTGGAGGTTATATAATTGATAAATCTATAAAAAAAATATGTTATCCTGCTTTTCAAACTGGATTACCTGTATTAATGGTTAACATGAATACTTGGAATACTTCATTAAGTTTACAAAACTTTAGCTTAGAAGTATATGCTGACGATCATGAACGAATTCAAAAAATACAAAACTATATTGCTTTGTATATAAATCAAAAATGGATTAATTCATTAAGTGCTCATTCTAATCGTCCTAAACGTCTCTCTCCTCCAGCATTTCTTTATCAATTAACAGAACTAGCACGAAAAGCAAACAAACGTATTATATTACCAGAGGGCAGTGAGCAACGTACTGTAAAAGCTGCTGCTATATGTGCTGAAAAAGGTATTGCTACCTGTATTTTACTTGGAGAACCAGATGAAATCAAAAAGGTTGCTGCAACTCAAGGTATCAAATTAAAATCAGATATTGAAATCATCATTCCTAAAAAAGTACGAAAAAATTATATTAAACGTTTAGTGGAATTAAGAAAAAACAAAGGAGTAACTGAAATTATTGCACGTACACAATTAGAAGATAATGTAGTCTTAGGTACAATGATGCTAGAAAATAATGAAGTTGATGGTTTAGTATCTGGTGCTATTCACACTACAGCTAACACAATTCGACCAGCATTACAACTAATCAAAACTTCTCCAGGAAATACACTTATTTCATCTATATTTTTCATGTTATTACCTGAACAGGTTTTAGTTTACGGTGACTGTGCTATTAATCCAGATCCTACAGCTGAACAATTATCTGAAATAGCAATACAATCTGCTTATTCTGCAAAAGCATTTGGTATTGAACCACGAATTGCTATGATTTCTTATTCTACTGGTAATTCTAGCAGTGGTAGTGATGTAGAAAAAGTTCGAAAGGCTACACGTTTAGTACAAAAAAAACATCCTAATTTAGTAATTGATGGTCCATTGCAATATGATGCAGCTATTATGGCAGATGTTGCTAAATCAAAAGCACCAAATTCGCCTGTAGCAGGTCAAGCAACAGTCTTTATTTTTCCTGATCTTAATACTGGTAACACAACCTACAAAGCAGTTCAACGTTCAGCAAATTTAGTATCTATTGGACCAATGTTACAGGGTATGCGAAAACCAGTAAATGATTTATCAAGAGGTGCATTAGTAGATGATATAGTCTATACTATTGCACTAACTGCAATTCAAGCCTCAAAAAATTAAAATTTTATATTTTCTGTTGCCTAAAAGATCAGAAAAATATTGTCATTTTTTTAAATACTGATAAAATCTTTCCGTAGTATGTATTTTATGAAAATGATAATTTTAGCTCTTACTAGTCAACAATATTACTGTTCAATATTTTTTAAAAGTAAATATATAGTTGAAAACCATATTTTAAAAATATTTTTTAAAATATTTATAGATAATTTTTTATAATACAATTTAAAAAATATAATATACAAAATAATCCTTCAAAGGATAATACGGATCTATAACTTTATATTTATCAAATATATATTCTGCAAACATATTTTTAATATCCTATAAAAAACATATATTTTTAATATTTGATATCAAATATTAAACAGAAATAAAATATCAATCATTTTAAATAAATTTCAAAAATAATATTTAAAATAATTAATAACAATAATTAAATCATTATAAATATGAATGGATATATAAATAGATGAAAATATTAATTGATGAAAATATCACTTATGCAAAACAATTATTCCAAAAAATAGGTGAAGTCAAAACAATTCCAGGTCGTTTAATTTCTAAATCTATAGTAAAAAATTTTGATGCTTTAATGGTACGTTCTGTTACTCCAGTTAACGAAACATTATTAGACAATACTAATGTAAAATTTGTAGGAACTGCAACATCTGGATTTGAACATCTTGACAAAAAATGGTTAAAAAAGGCAGGAATAACTTTCACTACCGCTACTGGTTGCAATGCTATTTCTGTTGTTGAATATGTTTTTTCTGCCTTATTAACGATAGCTCAAGATCATTGCTTTGATTTAAGAGAAAAAACAGTAGGCATTCTTGGAGTAGGAAATATTGGAAATCTTCTTAATAAATATTTAAAAATATGGGGAGTACATACATTACTTTATGACCCTCCTCTTGCAAATATAACCAAAAATAATAAAAAATTTTGCTCATTAAAAAAAATAATTAATGAAGCCGAAATTTTAACTTTCCACCCTGCTTTGAATAAATCAAAAGATTATTCCTCATATCATTTATTAGATGAAGAATTACTAGAAGCTATACCAACAGGTCGAATTTTAATCAATACTAGTCGTGGATCAGTTTTTAATAATCAAATATTATTTAATAAATTAACAAATGGAAAAAAAATATACATCATATTAGATGTATGGGAAAATGAACCTTTCTTCTTACTACCTTTATTAACTTATACTACTATCGCTACTCCACATATTGCTGGTTATTCTCTTGAAGGGAAAATACGAGGAACATTACACATATTTAATGAATTTAAAAAATTTTTAGGAAAAACAAAAAATGAAACAGTAATTGATTTATTGCCTATTGCAGAATTTAATCAAATTAACTTCAATGGAAAATTAACACAAGAAAATTTGAAACGTTTAATACATTTAGTATATGATATACGTCGTGATGATGCCTGTTTAAGAAACTTTGCTCATATTGATGGTACATTCGATCATTTACGTAAATATTATCCTAAACGACGAGAATGGTCATCTCTTACTGTTAATTGTGATAATAAATATACAGCGGATATATTAAAAATGCTAGGATTTACTGCAAAATTAATTTTATAAAAAAAATTTTAATATTCTAATATAAAACGCTATTGTATTTGCTAATATAAGTATTTTATGTGATTTTATAACTACTAATTTTTTGTTATTTTCATTATTATCTAGATTTTTAACTAAAATTAAAAAATAAGAATTATGTTTTAATTAAGTAACATCATCTAAATAATTATTACTATTTATATAATGATAAATAACAAAACATTTTAAAAAAGCAAAATTTAATTTTTAATATTGAAATAAACATTTTTTATTTATTTTTAATGAAAAACACTATAAAAATTAAAGATCAAATAATAATTTCATAAAGATAGTTTTTAATATTGAGCATTTATGATATTTCAGTAAATATTAACTATTAGTGCTACTCTTTTTCAAAAAAAACTGTAAAAATTTATAAAAAAAATATTAATACATTGGAGAAATTAGTATTTGCCAAAAACAAAAATTGCATTAGGTATTGAATATAATGGAAGTCATTATTATGGTTGGCAGCGTCAAAAAAATCAGAAAACTATACAAGAATGTTTAGAGTTCGCACTAACAAAAATTGCTAATCAGTGTATCAAAACTTATTGTGCTGGACGTACTGATGCTGGCGTACATGCTACAGGTCAAGTTGTACATATTGAAACATCGACTGTACGAACAAACGCTGCATGGACTATAGGAGTTAACAATTATTTACCACCTGATATTACAATACGTTGGGCTAAAATTGTTACCTCAGATTTTCATGCTCGATTCAGTGCAATAGCGCGTCGATATCGTTATATTATTTTCAATGATAAATATCGACCAGCAATATTAGCAAAAAAAGTTGCATATTGTTATACACCATTAAATGAAAAAAAAATGCATATTGCTGCTCAAGCATTGATTGGAGAAAAAAATTTTTCTTCATTTAGATGCATAGAATGTCAATCTAAATCTCCTTTTCGTAATATAACTAACATTCAAGTTTATCGATACTATAACTGTATTATAGTCGACATTACAGCTAATGCTTTTCTGTATCGTATGGTACGTAATATTGTTGGTAGCTTAATTGAGATAGGTTGTGGAAAAAAAGATGTTACTTGGATAAAAGAACTTTTAAAGCTACAAGATAGAAAAAAAGCAGCAGCAACTGCAAAAGCAGAAGGACTTTATTTAGTTTATGTTAAATATCCATTAAAATATCAATTACCAAAAAAAATAACAGAACCCTTTTTTATACCAACTTAATTACCAACTTAATTAATATAATTTAAAATTTAAAAATAAAAATTATAATTTATCATCTATTAAATATAGCATATTTTTATTTTATTATAAAATACATAAAGATAAATTTATTATAAAAATTTTTTAAATATTTTTATAAAAACTGTTTTATTTTTTATAAAAAATACATTTCTAATATTAGAATTTCTAATATTAGAATTAATTAAAAATTATATGTTTTTAATTATAACAATTTTGTATTTAACAATTGATTTTATTTATTAATTATCTTAATTAAACTAAAAATCAATATTTTATAACATAAATAACAGTATTCTATTCAGAATATCTAAAAATATAATTTACAAAATATTTTTATCAATAAATAATAATTTATATCACATATATTATATTTATATCACATATATTATATTTATATCACATATATTATAATGATTATTCTAATAATTATTATGTTATGTTTAAATATTATTGAAATACATTACTATAATCTTACTCACTTATAAGAATAATGTAATACATATAGATACGCAAAGAAATAATCACAATAATTCAACAAAATATTTATCTATTATATTTCAAATATCATTATAATAATTAATATTATGATAAGATTTATAAAAAAATTCAAATCAAAAGGTTTATTTATGAGCTGGATTGAAAAAATTCTAAATAAAACTAACATTACTACGCAAACACGTAAAGCAAACATTCCTGAAGGGATCTGGACAAAATGTAATAACTGTAACCAAGTTCTTTATAAAGCTGAATTAGAAAGTAATTTATTAGTATGCCCAAAATGTGATCATCACATGCGTATTTCAGCACGTAAACGTCTTCTGTCTTTTCTTGATGAAAATAGTACAAGTGAATTAGGTATTGAATTAGAACCAAAAGATATTTTAAAATTTCGCGATTCAAAAAAATATAAAGACCGTATATCAGCTGCACAAAAAGTAACAAATGAAAAAGATGCATTAATTGTAATGCAAGGTACGCTAAAGGGAATATTAATCATTGCAGCTGCTTTTGAATTTTCTTTTATGGGAGGTTCAATGGCATCGGTTGTTGGTGCTCGCTTTGTATGTGCTGTTAATCAAGCATTAGAAAATAATTGCCCATTAATCTGTTTTTCAGCTAGTGGTGGCGCTCGAATGCAAGAAGCATTAATATCACTGATGCAAATGGCAAAAACCAGTGCAGCACTAGCAAAAATAAAAGATAAAAAACTTCCATATATTTCAGTACTAACTGATCCAACAATGGGAGGAGTATCAGCAAGCTTAGGAATGTTAGGAGATATTAATATTGCAGAACCTAAAGCACTTATTGGTTTTGCTGGACCACGTGTTATTGAACAAACTATGCATGAAAAATTACCAGATGGATTTCAAAGGAGTGAATTTTTGATTGAAAAAGGGGCAATTGATATGATTATAAGACGATCTGAAATGCGAGACAAGTTAGCTGAAATAATCGCTATTTTAACTCATCAAACCATTCAAAACAAAAACAAAACAGAAATTACTAATATCTTTGATGATTCGGAGTCACCATATTGTGATAAAGCAGAAATTAATAACTAACTTAATAAAAAACAAAAAAAAAATCAAAAATTTTATCATACCTAATGTAAATTCTTCTTTAGATACTTGGTTAAATTATTTAAACAATCAACATAAAAAAATGGTCGATATGAGTATTGATCGCATCAATATTGTCGCTCATAATTTAGATCTTTTAAATCCTGCTCCTAAAATTATCACTGTTTCAGGAACAAATGGGAAAGGAACAACTTGTCATATATTAGAATCAATTTTAATTGAAACAGGACTAAGAGTCGGTGTCTATAGTTCTCCTCATCTTATAAATTATACTGAACGTGTTAGAATACAAGGTCACACCTTGCCTGAAATAGAATTTTGTCGAGTTTTTTCCGATATTGAATCTAAACGTGATAATACAACATTAACTTATTTTGAATATGGGACTTTAGCTGCTTTACAATTATTTAAAAAAGCTAAACTTGATTTGGTAATTTTAGAAGTTGGTTTAGGTGGACTATTTGATGCAACTAATATAATCGATTCTACTATTTCAGTTATTACCAATATTGCACTAGATCATCTTAATTGGTTCGGTCATGATCGTGAAAACATTGGATATGAAAAAGCAGGTATTTTTCGAAAAGGAAAATATGCAGTCATCGGTGAATTAAACATACCAAAATCTATTAAAAAAGTTGCCGATACTCTAGGAACTAAACTATTTTGTTATGGAATCGATTGGCAATTTAAAAAAGAAAAAAATCAATGGGCATGGGAATCCGTTAATCATAATTTTCAACAATTACCTTTACCAAATGTTCCATTAATAAATGCTGCAACAGGATTAGCAATCCTTTCTTGCTTAATGAAAGAAAGCAAACATATTGCAAATACTATATCATTAAAAGCTATTAATAAAGGATTAATTAATGCAAAATTACCTGGACGCTTACAAGTGATTTCACATCAACCTTACGTTATATTAGATGTTGCACATAATCCACATGCAGCAAATTATTTAGCAAAAAAAGTATCTCAGTTACCCAGAAAGAAAAATACTAAAGTTTATGCTGTTGTAGGAATGTTAATAGATAAGGATATAAAAGGTACATTATCTTGTTTAAACACACAAGTCGACAAATGGTATCTAGCTTCATTAAATGTATCACGTGGCGCTAGTGCTGAGCAATTAGCCAAATATGTTCAATCTCCATCTAAATTTAATACAGTAAAAAATGCTTGGTTACAAGTTATGTTAGAAGCTACTAAAAAAGATATAATAATAGTATACGGTTCATTTCATACTGTATCAGAAGTTTTGATACTAAAAAACAGGACCCTAAAAAACAATGAAACATAAATTTAAAAATCGTTTAATAGGATTAATTTTTGTTATCAGCATAAGCATAATTGTATTTCCCATCTTTTTAGATGGACATAAATATAATAAAAATGAATTTGCTGTAATTCCTTTAATACCGAAATTTCCAGAAATAAATAATATGGAATCCATAAAAAAACTTAATACTACACTAAAAAAAAATACATTAGAAAATATTAATCAAGCAATAATTTCTGAAGAAAAATCTATTGAAAAATTTACTAAAGATTTTGATCTGCATGAAAAAAATATAAAAGTATCGAAAACTCAAATTAAAAAAAATACATTTTTTGAAAAAAACAATATTAATTCAAATACATTCTCTCATCAAAGACCACAAGGCAAAGCTTATATTATTCAATTAGGTGTATTTAGAAATACAGAAAAAGCAAAAGAAATTCTGACTAAACTGCGTACATATGGATATCAAGTCTATACTAAATCGTCTTTTCAAAACAATCATCAATTAACACATATTTTTATTGGACCAAATTTATCGCAAAAAAAATTAAAAACAAATTTAGAAAAATTAAAAATTTTAACAGGATTAGAGGGCCAAATACATATTTATAAACCATAAAAAATCATTATCAATTCTTAATATTATAAAAAAATAATAATTAATAATTTATATATTCAGGAATATTTATTAAAATAATATTATATATATTTACTAAAATATTTATAATAAATATTATGTTATTTATAAATATTTATCCAACATATTAAAAATTATTCTTTAGGATTAAGATCATGGTTGGGATTGACTACTGCATTATTACTATTATTCTATTTTCTGCATTTTTAAGTTTAATTCGTGGTTTTATAAGAGAAGCTATGTCACTTATAACATGGGGTGGGGCTTTTTTTGTAGCTAGTCAATTTCATAATAATTTATCTTATTATTTAATAATTTTTCAAGATACTTTCATAAGAAAAGCCATTGCAATTACCATTTTATTCACCACAACATTAATTATTGGTGCAACAATAAATTATCTGATCAACACGTTAATCAAAAAAACAGGGTTAAGCAGCACAGATCGTGTTTTGGGAATGTGTTTTGGAACATTACGAGGTATACTAATCGTATTAGCTATTTTGTTTTTTCTAGATACTTTTACTCCTTTTCCAAACCACAAAGAATGGAAAAATTCTGAATTAATATTCCAATTTAATGATATTATTCAATGGTTTTTTAATTATTTAAGAAACAACTCTATTTTTTTACAAAAAATATAGACTTATTAAATTCATTAATTTTTTATGATAATTCTGATAAAAAAATATCTAAAAAACTTTAATTTTTATCTTTAAATATTTTTATCTTTAAATATAAAGATATAATTATTTTAAAGACATTTCCTGTAAAAATATTTTAAAAAAATATCATAGAAAAATTTTAAAAAATAACTAAAAAATTATAATAATATTCAATCTATAAAATATTTTTATTACTATTAACTCAATATTAAATTTACGATTTATTAAAAATAATATTTAATTAAAAAATATGAATAATATTGCAATTAATGCATTCTATTTAAAATAATATGATCAAAAATATGTTTTTAAATTTTTTATTTAAAAAAAAATTGATTTTTAAAGTATATTTTTATAAAAAATAAGAGTAATTTTTTATAAAAATATATGTAAAATACAAATGTATATATTTGCATATTAATGATTGATACTTTAAATATAAAATCAATAAAAAATTTTATGAATTAATACCTATACAGTAAAATGTATTAAAATATTTTTTAATTTTAAAAAACATTAAAATTACAAGATATTCAATACAATGATACTCTCAATTTCTATAACATAAAAATAATTCATTGAAGTTGCTAAAATAATGTATATAGCACTATCAGTTAAAGAATCTTATTAAATATAAAAAACAAAAATTTAAAAAATACTACTAATCTTTTATAATAAAAGATTCAAAAAAAATAATTTATCACCAAATATCACAAAAAATGTAATTTTATTACATCTATTTTTATTACAGAGCTAAGTCATATTATGAAAAAAATAATTATTGGATTTACAGGTGCCAGCGGTATTATTTACGGTATTAGATTATTAGATATTTTATCTTCTATAGATAATATTGAAACACATTTAATTATTAGTGCAGCTGCTAAACAAACTTTAAAATTAGAAACAACTTATAGTTTACGCGATGTTCAAGCAATGGCAGATGTTATATATAACAATAAAGATATTGCAGCAACAATTTCTTCAGGTTCATTTATCACATCTGGTATGATTATTATGCCATGTTCAATAAAAACTTTGTCTTCTATTGCTAATAGTTATAATAATACATTAATTACTCGTGCTGCTGATGTAGTTTTAAAAGAAAAACGTAAATTAATATTAGGCATTAGAGAGACACCTTTGCATTTAATACATCTTAGATTAATGACAGATGTATCGAGAACCGGTGCAATACTTTTTCCACCAATGCCTGCATTTTATCATAAACCAAAAACAGTGCAAGACATCATAGATCACACTGTTAATCGTATATTAGATCAATACGGCATAACCTTATCAAATACTTTGTTTACTCGTTGGGAAGGTATATAAAAATATTTTTTTAAAAAAAAAGAACAATACTGCTTTATATTAAAAAATCAAAATTAAAATATAAAAAAATGTATTTTTTAAATTTAAAATGATAAGAATATTTTCAAAAAAAAATAAAAAAATATATAAATCAAAACTTTTTATTTTTATTTATATGTTTAATCATAACTTTTAAATAGAAAAAAAATAAATAAATTAGTATTACCTCTTTTTTTACTTATTAATATTTTGTATTATAATTATATATTATTTTTACATTACATTATTATAATTATTAATATCTGATAGCAAATAAATTATTATAGTTTTGTTACAAAAAAATATTTTTATAAAATACTTTTAAAATATCATAAAACATTTGTCAAGTTATTATTTTAGGATAAAAATATTAAAATAATTAATAATATAAAAAATTAAATACAAATTTTTTCAAGGTAAAATTATTTAATTATCAAACAAATTACTTAGTTGATATCTTAAAGATACATTTAATAATATCTTTTTAAAAAAAATTTTTATCTAATTAATAAAAAGAAAATACGTGTCAATTATTTTAATTTCATTAATATTTAATAATAAATTATTAAATATTTTAAAAATTATAAAAATACAGAAATAATAGTGTTGTGTTAAAAACTACTGAAAAAAGCTTATATAGAAATAAGTTTCAAATGTATAAAGACATATATTTTTAATATCTTTTTAATTTTTTTGAATAATATATTCCTGATAAATTAATTTATCATTTTATATATTATTGATATTTTATTGTATACCAATATTTCTGTTATATCATATATAAAAATATACTTAAAAAATAATTTTATATTAAACAGTATTCATGAAATAATAAGATTATTATTCATAATATTTTTTCATTACCAATGATGCATTAGTTCCGCCAAAACCAAAACTATTAGACATTACTGTATTTAATATATATTTAGTTGCTTTAGTAATAATGTTCATTCCTTTTGCTTTTTCATCCCAATTTTCGATATTAATGCTTGCTGCAATAAATCTATGTTCTAACATTAATAAACTATAAATCGCTTCATGTACTCCTGCTGCTCCTAAAGAATGCCCAGTCATAGCTTTAGTTGCAGAAATTGCTGGTGTATGATTTCCAAATACTTCCATAATTGCTTCTAATTCTTTAGTATCTCCAATAGGAGTTGACGTACCATGAGTATTGATATAATCAACTTCTTCAATTTTATTTAATGCCATTTTCATACATCTTATCGCTCCCTCACCAGAAGGTACAACCATATCATACCCGTCTGAAGTTGCACCATATCCAACAATTTCAGCATAAATATGTGCACCCCTTTTTAAGGCATGTATTAATTCTTCTACTACAACAATACCTCCACCGCCAGCAATAACAAATCCATCACGATTCTGATCATAAGTACGTGAAGATTTTTCTGGAAAATGATTATACTTAGTAGATAATGCACCAATTGCATCAAACTCACAAGCTAATTCCCAACTTAATTCTTCACCACCACCAGCAAAAATAATATCTTGTTTATCTAATTGAATTAATTCAACTGCATGACCAATACAATGTGCTGAAGTTGAGCACGCAGAACTAATAGAATAATTAACTCCTTTTATTTGAAATGGATGAGCTAAACAAGCTGATACACCTGAAGCCATTGCTCTTGTTACCATATATGGTCCAACACCACGCAATCCTTTAGCACGCATTCCATCAGAACCAGCAACTTGATTACGGGGTGACCCGCCTCCAGAACCAACAACTAAACCGGTACGAATATTCGAAACTTGTTTCGGTGTCAATTTAGCATCCTCAATTGCCTCCTTCATAGCTAAATAAGCATAAACGGAACAATCACTCATAAAACGAAGAATCTTTCTATCAATGTTTTCTTTAATATAATCTTCCGATAGCTCAATATTACCCCAGACATGACTGCGTAAACCCATTTTTTCAAATTCTTCTGAAAACCTTATGCCAGATCGGCTAGTCTTCAAAGAATCCAGTACCTCTTGCTGGTTATTACCTATGCTGGACACAATCCCTAGACCAGTGATAACTGCACGCCTCATTGATTATATTACCTCATAGTCAAAATTCATTTACTAAAAAAGCTTATTTTTTACTTTTGACTTACATTTGTAAGTTAAACAACCTCGATCAGTTATGATTATAGAAATATTATTTTTATGATCATAACTATAATGATATTTTCTAATATTTAAATTATATATTCTTAATACACAAAATCTAATATATTTATAATATATAATAATACTTCTAATCTTAGATTGAGAAATAAACTAGCATATTAAACAAAAAATGAACAAAATTTAGATTTTATTTGAAAATTTAACCTATTTTCTATATATAAATTATAGAATATATCCTATCAAGTATTTGTATCGCTTACTATAGCTAAACTTTTAAAATATTAATTTTTATTAAATCTTCATTAATATAACTAAAAAATTTTTAAAAATAAATTATAAGATTAATTAAAATTTTTTATAATATTTATAAAATATATTTATAAAGTTATTATATAATAATATATTTTAGTTAATAAAAATAAAAAAAATTTATAATTATTTATTATGCAATGATAAAAAAGTTTTAAAAACATTTAATTAAAAATATTTTTCTTTATTAATGTTTTCAACATCAAAAATCACAATTTAAAAATTACATAATATTTTATAAATTTAAGGATATCTTTTTTTGAAAAAAAATTGTTGCAATAATTTCATGAAAATATTTATAAGTTGTAAAATTAATTTTTAATTTAATAATTCATTTAGTCGAAAAATATCAATACACAAAATTTTTAAATATTTTTTAAAAATTATAATAAAATAGAGAATTTTCTAAATTTGTTTTTATTATTTTATTTGTTTTAGATTAATAATATATATAAGTACATAATTCTATTGTAACAAATATTAGAATTTTATAAATACTATTAACATATTTACCATCTAATTTATGAAATATTTTTTTTTATTTTATTTATTAAAAAATAATTTTTATAAATTTTTAGTAAAATTTTACAAATAAATTCTTAATTTTCTAATCAAAAATCTTTTTTAATCTAATTTTATAAATAGAATCATTTTCTAAAATAAATAGTTTTAATATTTTCATAAAAAAAAGAAAATCATTAATATTTTTAATAATTTATAAAACATATTTTTTAAATTTTCAATAAATATTTTTACTCTACAGTTTATAGCTGTATAACATTCATAACATAACTAACTGTTTCATATATTAAATAACAATTATTTCAAAAAATAATTATTTCGTAAATATATACTAGATAAGTTATTATAATTTATCATTAAATATTCAAAACAGCAAAAAATAACTTCACGCCTTCATACAAAGTACATTATCACTTTTAATGTTAAAATTTGATAACTACTTATAGTTTTTTATGATACATCTTGAAAGCAAATAAATACATAAATTATTATAACACAAAATTTTTATAAAAAAAATAATCCAACTATTCAAGTATATGAGTTTATGAATAAGAACAACATAAATATTTAAAAATATCAGATTAACATCATAATTTTTATTATTAATAATCATAACAATAAAATGCAATATTCATAAAATTTTTGAGAAATATATTTTTCATTAAAAATTTAATAGCATAAAATATTATACAAAAATTTTTATAATTAATTTTAATATTTTAGTAAAATAAGTTTATTAATATGTACATCTAATAATCTTTTAAAGAAAATGATCAAAAAAATTAATTTTAATTTTCTTATAAATTTATTATAAATATAATATAAACTAACATCAAATTCAGCAAAAATTATTTCTTGCCACATTGAGCTTGATTGCGTAGGAAATGATCAATAAGCACTATAGCCATCATAGCTTCTGCTATTGGCACTGCTCTAATACCAATACACGGATCATGACGTCCTTTTATCACTACCTCAACTTCATCACCTTTTTTATTAATACTTCTACCAGATAATGCAATACTAGAAGTGGGTTTAAAAGCCAAATGAACAATAATAGGTTGACTAGTACTAATACCACCTAAAATTCCACCTGCATTATTGGTAAGAAAACCATCACGAGTTAATTCATCTCTATTTTCATCACCTTTCAATGTCACAACTTTAAAACCAGCACCAATTTCTACTCCTTTTACTGCATTTATACTCATCATTGCATGTGCAATATCTGCATCTAATCGATCAAAAACAGGTTCTCCTAATCCAGCTGGCACATGATCAGCTATAACAGTTACTTTTGCACCAACAGAATTACCTTCTTCTCTTAAAGAAGATAATAAAGTATTTAAAGCTTCTAATTTTTCTATATCAGGACAAAAAAATGGATTTTTTTCTACTATATTCCAATCTTTTAACTCACAACAAACATTTCCCATTTGACTTAAATAACCACGAATAGTTATTCCAAGTTTTTGTTTTAAAATTTTTTTTGCAATCGCTCCTCCTGCAACACGCATCACTGTTTCACGAGCTGAAGATCTACCTCCACCACGATAATCAGTAAAACCATATTTTTTTTGATAAGTATAATCCGCATGACCAGGTCGAAAAATATTTTTCAACTGATTATAATCTTGAGATCGTTGATCATAATTACAAACTAATAAACCAATAGGTGTTCCTATAGTAACACCATTAAAAACACCTGATAAAATTTTAACCTGATCAAATTCACAACGTTGAGTAGTATACTTAGAGGTACCAGGTCTACGACGATCTAAATCAGTTTGCAATTCTTTTTCTGATAATTTTATTCCAGGAGGGACACCATCAATAATACATCCTAATGCTATACCATGAGATTCACCAAATGTAGTAAGACGAAAAAGTTGACCAATCGAATTTCCTGCCATCTCCTTATTCCTGTTTTTTAGTCATATAAATAATCATAACTGAATGACATAATTACTAAGAAATATGCTATATTTCATAAATCAACGTATTTTTTAAATATATTTTTATATTTTATTAATTTTTTTTTTGTAAGCATAAAAACTCCTTCTCCTCCATATTTCAAATTTAACCAAGTAAACGGGATATCCGGATATTGATTAATAAGATATGACATATTATTACCAACTTCACAAATCAAAATACCTTTTTTTGTTAGAAAACGAGAAGCATTAGCTAAAATTCTTCTAATAAACTTCAAACCATCTGATCCGCCAGCAAGTGCTAAGGAAGGCTCTGCCAAATATTCAGCAGGCAAATCTAACATATCTTCCTCATTAACATAAGGTGGATTAATTATTATTAAATCATATTTAATTAATGATGGTATTTCTTGAAATAAATCAGAATATAACGGTACTATACGATCAAAAAATCCATGAAATGAAATATTTTTTTCTGTTACAGCTAAGGCATCAATAGAAATATCTACTGCATCAATTTGTGCTTTAGGAAATATGTAAGCACAAGCCACAGCAATACAACCACTCCCAGTACACATATCTAAAATCGTTAATGGATTCTTATTATTAAGAATACCTTCAAAATTTTTATTAATAAGTTCACCGATAGGTGAACGAGGAATTAAAACACGTTGATCTACATAGAATTCATGTCCACAAAACCAAGCCTTATTAGTCAAATAAGGGACAGGGATATGATCATAAATACGACTCAAAACCTTTTCAAGAATATAATAACGTTCATTGATAGTTAAACGAGACAATAATAATTGCGGAGGTATTTCTAATGGCAAAAACAATAATGGTAAAACAAGTTGTAATGCTTCGTCCCAAGCATTATCAGTTCCATGACCATAATAAATATTTGTTCTATTAAACTGAGTAACTATCCAACGTAATATGTCTTGAATTGTATTTAATTCTGAAACAATTTCATTAATAATAATTTTCTTCAAATTATTCCTACCAGAAATAATATATAAATAGCTCAAAACTAATAATTTTTATAAAAAATATAAAAATTGTCTATCATAATAATAAAACAAACAGTAAAGATTATGATTCTTCTGAATCATAAAAATTTTATTAAAAAGTTAAAAATTATTAATAATCATTATTTGTACATCATGAATAATTTTAAAAATAATTTATTCTACATTAACAATAAATATTCGAATATTTTAAGATATATCAAAATGATATTATTTTAAAAATAATTAATATTAGTAAAATAATACTTTTAAATTTAATATACTAAAAAATAATCAAAGGTATATATTTTTTATGTGATTGCATTATTAATTTTCAAATACTTTTAAGATTTTTACATTACAAATATAAAAATATTTATTTTTTTATAATTTCATATAAAAAATATCATAACAATGTATTTAAATTTAAAAAAATATGTACTAATAAATTTTAATATATAATATTATTATGATTTTTCCTATAACTGATTTATTTATTTTTTCTAACAGATTTTTTATTGTTTTTTAAGCATAATTTTTTTGAAAACTATATTTATCTTAACTATATTTATCTTGCTGCTATTAAAAAGTTCTATTATACTGATATAGGTTATAGAATAACAATAAAATATAAATGTAATCTAGTTTTTTTAAAAAATATTTAATAGAAAATTTTTTTTAGTATAAAATTTAATATAAATTTTATACATTATACATCATAAATAAAATAAATGTCATCTAAAGTTATTTGATAATGAGAAATATATTTTATTCATTTGCTTAACTGTGTATCGATAAGTTATTTTTTAATAAATAATCTTTAAAAATTAAATCATATATTATTAAATAATTTGTATTAACACAAATTATTTTTTATACTTTTCTCTTATAATAAATAACATATTATTTAATGTAATCATGAATTAAATAATTCTAAAAAAATTTCGTTATATTAATATATATCCTTTGAAATCTTTTAATATTTTGTAGTACTATATAACAGATATATTTTAAATACATCCTTAATTATTGAATCATCAATTTATTTTTTTTAATAAATTATTTATATTTTTATAAATCAAAAAATGATCATACATATTATATTAATAATATTTTTTTAATAAAAAAAAATTATATTTTATAAATATAATACTACTGCATAAATAGCAAAATTTATTATACAATTTAATAACAAAAACTATCAAATAAATTTTATTACTTTAATAATTTTATAAAAAAAGGAAAAATTATTTATTTTTAATAACTCTAATGATACTTTATTTAATAGGAGAAAATTTACTACATTGAAGTATATATGAGATCAATATGCAAAAACCCAATGAGTTAAACAAAAAACCTCTTGATAAACTTATTACACTTCAAACACTAATAAATGAATTCCCAATATCTGAAAAAAATATCAAACATATAATAGAATCACGTAAAAAAATTCAATCTATTTTAATCGGACAAGACAAACGCTTATTAGTTATAATTGGACCATGTTCAATTCATGATACTGAATCAGCACTTGAATATGCAAAAAAACTCATGCAATTACATCTTGATTATGAAGATTATCTTGAAATTGTTATGCGTACTTATTTTGAAAAACCACGTACTGTAATTGGTTGGAAAGGACTAATATCTGATCCTGAACTTAACAATTCTTTTAAAGTCAATAAAGGATTACGATTAGCTAGAGAATTACTAGTAAATATAAATCAACTTGAATTACCAACTGCAACTGAATTTTTAGATATGATAACAAGCCAATATTTTTCGGATTTGGTTAGTTGGGGAGCAATAGGAGCAAGAACAACAGAAAGTCAAATTCATAGACAAATGGCATCGGCACTTTCTTGTCCAATTGGTTTTAAAAATAGTACTAATGGTAATATTGACATTGCTATCGATGCTATTCGTGCAGCATATACCAGCCAAGTATTCTTGTCACCAAACAAAAATGGAGAAATGATTATTTATAAAACAAAAGGAAACCCTTATGGACATATCATAATGAGAGGAGGGAAATATCCAAACTATAATAAAAAAAATATCAATATTGCGTGTAATCAACTAAAAAAATTTGGATTACCTCAAAAATTAATTATTGATTGTAGTCACGGAAATGCTCAAAAAAAATATTTATTACAACTAAAAGTTGCTAGGAACATAGCTCAACAACTAAAAAATGGATCTACAGCAATTGTTGGGATTATGGTAGAAAGTTTTTTAAGAGAAGGAGCTCAAAAATTAATAAAAGGCAACCCGTTAACGTATGGTCAATCTATCACTGATCCTTGCTTAGGTTGGAAAGATACTAAAAAATTATTACAAATAATAGCTAATGCAGTAAAATATCGTTTTTAAAAAAAATATATAAATATATTGATATTAAAACTATCATTGATTTTTCAAAAAAATTCTTAATAAATAATATTTTTAATAAAACATCATTGCTTCTGTTATAAAAAGTATTTTTTAAAACGTTATATAAAATTAATTTTATTGAATAATTTTACAAATCAAAAATAAATACAATATTGTATTATTATAATATTTTATAAATTTCGCACGCTAAAGGTCAAATTTTAAGTTATCAATATCTTTTTATTAAAATATAAAAAAAATAGTATAAACTATTTTTTATTTATATATAATAAGCAAAAAAAATAATTTATAGTTATTACATTTAACAAAAATAAAAATACGTAATTTAAAATATATTGTTTTTAATATATTAAAACATTATTTTTTTTAAAAAAAATAATAATTTTATTGATAACTCTATAGAAGATAATTTTATATTCATAAATTCTAGTCATCATATAATGTTTTATTAAAAAATTTTCTGAAATCAATATTAATTTATTATTCCCATTCTATAGTTGCAGGTGGTTTTCCACTAATATCATAAACCACTCTAGAAATACCAATAATTTCATTAATAATTCTATTTGAAACTCTAGCAAGAAAAGAATAAGGCAAACGCGCCCAATTTGCCGTCATGAAATCAACAGTTTCTACTGCACGCAATGATATAACCCAATTATATTTACGAGTATCGCCCATTACACTAACAGAACGCAAAGGTAAAAACACAACAAAAGCTTGACTAATTTGATAATACAGATTTTCTTTATATAATTCTTCAATAAAAATAGCATCTGCTTGACGTAACAAATCACAATATACTTTTTTAACTTCACCAATTATCCTTACACCTAATCCAGGACCAGGAAACGGATGACGATATAATATATTATAAGGAAGACCTAATTCTAAACCTAATTTACGTACTTCATCTTTAAACAAATATTTTAATGGTTCAATTAATTTTAATTTCATTTCTTTTGGTAAACCACCAACATTATGATGAGATTTGATTAAATGTGATTTGCATGTTTTTGATACTGCTGATTCAATCACATCTGTATAAATCGTACCTTGTGCTAACCATTTTACTGCAGTATGCTTACTGGCTTCTTCTTCAAATATCTCAACAAAAACACGTCCAATTATTTTACGTTTTAATTCTGATTCATGAATACCAACTAAAGCATTTAAAAAACGTGTTTCTGCTGATATTTTAATAATATTCAAATCAAAGGTTTTAAAAACTTTCATAATTTGTTTTGCTTCATTTAATCGTAATAAACCATTATCAACAAAGATACAAATTAATTGTTTACCAATAGCCCGATTAAGTAATAAAGCAGTTACAAATGAATCAACGCCACCTGATAAAGCCAAAATAACTTTGTCAAAACCAATTTGTTTTTTTAAGTTTTGTATTTTGTCATCAATAATCATCACAGGAATCCAACATTTTCTACATTTACAAATATCTAATATAAAACGCTGAAAAATAACATGTCCTTGATGAGTATGTGTAACTTCTGGATGGAATTGAATACCATAAAAATGCTTTATCTCATTAGCAATGATGGCACATGGACAACTGTTAGTACTACCAATAATTTTAAAATTATTTGGGATAACAGTAACAATATCACCGTGACTCATCCAAACATCAAGTAATGGTGTACCTTCTTTAGTTAATCGATCATATATATTATCTAATAATGTACAAGATTCCTGAATAAATACTTGAGCATATCCAAATTCGCGATCAGAAGAAACCCTAACTTGCCCCCCTAATTGTATAGACATAATATGCATACCATAACAAATACCTAAAACTGGTACTCCAGACTGAAAAACATATTCTGACGCACGGGGGCTATCAACTTTCGTCGAACTATTCGGACCACCAGAAAGAATGATTCCATGAGGATTAAATGCGCGTATTTGATTTTTAGATGCATGCCATGGAAAAATTTCACAATAAACACCGGTATCACGAACACGACGAGCTATTAATTGCGTATATTGTGAACCAAAATCGAGAATTAAAATCTTATATTGATAAACATTACTTTTCATTTGCAAAAAAAATTATAATATCAAACAAATTGCTAATATAATATCATCAACTTAAGTGATAATTAGGTGATTCTTGTGTAATTATTACATCATGCACATGATTTTCTTGAATTGCTGCATTAGTAATACGAATAAATTCTGTTTTTGTTTTTAATTCTTCAATATTAACACACCCAGTCAGCCCCATACAAGAACGCAAACCACCCATTTGTTGATAAATAATATTTTTTAATAATCCTTTGTAAGCAATACGACCTTCTATTCCTTCAGGCACTAATTTATCTACTGCATTATTACTTTGAAAATACCGATCACACGAACCTTTTGACATTGCTCCTATTGATCCCATTCCACGATATGATTTATAAGAACGACCTTGAAATAAAATTATTTCACCTGGTGATTCTTCAGTACCAGCAAACATTGAACCAACCATAACACATGACGCTCCAGCAGCTATTGCTTTAGCAATATCACCAGAGAAACGAATACCTCCATCAGCAATTACTGGCACATTAATTCCTTTCAATGCATCTGCTGCATCTGCAATAGCTGTAATTTGGGGTACGCCAACACCTGTAACTATCCTTGTTGTACAAATAGAACCTGGACCAATACCTACTTTAACTGCACTGGCGCCTGCTTGCGCTAATGCTTTTGCACCTTCACCTGTTGCTACATTACCACCAATAATAGGCAATTCTGGATACTTTTTTCTTATTGTAGAAATACATCTCAAAACACCTTCAGAATGTCCATGGGAAGAATCAATCAATAAAACATCTATTCCTGCTTCTACTAATGCTTCTATACGTTTTTGATCATTTACAGTAACACCAGTAGCAGCACCTACTCGTAAACGACCATGTTCATCTTTACATGCATTTGGTTTACATTCTGCTTTCTTAAAATCTTTAACTGTTATCATACCGAACAAATGAAAATTATCATCAACTACTAAAACTTTTTCAATACGTTTTTCATGTAATTTTTGTAATATAAGATCATGATCTTCACCATTTTTTACTGTTACCAAATGAGTTTTTGGTGTCATCACTGCAGTAACAGGTTGATCAACATCAGTTACAAAACGAATATCACGTCCAGTAATAATACCTATTAGTTCTTCTTTATTATTAATAACAGGATACCCGGCAAAGCCATTTCGTTTAACCATCTCATGAACTTCACGAATTGTTGTTTGTGGTGTTACTGTAAGCGGATTAATCACAATTCCACTTTCATATTTTTTAACTCGACGAACTTCTTCTACCTGACGTTCAATTGACATATTTTTATGAATAAAACCAATTCCTCCTTCTTGAGCCAAAGCAATAGCTAAAGATGATTCTGTTACAGTATCCATAGCAGCAGAAATTATTGGGATAGTTAAACGAATGGTTTCAGTAAGTTTCGTTGATAGATCTGTGGTATTTGGTAACACAGTTGAATGCGCAGGAACCAATAATACATCATCAAAAGTTAGTCCTTCTTTTTTTATACGTAACATATGCAATATCTCAAATTTAAAAAAGATAAAATATTGCGATCGTATTTTACATGATAAAATTTATTATTTCTAGCACATTTTATTAAAATTAATATTAAAAAATAAGAATTTTTAAATAAAAAATAAAATATCATAACGAATAAATATTTTTTATGTTTATCATTAAAAACATATATGTGCTTAAAAAATATTTAACAAAAAAATATATTAAAAATAAAGTTAATTTCTATTTTTATATCCGTATTATATAAATAAAAATATACAAAATAATAAAACATATTATAAAAAAGATAAAATTTTAAATTCAAAGAACAATATTCTATTGCTTAATGATATCTTAATTTTCTTTAAAAATATTAAATTTAATTTAAAAATCATATCAAAATATAATATACTTGTATTACTACTATTTATTAATAGTTAAAAACTCCCATTATCGGCAAACATAATATTTATAATGAAAAATAATAAATGATTTAAATATTTATAGATTCATACATATTAAAACAATAAAAATTAGTATTTAAAAATATTTTTATAAAAAAACATATATTATATTTTTTTGATTGAATACATAAAAATTAAATAAAAATTTTAAAAAATAATATTAAAATATTTAGGCATAAATATTTTGTATAAATAATACTTGTAAATAATAATGTATTACTTCTTTGAAAATATTTTTTATTTTTCATATTTTAATTTTTTATTTAAAATTGTAAATAAATTGTAATATTTATAAATAATTAAACACACAAATAAAAATAATATAAAAAAATAATAACAAAATTAAAATTTATAAAAAGTTAATAAATATTAAAAAAGTAATTTATGATAAGCAAAAATTTAACAAAAACTATTAAAAATAAAATATATTAATTATTATTTTTAGTTGAATAATATTATTTAAAGAATTTATAAAAATTAATAAATAATAGCAATATTAATTTGAAATATTTTTATATACAAATTTTTATTAAATGATGTTATTATAAATAATTAATCTATTTATAATCAAAATATAACAACCAAAAAAAATATATAATATAAATAATTAATTATAGATTTCATTAAATAACAAAATACGAAAATTATTTATATTACTGATAATAAAAATAAACAGAAAATATTTACCATACTAATATTCACTAATTTTATTTTTAAATATACAAAATAAACATTAAGAATTTATCTTTTAAAAAAATAATGAACATTTACTCTATTCTTCAACTTGCACAAGAACTTATTCAAAAACCCTCAATCAGCCCAGATGATCATGGATGTCAAACTATTCTCATTGAAAGATTAAAAAAACTTAATTTTTCTATTGAAGTTATGTATTTTAAAGATACAACAAATTTATGGGCCCTTCATGGTGAGGATAAAAGAAAAACTTTAGTTTTTGCTGGACATACAGATGTAGTCCCAGCAGGTGATCAAAAAAATTGGAATTTTCCTCCTTTCCAACCAACGTTAAATAATGGATTTCTTTATGGAAGAGGAGCTGCTGATATGAAAGGTTCTCTTGCTGCAATGATTATAGCCGCAGAAAAATTTATTAAAAATTTCCCATCTCATCCAGGTCGATTAGCTTTCTTAATTACTTCTGATGAAGAAGATAAAGCTACTAATGGAACAGTAAAAGTAATTAATACATTAATAAAACGCAATGAAACAATTAATTATTGTATAGTAGGTGAACCATCTAGTACAAAAAAAATCGGTGATACCATAAAAAATGGACGTCGTGGATCACTTAACATTACCCTTATTATTAAGGGAGAGCAAGGACATATTGCTTATCCCAATTCAATAAATAATCCAATTCTTATTGCATTACCTTTTTTAAGCGAATTAGTGAAAAAAAAATGGGATACTGGAAATATTTTCTTTCCACCTACAAGTATGCAAATTGCAAATATTTATTCAGATATACAAAGTAATAATACTACTCCAAGTAAATTAGTAATAAAATTTAATTTTCGTTTTAGTAATGAATTAACTGCAAAAAAAATTAAGCAAAAAATTGAAAAAATATTAAAAAAATATCAATTAAATTATAAATTATATTGCTCATTATCTGCTAACCCCTTTTTAACAAAAGGGGGAGAATTAATAAATATTGTTTGTAAAGTTATAGAAAAACATTGTGGTTATTATCCTAAGTTATCAACTGATGGAGGAACATCAGATGCTCGTTTTATTATTGATATCGGTGCACAAGTTATTGAACTAGGCCCTTTGAACAAAAGTATCCACAAAGCAAATGAATGCATTAGTGTTAAAGATTTACAAAAATTAAGTTTTATTTATTATAAGATTGCAAAAAAAATACTTTTAAATTAAATTTTAATAACAAAAAATAAAATATATCGTATTCACTATATATCAAAAGTAATTATTTAATAATAAGCTTTCTCCTATAAAAAACTATAATATAGTTTTTTAAAATTTTATAAAAAACTAAGTATATCATCAGATCTAATTAAATAGACATGTTTGAAAAATTAGATAATTTTTTTAAAAAAACATATAAACATATAATTAACTTTATTTTTATTTATTATTTTTAATATTTTTAAAAATAATCTTATTAAAGATACCATAATGTAGAATATGAATTCAAAAAATAAAAGATAGAAAAAATCTTGTAAAAAATGATATAGTTAATTGATTCTATTTTGAACATAATTTTTAAAAATTATCAATTAGTAAAGAAAGAATTCCTACTGCTATTAATGGACCTACTACTACTCCATGAAAAATAAAAACACCTATCAAAGTACCAAATAATAACCCTATAATCATTACTGCTTTATAATCAATCAAAAAAACACCTTGACTACCTAGCCATGATAACAAAATCCCGATAATAATTGTTAATAATTATTCCCAATACAAAAAAGAATTCATCATATTTTTTACTGCTAGACATTTATTAGTAATAAATTTTATTTTCCCACACAGTCAAAATTAAAATACCAACTGTCATAACATATTTTTTAATCCATGAAAAAACATTTAAAGGTATAATACAAACAATAAGCAATAATAAAGTAGCAACTGTTAAAATTATATTATTGCTCATTATTTCTAAAATAATTAATACAAAAAAAATAAATAATGCTGTCTCAAAATTACTCATAATTTTTTATATTTACTAAAAATTTACCAGTAATTGAAATATGTTATTTATTAATATTTTTATAAAAATTAATCAGGTGATGATTTAATGCATAAAAATCATAAAAAGTTTTAAAGTTTTTTAAAATAAATCTAATAATATGAATACTTAATTTCTATAATATTCAAAATATTATATTAAGAATATTAATCATAAAAAATATTTTTCATGCATATATAATTTAAATTTAAAACACATCATTAATATTAATATTTTATTAAAATTATTGATTTTTTTTAATAAAATATGTATTAAGAGTATATTTTAAAATACAAAAATATGTATAATATACTTATTAAATATTATTTAATTATAAAAATCAGTATTAAAAATATTTTTGTATATTTTATTATTATTAATAAATATTGTAATTTTATTCAAAAAATATTGACCTATATTCAATTTTTAAAAAAAATAATCTATATAAATCAAAAATCAAATTTTGAAACTCAAAAAGTATTAATGTCTACAATTTATCTAATAATGTAAAAATGACATCATTAAATTAAATAATAATGCACAAAAAAAATTAATATCTTAAAAAATTATTTAACAATTCATGTCCTTGTTCACTTAAAATACTCTCTGGATGAAATTGAACACCTTCAATATGTAAATTTTTATGTCGAATACCCATAATTTCATCAATTTTTCCATTACATAAAGTCCATGCTGTTATTTCAAAAATATTGGATAATGTTGTAATCTCAATTACTAAAGAATGATAACGCATTACTTTTAGAGGGTTTTTTAATTTTTTAAAAACACCTTCTTGATTATGAAAAATTGTAGATACCTTACCATGCATAACTTTTTTAGCTTTGATAATAGAAGCACCAAATACCTGCGCGATTGCCTGATGACCAAGACAAACACCTAAAATGGGGATCACACCAGAAAAAAATGAAATAATATCTAATGAAACTCCTGCTTTATTAGGAATACCTGGTCCAGGTGAAATAATCAAATGTGTTGGTGAAAATCTTTTGATTTCTGCTATCGTAATAGCATCATTACGTTTTACTAAAACATCCATCCCTAATTCACACAAATATTGATAAAGATTATAAGTAAAAGAATCATAATTATCAATTATCAAAATCATATTTTATTAACCATATAATATTCAAAAATTTGCATAATTTTTAATTTTATAATTGTATTTCTTAAATAAGAATAATAAAATTAATTATTTTAATTAATTTATTTTAAACCTAAAAATAAACCTAAAAAACGAAAAAATAAACAATAAAAAAAAGCCAAATAAACGCTAATAATCTAAAAATTATTGATATTTATGTTAATCATATTAAAATAACCAATTAATATAATAATAAAACTATATTTTTATTCAACAAAACTAAATCTAAATTAATATTTTAATATTATTTTTTTATTTTTAATCAAATCAAAAGGAATAAATTATCTGTTTTCGAAATTTACAAAAATGTTTTATTATAAAAAATTCATATATTTTTTTTAACTTATATTATTAATCGATAATTTTGTATTTTAAATTAAAATCTAATTTTTAATTCTAATAAATTTTATGCAATTTAATCATTAAAAATTTTCATAAAATTTATTTATACCATAATCGTCACTTAAATATGATTGTTATATATCATAAAAAATATAAATTTGATATTTGCTAAAAAATTAACACTCCTGATAAAATATTATCAACCTCCAATCATTCTCCAATCATTTAATTGAACAATTTTTAATGTAATGTTATAAACATAAAAAAACAAAAAATAGAAATGACATGATACATAATCAAATAATAAAAAAATACTAAAAACTCATTACCAAATTACAATAAATCAAAAAAAATAAAAATAAATTACATAAATTTTAAATATCAAAATATTTCTATATTGGTATATTAAACAACAGATACCAAAACATTTATAATTTTTTATATGAAAAATAAGTTATAATTTATAGTTAACAAAAAATAAATTTTAAACTTAATAAGCTAAAATGCCAAAAAATAATTTTTATTATTACATAATTTTAAATATACCCTCATTACTTTGTATCAATAATAATTAATTTATAAAAAATTTTTTCTTATGAAACCATTTTATGCTCTCCAAAAAAAATAATTTATATTTTTTAAAAAAAAATTTCTAGTTTTAAAAATAATCAAATATTTACTTACTTTTTCTGAATTATTTCTTGGTATCAATTATCATTTTTAAAAAAATATCCTCCTAGTTTTTACAAGAAACATAGTATAAAAATATCCACTATAATTATAATTTACGATAAAATTATAATGAGTTTTTATAGCTTATTTACTATAAATAATATTTTTATATAATTAAAATAAGTTTTATATAAACTAATAATGCATTATTATAATTTTTATATATTTTAATTATATTAAAGAATATTTATTTATCAAATATTAGTCGATTTTTCTACTTTTACTCTAATTAGAAAAAATATATTACATATAAAACACATCAAAAAACAATTTTATTCTTTTTTTATTAACCAATTATTATAATCCAAACTATTTAGGAAACCAAAAAATTCATAATAATGACAAAATTGATATAATTTTTTAAAATCACATTTTTTAATAACTAACTCGTGATAATCTTTTTTAAGATTAACATTTGTTTTAATAGTTGCTAATTTATAAGACAAGAAAGCAATTTCTTTATATTCTAACATTTTTTTTATTAAAACATTTGAACTACGTAATTTTAATAATTTAATTACTGATAAATCCTTGTAAATAGTAATTAAATTTCCAATATTCTGTAATAAAGATACTGCTGTTTTTTTTCCTATACCTGGTATACCAGGTATACTATCTGAGTAATCCCCCATCAAAGCAAGAAGATCAATAATTAAGCCAGGAGGAACACCATATTTATCAATAACTTCTTTTGGTCCTAAAATAATATTTGTCATAGTATTAATCAATTTGATGTCACTTGTAACTAATTGGGCCATATCTTTATCTCCTGTACTTATTAATACAGGAATATTGTCTTGAGTCGCTTGTAAAGCTAATGTACCTATCACATCATCAGCTTCTACACCAGAAACAACAAATAAAGGTAATCCCATAGCTATAATAAATTCATGTAATGGCAGTATCTGTAAACGTAAATTATCTGGCATTGATGGTCTTCGAAATTTATAATTATTAAATAACAAATGCCGAAAATTTTTTCCTGGAGCATCAAATACTATTGCAATATGAGTCGGTGCATATTTTATGATTAAACTACGTAACATATTAATTACACCATAAATAGCACCTGTTGGTTTTCCAGAAGAATTCATTAATAATGGAAAAGTATAATATGCACGATAAAGATAAAAAGACCCATCAATAAGAATAAATAGTTTTTTTTTACTTGTAGACATAGTTTAGAAATACTTTTTACAATAATGGTTAGAATAATTGATAATTATATAATTTTCCTTTTATAATTTAAAATATGTTTTATCATATTTTTTAAATCAAACTTTATAAATATCAGAGAGGTTAAAATAATTTGTGAATAAAATTGTGTATAAATCTAAGCATATATTAAACAGAAATAATGAAATTAATTACTTATAAAGTATAATTTTTTATTATAATCAAAATGTTAATAATAGAAAAAAAAGTAATATTTTTTAAATGTATTGACAAATATTTCTTGTGGATATTACAAAAATAAAAATATTATTTTAATATATTTAACATATTCAGTAATTTACATAAATAATAATTTTAAATTAAATTAATTTTTAAAATTATTATTTTTTAAACATATATTTCGATAATATTTAAAAATATTTGTTAAATTCTTAGATCACATCACTATAATATAATTATTATTGCATAACAATATTTGTATCAATTAAACTACAGATTAATAATTTTAAAAAATCTAAAAAAATATTAATTAACATTACCAATGTACAATTTCAAACTACTAGAAAAAATTTTACATTTCTAATTTCAGATATATTTTAAATATCTTATATATGAATATGATACTTTAATATCATATTAACAATATTTATTATCTTGTATTATTACTTATATGACTCTATAAAATATTTTTTTGAAAAATTCTTTTTTTTAAATATATAATAACAAAAAAAACCATAAAAAATTAATCTGTTACTTTTATGCTAAAACTATTAATTCTATACAAATAAAATTAGAAATTACTCATTCAATCATCTATTATATGCCTTTTATAATAAACTCATAAATATAAATTTTGTTCTTTTACTACAGATTATTAATGATAAACATATTTTTTAGCTCATAAATCCCAGAAATTAGAAAATTATTTTTTTCTTATATGAAATTTTCTTATAATTTTTAAAAATATTAATTATTATTACTAATTTTTATTATTTTATGGTAAAATTAAAATAATATATTCAAAACTTGATTTTAAAATAAATTTCTATTTTAATTCGATAAATAGAATAATCATATTTTCGTTCTATAAAATACACATTAAAAAATAAATAATATTATTAATTGAAATATACAATCAAGAAATAACGTCATTAAAGATAAAATATCGATTTTTTATCAAGAATCACAAAACAAATTATTGATTTTTCTTATATAAACTATTCCATAAAAGGTTTTTAATACTTTATTATATTTTATATAATATAATTATTATAGTTTAAAATTTTTAAAAAATTTAATTTTATATAAATTACAATATCAAAAAAAATAATCATGATATACAAGAGTTATAATTATCGTAAGACAAAATTTTTTATAAGCGCACCTAATATTCATTATTTACCAAATGATAATGGTATAGAAATTGCATTTATAGGCGGTTCTAATGTTGGAAAATCTAGCGCTTTAAATGCACTTACACTACAAAAGAAATTAGCATACACAAGTAAAAAACCTGGTAGAACACAATTAATTAATGTATTTGAAGTAGAAAATAACATTAGATTAATAGATTTACCTGGATATGGTTATGCACAAGCACCTATATTTGTAAAAATGCAATGGCAAAAAGCATTAAATGAATATTTACATAAAAGAAAATCTTTAAAAGGTTTAATCATTTTAATGGATATTAGACATCCATTAAAATATATGGACATAAAAATAATTCAATGGTCAACTAGAATACATATACCTACATGTATTTTACTAAATAAAGCAGATAAATTAAAGAATTATGAACAAAATTGTCAAATTAAAAAAGTACGTCATAAATTAAAAAATATTTCCAAAAAAATAGAAATAGAAATATTTTCATCATTTATGAAAATAGGAATTAATATTTTAGAACATAAACTCAATAATTGGATTAACAAAAATTAAAGTAATATTTATCAAAATTCAATAATCATGTATTTTATAAAATACATTTTATATTATAAAAATGATCTTTTTATTGAAGCTATTATTTCAAATTGCATTAATAAATAGTTTTTCAATAAAAAACTATTTATTAATGCAAAATTCATAAAAAACAGATATGTATTAATATTTGACATTTTACAAAAAAAAATCTTATGATATTTTATTATCATATATCATATGTTTATTATTTAATTATCTTTTTCAAAAAAGATCTCTATTTTTAATCAAAAAATTGATTATTTCAGAATAAATTTGAGGATAATTATACTCTTTAGTAGCTTTGATATTATGATTACATAACATATATTTACCATGCACAAAAATTGCTGGTACACCAATTAGTTGAAAATCCTTGGCTGCTTTTTGTTGTTTTATCAATAATGAATTAACGAGAAGACTATTTATTAATATATCATATTCTTTACTTTTTATACCTAACTTAACAAATATATTTTTAATATCATTTGGTGTATTAATTGATTCTGTTTTTTGTATCCCTTCAAATAACAAAGGAATTACTTTCTCTTCTATTGAAAATATTTTTGCTACAGTCCAAGCTTTTGTTAATTCATTACCTAACGCACCTAAAAAATTAACATGATAACGTTCCATTATTATATTTTTAGGCAAATTTTCTTTTATTTTTTTGGATATATTATAAATATAATCAAATTCGTAACAATGTGGGCAATAAAAAGAAAAAAACTCTAATACTGTAGGTGCATCTTTTATACTTTTATTAATTTTAATAAATTCAATACCTTCTTTATAACGCATAGAAGAGTAATTCGTAGCAAAAATATTAAAAGATACCAGCAAATAAATAAAAGCAAAAAAGAATTGTTTCATATTACTCATTAATTATTGAATTATATATTATTATAAAATATAAGACAAAAAATATAAAATTATTACTTCAAAATAGTATTTCTAAATATTTATAAAACAAAATTTATAATATAATAGTATTCATAATTTTTTTATAAAATTACAAGAATTAAAAAAGCAAACAAAAATTTTTAATAAAAATATTTAATATATATTATACTTATCAAGTTTTTGACTAACAAATGACATTTATTACACTCCATATTTATTTTATCCTAATATACATAAAAAATATTTTTTAAACTTATTTAATTTATATATATTGATATTTTAATATAAAAATGTTTGATAAACTTTATTTTTTAATTTTTTAACAAATACTGTAAAATTTTAATTTTTAAAAAACAAAAAATTTACAAAATATAAAAAAATATTAAATTATTACATTGTTACAAATTCTTCTGCCATTGTAGGATGAATGGCAACTGTGTTATCAAAATCTTTTTTAGTTGCCCCCATTTTTAAAGCAACAGCAAAACCTTGTAAAATTTCATCCATTCCAAAACCTAAACCGTGAATACCTACAATTTTTTCTTTTTTTCCAACACAAATTAATTTTAAATTACAAATTTGATGATAAGCAGTAATTGCTGTATACATTGAAACAAAAGAAGATTGATATACTTTAAGATTATTACTGCCAAATTTTTTTATTGCTTCTTTTTCTGTTAACCCCACTGTACCAATCGGAGGATGCGTAAATATTACTGTAGGTATATTATTATAATCTAAATATTCATTAGATTTTTTATTAAATAAACGTTCAGACAATTTACGACCAGCTGCTATAGCAGCTGGAGTCAAATGAACTCTATTTGTATTATCACCAACTGCATAAATTCTATTTACATTAGTATTTTGAAATTTATCAACTTTAATATAACCATTACTATCTAACAAAACACCAGGTATAGAGAGATTTAAATCATCTGTCATAGGTTCACGACCAACAGCCCATATCAAAGTATCAATATTTATTGATTGAGCATTTTTTAAATACACAGTAAGTGTTCCATCGGAATTTTTAATAACAGATTTAGGAACTGATTCAGAATGTAATATTATTCCTTCATTTTCAATAACATTCAAAAAAGATTGAACAATCATGGAATCAAAATGACGCAAAGGTGCATGTCGACGAACCAATAAATGGACTTCACTACCAAATGCATTTAATATAGAAGCTAACTCAACAGCAATATAACCAGCACCAACAATTGAAACTCTATTTGGTAAAGTTGTCAATTGAAAAAAACCATCTGAGTCTATCCCATACTCTGCACCTAAAATATTAGGTCGAATAGGGCGACCACCAGTTGCAATTAATATATGATCGGCAGTTAATTTATTACCATTCACTTCAATCATATTATCACCAACAAAACGGGCAAATCCATTAATAACTTTAACTTTATTAATGCTTAAATTCATTTCATAAGACTTATGTAAAGCATTAATATATTTTTGACGATTTATAATTAATTTTTTCCAATCAAATTTATGGTTAATATCATAAAAACCATAATCAGGAATATAAGTTTTTGTATCTTTTGCAATCTGTGCTGCATACCACATAATTTTTTTAGGTACACACCCGGCATTTACACAAGTTCCACCTAAAGCCTTTGATTCAATAAGAGCACATGTTTTTCCATATTTAGCTGCACGATTTATTGAAGCAATACCAGCACTACCACCACCAATAGCAATGTAATCATAATGATCATTCATCATTTATTTTATTCCATTTTATCAATTTAAATTATAACTTACTAATAATTTAAATTTTAATGTTTGTTAAACGTTAATTTTAAAAATATTTTTATAAAACATACAAAAATTTCAATTAAATACATTTAAAATTTTCTTACCTTTAATAAAAACAAATTAATTATTAATTGACATAATTGTAAAGCATATGTTTAAAAAACAGTTATATTTATTTAAATACAGAATAAATAATGTTGACATATATTTTTCAGATTATTTTTCAAAAAACTAACTTTTTATGAATATATATAATTTTTCATATTTAAATTCATCTACAATTTTCATTATCTTTATTAGTGATAAAGTAATTAATAATAAATATTTGCATAAATTTTTAGAAAGAAAAATAGAAATGCACTTACATCTTATTAATTAATCTAAAATTAATATAAAGTTAATTTTAATTATGGTCAAAATAAAAAATTAAGCTTTAATAATTAAAATTAATTACAATAATTTAATTAAACAATAATACAAGAATAAAAAAAATTAAAAATAATTTATTGTTTTTATTGTAATAAAGAAAAATCTCCTACTTGTAAAAATAGTGCACGCACATGACTTAATAATGTCAAACGATTAATTCTTATTGATTTATCATTATCCATCACTATAACATTATCAAAAAAATTATCAATCATTTCATTAAGTGAAACTAGTTCCATTAATATATCTTCATATCTATATTCTGATAACAATGGTAATAATTTATCTTGTAAAATACCTACATTAGTAGCTAAAAGAATCTCTTCCGGCGCTTTTAAAAAAGAAGTAATAACATGTACATTCAATTTTTCATTTGTTTTCTTTAAAATTTTAGATACTCTTTTATTCATAATTATTAATTTTTTAGCTATTGATAAAGTGCGAAAATAAGTTACTGCTTTTAACCGAGCATCAAAATCTTTAGGTTTAGTTGGAAAACAAACTAAAACAGATTGGATAACATCTAAACAATATCCTTGCTCTTTATACCAAACAATACAACGTCCTAATACAAATTTAACAACATTATCAACAACATTTTCATTAATTAATTTATTTCCGTAAAGCTTAGTAGCTTCTTTTGCTAAGATTAATAAATCAAGTTCATAAGAACTTTCAACAATAATTCGAAAAATACCAAGTGCAACACGTCGTAATGCAAATGGATCTTTATCACCTTTAGGATGTTGATTCATGCCTAAACTACCAACTAACATATCAATTTTATCAGCTAAAGCTACTGCAATAGAAACTTTAGTGGAAGGCAAAAAATCACCAGAAAAACGAGGTTGATATTGTTCTTTAATAGCTAATGCAACATCTTCTATTTCACCATCTAAACGTGCATAGTGCATTCCTATAATGCCTTGTAGTTCAGGAAATTCAAAAACCATATGACTCATTAAATCACATTTAGATAATAAACTTGCTCGATTAACATGATTAATATTTGCACCAATTTTTTTTGCGATATAAACAGATAATATAACTACCCGATTAGTTTTATCAAGTAGTGTACCAAGGTGTTTTTGAAATAAAACAGTTTTTAATAATATAAAATTTTCTTCTATTTTTTTCTCACGATCCCTCATAAATAAATATTCAGCATCTGCTAAACGTGAACGAATAACTTTTGCATTTCCTAGAATAATTTTTTTTGGTTCTAAAGATTTAATATTAGCAACAAAAATAAAATCAGTCATCAAATCACCATTTTGATTGAATACTGGAAAGTATTTTTGAATATTAATCATAATATGAACTAAAACTTCTTTAGGAAGTAACAAAAATTTTTTTTCAAATTTTGCGCTTAATATAACAGGCCATTCAACTAATGCTGTTACTTCTTCTAATAAATCATCTTCATATTTTAGAAAACCACCTAATTTTTCAGCTATTTTTTTGATTTTATATTTTATTAATTCTTTACGTGCTTGATAATCAACAATCACTTTACCAGATTTATACAAAATACTAGGATATGTTTTAGCAGAATTAAGAATAATACAATCTTTACCCATAAATCGATGACCAAATACTATACGTCCGCTTTCAACACCAAAAACTTTACCTTTAACAACATCTTTTCCTAATAACATAACTACAGTATGCACGGGACGAACAAATTCAATTTTATTGTTACCCCATCTCATCATTTTCTGAAATGGCAAATTATTGATTGCTTTATTGACGATATTATTTAATAATTCCTTAGCTAATTTTCCTGTAGTAATAGTACGATAAAATAACCATTCACCTTTATTAGTAACTAAGCGTTCTGATTGGTCAAGAGTAATTCCACAACCTTGAGCCCATTTTTTAGCTATTTTAGTGTATTCACCATTATCATTAAAAGATTGAATTATTGAAGGTCCGCGTTTTTTAATTTCATGATTTGTTTGATATAATGCTAAATTAATCACCTTAATTGCCAAACGGCGGGGGGATGCATACCAAATAACTTCTTCATATTGAAGAGAACTTTTTTTTAATTCATCTTTAAAATTTTTAGCAAATGTTTCAGCTAATAAACGAAGAGATTTCGGTGGTAGTTCTTCTGTACCAATTTCTACTAAAAAAGTTTTTTGCATAACAAATTAACCTTATAATTTTTATGTTAATGCATAGGATTTTTTATTTCTTTACAAGAAGCATAATATAATTCTGCAACCATCTTTGTTAAAGTTCGAAGACGCAGAACATAACTTTGTCGCTCAGTAACTGAAATTGCTTTACGTGCATCTAATAAATTAAATACATGCATAGCTTTTAAAATACGCTCATAAGAAGGAAAAACTAATGGTTTTTTTAATGATAATAAATATTGCGTTTCTTTTTCATATTCCTCAAAACATTTAAACAAGAATTCAATATTGGCATGTTGAAAATTATAAAGTGATTGTTCAAATTCATTTTTTTGATGAATATCACCATAAGTAACATTCCCCAAGAAACTTGTAGACCATAAAAGATCATAAACACTATCAACATTTTGAATATACATAGCTAAACGTTCAAGACCATAAGTAATTTCACCTGTAACAGGTTTACATTCTAAACCTCCAACTTGTTGAAAATAGGTAAACTGAGTAATTTCCATACCGTTTAACCATATTTCCCAACCAATTCCAGATGCTCCTAAACTTGGATTTTCCCAATTATCTTCAATAAAACGAACATCATGAATATTAAGATCTAATCCTAACTCTTGTAAGGAATTAAGATATAATTCTTGCATGTTATCAAGAGAAGGCTTTATGATAACTTGAAATTGATAATAATGTTGAAGACGATTAGGATTTTTACCATAACGACCATCAGTTGGCCTGCGACATGATTGCACATAAGCAAGTGCTATAGGATCCTTACCTATAGCTCTCAAACAAGTCATAGGATGTGATGTCCCTGCGCCTACTTCCATATCTAATGGTTGAATAATAGTACAGCCTTGATGAGCCCAATAATTTGTTAATGTAAAAATTAATCCTTGAAAAGTTTTAATATCAAAGTTTTGCATGTTATGTATATTTAAATTCGCATGATAAATTCTAATCTAATAATCAGTCACTAACTTAATTATTTAGTGACTTTATGAGTGATATGAAAAATAATGAAAACTTATTGATTATCTATAGTAAAAATTATGATCTGTTTTTATAAAACAAGATATTAAAATAATCATTAGCTCTATTATTTTTAAACATCTTTTTTATTAAATTTTCTTAAAAAGAAAATCTTTCAAAAAAAGATATTTATTTAATAAATAAAAATTATCATTTATATAATATTATAAAATAATTAAATTATCAAATAATCATATTTTTTAAAATCTTTGTAAAAAATATTTTTTTATATTCTATAATTAATTATGACAAATATTATATAGAATATATTATTATACTATATTTTAAATATAACAATATTTTGGAATTTTTATTAACAAATTCATTTAAATATCTTTAAAATATATAAATTTAATAATTTTAAAAAATAAACGTATATCTTTTATAAAAAAATAAATAATAAAATTTAAAAATAAAATAAACAATTATTTATAATTACCATTATATACTATAAATAAAAATTTCATAAAATTTACAATATTTAAAAAACTTCAATTCTCATTGAAATATCAAAAAATTTTTAAGACAAATATTTAAATTTATATTTAAAATAATTTATTAAATATAATAAACCATATAGAATTCATATAAAAAATACTATAAAGAAGTTATTTATACTTTCATAAAAAGAACAAAATCAATAATAACTTATAATTGCAATAAATATTATTGAATAATTGATATATAAAACAAAAAATAATTACTTCAAAAAAATTAGCACAAACATTTTATATAATTTAACTAATAACTTATCAAGCATTTTTTTGAATGAATATTTCATAATCGAAAAAATATTTTTTCAATAAATCTAAATTTATAAAATTATCACAAAATTTTTCTATTTATATAATCTTTAATTTAGATATTATCTATTATTAGCAAAATATATCATTACCTATTAAAAAATATTTTATATATTTTTTTTGTAAAAATATCCAAAACTATATTAAAAATATTGTTATAATTTTATATTCAGAATATTTATTTTTTTTAATAATTATAAAATATAAACTTAATACTGTAATCTTTTATTATTTAATAACTCCAAAGTAACTATGAAAAAAAACATTATACATTCCAAATTTGGTAAAAAATTTTCTACTCCTTCTAATATTTACAATCTCATGAAAGATCTAAATGATGGTTTACATAAACCTAATATCATAATGCTCGGTGGAGGTAATCCAGCATATATTCCTGAAATAGATCAATATTTTCAAAAACTATTAATAGAAATGGCTATCAATGGACAACTCAACAAAGCACTCTGTAACTATGATGGGCCACAGGGAAAAAATATTATGCGAGAAAAATTAGCAGATACTTTAAATGAAAAATTAAATTGGGATATTAATGCTAATAATATTGTTTTAACTAATGGCAGTCAAAATGCCTTTTTTTATCTTTTCAATATTATTGCAGGTTTTTGTAAGAAAGGTATAAAACAAAAAATACTTTTTCCTTTAATACCAGAATATGTTGGTTATTCTGATACTGGATTGGAACATGATATATTCATCAGTAAAAAACCAAAAATCAAAATTTTACCTAATGGATACTTTAAATATAACATCAATTTTAAAGCTTTAAGAATCACTGATGATATTGGTGCAATCTGTATTTCAAGACCAACTAATCCCACTGGAAATATGATTACCGATAAAGAAATAATCAAATTAGATACTTTAGCTAAAAAAAATAAAATTCCTCTTTTAATTGATAGCGCTTATGGAATCCCATTTCCTGGTATTATTTTTAATCATGGAACACCTATATGGAATGAGAATATTATTCTCTCTATGAGTTTATCAAAATTGGGGTTACCAGGTTGCCGTTGTGGTATTATTATTGCGAATAAGTATATAATAAACACAATCAGTAATATGAATAGTATAATCAATTTATCTCCAGGTAGTATAGGACCTGCATTAATATTAGAAATACTTAAACGACAAGATTTATTTAGACTATGTAAAGAAATAATAAAACCTTTTTATGAACAAAAAGTTAATGAAACTATAAAAATTATTCGTCATTCTATATCAGCAAATCATTGTCTAATTCATAAACCAGAGGGAGGTATGTTTTTGTGGTTATGGTTTAGAAATCTACCAATTAACAGTCAAACACTTTATACGCGTCTAAAAAAACGTAATGTATTCATGGTACCTGGAGATTATTTTTTTCCTGGGCTAAATGAAAATTGGAAGCATAAAAATCAATGCATGCGTATGAATTATATTTTACCATTAGAAAAAATTAAAAAAGCAATTTCTATTCTAGCAGATGAAATTGCTATTGCTTATCAATAAATAACATCTTATAAAAATAAAATTTATTATTTTGATAAAAATTTTAAATTTTAATATAAAAAATACAAAAAACACAATCAATTGTTTTTAAAATTTGTTTAAATAAAAAATGTCACAATAGATTATTTTTTCTTTTTTACTTATCTATTTTAAAATTTTTTATACATAAAATATAATCTTATTTATATTTTATTAACAAAAATAAAAAAATGATATTCTATGATGTATGTAATATACTATTTACTCTATCCAGAAAAATTGATAGAAGTTTATATAAAAATTTATCCGATAGAAAAAATATTACACAAAAGTAATAATTTAAAATTCAAATAAAAAAATAAAAAGTTATATACTTTACTTAAAAGAAAAACTTTTATATAATAAAAAACGTATAATAATTTACAGAAAAAATATATATTATACAAAAATTAGTTTATTAATTATAAAAAATTAATATTCTTTTATCATAAATATATTAATTTGAATATTTTTAACATCATTCTCTTAATACTAAAATAAGAAATAATAAAAACTATCTTTTTAGATATATCAGCAATAAAAAAAATTATACTTTTGTATACATAAAATAATAACAAAAAAATTTACCAAAATTTAAAATAAAAGTAATAAAATTTTAATTTTTTATAAAATTAAACAATAATGTATTATTATATCAATTATCTTTTAAATAATAACAACAAAACTGACATATATTTTTTACAATTCATATTGTAATAAATCTAATTTTCATTTTAAATATATTCAAGAAAATTATTACTCCTGATTGATAAATATAATATATTCAAAACAATACAATTACTTTTATAATTTCAATAAAAATTGATTATTTATATATTATTAATTTTATGGCATAAAAAATATAATTAATTTTTAAAAAATATACAAAAAATTTTTTTGATATTTATTTTTATATAAAATTATCTATAAATCTTTTTTTTATTTAATTTAATATAAATAAAAAATATTATATATATTTATAATAATAATTATTTTAAAATCATTTTATAAAAATATTCATTAAAACACTGTAAATAAGCATACAAAAATACAGTCATAAATTTTGTTTTAAAAATAAATAATCATGATTATTAAAGGAAATCTATATATCGTATCTGCACCCAGTGGTGCAGGTAAATCAACTCTCATTAAAGCTTTATTAAAAGCTAATTTTTTTTACGATATGCAAGTATCTATTTCTTATACCACGAGAAAAATACGTCCTGGTGAAAAAAATGGTAAACATTATTATTTTATTACCAAAAAACAATTTCATAAAATGATCAAAAATGATGACTTTCTTGAATATGCCTATGTTTTTGGTAATTATTATGGTACTTCACGCATCCTTGTTGAAAAAAAACTTAATAGTGGCATCGATTTATTTTTAAATATTGATTGGCAAGGTTCACAACAAATCCATCAAAAAATAAAAAATGCTCCCAGTATTTTTATTGTTCCTCCTTCAAAAAATGAATTACTTCGTCGTTTAAATTCTCGAGGACAAGATATTAAAGCAACAATTGATAGACGTATGTCACAAGCAGTCAATGAAATAAAACATTATAAAGAATATGATTACATTATTATTAATGATGATTTTAATACTGCATTACAAGATTTAAAATCTATTATTAGATCTGAAAGACTGCGTTCAAAACGTCAAATGCAAAAACATAATACTTTAATTAATAAATTATTAATAGAATAAAAAATTCAGTATACTAACTTATTAATTTCTTTATTTTTTATTATTAAAATATTATAGAAAATGTAATAATTTAAAACGTTATAAAAATGTTGATCACTTTCATCTAGTATATTAGTAATAGCAAAATTTAATATCAGTCAATAAAAAAAAAATCATTAAAAATATTATCAAAAAAAATAAAACAATCACTGTTATTTCTTTACATAAAAGAAAATGAAGTTTAATAAATTTATAATTTTTAGTGTTAAAAAACATAAAAATATAAATAAAATCCTATATCTCATTTACGAAAAATTATCATTAACTACTCAAAAGTTAATTTTTTATCTTAATTTTAAAAACTCAATTAATTTTTTTTAAAGATTATTTTCTATAAAAAATATATATTTTAAATAAAAAAATGTATCATTTAGCAAAAATTTATATAAAAAATCAGATTAAATAATAAATTTGATATTAAATATCATTTATTGTAGCATCTTTTTAGCAAAAATATATTTAGATTAAAAAATATTATATAGCTACATTATTAAATGATATTATTTAGAATACTTTAAAAATTTTTTAAAATATCAAAATACTATTTTTGTAAATACATTACTATATTGCATTGAAAATATATCAAAATTAAACACACTTTATTTATATAAAAAACACAAATTAAAAGTTTTAGAAAAATAATTACACGTATATTTACAAAATATACATATCATATTTTTAATAAAAAAGATAAAAATCATAATAGAAGAAATTTGTTTGCATTTAATAAAATCAACATAAAACAATTTTGCAAGAAAAATAAATTTTTCATTTTACATCTTGATATCTTCTTGATATTCATTAAATAAAAATAAAAATAGAATTAAAAATTAACATTCAAAATCTTATTTCCTAACAACTACAGCATAATTTAAAATTATAAAAATTTTATTATGGATATTTATGCATCCGAATAATCTTTCAAAGAAATTTTGAGATATACAATCAAATACTTTGTCGAAGACATATTTCATACAAATCTCTCCATGAATACAAAAAATTATATTGTTATTCTAAAAACAAATAATTATTCAACCTTTACATACATCAATAATTACTATATCTCATAACCTGCATATTAAAAAATACTAATTCAAAATTATAAAAAAACAATAAATAAAATAGTTAAAATAAGTTTTTTCTTTGCTTGTCTTTTTTATAAGGAAGGACAAAACAAATTTAGTAACTGCTATTAAAATTAAAAAATTGAGAAAAAAGTTGATTAAAATTATAAAAAACCAGAAATATTTTTTTAATTTGTAGAAAATTTGACATTAGATTTCTTTAAAAAATAATTTTTACTTTAAATGGCATAATAATAAAATTATCTAATTTAGCTATTTTTAATTTCGCATACTTTTCATATTTGATATAAATGCTATATTAACACTTATTTTTGTTAACCTTGTTTTTTATAAATATAAAATATCAGATAAAAAAAGAAATTTTCAAAATATTTAGTAGATTTTGGAAAACTTTATAAAATTACTTAAATTTTAAGTTAATTATAAAAATAAAAATACATCAATTACCAAAAAATTAAAAAAAGATATTATTAGTGTCATACAATAATCATTTCACTATATTAAAAAACAACATATTAAAAAATAGCAAAAAAACATGAATAAAAAACAAAAAACAAAACATAATGAATAAATGATTTACTAATAGAGATCAGATAATATAAAAAAAATTTTAGCACTATGATATAAAAGTTAATATAACTCATCAAAGAACATTAACTAATTTTAAAACAGCAAAATAATCAAAAATTTCAATATTTAAGGTATAAATACTAAAAAAAATAAGCGCATTTATTCTTTAATAATTGTAAATTAAAAAAAACATGATATAATTAAAATATATCATAAAATCATAAAAAGAATTAGTCTTATGCATTATTTTTTTAACAATTATTTTTTAATAGAATCAAAAAATATATTTGTATTTTTTAATATATACACTATTATCGAAATTTACATATTAAGACTTCAATCTATATAATAAAATTAATATTTTTTATAAAACCTTAAAAAATTTATATAACAAAAATACCATAACACTTATTCACTAAAAAATTATACTACTCTTCATAATTTTATTATTTTATTAAAATCCAAAAAAAAGATAAAAAGTTAACATATTTTAAAAAAAATCTTTGAAAATCATTATTATTAAATCTAATTTATAAAAAATATAATAAAAAACTATAATTTTTAAAAAACATAAAACATAAATAAAATTAAATTATTATTTATTAAAATATTTTTATTTATAAAAAATAGGATATTAATATTTAATACATCTATATAAAAATGATTACTTATTTTATACTAATAAAATTATAACAAATGAAAAATAGGTAACCATAAATAAAATTTAATAACTAATGCATTAATAATATCTATAAAAAAAGCACCAACCATCGGCACTACAAGAAAAGCTAAATGAGAAGGGCCAAATTGCTTTGTAATCGCTTCCATATTAGCAATTGCTGTAGGAGTTGCACCTAAACCAAATCCACAATGACCAGCTGCAAGTACTGCAGCATCATAATTTCTTCCCATAATTGGAAAAGTGACAAAAATAACATATAACCCCATGACAATCCCTTGTATAATTAAAATAATTAATATAGGTATCGCTAAAGAAGCTAGTTCCCATAATTTTAAACTTATTAAAGCCATCCCTAAAAAAAGTGATAAACTAACATTTCCTAAAAAAGAAACTACATGCTTAAAATTTTTATGATAACCTAAAAATGGTAAAATATTACTTAAAATCACTCCGGTGAATAATACAGAAACAAAAGCAGGCAAAGTAAATTGATAACTTAATCCTAACCAATAAGAAAAAAATTTACCTACTACTATACAAATAGCAATCATAGCTAATGTTTCTATAAAAATTAAAAAACTAATAAATTGTCTTTTTTCTATTGTTTCAAAAAGAATAGATTTTTCTTTAATATTGTTAAAATTTTCTGTAAAACTTGATTTTTTCATATTACGCATTAAAAATCGTACTATCGGTCCACCAATTAATCCACCAAAAACCAACCCAAATGTTGCACAAGCCATTGCAACCTCATTTGCATTTTGAAAACCATAATGTTCAGAAAAAATTTTACTCCAAGCACCACCTGTACCGTGTCCACCAGATAACGTAACAGAACCAGCTAATAATCCAATTAATGGATTCAAACCTAAAAAATTAGATAAAATGATACCTACCATATTTTGAACAATCAGCAAACCAAAAACAACAAAAATAAAAATCAATAATGTTTTACCCCCCACTTTTAAATTAATGAAATTAGCATTTAGACCAACTGTTGAAAAAAAAGCTAACATCATTGGTTCTTGTAAAGATAATTCAAAAGTTATGCTCCAATCAAAAATTATTCGCAAAAATAAAAGCATTAATGCAACAAATATCCCACCAGCAACAGATTCAGGGATAGCATATCTCTTCAAAAAAGCAATTGATTGAAGTAGTTTACGACCAAATAACAATACTAAAGTAGTAGCAAAAAACGTGTCATAGACATCAAAATGATACATTTATATACCTCATTTTATTATTAATTTTTATTTAATAAAAAAAATATTTAATAACAAAAAATATTATAAATTTTATATAACAATCAAAAAATAAGATTATTGATAAAAATTAATTTTTCTATCTAAATACAAACAAAAATTTAAAATTCATTAACATTAAAGTAATAATTTGTTTACTTAAGAATCAAAGATATATAAATTATTGAATTTAATTATTAAAAATTTACTATTTATTTTAAAAATTTTGAGACAAAATCTTCATAAAATATAGTTTTTAACTTTTACAATTATACTATAAATAATTTTATAAAGAGGGAGATGAATATTTTTGAGAAATTATTGAAATAATAGTGAAAACAAAAATAATCAATATTACACTTTTTTAATAAACATAATTTAAAATTAATAAAAATGTTATTAATGCATTTAACAAACAATCTTTATCCACCTACAAATATTATTTTTTTTATAAAACAAAAAACTATTTTTTCTGTATTTTTTAAATATATAAATTATTTATTATATTCTCATTTAATCATAATAAGCATATGCTTTAAATAAAATTTTATTTATAAAATCAAAAAAATAAACCCTATTAAAATTTAATATTTGTATTTAATATTTTAAATATATAATTATTAATATAAAAAAGTTTCATATCTTAATATTTTTTTTAAAAATATTATTTTTACTTTAATACATTTAATTTTATTATGAAACTATTGTTTATTAATATTTATTTGTTATGTTTTTTATGCAAATCAAAAATATTATTTAATAATATGCATTATTTAACTTTGTTATCAAAAATTAAACCTTAAAAAAGATAAAATTTTAAAAAAATTAAATACATTAAAAAAAAATATAGTTTTTATTGAATAATTTTCCTCAATAAAAAATAAAAATAAAAAATATACGTAATTTTAATAAATTAAATAAATAACATTAAAAAATAGTTAAAATATTATTTATAAATAATTATAATAGTAATTATCATAAATAGTATTTTACTATTTAATTTTAAAAAATAATTTTATTTTTCTATAAAAAATATGTACTTTAATATTTTTTATTAAATTATCTATAAGATTATTAATAATGAAAAATAACCAAATTATATGATTTAATATTAACAATTAAAAAAACATAAAACTATAGTTATAAAAAATTATTTTACTTAAATTTTACTTAAAATAAAGCAAAATAATTTTTATTAACTATGAAAAAATATTAAACAACAAAAATTAATTTTACTCTTATCAAACAAAATTAATTTAAAATGTTTTTTTAACAAAAATAAACTCTGATGTAATTCTCGCACTAAACATAATGTTTTATTAGTACTTAACACTGCAACTAAACTAATATCTTTTTTAGAATGCCAAAAAAATTCGACCGGTTGATCTTTAAAGTGTTGATAAAAACACTTTCTATATAAAGGATTCTTACAAATTCCAGAACCTATAATTGCAACTAAAGAAAAACGATCACGCAAAGATATTTTTTTAACTACCCCAATTTTATTTAAAAGATACATAACATTATAGACTACTTCTTTAGTATAACATAACTTAATTAATTTATGATCTAATTGTACACTTTCCGCTAAAGGGCATATTTGATTTTTTTTTAAAAATAAACCAATTTTTTTATATATTTTAAAAAAATTTTTATGCTTTGATAAAATTAATTCTATTAAACAAACATTATCATGACTAGTAACAATTTTTGCATCTGTAGTAGATTTTAATACACGTTCTATTTTTGTTGATCCTTTCTCAGGTTCATGACTACATCTAAGTTGTAAATCAATATTTGTAAAAGAAATTGGCTGTAAAGTACGAGCATGAAGTACTGGTACTGCTAAACGTGCTAATTCGCTGGCTTCATCAAAACGCAATAATGGTAACAAATAAGCATCTTTTACTTTATGTGGATCGGCACTATATATACCAGCAACATCACTCCAAATAGTTACTTTCTTAACTCCTGTTAATGCACCAACTTGTGTTGCTGAATAATCACTACCATTACGCCCTAATAATACTGTTTGACCTTTTTTACTTTTAGCAATAAAACCTGTCATAACTACACGTTTATTATGATATTTTCGCAAATGTTTTTCTAATAATGGTTTTGAAGCTGTTTCATCTATTTCTGGCTGAGAAGAATGCTCTGCACGCAAAAAAAGTCTAGCATCTAACCAATGACTTGATATTCCAAATTCTTCTAATACAGCAGACATTAAACGTGCTGACCAAATTTCTCCATAACCCACAATTTCTGAATAAACATTATTATCAATTGGTTTATTTAATAAATTATTCAAATAAGTAAAGTCACTTAAAAAATTTAACTTTAATAAGTTAGCTCTTTTTTTACTCAAAAGTTTAATAATAAGATTTTCTTGATAATAACATATTGATTTTTGCACTTGAGCAGCCAAAACATGATTAATTTTACTTAATTCTAACCAATGAATTAATTGATTAGTAGTTGTTCCTGCTGCAGATACTACAATTAAATCACCTGGTTCGCTATATTTTTCCATAATATTAGCTACTCGTTGATAACATTTTACATTAGCTAAACTACTACCACCAAATTTATGTAATTGACGATTTTGATATCGTATAATTCCTTTTCTCATTGTATTCATCATAAAAAATTACCTCTTTTGTAGCACATGAAAAATGTCATTTAAATCTATACGATTTTTTATTATCTAAACTTTTAATCCCTTGAAAATTTATAAATAAAAAAATAAAAATAAAAAAATACAAAGATATTTTTTATATCTAACATATATCTAACAATATTTTAAATATACAAAAAGTTATATGATATTTTCATAAAAATAAATTTGAAATTATAGCTTTTTAACAAAATTGTTAAAAATTATATTAAGAATTAATAAAACATTTATTTTTAAACCATCAAATAATAAAATTTCTATTACAAAAATTAAATAAAAATTATAATTATTATGTATAACTAAATATAAGCTTGATCATAAAAATTTCATTTAATATTTTAATAAATTATAAAAAAATATTACTATTAAATTTATTTGTTATTAAAATTTTATAAATAACTATTTGTGATAATTTAAATTAATATTTATATATAAGATAAATTATTTAAAATAATAATCGTAACTATTTTTTATAAAAATAAAAATTAAATATTGATTTACTTAAATCATTTAATTTTATGATTATAAAAACAAAAAATATTTTTTAAAAATTAAAAAATATCTATGACTCAAAATAGCTATAATAAAAAATTACCAAATATATAAAACATTAATAAAATGATTACTTTTTAAGCACTGAGATATTAAATCGTTGCTTAAATTTATCAATACGACCTCCAGTAACTACATCACGCTGTTTACCTGTGTAGAATGGATGACATTTACCACACACATCTAAATTAATGTTATGATGAACAGTTGATTTGATATACATTATATTTCCACAAGAACAAATTGCAGTAATTTTGTGATATTTAGGATGAATACCCTTTTTCATATAAAAATCCTTTAAATTAAAAATTTAATAACATATTATAATAATTAAAACTTAAAAAAGTTAATTTGAAATATTTATTATAAAGTAAAAATAATACAAAATTATTTTTTATAGCACAATAAAATCCATAATAAGTTTAATATTTTATTGTCTAAAAAAATAATCAAAAATATTTATAGTAATCATTTGGAAATAGCAAAAATGACTATCGTGCAAGTTGCACTTCCTATTCATCTTATGCGTACTTTTGATTATAAATTACCATCTAATTTTCCCATACCAAAAAGAGGATGTCGGGTAATAGTACCATTCGGTCTATATAGTCACATAGGTATAGTAATCACACATAGAAATGATACAATAACAAGTAATCTGAAATTGGGATATATTAAAAAAATTTTAGATAAAAAATCATTATTTTCAGATAGTTTATGGTTATTATTAATTTGGGGGCATCAATACTATCATTATCCAATTGGTAAAGTGCTTTTCCATGCATTGCCTATCTTGTTACGAAATGAAAAAAAAATAACATATTTTCCAAAAATACAATGTAAATTAAGAAAAAAAAACAAAAAATCTCAATTCAAGCCAATCCAAGAAATCCAAAACAAACAAAAAAAAAGTTTAGATTTAATTAAAAATTGGCATTTTAATTTAAACATCTTTATTAAAAAAAAACTAAATACAGAACAATTACATGCAATTAAAACAATCAATTCTAATCAAAAATTTAAAGTTTGGTTATTAATTGGAAGCAAAGGTTCTGGTAAAACAGAAGTATGCTTAAATGTAATTGCAAAAATTTTAAATCAAGGTAAACAAATATTAGTACTGATTCCAGAAATTAGTTTGATACTACAAACGATGACACAGTTTAAACAACGCTTGAATATCCCCATTGATGTACTACATTCATCATTAAGTGATACTGAAAAATTTATAATTTGGTTACGCACAAAAAATGGTCAAAATGCAATTCTTATGGGTACTCGTTCAGCATTATTTACTTCTTTTTCGAATTTAGGTTTAATTATTGTTTATTCAGAAGATAGTAATTCCTATAAACAACAAGAAGGATGGTGTTATCATGCACGCGATCTTGCTATTGTTTTAGCAAAAAAAGAAAATATTCCAATTATTTTAGAAACTGAAACACCTTCATTAGAAAGTCTTTATAATATTATAAAAGGAAAATATGATCGTTTAGATCTTAAACATAAAACTATTAATAAAAAAATTGTCCAAAATTTAATCGCTTTAAAAGGACAACCATTACAGTATGGAATGTCACAACCATTAATACGATCTATACGTAATCATCTAAAAGAAAATAACCAAATAATACTATTTTTAAATCAAAGAGGCTATTCAGCAATATTGATATGCCACCACTGTGGTTGGATTCCAAAATGTTTAAGATGCGAAAAGTATTATACGGTATATCGTTATAAAAACCAAATACGATGTCACTACTGTAACACTCAAAAACCTATGCCAATAAAATGCTTGCTATGTTATTCAAAACATCTTTTTCCTTTTGGTTTAGGAACTGAACAATTAGAAGAAGCAATCAAAAAACTTTTTCCTAAAATACCAGTTACACGCATTGATAAAGATACAAAAACAAACATATCTAAAAAAAAATTAGAAAAAAATACTTATGAGCCAGGTACTCATATTTTTATTGGCACTCAAATATTAACTACAAAATACCATTTTCCATACGTTACCTTGGTAGCATTACTAAATGCAGATTATCCACTTTTTTCAAGCGATTACAGAGCTACTGAAAAATTTGCGCAATTTTATACAAAAATATCAAAACATGTTGCAAACAAAATAGGAGCAGGAGAAGTTATTTTACAAACTTATTACCCTGAAAATCCATTAATGTTAACTTTATTAAAAAAAGGTTATGATGCATTTGCACAAGAAACATTAAAAGAAAGATACAATGTTTTTTTACCACCATACACTAGTCATATAATAATTCGAGCAGAAGGTTATTCTAACCAATCTACAAAAACTTTTTTACAGAAATTTCGCAAAAATATTATGGCATCACATAATAATCATGATAAAAATTTTTTAGTTATAGGTCCTATACCTGCACTTTTAGCTAAACGAGTAGGACGTTTTCGTTGGCAATTATTATTGCAACATCCTTCAAAATATTATTTAAAAATAATGCTATCACTAATATTACCTAAAATTATGACATATCCAGAATGTTATAAAGTAAAATGGAGCATCGACGTGGATCCGATCAAATATTAATTTTTTATTAATATATGATAATTAATTTATAAAATATTGCTTATTTCTTTCAAAATTAATACAAATCTTAATCAAAAAACAAATTTATGTATATATAATTTATAAAAAATAAGTAAATAAATCGACTTTTCTATAATATGACCAATATCTTTATTATTAAAAAAAATAAAAAATAATTTTGATATTAAATATAACTACATTTAATTTTTAATATCTATATTTTTTAAACAAAAAATATGCAAAAAAAAGAGAGATTTTTAAAAAACAAGAAAAATATTGTCTATAATAATATTTTATAATAAAAAATATATTATTTTGATATCTAAAAAAACATAATTTAAATATAAAAGATTAATATAAAAAATATTAAAAATATTTTATATTATAATCAATTTTATTTTTAACTATTTTTATACTAATCAAAATTATCAATTATTGATATAGTCAATAAAATTTTTATTTAATATAATTTTTTTGTTTTTAATTATTTTTTTAAAAAAATGATCATCTATAATCTATAAATAATTATTTTTTAATTAATATCAAATATTTACTCAAATCAAAAACAAAAATTATTTGTACTTATATATTTATATATTAATTTTTAATAAAAGATTATATTTTTTATTAAAAATTTATTTAATAAATACAAACATAAAAATGTAATTTTTAATAAAAAATTTTACAATTTATATATAATATATATTATAATAATACAATAATATTATAAAAAATATACAAAAATACATAAAAATAAATTTTAACTAATTTTATTGTAAATATGATAATTATTTGATATTTTTAAACTTAAATACTAGTTATTACTAGTAAAATTCAATAACATAAAAAAATAAAAACAAAACTTTTTATTAATTATTAATCAGCGAATATAAGCGTGATACAAAAAGATTACATAAACAAAAAATACATAACATCTCGTAAAAATAAACATTTAAATAAAACTAATCAAAAATTACCTAAAAATATTATTTTTAAAATTAGTATAATAATTAGTATTTGTATAATTAGCCTATATTATCTCTCAAAAAAAAGTTATACATCAAAAAAATCTTCTTTATTTAATAAATCAACTTTTTATAAATCTTTATTACCAAATATAAATACAAAAAATAATGATAATCTACCTCCAAAACCTGAAGAACGTTGGCATTACATTCAAGAATTAAAAAAAAAAGATAATGATTTAGAAAAATTATATCACTCAGTCAAATCAAATGTAAACAGTAATAATAAAAATATATTAAATAACAAAAAAAAGCAATTAGTTACAGAAATAGATAATAAAAAAAATAATTCTTCTATTAAAACTTTATATAAAAGTAAAAACAAAAAAAATATTAAAACATCAAAAGAAATAATTAATCTTTTGCCAGAAAAATTTACTTTTGATAAAAAATCTATTTTAGCAGCACAAAATAAAATTCAGCAAAATTATTTAATAATAAAATGTCTATCATTTAAAAAAAATGAAGAAATAGAATCCATGAAGGCAAATTTAGCATTTTTAGGTTTAGAAAGTAACATCATTAAAAATAAATCAGATTTTCCTACCATAAGGATAGAGCCTTACAATAAAGAAACAAAAAAAATAAAAAATGATCAATTAAAATCTATAGATTTATCAAATTGCATTCTTCTATAATAGTAAGGGTTGAAAAATCATCTTCTCCCCCCATCTACATTCCTAATAACGCAAATACAAATTTTATTTCATTATAAAAAAATATGATCAAATATTTTTTTTAATATAAAATAATCAAAGGATAATGAATGACCACAATTTTAAGCGTTCGCCGTAATGATCAAGTCGTCATTGGTGGTGATGGACAAGCAAGTATGGGCAATACAATCATGAAAGGTAATGTTCGTAAAGTACGACGTCTTTATAATGAAAAAATTATTGCTGGATTTGCTGGAGGTACTGCTGATGCATTTACATTATTTGAACTTTTTGAAAGAAAAATCGAAATTCATCAGGGTAATTTAACAAAAGCTGCTGTTGAATTAGCAAAAGATTGGCGAACCGACCGCATGCTAAGAAAACTTGAAGCACTATTAGCTATTGTAGATCTAAAAAACTCCCTGATTATTACAGGAAATGGTGATGTTATTCAACCAGAACATGACTTAATCGCTATTGGTTCTGGCGGACCATATGCACAAGCTGCAGCACGTGCTATGCTAGAAAACACAGCAATGAGTGCACGTGATATTACAGAAAAAGCTTTGAATATAGCAAGTGATATTTGCATATATACCAACCATAATTTTAACTTTGAAGAACTTTCTTTAAAATCTTAAGGATTTAAACATGTCTGCAATGACACCTCATGAAATTGTTACTGAATTAAATAATCATATTATCGGGCAAAACAAAGCAAAACGTTCTGTTGCTATTGCATTAAGGAATCGTTGGCGTCGAATGCAACTCAATGACACATTACGTCAAGAAGTAACACCAAAAAATATCTTAATGATTGGACCAACAGGTGTTGGTAAAACTGAAATTGCTCGTAGATTAGCAAAATTAGCTAACGCGCCATTTATTAAAGTAGAAGCAACCAAATTTACTGAAGTCGGTTATGTTGGTAAAGAAGTCGATTCTATTATTCGTGATTTAACTGATGCAGCATTAAAAATGGTACGTCTACAATCTATAGAAAAAAATCGTCATCGAGCAAAAGAACTTGCTGAAGCACGTATTCTAGATGTTTTAGTACCACTATCTAAAAATAATTGGGGAAAACCTGATATACATATAGAGTCTTCTACAACACGTGAAGCTTTCAAAAAACAATTAAGAGAAGGAATGTTAGATAACAGAGAAATTGAAATTGAAGTTGCTACAACAGCAGTTGGTGTTGAAATTATGGCCCCACCTGGTATGGAAGAAATGACTAGTCAATTACAATCTATATTTCAAAATCTTGCAGGACAAAAACATAAAACAAGAAAAATGAAAATAAAAGATGCTTTCAAAATTCTTATAGAAGAAGAAGCATCAAAATTAATTAATCAAGAAGAATTGAAACAACAAGCAATTGATGCAGTAGAACAACATGGTATCGTTTTTATAGATGAAATCGATAAAATTTGTAAACATGGACAAACTTCTGGACCAGATATTTCAAGAGAAGGTGTACAACGCGATTTACTACCATTAGTCGAAGGATGTACAATTTCTACTAAACATGGCATGGTAAAAACCGATCATATTTTATTTATTGCTTCCGGTGCATTTCAAATTGTTAGTCCCTCGGATTTGATTCCTGAACTACAAGGAAGACTGCCTATTAGAGTTGAATTAAAAGCATTAACAACAGAAGATTTTGAACGTATTTTAACTGAACCTAATGCCTCTTTAACAGTACAATATAAAGCATTAATGGCCACTGAGGGTTTAAATATCGAATTTACTCCAGATGGAATTGAAAAAATTGCACAAACAGCATGGAAAGTCAATGAAAAAACAGAAAATATTGGTGCTCGTCGTTTACATACTGTACTAGAACGTTTAATGGAAGATATTTCTTTTAATGCCAATGAACGTCATGGACAAATGATTACAATTAACGCTGATTATGTATCTATACATCTTGATGAATTAGTAGCTGATGAAGATTTAAGTAAGTTTATTTTATAATAACTATGGAGATTAGTCACTATGGAAATTATAGTTCTTATTTAAGAATGATGATTGATATAATCCTTCAAAAAAAAGATTTATAAAGATCTATACATAATGAAATTATGATAAAAATATGAAAAATTCATTATACATATCACAAAAAACAGATTTATTTATTAAATAAATAATATATTTAACTTATCTGATTTATAATGCTTATATCATTGTAAAACATTATAAAAATTTTAACATATAAATAATTACTACGAAAAGTATAAAAAATAATTAATAATTAAATAAATAATCTTTAAAAATTATATATATTTTTAATTTATTGTATGTAATTATTAATATAATATCTATTATATAAAATATATATGATACTTAATATTTATTAAATAAATATCTAAAATGTAAAAAATACAAAAAGAAAAATTACATATTTTTATATAAGATATATTAAGAGAAGCAAAAAAATAAAAATTATCTCAAATACTAATGGTCATAAACAAAATATTATTTTTTTAAAAATAAGTATTATATTTATATATTAAATAAATATTAAAAGTTTATCTTACAAAGATTTTTTAAAATTTTATCTTCATGAACCTAATTTTTTTTCTTTTTTAATTTTTAATTATCATATATAATTTTTGTTGTTTCTAAAACTTAATTATATCAAAATATTAAAATTTAATATTTATATTTTTCATAAAAAATAATTTGCATTAATATTTAATCTATATAAATAATTATAAAAAATTATGCATCACAAAAAATACAAAATTATCATCAATAATAATTAAGAATTATAAAAATACATGAAAAATTAAATACTTATTATGTTTATAAAAAAATCTAAAAATTTTAAAAACATAATATTAAAAATATTTTTTCTATAAAAATAATATTAATTTTATCACAAAACTTTAACTTTCTCTAAAATTATCAAATAAAAATTTTTGGTATTATATTATTTTTAGATTTTATAAGAAGATAAAAATATAATTCCAATTATTAAATTTACCATTATAAGTCAATATATCTTAATTTATATCTTAATTTCTAAAAACTTAATATTATTACACTTATAAACATTATAGATGTACAACTAGAATTATTTTTAAAAAAATTACTGTAATAAAATTTTTTCTAACTATTTTAGTTTATACACAAGATTTTAGTAATACACTTTAATTTTTTACAGTATTTTTTATTTTATTTATTTTTATAAAAATAACTTTATATTCTTTTATATAACTTGAAAAAATTAATTTTACATACTTTATATATATTATCTTTTAAACTATTTTTGATTATAAAAATATAAATAATAGCAAAACTGAAAGATTTTTTTTAAAATTAATATTTTTTACCAAGATTTATTACTATTCCAAAAAAATTTATCATTAAAGTTATTCTTAATATAAACTCCACCATATTAAATTTCACTTATAAAAAAATAACATATTTCATGTTATATTATTACCATTGCTTAAAATTTTAATTTTAATTACTAATAGTCCATTTAATAAACTAATTGTATTTAAATTATATTCTACTCATTATTATAATCTAACATTAATAACTGATCTTACTGATTGGAGTAATATTCCTATAAATAACCGAAAAGTTTTTTCTGATTATATGATCCCTTTTTCTAACAACACCTGTTTTAATTGTTATTTTTGCATAAACTTATGAAAATTAATTTATATTTATTTACCATACCAATTAAAACATACAAACAAAAAACCGAATAATTTTTAGTAAATTAGGTAATCATAATAATAATGATCATATCAAAAAAAAAATATATCATAGCACTCGATCAAGGCACAACAAGTTCACGTACCATTGTTTTTGATCATGATGCTAATATTATTAATATTTCTCAACGTGAATTTTTACAAATTTATCCAAAACCTGGTTGGGTAGAACATGATCCAATAAAAATATGGGCAACACAAAGTGCTACTCTTACTGAAGCATTAGCAATTTCTGATATTCGTAGTGATCAAATCGCAGGAATTGGAATAACTAATCAACGAGAAACTACTATTGTCTGGGAACAAAAAACTGGTAAACCAATTTATAATGCAATTGTTTGGCAATGTCGACGTACTGCTGATTTCTGCACTCAAATCAAAAAAAATGATCCAGAACTTGAAAAATATATTCGTAAAAATACAGGCCTTGTTATTGATCCATATTTTTCTGGAACAAAATTAAAATGGATTCTTGAAAATATTGAGGGAGCCTATGAACGAGCAAAAAATGGTGAATTACTTTTTGGTACTGTCGATACTTGGTTAGTATGGAAAATGACACAAGGACGTGTTCATATTACTGATTTTACTAATGCATCCCGTACTATGCTATTAAATATTCATAAATTAGATTGGGATCAAAGAATTTTAGATGCTTTTAATATTCCTAAAATTATGTTACCAAAAGTACGTCCATCTGCAGAAGTTTATGGACAAACAAATATTGGGGGTAAGGGGGGGGTGCGTATTCCAATAGCTGGAATAGCCGGTGATCAACAAGCAGCACTATACGGACAATTATGCGTACAACCTGGAATGGCTAAAAATACTTATGGAACAGGTTGTTTTTTATTAATGAATACAGGTACAAAAACTAAAATTTCTAATCATGGATTATTAACAACTATTGCTTGTGGGCCAAAAGGTGAAGTGAATTATGCTTTAGAAGGTGCCGTATTTATGGCAGGTGCTTCTATACAATGGTTACGTGATGAATTAAAATTAATTGATGATGTCAATGATGCAGAATATTTTGCAAATAAAGTAAAAAACAATAATGGTGTTTATGTTGTTCCAGCTCTAACAGGGTTAGGTGCACCATATTGGGATCCATATGCTCGTGGTGCTATTTTCGGTTTAACACGGGGTACTAATCGGAATCATATTATCAGAGCTACCTTAGAATCAATTGCTTATCAAACTCGTGATGTATTAGAAGCAATTCAAAAAGATACAAATACACGCTTAAAATCATTACGTGTTGATGGTGGTGCAGTAAAAAATAATTTTTTAATGCAATTTCAATCTGATATATTAGGAACTTATGTAGAACGTCCTATCATTCGTGAAAGTAGTGCATTAGGAGCAGCTCTACTTGCTGGTTTAGCAATAAATTTTTGGAAAGATTTAGATGAAATTAAAGAAAAAATGAATATAGAAAAAACTTTTACTCCTAGTATTGCAACCACTGAACGCAATTACAAATACAATGGATGGAAAAAAGCAGTTTCACGTGTTAAAGATTGGAAAGAAAATATATAGATAAATATAATTAATGGATAGAAATAAAAAATTATTCATTTCATTAAATTTAAGAAATAACATATACATAAATATTAAAAATAATTATTGTTATATTAGTAATAGTAATAATTGCAATATTTTTAATCATATAATTATGAAAAAAAATATATTAAAATATTAAAACAATTAAAATTATAGAGAAATAAAATATGACAACTTGGATAAAAGGAAAAATTATCAAAAACCAAAAATGGAATAATTCTTTATTTAGTTTAATCATCAATGCTTCAATTGAACCATTTATTCCAGGACAATTTGCTAAACTTGCTCTAGAAATAAATGGTGAACGTATACAAAGAGCTTATTCTTATGTCAACGCTCCAAATGAAAAAAAATTAGAATTCTATCTGATAAAAATTCCATCTGGAAAACTTAGTCCACATCTTGCAATATTAAATACAGGTGATTCTATTTATATAACAAAAAAATCATCTGGATTTTTCTTATTGGAAAAATTACCCACTGCAAAAAATTTATGGATGTTATCAACAGGAACAGCTATTGGGCCTTTTTTATCTATCTTACAATTTGGTAAAGATTTATCTCGTTTTTATCAAATTATTCTTGTACATGCAGTACGTTATTCTAAAGATTTAAGTTATTTACCACTAATAAAAAAATTAGAAAAAAAATACAAAGGAAAATTAAAAATTCAAATTATTGTAAGTCGAGAAAATATCACTGGAGCATTAAATGGTCGTATTCCAAAATTAATTGAAAATGGACAATTAGAAAAATCAGTACAAACAACTATTAACCGATCAGATAGTCATGTTATGCTTTGTGGTAATCCAAATATGGTTAAAGATACACAAAATTTACTAAAAATGCAAAGGGGGATGAAAAAAAACTTACGTACTCAATTGGGGCAAATTACTAGTGAGCAATATTGGTAATTATACATTTAGAAAAAACATAAAATTAATTATTTTCTGATTGCAATAATAATAATATTATAAATAAATATCAATATAAACAAAAAATATTTTTTATTCAGAATTTACATATTTTTTGTTTTACAAAATTTAATTTAAAAATATATTTTTCAAATATTAATAAAAAAATAAATTATATATTAAATATTTAATACATCTTCCATACTATATAATCCGGCTTTTTTTTCTTTTAACCACAAGCAAGCTTTTACAACTCCGTGCACAAAAATTATACGATCTAATACTTTATGATTAATTTCTACTTGTTCATTAATTGTAGAAAAAACAACTTTATGCTCACCAATAACGTCTTCAATTCTAATACTGCAAATATTAATCTGTTTTTTTCTTTTATCATTAGAAAAAACTTTTTGAATATCAATTACAGAACTTTGAAAAGTTTTTTTAATATTTTTATCAATAATTTCTCTTATTTTTAATGCTGTTCCTGATGGTGTATCAATTTTTTTTTTATGATGACTTTCAATGATTTTTATATCACTATATTCACCAATTAATTTTGCTGTTATCGCTAACAATTTATATATAACATTCATACTAATACTAAAGTTTTCAGACAATACAATTGGGATTTCTTTTGAAGTTTCTTTAATAATTTTTTTATCAATTTCATTAAATCCTGTAGTACCAATAATCATACTTTTTTTATATTTTTTACATATTAATAAAGAAGATTGAGTGCTTTTAGGAGTAGTAAAATCAATTAAAATATCAAAATCATTTAAAACATTAACAAGATCGTCAGTAACCATAATATTTATAGGATTTATACCTATTAATTTACCAACATCAATTCCAACTATATTAGAACCTTTCCTGACTAATGCTGCACCTAAAAAAACTTTTTTATTTTGTGCAATGAATTTTATTAACATACTTCCCATTCGTCCCTCAGCACCTATGACAGCGACACGAATATTTTTAAAAAGAATCATGTTTTCTCAATTAGATAAAAATGTTATATAAATAATTTGTTTGTTAATATATTTTTAATTTTTAGTTAAAACATAGAAATTTTCTTAAATTTAATTTTTAAAAAATTTTTATCATTTAATAATATAATTATATAAAAAATTGTAATAAATATTATAAACTACTAATTTTACTAAAATTATATTATTGATAATATTACAATTATTTTTATTTTTCTTTGATTTCTATACGTAACTCTTTTGGAACCTGAAAAACAATATTTTCTTGATGACCATAAAGTTCAAGGATTTTATTAACACCTAAAGTTTTTAAATATTCAATAACTTCATTAACAAGAATATCTGGTGCAGAAGCACCAGCAGTAATACCTATAACACTAACTTTATTAAACCAGTTTTTTTGAATCTCATCAACAGAATCAATCAAAAAACTTTCCTTACCTATTTTTTTAACTAATTCACTAAGACGATTAGAATTAGAAGAATTTTTAGACCCAATAACCAGTACAACATCAACTTGATAAGATAATTTACGAACTGCTTCTTGACGATTAGTTGTCGCATAACAAATATCATTTTTACGAGGACTAATAATATTTGGAAAATATTTTTTTAATTCATCAATAATATCAGAAGTATCTTCAACTGATAATGTAGTTTGTGTCACAAAACAAAGATTGTTTTTATCTTTCACATTTAATTTTTGAATATCTTCTTTAGATTCAACTAAATATATACCGCCAAACATATTATCATATTGCCCCATTGTACCTTTTACTTCTGGATGACCTAAATGACCGATTAAAATTACTTCTTGCCCTTTCTGACTAGCACGAATCACTTCCATATGTACTTTAGTTACTAAAGGGCAAGTAGCATCAAATAACATTTTTAAACGGCGCAACTTAGCTTCTTGTCGAATCGCCTGTGAAACACCATGAGCAGAAAAAATTAAAATAGCATCATCGGGTACTTCCGAGATTTTTTCAATAAACATTACACCACGCTGACAAAAATCGTTAACTAAATAACGATTGTGTACTATTTCATGATGTACATAAATTGGAGACCCATACAAAAATAATACACGATTCAAAATAGTAATTGCACGATTAACACCAGCACATAAACCTCTTGGGTTAGCTAGCAATATTTGCATATATAGCTCCAATTTCTTACTAATATTCACAAAATTTTAATTGAAAAAATATTTACAAATAAAATAACAAAATAGTAATTTTTGAATATTTTTATTAAATACTATCATACCACCTTTAATAAGAAATATTGATGAATTATTTACTAAAAAATTGAATTAAAATCAGATAAAAAATTAAAATATGTTAATTTTTTTGAAAGAAAAATACTGTTTTTAAAATATAATTATATTATCAAAATAACATAATAATTTTGATTGTATTAAGTATAATACAATAAGAAAAATATCAAATAATCAAAATTTATTTAATGATATATAACATATCACATGAGAAACAGAGAAGTATGACTTGTTTCTTATTAAGAATGTATAATATGATCTAAAATAATTAATCCAGCACCAATGCAAATTGCGATATCAGCAATATTAAATGTTGGCCAATGCAAATTATTTACATGAAAATCAATAAAATCAATAACAAAACCATAAAAAAAGCGATCACACAAATTACCTAACGCACCACCTATAATAATTGCATAAGCAATATTGCTTATTTTTTTATGAATTTCTTGATGATACATAATAAAAATTAGTATTATACAAATAATAATCCCCATAAATACAAAAAACCAAAATTCCCAACTTTTCTCATGAGCTAAAAAACTAAATGCAGCTCCATAATTTCTTACATAAGTAATATTCAAATAAGGCATCAATGTTATATATGAATATAATTCAAAATTATTAACAATTATTTTTTTAGTAAAAATATCAACAAAAAATATTAAAGTACTTAACCACAACCAAGACAATCCATTAGAACTATTTTTTTTTTTCATTAAGCAAACTTACGTATTTCACCATTACCAGCTATATTAACAATACAGCGACCACACAACTCCATATATCTCTCTACTCGACCAATATCAGTAGCATAATGCCAACAACGAGGACATTTATTACCTTTTGCTTTTTTAAAAGCAATTTTTAAACCATTAATTTCACTATTCTCTAATAAGGAAGGCGCCTCAGAAATATCAACAACTTGAGCCTCTGAAGTTAACAATATAAAACGTAATTCATTGCCAAAATAATTAAGTATTTTAGCAAATTTTTCATTGACATATAAAATTACTGAAACTTCTAATGAACTACGAATTAACTTATCTGCACGTGCATTTTCAAAAACTTTATTAACTGCACTACGAATAATAAATAAGTTATTCCAAAAATTATCATCAAGCGTTTTATTAATATTGCATTCAAACAAAGCATCATAATATTCTTCGGTAAAAACATATTTTGTATGTTGACCTGGCAATTTATCCCAAATTTCAGTTGCAGTAAAAGAAAGAATTGGAGAAATCCATCGTACTAAAGCTTCTGCTATATGAAATAAAACAGTTTGACAACTACGACGAGCTAAACTATTACTTTTTCCAGTATACTGACGATCTTTTATAATTTCAAAATAAAAAGATCCCATATCAATTGAACAAAATTGCATTAAAGATCGAACTACCTCATGAAAATTATAACTAGCATAATATTTTATAATTTCATCTTGAATAAACTTGGCTCTTCCCACTGCCCATTGATCCAAAACCATCATTTTTTCTGGCAATACCTTATCCACTACAGGATCAAATCCTTTTAAATTGGCTAATAAAAAACGAGCTGTATTACGAATACGTCGATATTGATCTACAGAACATTTTAAAATTTTTTTTGAAATAGAAATTTCAGTAGTATAATCTGTTGATGCAACCCACAATCTTAAAATATCAGCACCTAAATCATTCATTATCTCTTGTGGATTAAGTATATTTCCTAAAGATTTTGACATTTTATATCCTTTTTCATCAACTACAAAACCATGTGTCAAAACTTGCCGATAAGGAGCTTTATCTTTTATAGCACTTGAAAGCATTAAAGATGATAAAAACCAACCACGATGCTGATCAGATCCCTCTAAATACATATCAACAGAACGACCTTGAAATTCAGGCCGCACATCTACAATTGAATAATGTGTTGAACCAGAATCAAACCATACATCAAGAGTATCCTGAACTTTAATATAATCTATCGCATCTTTTCCTAAAATAGTGAAAGGATCTAGATCCCACCATGCCTCAATACCCCATTTTTCAACATTTTTAGCAATTTTTTCAATTATCTCTAATATATTAGGATGCAATGCTTCTGTTTTCTTATGTACAAATAATGTCATAGGTATACCATAAGTTCGTTGACGCGAAATACACCAATTAGGACACTTTTCAAGCATCGATTTTATTTGTAGCTCTCCCCATCCAGGAATCCATTGAACATTTTTGATCTCTTGTAATGATTTTTTACGTAAATTATTTTTTTCCATACTAATAAACCATTGTGGTGTTGTACGAAAAATCACTGGTGTTTTATGCCTCCAACAATGTGGATAACTATGTTGCAATATTGTTTTATACAATAAAATATTTTTGCTTATCAAAATATTTATAACTAATTCATCAACTTTAAATACAGAAATACCATCTAAAATAGGATAAACATTTAATGAACAAAAACCGTTTGAATCAATTAAATTTACAATTTCTAATTTATATTTTTGAGCAATCATATAATCTTCGGGGCCATGAGCTGGTGCAATGTGTACAATCCCTGTACCAGAATTTAATGTTACGTGATCACTTAAAACAAGAGGTACATGAAAATTCATAAATGGATGCCAAAAAAGCAATGATTCTAATAAAAAACCAAAACATTCACCTAAAACTTTCCATTTTTGTGGTTTTATATACTGAATAAGTGATTGAACAAACATTTTAGAAACAATAAAACATTCATCAGTATTAATTTGTATTAATTGATATTTAAAATCAGAATTAACAGCAATAGCACGATTTGCAGGTAACGTCCATGGTGTTGTTGTCCAAATAATAGCTGAAACTGACAATATTGCTGATTTTATTCCAAATTTATAATAAACACTTTTCGGATCAACTGATCTAAAACGAAGATAAACAGAAAATGATTTTTTATTATAATACTCAACTTCAGCTTCAGCTAAAGAAGATCGACAAGAAATACACCAATGTACTGGTTTTACACCTTTAACTAAATGACCATTTTCAATAACTTTACCTAATGCGCGAATAATATTTGCTTCTGTTTTAAAATCCATAGTTAAATATGGATTGTCCCAATCACCTAATATTCCCATTCTAATAAAATCATTTTTTTGCACTTCAATTTGTTTTTTGGCATATTTACGACATTCCTCACGAAAAATAACTGGAGATACTTTTTCTCCAACTTTACCTATAATTTGTTCCACCTTATGTTCAATTGGTAAACCATGACAATCCCATCCAGGAATATATGGTACATCAAAACCTGCAAGTCCTTTAGACTTCACAATAATATCTTTTAGAATTTTATTAACTGCATGACCAATATGAATATTACCATTGGCATATGGCGGACCATCATGCAATATAAACATTGGTTTACCTGCTTTATTTCGACGAATATGCTGATACAAACCTTCTTTAAACCAACGCATTAATACTTGCGGTTCTTCTCTAGAAAGATTAGCACGCATTGGAAAATCTGTTTCCGGCAAATTAAGAGTATTTTTATAATTGTTCATAAAAATTATTGCTTCCAGTGTTCTTCTAAATATTTTTATTAAAAAAATCAAAAAATTCTTTTGCAACGATGATATCCTTTCTAATTTGCTTACTTAATTCATTAATGCAAGCGAATCGTTTTTCTTCTCGTATTTTTTTACGCAATACAAGATCAATATAACGTCCATATATATTTATATACATATCAATTAAATGAATTTCGATTTGTTGTTTTATTCCATTTACTGTTGGTCTTGTACCAATATTCGTAACTGCTTTAAATGGTTTTTTAGACAAACCATATACTTCTGCTATATAAACACCTTTAACAGGTACTACCCAAGATTTTAATTGTAAATTTGCTGTTGGAAAACCAATTCTAGTACCCAACTTTCTACCATGAACAATTCGACCACTTAATCTATAAGGATGTGCCATAAGATGCTCAGCAAGAACAAAGTTATCACTTAATAAAGCTTTTCTTACAGCAGTACTACTAATACGTTGACCTTTAATACAAAAACTTTTAGTATTGGCTACTGTAAATCCATATTGTTTTCCGGCTTCAAAAAGATATTCAAAATCACCTTTCCTATCTTTACCAAACCGAAAATCATCACCAATAGCTAAAAAATTGATACCTAATTTATCTACTAAATATTCCAAAACAAACATTCTAGGAGTTAATGAAGCAAATTTATGATTAAATTTAATACATAATAAATAATCAACTCCATATTCAAAAAAATATCTTATTTTATCACGCAAAGGTGTTAAACGTACTGGTGATTTTTTTCCACAAAAAAATTCTAATGGCTGAGGTTCAAAAATCATTACCATAGTTGGTAATTTACGGAAATGACTTTCTTTTTTTAAACATTTTAATAATACTTGATGCCCTCGATGAACAGAATCAAAATTACCAATAGTTAACACACAACCATGATGATCTTTTCGAATATTATATATACCACGAATGAACTTCATAATTGACTCAATATAAAAAATTAAATTTTTATTTCTGCTACCTCAAAAATTTAAAAATTTATAAAATTTTAACAATTAATTAAAATATTAAAAGATATGATCTTATTACATATTACATATAAAATCGCATAAAAAATTATAAAAAATAAAATATTAATGATATTATTATATAATTTACATAAATTTATTGATTGACAAATGAAACTTTAATCGTCATATTTCTATATGTTGTATATTTTCTTTTTTCTTAAATAAATATTTTGGAGTGTAAATTTTGGCTAATATCAAATCAGCTAAAAAACGCGCTATACAAGCAGAAAAACGTCGACAACATAATGCAAGTCAACGCTCTGCTATGCGCACTTTTATCAAAAAAGTATATTCTGCTATCTCTTTAGGTGATAAAGAATTAGCAAAAAAAACTTTTTATAAAATGCAATCTGTTGTAGATTGTTATGCTAGTAAGGGTTTAATTCATAAAAACAAAGCTGCACGTCATAAATCAAATTTAATCGCACATATCAAATCAATGTAAATTTTTATTGAAAATATGTTTTTATAAGACTATTATTTTTTACAAAACTTATTCTTAAAAATAAATCGTAAAATTTTATAATTATTTTATGTGTTACTTTAAAAGATTTTAAATATAATCTTTAGTCATTTTTAATGATTGAATTAAAAATGACTAAAGATAAAATCTTTATTAAAATTAAAAACATTTCGTGAAAAATACGTCAATATTTTAAATTTAGAATTTAAGAATTATCTAAAAAAATTATATATATTATCTAAGAAACACTAAAAAAATCCAAAACAATTTTATTATATCAAACACATCAACATACTTTATACTTTAAGAAATTTTTCTACTTCTATAAATACTCTAAAAAATAATTAAATCTTTAGATTATATTAAACTTACTATCAAAATTTTATTACTTCAAAATATCATTTAATCGATTACTATAAATATATTTTTTAAAATTATATACAATTAAAAAAATAAACAATTTTAAATTAATTAAATATTATTTAACTTATTTTTTTTTGGCAAAACAAAATTTAACAAAAATAATCCAAAGATTGCTGCCAATGTTGATCCCATTAGAATCCCTAATTTTGCATGATTTTTAAAAATTTCTGAATCTTCAAATGCTAAACTAGCAATAAAAATAGACATAGTAAATCCGATACCACAAAGCACTGAAACAGCAAATATATACTTCATATTAATTTTTTTCTGTAATTTTATTACTCTTAATTTTATAGCAATCCAACTAAAAAGAAAAATACCCATTGGTTTTCCAATTAATAAACCTAATGCCACACCTATTGGTAAAGCACCAGAAAAATCTCTTAAATTATTAAATTGAATTTCTATACCGGCATTAGCAAATGCAAATAATGGCAAAATTAAATAAGCAATCCATGGATGTAAAACTTTTTGTAAATTTTTAGAAGGTGAATAATTTTTATTACTTTTTAATGGTATTATACAACCAACTATAAAACCTGCCAAAGTTGCATGAATACCAGATTTCAAAATAAAAATCCATAAAATTATCCCCAAAGATAAGTAAACAAAAATATTTTCTACTTTACACCAATTCAGCCATACTAACACTAATATAGTAAGTATACCAAAAGTTAATCCTTTTAGAAGGATAAATTTTGTATAAAATAAAGCAATTACAAAAATTACACCAATATCATCAATAATTGCTAAAGCAAGCAAAAATACTTTTAATTCTGTAGGTACACGTTTCCCTAATAATGTAATAACACCAAGTGCAAATGCAATATCCGTAGCAGTAGGAATAGCCCAACCATGTCGAATAATTTTATTATCAGCATTAAAAAACAAATATACCATAGCAGGAAGTAACATACCTCCTATCGCAGCAATAACAGGAAATAACGTTTTATCACGACCAACTAATGAACCTTCTATAAGTTCTCTTTTTACTTCAAGACCCACTACTAAAAAGAAAATAGACATTAATCCATCGTTAATCCATAATAAAAACGATTTATCAAAATTTAAGATACCAATTTTAACTGATATAGAAATATCTAAAAATTGATGATAAATATCTTTTAATGAAGTATTAGCCATTATCAAAGCTAAAAAAGCAGCAATAATCAGCAGAATACCTCCTGCTGCTTCTAATTTTAAAAATTGTCTTATAATTGCTGTCATTTTTTGATAACCTCAAATATCAATTAAACTCATTATTTTAAAACTTATATATAAAATATTAAAAATAAGTTTCTATAAATTAAAAAGATAAAAACAAAAAAGATTCATATTAAGTGTATAACAAAAAAATAGTTTACATATTATTTAGTAACAATACTATCAAATAATTTATTACTTAACTTACTAAAATTTAATAAATTTAATTATTAAAAAATTAATTTAATCTTTTAGCATCAATTTCTTATATTAGAAACTATATATCGATTAATTATTTTTTGAAAAAATGAAATTTATTTAAAAATTATTAAATTGTTATTAACATAAAACAAAAATTGTTATAATGCTTTTTAAATAATCATTTTAAAAAATTATATTTATTAAAAATTATATTTATTAACAAGAAATATAGTATTACAATCTCAAAAAATTAATCTAGTATGATTACATTTCAAATCATTATAATAATACTTTCATAAGAAATAACCAGTTTCTAGTATGTTAAAATTTTAATATACTTTTTTTAAAAAAATAAATGATATAAATTTAGAAAAATTAATTATAATGCAAATATTAACAATAATATTATAACTATTTTCAATATTTTTAATATTTGATAAATATAATATTTATTATAAAATAATAAATAAAAATAAATATTTTCTAATCAAAGATTTATATAAATCATATAAAATTAAAAAAACTCTAATTTTGGAATACAATTTTTTGTTGTAAAAATCTATAATACTACAACTCCAGTTTTAAATCATTTTCCTATAAATACTAAAACTGAAGTTGTAATATAATATTTATTATGTTATTGATAATAATCAAAATAAATACTAACAATGAATACATTAATTAGTTAAATCATCAAAAAACTTTTTTACACTATCTAAAAAACTTTTAGTCCTAGGACTATTTTTACTACCATTATCCCTGTTCAAAAATTCGCCAAATTCTTCTAATAACGCTTTTTGTCTTTCATTAAGTTTTACAGGGGTTTCTACAACAATACGACACATTAAATCACCAGTAATACCACGAATGGGTTTAATTCCTTTTCCTTTCATACGAAAAATTTTTCCTGTTTGTGTTTCAGCAGGTATTTTTAAACTAACTCGACCATCTAATGTTGGTACATCTATTTCACCACCTAATGCTGCTGTTACAAAATTAATTGGAACTTCACAATATAAATTATTACCATCAGGTTTAAATATAGAATGTTTTGCTATATTTACCTGTACATATAAATCTCCTGAAGAACCTTTATTTTCACCAGCTTCTCCTTCACCATTTAAACGAATGCGATCCCCAGTATTCATTCCAGCTGGGATTTTTACTGATAAAGTTTTATATTCCTTTCTTCTCCCATGTCCATTACATTTAATACAAAATTCTTTAATAATTTGACTTCTTCCATGACAACTAGGGCAAGTTTGTTGAACAGCAAAAAATCCTTGTCTGATTTGAATTTGACCTGTACCATGACATGTTGGACACATTTCTGGTTTCGTACCAGTTTTTGCGCCACTCCCATTACATAACCTACATTTTTCTAAAGTTGGTATACGAATCTCTTTAATTACACCACGAACAGCTTCTTCCAAAGTTAATGTAATATCATATTGAAGATCAGAACCACGAGCGGATCTCTGATGTTTTCCACCAAAAATATCTCCAAATACATCACCAAAAATATCGCTGAAATCAGCACTAGAAGTAAAACTTCCACTGAATCCACCACTACCCATATTTCCTTGTTCAAAAGCAGCATGCCCATATTGATCATATGCAGCACGTTTTTGTGAATCCGTTAAAATTTCATAAGCTTCTTTAATTTCTTTAAATTTGTTTTCTGCTTGCTTATTACCTTGATTTCTGTCTGGATGATATTTTATTGCTAAACGTTTATAGGCTTTTTTAATTTCTTTTTCATCAGCTGTTTTAGTAACACCTAAAACATCATAATAATTTTTTTTTGCCATATTTATTTTATCCTTACATACACAAACGGGCGTAAAGTTTCCTTCAACGCCCGTACTTAATTTTTACAATAATAAAAAATAAAACTCTTAACTGCTTTTCTTTACTACACTAAAAAACTATTTTTTATCTTTTTCGTGCACTTCTTCGAATTCAGCATCAACAACATTATCATCCTTTTTAGACTGAGTATTTACATTTTCTGTATTTGCTTTTTTCTGATGTTTAGCTAACTCTAATAATTTAGCAGAAACTTGAATTAAAGCTTGAATTTTTGATTCTATTACCGCTTTATCTTCACTTTTCACAGCCATTTCAAGTGCAGAAATAGCTTTTTCAATTTCACTTTTATCTTCAGAAGTTAATTTATCACCAGCTTCTTTAATTTGTTTACGTGTACCATGAACTAATTGATCAGATTGATTACGTAATTGCACTAACTCTTCAAATTTACGATCTGCTTCTGCATTTGCCTCTGCATCATGCACCATTCTTTGAATTTCATCTTCTTTTAAACCAGAAGATGCCTTAATTGTAATATTTTGTTCTCTACCAGTATTTTTATCCTTTGCTGAAACATGTAAAATACCATCAGCATCAATATCAAAAGTCACTTCAATTTGAGGCATACCACGTGGTGCTGGTTGAATACCATCTAAGTTAAATTGTCCCAAAGATTTATTATCATGTGAACGTTTACGTTCACCTTGTAATACATGAATTGTCACTGCTGACTGATTATCTTCTGCCGTTGAAAAAACCTGACTATGTTTAGTTGGAATAGTTGTATTTTTAGAAATTAACGTCGTCATCACACCACCCATAGTTTCAATTCCTAAAGATAGTGGAGTTACATCAAGTAATAAGACATCTTTAACATCACCAGCTAATACACCACCTTGTACTGCAGCTCCTATAGCAACCGCTTCATCAGGATTTACGTCTTTACGCAACTCTTTACCAAAAAAATCAACCACTGCTTTTTGTACCATAGGCATACGAGTCTGCCCGCCAACAAGAATTACATCATTAATGTCATTTACAGTCAAACTTGCATCTTGTAATGCAACCTTCACTGGATCCATTGAACGCTTAACTAAATCTTCTACTAATGATTCAAGTTTTGCTCGCATTACTTTAATATTCATATGCTTAGGTCCACTTGCATCTGCAGTAATATAAGGCAAATTTACATCTGTCTGTTGAGCAGAAGATAGTTCAATTTTAGCTTTTTCTGCTGCTTCCTTCAAACGCTGCATAGCTAGGGAATCATTACGCAGATCAAAACCTTGCTCTTTTTTAAATTCATTTACTAAAAAATTAATCAAACGATTATCAAAATCTTCACCACCTAAATGAGTATCACCATTAGTAGCTAATACTTCATAAGTTTTTTCACCATCAACATCATCAATTTCAATAATTGATATATCAAAAGTTCCACCACCTAAATCATAAACTGCAATAGTACGATTACCAACTTCACGGTCTAAGCCATAAGCTAAAGCTGCTGCTGTTGGTTCATTAATAATACGTTTTACATCTAAACCAGCTATACGACCAGCATCTTTAGTAGCTTGACGTTGAGCATCATTAAAATAAGCAGGTACAGTGATAACAGCTTCAGTGACTGGTTCACCAATGTAATCTTCTGCTGTTTTTTTCATTTTTTTTAAAACTTCAGCAGAAACTTGGGGGGGAGCCATTTTCTGTCCTTTTATATCTAACCAAGCATCACCATTTTTTGCTGCAACGATTTTATAAGGCATGATAGAAACATCACGTTGCACTTCTTCATCTTGGAAACGACGACCAATTAAACGTTTAATTGCAAAAAGTGTATTTTCCGGATTAGTTACAGCTTGACGTTTTGCCGGTTGACCTACAAGAATTTCGCCATTTTGAGTATATGCAATAATAGAAGGTGTAGTACGGTCACCCTCACTATTTTCTAATACACGCGCACTATTGCCATCCATAACAGCTACACAAGAGTTAGTTGTACCCAGGTCAATCCCAATTATTTTACCCATCTAAAGCCTCCAAAGGGAATTGTTAACTACTTTAGTTACCAAAAACTATATGAGGCTTAAAAAACTTTTTTTCAAGGATTTTTTTCCCTGACCTCAAAAAATCTACCTACGAATACTCTACGATAAGTTGATAGATTGACCAATTAGTAACTACACTTTTAAATAAAGTGGGGGCATAAAAATATTCATCAAGGGGGATAAGCAAAAAATATTTTTTTTATGCACTGTTTTTATCTATTCAAAATATATATTATATATTAAACTTTTCTTTGAAAAGTAATATTAAAAAATTATATATCTAATTGAATTACAAAATTTTATTTACATACCAATACTAAAATTCATTAAATATTTATGATATTTATAATATTTTTACATAAATATTACTATCTATAACTATCAATAAATTAAAAATAACAATTAAAAATTTATGCATGCAAGAATAAGATAATATATTACTGTATTTTTTATACTGATTGAAAATATATCCTATATTACTTGAGCTAAAATCTTTTCTAGTTTTTCTTGATCAATAGCAAATTTACGAATTCCATCCGCTAATTTTTCTGATGCCATTGCATCAAAATGATGTTCCCAATAAAATTCTTTTTCTGTCATAGATTTAGGTAAATCAGAAACTTGACCATTGAATTTCAATTGAGGAACCACTGTTCCTTCTATTTCAGAAAGTTCTTTGAGTAATTTTGGAGCAATAGTTAAACAATCACAACCTGCTAACTGTAAAATTTCATTAATATTACGAAAACTAGCTCCCATAACTATAGTTTTATAACCATGTTTTTTATAATAAGTATAAACATTTTTTACAAAAATAACTCCAGGATCTTCTTTTAATTCAGTACCTTTTTGATACACATGCTCTTTATACCAATCAAGAATACGACCTACAAAAGGTGAAATTAAATAAACACCAGCTTCAGCAGCAGCACGTGCCTGAGCAAAAGAAAATAACAAAGTTATGTTACAATGAATATTTTCTTTTTCTAATTTTTCTGCAGCACGAATTCCTGGCCAAGTTGCAGCTAATTTTATTAAAATACGATCATTATTAATACCTAAATTATTATAAAGTTCCATAATACGACGAGCTTTTTTAATACAACCATCTTCATCATAAGAAAAACGAGCATCAATTTCTGTTGAAATTTTTCCTGGGATATACTTCAGAATTTCTGTACCAATATTTACTACTAGTTTATCACATGCATTAGCTATTTTTTGCTTATCTGAAATACTACTTTTATTTGCCCATTTTATTGTTTCATTTATTAGTTTCTTATATTCTGGGATTTTTATTGCATTCAAAATCAAAGAAGGATTAGTTGTTGCATCTTCTGGCTTATATTTTTTTATATCAATAATATTACCAGTATCAGCTACAACTCTTGTGAGTTCACGTAAAGATGTTAATTTATCAATCATTTTTAAATTTTATCCTTTTTTAATAACATAAAATTTAAAATAAAAATATTCTACGATATATAAATCATCAAAATACATTTATTGAAAATATATAAAAATATATAATAAAATTTTTTCTTAAAAATTTTAATTGTTGGTTTTTTAACAACAATCAATTTTTATTAAAATAATAATATTCATTATGCTGAATTTTATAAAAAATATAAATTAGGCTACAGAATCTAATATATTTATTAATAAACAAAATATTGTTGTAAAATAGTAAATAAGCAATAATACTTTAAATATATTTTTGCTAAAGTTATTAACTTTATAACAAAATTTTATTATTATAAAAATAATGAAAAATTTTTATTTTGATTGAAATTTTTACAATATATTTAACATTATAATTTATTTTCTAACTTTATTTATTAATAAAATTATTAATAAAATAAAAAATAAGTATAAATTTTTAAAAAATTTTAATCCAATCTGCTTAATTTCAATAATAAATATTTAATAAAATTAAAATTTTAATTTATATGCTCAAAAACTAAATGACAAAAAATATAATACTATTTTAAAGTATTGATTCTATAAAAACTATTTTTATTAAAAAAAATAGTTTTTATGAAAATACATGATATTCTTTCAATTCTTATTTTGAATAAATACGTCTTAGTTAAAAAATAGCAAATAACAAAAAATATCAGACTAATAAAAATTAATTTATCAATTCATAAAATTGATTTTTTATCAAAAATTATATCAAAATACATAAATTATAAAAATCACAAAAAACAGTTAATGAAGAATCTTAATTCATAAAATAAACTTATCATAATTAAAACATATATTTAGAATATATGAATAGTTAGAAAAAATCTAATTATACACTGAATACACTGATAATTTTATATTTACTATAAAAATCTATGAAAAATATCTTCATATATTTCAAAAAATTACAAAAGCAATAACCGAACATATTTATTATATATGTTAATTTTAGAAAAATCAAAATGATTAATAGAAATTATGAAAAATAGGATTTTATTAATTATTAAATTTGTGTTTTTCTTTTAAAACTATTGTTCTAAATGAGAAATATCTCCTGCTGTTTCTAAAATCCATTCATATCGCAACCAAGGTCTTTTTTGATAATCTACTTTTGAAAGAGAACAATTACGTAAACGTAAACGTCTTTGAGCATTAAGTGGGACACCAAGTATATGATTTAATAATGCACCCAATCCTATTCCATGACTTACTAACAAAGGTTTACTATCCACTGGTAATAAACGACATTCCTCTAAAGTAGAAAACATACGTTCTGTTATTTCTTCCATAGACTCACCTTCTGGGATACGCGCACCAGGTAAGCCACTGACTAAATTATGACACCAACTTTTTTCTTCATCATTTAAAGAATTTATTGGCCGACCTTCAAGTACGCCCATATTTAATTCCCTTAATCTTGGTTCAAAAATAATATCACAATGACAAAATTTTGCAATAATTTCTGCTGTTTTCTTGGTACGTTCTAAGTCGCTAGACAAAATATGCGTTATACCAATTGATCGAATTCTTTTAGCAACTAATTTAGCTTGTTGTATACCAACTTTAGTAAGAGGGCTATCAGATTGCCCTTGAATACATTTAGCAACATTCCATTCAGTTTCTCCATGACGAACAAGATAAACTTTTAACATAATTATTTTCCATACAAATAAAAAATCAAAAAACACTTTATTGATAAACTAACAAAAAATCATAATTTTAAGAAAATTAATATTGTAATAATTAATATTTAATATCTTTTTATATTATAAATAATAAAATTAATATCAACAGTTTAAAAACTACTACTATAGTAATTTATAATATATTACAATTTAGCAATATATCTTTATGCATTATCAACATTTCAAAAATAATATTCTATATAAAGAATTTTCAAATGCACTTGTTTTAATATTAAAGATAAAAATATAATAGAAAATCTAACAAAAATAATCATCCACAATATTTAACTTACATAAATTAAGTGTTGATAAAACTTAATTTAATTTTTTATATTGTTTTAAAACAACATATAAAAATAATACTCATAAAAATTTTATATTTGAAAAAAATATTTTTTACTATACATAAAATAACATATTTATACTTTATAATAAATATGGTTCTATAAAAATAACAAGTATTCTAATAACTTTATTTTTAAATTATGCTGATATGCATACTAAAAAATATTTAAATAATAATGACCTAAAAAAACATCATATTTTTATATAAATTTTACAGAATTATTTTATGTTTTTATTATACATAATAACAATTAAGTTTATAAACTTTCTTTTTTATTTTTATGTTAAGAATTTTATAAAACTAAAAGTAATATTTTAATATTTAATCAAGTATATTTAATCTATATTAGATATACTATATCTACTAAAAATTATTAATAAATATTAAAAAAAATAAAATAATTAAATTCATTAAAATTAATTTTAATAAATTTAATTATCAGCATAATTTTAATGAAATAAAAAATATAAAATTTATACTCATAAAAATTTTAATTAAAATTACTAACACATGCTTTATGCATAAATAAAATAATATCTAAAAAACAAAAATAGATATAAAAAAAAAGATATTGTTAATATATTACAACGCTACAAAAATATTTTTTATAGTTATTTTTTAAATAAAAATATTATTACATTTTTAATATATAATATAACTTTGATCTTTTAATTAATCAATTTAAACATTATTTTTCAATTAATAAAATTACAGATTCATAAAATATATTTTAAAAAAAAATACTGCAAATATAATTAAAATTAATTATCATAAATATTAATATAATTATTATTATCAATTTTGAAAAAATATTGGTTTAATATAAAACAAAAATCATATTTTTGATTTTTAATTAAAACATTATTATAAAAAATTTATGAGATTATTTTTTATAAGATATAAATTCAATAGTTACTAAATTAAATTCAAGTAAACTTGATGTAATACAAGTATAATTTTATAATTTTTTTTAAATAAAAAAATCTCGTTAACTAATAATAATCCATATTTTTAAAAGAAAGAACAATTTTAAAAAAAATAATGCAATCAGAAAAAATAAAAATTTTTTAAAAAAGAAATAATCAATCACATCTAAATATTATTAATTATTTAATCTTCATAAAATAAACTATTCTTGTTTTTTCTAGTGTGATTCTTCATAATTATTGTTGCACAAAAATTTATACTTCATAATTATTAAAAATTAAATTTTAAAAAATAAAGAATACATTAAATCTATTCAAAAAGGAAATTAGATGGATTATTCAAAAACAGGGCTCATTACAACAATTATTACTGGTTTCGCTCTTGCTTATCTATTAGGTATGATTGCACAAAAATTAAAAATATCACCTTTAGTAGGTTATTTATTTGCTGGTGTTCTTATAGGTCCATTTACACCAGGATTCGTAGCAAATACTAATTTAGCAAATCAATTAGCTGAAATCGGTGTTATATTACTAATGTTTGGTGTTGGCTTACACTTTTCATTTAAAGATCTTTTATCAGTAAAATCAATTGCAATACCTGGTGCTATTATCCAGATATTTACTGCAACTTTATTAGGAATGAGTTTAGCAATATTTTTCGGTTGGGAAATATTTAAAGGAATTATTTTTGGTCTTTGCCTTTCAACAGCTAGTACTGTAGTTTTATTACGCTCCTTAGAAGAAAGAGCACTCATTAATACAGAAACAGGAAAAATTACAATTGGTTGGTTAATAGTCGAAGATTTAGTTATGATATTAATACTTATATTATTGCCTGGAATTGCTGGTATCTTAGATAATCATCTCAGCTTCAAAGAATTAATAATTCAATTAACTTTTGCTATCTGTAAAATAGTTATTTTTATTATCATTACATTGTTAATGGGTCGGCAATTAATTCCATGGATATTAAGACATACTGCAGAAACTGGTTCTCGTGAATTATTTACATTAGCCGTCTTAGTCCTAGCATTAGGAATTGCTTATATATCTGTAACACTATTTAATTCTTCATTTGCACTTGGAGCATTTTTTTCTGGAATGATGTTAAAAGAATCTAAACTTAGTCATCGTGCTGCACAAGATACAATGCCTTTACGTGATGCATTTATGGTTTTATTTTTTGTTTCAGTAGGCATGTTATTAGATCCTATAATTTTTTTAGAAAATCCATTAGCTATCTTATTGATATTATTAATTATTACTATTGGTAAATCACTTGCAGCATTAATTTTAATAAAAATTTTTACTCAAAATAGCTATTTTGCATTTACAATTGCCATTAGTTTAGCACAAATAGGTGAATTTTCTTTTATTTTAGCAGAAATGGGAACAATGCTGAATGTATTTGATCATTACACATCAAATTTAGTTTTATCTGGTTCTATAATTTCTATTATGATTAATCCATTATTATTTAATTTACTGGACTATTATTTTAAAAAAATTAAAAACATAAAATATAAAAATATATAATTTTATATTTTATTAAGCAATATATAATTTTATTGCATTAATACAAAAAATTGATTTTACAAAAAATGTATTTTTATGAAATCTTATTAATAATTTTAATTTTGAGATATGTATAATATACTTATAAAATAATAAATATTAATATATTTACAAAATGAAAAAATATATATCAAATATTTTTAGTATTTTTAATTTTTTTAATAAAAAACAACTTAAAATATTTTTTATATCATTGTACATAGTTTTTATAAAATTCTAAAAAAATTACTTAAATATTCTTAAAAAATTAAAGTTTATATAAAAATTTTATTTATAGATATTTTATGCACTAATTTTATAAAATTTTATTTTTTATAAAATAGCATATAATATACGATATAATTTTCATGAAAAATTAAATATACAAAAATCAATATTTTCGAATCATATATAACTACTAATTAACTCCTGCATCAAAATTATATGACTATCCAAAGCATTTAATGCAGGGATATAGAAATATTTTTTTCCACCAGCCGCATAAAATATTTTTTTATTATCTACTGCAATTTCTATTAAAGTTTCTAAACAATCTACCGAAAAACCTGGACATAACAATTGAACATGTCTAACGCCATTCTTTGCTAAGTTTTTTAAAGTAATATCTGTATATGGTTCAAGCCAAGCTTCCCATCCAAAACGAGATTGATAAGTCATTATAATTTTATTACTAGGAAAATTTATTAACTTACTCAGCAAAAACGTCGTTAACTTACACTCTTGTGGATAAATATCACCAGATTCCACATAACGTTTAGGGATACCATGATACGAAAACAATAATCGATCAGGTATTCCATATCTAAAAAAACTTAACTGAATAGATTTTTTTAATGCATTTAAATAATAAGGATGATTTGCATAACTCCGAATAAAATTTAATCCAGGTATCGTTCGATATTTTTTAAATGCTAAACTGATAGCATCAAAAACAGCAGCTGTAGTTGTACTAGAATATTGTGGATAAAGTGGTAAAACTATCATATTATTAATATTTTTTATTAATAATTTATTGATTGCTTGTGAAACAGAAGGAAAACCATAAGTCATCCCTATTTCAACAGGAATATCAGATAATCGTCTTGATAATGCTTTCTTTTGTTCTTCACTATAATATAATAGTGGAGAACCATCTTTTGTCCAAATTGATTGATAAAATTTTACTAATTTAGACAAACGTAATGGTACAATAAGAAGATATAATAATGGGCTCCAAATAATCTTAGAAAGATCAACAACTCGTGAATCACTTAAAAAATCAATTAAAAAACGTTTCACAAATAATGACTTAGGTGCAACTGGGGTGCCTAGATTTACTAATAAAACACCATGTTTTTTAATTGTCATATTTATAAAATTTCAATTAATTTATATATCAATCATAATTCATAGCTATATTATAGTTTTTAGATATTTTATTTAACTAAAAAAACATAGAAAAAACAAAATGTATATATACAATATATATACATGTATCTGTATAAATTAGCCTAAAATATTTACTAATTGTTTATTAATTTCAACAATATCACTATTACCATTTAATTTAACAAAATTAGTATGCCCATTAATAGCTTCCTGACGATAATAATCGATTACAGGTTCAGTAAACTTATGGTATTCCATTAATCGTTTACGTACAATACTTTCTTTATCATCTTCTCTAATAATTAAATCGTCACCAGTAATATCGTCTTTATTCTTTATTTTTGGTGGATTAAATTGAATATGATAAATACGACCAGATGATTTATGAACACGCCGACCAGCTATGCGTTCAACAATAATATTGTCAGATACATATAATTCTAAAATATATTTTATTGAAATACCTATATTTTTTATTAGCTCTGCTTGAACAATGGTACGAGGAAATCCGTCTAACAAAAATCCATTTTTACAATCATTTTGCATTATGCGATTTTTAATCAAAGTCATTACTACTTCATTCGTGACAAGTTTACCATTATTTATGAATTTTCTTATTTTTACACCTAATTTTTTATTTAGTTTTATTTCATCACGTAAAATATCACCAGTTGAAATTTTAGGTATCCCATATTTTTTGACAATAAATTCTGCTTGAGTACCTTTACCTGATCCTGGAGCGCCAAGTAGAATAATGAACATTACATAATCCTGTTATATTTATATTTTAAATTTACAAAAAACACAAATTATTAAAATATACGTATTCCATAAATTTTATAACCAATTTATTATCTATTAATTAATTTTAATAAAAACCGAAAAAAAATATATCAATTTATTCCTTTCAAAAAAATGTAATAAAATAGCTTTTACTGCAAAAGCAATTTATTGATACGATGAATAAATTGATTAGGATCTTCTAAAGAGCTTTTTTCTACCAATAATGCCTGTTCTAATAATACTTCGATCCATTCAGAAAATAATTGCTCATCTTTAATACTAATCACTTTTTTGACTAATGGATGCTCAGGATTAATTTCAAAATTATATTTTATTTCCGGTGCTGGTTGGCCAGCGGCAGAAAAAAGTTTAACCATTTGAGTACTCATTTCATTAGCATCTGTTGTTACAACAGTAGGCGTATCTGTTAAACAACAAGTTAATTTAACTTTTTTAACTCTTTCACCTAATATTTTTTTTACTCTCTCTACAAAAGGTTCTAATTGTTTTTTTGTTTCTTCCTGCTCTTTTTTATCTTGAAAAGACAATTTTTCTAATGATTCATCTTTTTTATTAATAGATTGAAAAGATTTTCCTTTAAATTCAGATAAATAATTCATCATCCATGCATCGATGCGATCAAATAACAACAAGACTTCGATACCTTTTTTATTAAAGAATTCTAAATGCGGACTATTTTTTGCAGCAAGATAACTGTCTGCAATAATATAATATATCTTTTCTTGACCATCAATCATTCTCTCAACATAAGCATCTAAAGAAACATTTTGCAAATCGGTATCATTAATAGTAGATGCAAAACGTAATAATTTAGTTATTATTTCCTTATTAATCATATCTTCTGCAGGACCTTCTTTTAAAACCAATCCAAATTCCTGCCATAATTTTTGATAATCTTCATCTTTATTTTTAGACAATTTTTCTAACATTTGTAGTACACGTTTTGTAAGTGCATTTCGCAAATTACGAATAATATCACTATCTTGTAAAATTTCTCGAGAAATATTCAATGGCAAATCATTTGAATCCACTAATCCACGAATAAAACGTAAATAGTGAGGCATAAATTGTGCAGCTTCGTCCATAATAAAAACACGTTGAACATAAAGCTTTAGACCATGCTTATTATCACGATTCCATAAATCAAAAGGTGCTTTACTAGGTACATATAATAAACTAGTATATTCTTGCTTTCCCTCTACACGATTATGACTCCATAATAACGGATCTTCATAATCATTTGAAATATATTTATAAAAAGTTTTATATTCTTTAGAAGAAATATCATTTTTATTACGTGTCCACAATGCTTGTGCTTTATTAATTTTTTCCCAAATCAGAGTATCATCTTTTTCATTTTTAGTTTGAATTTCTACTGGAAGTGCAATATGATCCGAATATTTGCTAATAATAGAACGCAAACGTACAATATCTAAAAATTCCTCTTGTTTTGCACGTAAATGCAATATGATTTCAGTACCTCGTTCTATTTTATTGATATCTGCAACTGTATATTCACCTTCCCCAGTTGATTCCCAAAAAATAGCTTTATCCTTAGGTGCAGCAGCTGCTCTAGTAGATACCGTTACCTTATCAGCAACAATAAAAGCTGAATAAAACCCCACACCAAACTGACCAATTAACTGAGTATTTTTTTCGTTTTCTTTTCCTAATGAATTCAAAAAATTTTTAGTTCCTGATTTAGCAATAGTTCCTAAATTATCAATGACCTCTTCACGTGTCATCCCTATACCATTATCACTAATAGTTAAAGTCTTGTTCTTTTTATTGACAGAAATTCTAACCTTTAAATCAGCATCATTTTCATATAAATCTGGTTTTGAAAGTGCTTTAAAACGTAATTTATCAGCTGCATCAGATGCATTTGAAATTAATTCACGCAAAAATATCTCTTTATTAGAATAAAGAGAATGTATCATTAATTGTAATAATTCTTTTACTTCAGATTGAAATCCACGAGTTTCTTTTCCTTTCATACTTATAGTATAGCCTCAAATTTTATTTTTAATGTACATAAATAGACAATTATAAAATATAATAATATATACAAAAAAATCAAGATCAGATAAATGAAAAATCAAATATCTTAATATTTTTATATCATATTCTATTAATAAATTGATAAAATAACTAAATCTAAAAATTATTAAACTATCAAAATCATTTAAAAATATATTATTGTTAATAAAAAATTAATATTTTCAAAAACTTTTATTATTTTTAATTTTGATTTAAATAAAAATTTTGATTCAAATAAAAAATCTTGTTTTTATTTACTTGATCAGTTTTTATATAATTAACAGAAAAAATTTTAAAAAAATGTAAATTTTTTATGTTAACATCATTTTTAAATGATAATCATAAATTATAAATAAGCATTCACTATATTATAAACTTTTTTTTAAAAAAACAAAAATATGAAATTTTTTTTATTAATAATTATATAATGTAAGTGCTCTTTAAAATATTAATAAATTTTAATAAATTAAACCTTACACTTAAGATACCATATCATTTTATTAAAAAATACAAAATTTTATAAAATATGAATTTTATAATACTTTTAGTAAAATCAAATAATTGTAAACTAAATTACAATAAAAAATAATATAAAAAATATCATTTTTTATTGCTTTAATTATTTACAGCAATTTTGCATTTTTAATATAATTATATTTCATGAACAATGCATTAAAATAGTCATTTTATAATTTTAAAAATGATTTACCTACAATAAAACTTATCCTTTAATTTTTACTAAAATGTGTATTTTGAAATATCAATAACCTCAATAGAGCCATTTCAACTCCAATGCGTTTTTCTGGCGCATATTGCATTTCTTTACGTCCAATTAATAAAGTACGATAATAAAACTGTAAATCTATGGGTTTAATAGAACGAGCTAAAAAACATAAACGTTCTTCTACTGAAGATTTAATTTCTTCTATATCTAACGTTACTAACTGAATCATAGCAATACGATGCAAGAGGGATAATAATCTAACAAATACACAATCCCAATCTGTTCCACGTAAAGCAAGATCTTCTACTAAATCCAACATTTTTTGAGAATTTTTGTAAAAAATTGATTCAATAATAGTTAATGGTTGTTCATCATCTAATGTTCCTAACATTTTCATAACTAATTCTTTCGATATAATACCTTTACCCATTGCAATCGCTTGATCAGTTAAAGTTAACGCATCACGCAAGCTTCCTTCTGCAGCTCTTGCAATTAATTCACAGGCACAATGATCGCTTGATATTTTTTCGGCAATTAAGATGCGTTCAATTTGATTAGTAATTTGATCAATATCTAATGATATTAAATGAAATTGTAAGCAACGTGATAAGACTGTTATTGGTAATTTATGTGTATCTGTTGTTGCTAATAAAAATTTTACATGTTTTGGTGGTTCTTCTAAAATATTTAACAAAGCATTAAAACTATGACGTGAAAGCATATGTACTTCATCTATTAAATATACTTTAAATCGACCACGTGTTGGTAAATATTGAACATTATCTAATAAATCACGTGTATCCTCAACTTTTGTACGTGAAGCAGCATCAATTTCAATAAAATCAATAAATCGACCACAAGCTATTTCAAGACAATTAACACATTGACCACAAGGATTATTAGTAATTCCTAATACACAATTTAACCCTTTAGCAAAAAGACGCGCAATGGTTGTTTTTCCCACACCATGCATTCCAGAAAACAAATAAGCATGATGAAGACGATTGTTTTGTAAACTATTTTCTAAAGCAGTTAAAACATGTTTTTGCCCAATAACATCAATAAATGTTTGTGGACGCCATTTTCTTGCAAGTACTTGGTAAGTCATATCGTCGTTTTTAAAATAAAGATCATATTTAAAGTATAGTATATGGTATTATAATAACTTTGTTTTTGTTAATTTAAAAATAAATTATATCAATACATTACTCTTTATAAAAAAACATTTAAAAACAAATATTCTATATATTCATTAAATTACAAAATATTGTTTTTATATATCCTTTTAAATATTTTTTTCAAAAATTTTTCTATAAAATAGATATTTTATCATATATAAATGTATTTCTTAATGTTTATTATATTCTTTATAAAATAAATATAAATTACTATTTTTGGATACATTTAAAAAATTCTTGATAAATATAATTTTTTATAAAATTAAACAATTTATTTTAAAATATTTGATTATTTATTTTTTATCAAATAAGTAAAAACTTATCATTAAGTTATATGAAATTTTTATGAAATAAAGTTCTTAATGTTAAGAATTTTTACTATTTTTTTTACATCATAAATATATAATTGAAAAAACAGCATTAATTAATTTTATGAGATATTAGATCTATAAAAAATAAATTAAATAATTAAAATATATATTTAAAATAGTTTTTTAAAATTTATGATTTTATTTTAAAAAATATTTCATGATATTACTAAAAATAATTAAATATATTGAATATAAACATAATATTAATAAAAATTAAAAACACGGAAAAAAAATAGAAAAAATAAAAAATATTACCTAATAATTACTTAATATAAAAAATAGTATCAAAATTACATCAAAATTCTAATAGATTTTAATCATAATCATGCATTACAAATAACAAATATTTATAATATTTATTATAATAACGAATATTATTTTCTAACTTTAGAATTATTTCTACAGCATATTTAAAAAAATCATATATTGATTTTCTACTATAAGCAAGCTGATTATAAAATATTTTATTTAATTCTATATTTCTTAAACCTATCTCTTAATATTGATTATTAATAACTCTCTAAGTCAAAAATTATTAAAAAATTACTAGCAAAAATAATTAAAATATATTATAATAAAAGTATATAATATTTGATTATTAATACGTTATTAAATTTAGTTTTTTAAGAAATAACATTCTTAAAAATTTCTTAAAAAAATAATTAAATAAAAAAACTACATAAAAACTTTTTATTTAATCTTAATGAAGATTAAATTTTTAAGATGCAAAAATCAAAAATAAAAACATATTAGAAAATGAGATATAAAAATTCTTTCTTAGAGATAACTTTAAGAAAATTAAATAAAATATTTTTATAAAAAATTTATATATTCACAAATCAAAAACAAAAAATAATTATTATTATATAATATTCGTGCAAAATTTCATATACTAGATTTTCTTTTAAAATTAAAAATATAAATTGCATCAGAATATTAAATATTCATAATTTATATTATGAATATTTAAATTCTTAAAAAGAATAATTTGATTTTTTAAATTATTAAAAAATTATTTTTTTATTAATTCTAAACTCATGATAATCAAAAAATCTTTATTTTTATTGACAAATATTTAAATAAAGATATAGGCTATCTAATGTTATTTCTAAAAAAATTAAAAAATATTTAATCTCGTTAATTTTTTACAAAAAAAAATAATGATAACAAATATTTTTTAAAAAGTAACACTTAACATAAAAAATAATAACATTCATATTTTTATATATCTCTCTTATATACTTTTTATATACATGACTTTAAAGAAAGAGCATTATGACTAAAATGGACTATCTATTACGTTTAAGAAAATGTACAACTATAGAAACATTAGAACGAGTAATTGAAAAAAACAAATACGAATTATCAGAAGATGAACTAGAGTTATTTTATTCTGCTGCAGATCATAGATTAGCAGAACTTACGATGAATAAATTATATGACAAAATTCCTTCATCAGTTTGGAAATATGTAAGATAAAATTTTTCTTGCAGATATTTTTTAATAAAAATATTTTATGACATTCAGATTTTATTGCCAATTTTTATTGCCTAGAAGTATTGGTAACTAATATTTTTTTGCAAAAAAAATATTAGTTAAATTTTAAATTATTTTTTTTAACAAAAGTTATTTTTTGTTTATAAGTTAAATTTAAAAATCAAATTACTCCTTTAAAAAAAATTATTCAATTATCTAAAACAAATTTATAAAAACAAAAAAATTATGGGTTATTTTATAAAAAATAAAATAAAAAATAACACTAATAAATTATATGGCTATTTTTAATAAAATTATTTACCAATTAATAATTTAGAATTATTTTAATAACTATTTCATACAATTTATGGATATCAATTAATTACAAAATTTTTATAAACATAAATGATAGAGAATCATTCTATTAATTGAAGATCTATAAAATTCACAAAAATCATACAATAATATTCTTTATGAATTATTTATTGATAACAAAATTATAAATTACTGAACTTTTCCAAAATGTATCTTAGCTTTCTTACGTAAATTTGATATAAGTGATTCCATCATCGTGTTACCAAATATGTATTTATAATGCTCTGAAAAAAGTTCAAATTCATTATTTTTTGGTTGACTGTAAATACATTTAATTAATTTAATAATTACAAAATTATCTTTATCTTTTAGTAAAAAAAATTTTGGTTTATTTTTTTGATTATTGAATTCTATGTTAAAAATTTCCTCAGTTAACTGATCATCCTGCTTAAAACGATCAAAAATCTTTGATTTCCCGAAAACGATACCTATTTTTTTCAAAGAAACTTCACCATTATCATCACCATTATTCAAAACAATAAGTATTTTTTTAATTTCTTCTTCCATTAATTTCATAGCTTTTTTCCGTTTTACTAATTTAATTATTGATTGCTTGACTAAATTAATTTTTTTTAGTTCTTCTGGTTTATAATCTTCAATTCTAATAATAAAAACATTATTATTATCAATATTAATAATTCCAGAATTAACACCTATTATTTTATCTTTACGTAATAAATCTCCATCAAAAATTGCATCAGCAATTTTTTTAAATTTGATCGCAGCAGGAAGATTATTACGATTAAACCAATCTGTTTTTATTGCCTTAACGCCTGTAACTTTTTCGACTTCATGTAAAGATTCATTATCATTCATTGCTGCATTTTTTGCAATTTCTTGCAACACATGAAATGAATCAATCATTTTTTTGTTTTTTAATATTTCTTTAATTTGATTTTTTACTAAATCAAAGGATTTCACTATTTTAGGTTTTATATCGTCAAGACGAATTATTGTGTAATATTTTCCTAATTTAATTATTTCTGAAATTTGTCCTTTATTGATCAAATTAGCATTAATGATTTCAATAGGTGTTAAACCTACTGGAATCCAGCCAATAGAACCATAATTTTTTATACTGAATTTATCTGTAGATTTTTTATCAAATAATTTATTAAAATCAAAACCTTTAGATAAAGCCTTACTAACTGCATCTGCTTCTTTTTCTGTTATTAACTGAATCATACTATAATGTCTTTTTTCTGGTTCTGTGAAATCAGAAATATTTTTTTCATAATATCTTTGTAGTTCATTATCTTTAATGTCATCTAGAGGAATGTTTTGCAAAGCTATATCTAATTTAACATAACTGATTTTTACTTCTTCAGGAATCAAAAATTGTTGGTGATGTGTATCATAATAATCTTGTAATTCTTTATCTGTAACAGATTGCTTTAATTCATATTTATCTGTTGATAATATTGCTTTTTTTATTTCTCTTTTTTCTAAAAGTAATTTAGTATACATTTCAATTTCTTGAGGTAATACAAACTCATCATTGACATACATTTTATAGACTTGCTTATTTAATATTTTTTTCCGTATTTCTTTAGCAAGATCATCAGAATTAATATTATTTTCTAATAAAAAAGCTTTATATTTCTTATAATCAAACTGATTATCTGTCTGAAATATAGCCATATTATATATGTTCTTTTGAATTTCATTATTACTAATAGTTAGTCCTAAATCATTGGAATATTGATTTAATAAGGTAATTGCAATTAAACGTTCTAATGCTTGATGACGTAATATTGTCATTTCTTTTTCATTATTAATGATTTTATAAAAACGATCACCTAACCTTTCCTTTAATACCGTCTTTTCTTGTTCCAGCAATCTTTGCAATTGCAATGAAGTAATAATTGAACCATTAACTTTTGCAACATAATTATTTGCATTACTTATTAAATAGTTACCCATACCAGTAAAGAGAAAAGATACAACAATAATTATAAATATTATTTTTAAAAAAAAACTATTTGCCATCACACGTAATTTATCCAACATTAATATGCTAATCTCCATATTTATGGACTAATTATAAAATTTTAAAAAATATACTTAACCAAATTAAAACGTTATCTATTTAACAAAAAAACCAACATAATAATTTGGATATCTTATCAAAAATATTACCAAAATTTTTGATACTATATTTAAATCTAATTTATAACAAAACATCACAATCAATAATATAAAAATTTATATCAATTCTATATAAATACTCTTATTAATGTATGAAAATTATTTATAAAAATCATTACTAAAACATAAAAAAAAGATAAGAGATACAAACTATTAATATTTATTATAAAAAATACTGCAGATTAACAAATAAATGCATTATAAATAAATATTTTTAACTACTGTTATACCATATCAAAAGGTGGGTTTTGAAAAGCAATTGAAAAAATCTCTTCGATGGTTTTTACTGGATAAATTTTTAAATCTTCAATAATATTGTGTGGTATTTCTTCCAAATCACGACGATTTTCATCTGGAATAAGCACGATTTTTATGCCACCACGATGAGCTGCCAATAACTTTTCTTTTAAACCACCAATAGGTAATATTAATCCTCTTAATGTTATTTCACCTGTCATTGCAACATCTGCCCTGACAGGGTTACTAGTTAAACAAGATACTAGTGCCGTACACATTGCAATACCAGCACTAGGTCCATCTTTTGGAGTAGCACCTTCTGGTACGTGTACATGTATATCTCGTTTTTCATAAAAATTAATATTTATTCCTAATTTATCTGCTCTAGCTCGCACTACAGTTAATGCTGTTTGAATAGATTCTTGCATAACTTCTCCTAAAGAACCAGTATAAGTTAATTTCCCTTTACCAGGTACACAAACAGTTTCAATAGTTAATAAATCACCACCAACTTCTGTCCAAGCTAAACCGGTTACTTGACCAATGCGATTTTCAGTATCTGCACGACCGTAATCTACTTTACGCACACCAAGATAATCTTTTAAATTATTATCTTGAATAACTATATTTTTCAATGAATTATTTATTAATAATGCCTTTACTGCTTTACGACATAATTTAGAAATTTCTCGTTCCAAACCACGTACGCCAGACTCACGAGTATAATAGCGAATTATACCCATAATTGCACTATCATCAATTCTTAATTCATTTCTTTTTAAAGCATTACGTTTAATTTGTTTAGGTAATAAATATTTTCTTGCAATTTTCAATTTTTCATCTTCAGTATAACCAGAAAGACGAATAACTTCCATACGATCTAATAAAGGTGCTGGGATATTCATAGAATTTGAGGTGGCAACAAACATTACATCAGAAAGATCATAATCTACTTCTAAATAATGATCATTAAAAGCAATATTTTGTTCTGGATCAAGAACTTCTAGTAACGCCGATGCTGGATCACCTCTCATATCCGAAGACATTTTATCTATCTCATCTAACAAAAACAAAGGATTTTTAACACCAATTTTTGCCATTTTTTGGATAAGTTTTCCAGGCATAGATCCAATATAAGTGCGTCGATGTCCTCGAATCTCTGCCTCATCACGCACCCCACCTAATGCCATACGAATATATTTTCTTCCTGTAGCTTTAGAAATAGATTGACCTAGCGATGTTTTACCAACACCAGGAGGCCCTACCAAACATAAAATGGTACCTTTTATTTTACTAATACGAGTTTGTACAGCTAAATATTCTAAAATACGTTCTTTAACACGTTCTAAACCATAATGATCACTATCTAAAGTTTCTTGAGCTTTTATTAAATCTTTTTTTACTTTACTACGCGTATTCCATGGTACTTGTACCATCCAATCAATATAACTACGCAATACTGTTGCTTCAGCAGACATAGGTGACATCATTTTTAATTTTTGTAATTCTCCCTCTGCTTTTTTGCGTGCTTCTTTTGGCATTTTAACATCTTTAATTTTTTGTTTAAACATTTCATATTCATCTTGTGAATCTTCCATTTCACCTAATTCTTTTTGAATAGCTTTCATTTGCTCATTTAAATAGTATTCTCGTTGACTTTTTTCCATTTGTTTTTTTACACGATTACGAATACGTTTTTCAACCTGTAAAATATCAATTTCAGACTCCATCATTGCCATTAAATATTCAAGACGTTCCACAACATCAATCATTTCTAAAACACGTTGTTTATTTGTTAATTTCAGTGGCATATGGGAAGCTATGGTATCAGCTAATTTATCTGACTGTTCGATTGTATGTAATGAAGTTAATACTTCAGGAGGAATTTTTTTATTTAATTTAACATAACCTTCAAACTGATTAATTGTTGTACGATTTAGCACTTCTTGTTCTTTTTCATCCAAAATAGGATTATTAAAATACTCTGCTTCAGCAATAAAATATTCTCCATTATCTGTTAGTTTTGTAATTTCCGCACGACGTAAACCTTCTACTAAGACTTTTACAGTACCATCAGGTAATTTTAACATTTGTAAAATAGATGCAACTGTTCCTACATAAAACAAATCATTAATATTTGGTTCATCAGTAGACGCTTTTTTTTGAGCTACTAACATTACTTCTTTACTATGCTCCATAGCAGCTTCAAGACAATGAATTGATTTTTTTCGACCAACAAATAAAGGAATCACCATATGTGGATAAACCACAACATCACGCAGAGGTAATACAGGAATTTCAATGCGTTCACGACGCTCAAGATTCATAAGCTTTCCTCTTCCGTTTAGCTTATACCAATTTCAAGGTTTTTATAAAAATTTTTAAAAACCTAATTTTAAATATATAGTTATTATGAGATAAAATTGTAACATATAATAATTTTATTTATTAAATATATCATCAAGATAAAAATCTTAAAATATCAAAGCATTTTATGTTATATAATTCTCACTAAAAAATATTTCGCTTTATTTTTCACCTAATGCTTGTATATCTCTTTGAGTATAAATTAAAGAAGGTTTTGATTCCCCTGATATTACCATTTCATCAATTAATATTTTTTCTACATTTTTCATTGAAGGTAAATTATACATTGTTTCTAATAAAATTATTTCTATAATAGAACGTAAACCACGTGCTCCTGTTTTTTTAGCCATGGCTTTCTTGGCAATTACTTGTAATGCTTTTTTATCAAATTCAAGATTTACACCTTCCATTTCAAAAAGTGCTTGATATTGCTTAATTAATGCATTTTTTGGTTTTGTTAATATTTTAACTAACATTTCTTCATTTAATTCATGGAAAGTAGTTATAACAGGTAACCGACCAACAAACTCAGGAATTAAACCAAACTTAATCAAATCTTCTGGTTCTACTTGAGAAAGTAACCTACTTTTTATTAACTTATCATCTGACTTACTGTTTACTTCAGCAGAAAAACCAATACCTGAATGTATATTTAACCGGTGAGCAATTATTTTATCAAGACCTGAAAAAGCTCCTCCACAAATAAAAAGAATTTTAGATGTATCAATTTGCAAATATTCTTGCTGTGGATGTTTTCGTCCTCCTTGAGGAGGCACTGCAGCAATCGTACCTTCAATAAGCTTAAGCAAGGCCTGTTGCACTCCCTCGCCTGAAACATCTCGTGTGATAGATGGATTATCAGATTTACGAGATATCTTATCAATTTCATCAATATATATTATACCACGTTGTGCTTTCTCTATATTTAAATCACATTTTTGCAAAAGTTTTTGAATAATGTTTTCAACATCCTCCCCAACATATCCAGCTTCTGTTAATGTTGTCGCATCAGCCATAGAAAATGGTACATTTAAATAACGTGCTAAAGTTTCGGCTAGTAAAGTTTTACCACTACCTGTTGGTCCAATAAGCAAAACATTACTTTTACTTAATTCTACATCAGAATTAAATTTTTTATTAAATATATTGCCTAATCGTTTATAATGATTATAAACTGCTACAGCTAATACTTTTTTAGCATTTGATTGACCAATAACATAATTATCAAGATGATGATAAATTTTATGTGGTGTAGGCAATTCGCCAAATGTATTATTGAGCGAAATTTCTTTAATTTCTTCTACAAGAATATCATTACATAACTGCACACATTCATTACAAATATAAACTGACGGACCAGCAATTAATTTACGCACTTCATCCTGATTTTTGTTACAAAAAGAACAGTAAAGTAATTTTTTTGAACTTTCTTTTTGTTTATCGGTCATTTAAAATAACCTCACTTTTAAAAATTATTAAAGTCAGATTTAAAATCTATACCATAAGAATTATTAGCATAATTCTTCATAATCATATCAAATATACCATACATTAGTACCAATTAATTACATACGATTAATGTAAATTTTATCTATCAAACCATAAATTACTGCTTCTTCTGCAGATAAAAATCGATCTCTTTCAGTATCATTTTCAATATCTTTAATTTTTTTACCTGTATGTCTAGCCATTAATTTATTAATTCGTGATTTAATAGTCAAAATTTCTGCAGCATGAATTGCAATATCAGAAGCTTGCCCTTGAAATCCTCCTAACGGTTGATGTATCATAATACGTGCATTAGGTAAACAATAACGTTTCCCTTTAGTACCAGCAGCTAACAAAAATGCACCCATCGAACATGCTTGTCCCATACAAAGTGTACTAACATCAGGTTTAATAAATTGCATAGTATCATAAATTGACATACCAGCAGTAATAACTCCACCAGGTGAATTAATATAAAGATATATATCTTTATCAGAGTTTTCTGCTTCTAAAAAAAGCATTTGGGCAACTACTAAATTCGCCATATATTCTTCAAGCATTCCTGTTAAAAAAATAATTCTTTCTTTTAATAATCTTGAATAAATATCATAAGAACGTTCACCACGTGAAGTTTGTTCAATAACCATTGGCAATAATGATGCCATATTTTCAAAAAATTGATTTTTATTATGATATGACATGTTTATCTCCACATTATTAATTACTTTATAATAAAAACAATTAAATACTTTTTAAGTAACAATAAAAATCAAAAAAACAACCTTATCTCATAAAGATCTCATAAAGATCTCATAAAGATAATAATATACCAATCATGAATAATGAAAATAAAAAAATATAAGTAATCATGTAAGATTTTTTTAATAATTAATTATTTCAAAGAAAAGAAATTTTCTTTTCTCTTGTTAAAATAAAAATTTATCAAAAATATTATATATTAGTAACCAATTAATCTTTATGATTATTTTTACAAAAATTGATCTGAAAAAAGTTAAAATTTCATTTGCTTTAATTTTATGATTTTTTATTAATTATTCATTTTTATAACCCACATAATTCATTTCTTAATCACAAAAAATATTGATTTAAAATTTTGATAAAAAATATTTTTCAGATCTTCCTTTTCTTTTAATGATATATGAATTTATTAAATGAATTATTCAAAAATTTATAATTATAAACTTGTTTGTAATATATATTATATTTTTTATGAAAATATTTTATATTGATTAGTATTAAATCTATTCATTAGTATTAAATCATAAAAATAATATTTTTATTTAACAAACAAATTAATCTTCTTATATTAAATAATCTTAAAATTAATCATTAGTCAAAAATAATAAAAAACTTTTTAGTATTATTTGTATTTACTTTTATTTATTAATAATTTTATTATTACAAGGAACTATATTTATATATTTTTTATAGAAACCTTTGATCTATATAAACCAAAAAATTTAAATCAAAATATGTTTTTTTAAAATATCATTTTTATTTTTTAAAAAATCGTAATATCGATTATTTAAAAATATTAAGAACACTAATTTTTATATAACTATTTGTATTAACTTACTTTTATGACTTAAAATAATAGTCAATTTAAAAATAACTTATTTTACCAAAACCTGGTATTTTCAAAAATCATTACCTTAATAATCATCACTACTCTCTTCAAAGTCTATTTAAAATTATTTAATAACTCGTTAATCTAATTCTAACTAAATATTAATCACATTTTTAAATTTTAATGATTTATGTCTAATTTATTATAAAAACTTAAAAATATTTTTATATTAATAATTTTAATTAAATCTTATAATAATTTTAATAATTTTAATCATAACTTTTTTGAAATATTAATTTTTATCACAAAAAATTATTTTCATTAAAAATTTTCTTGATCTACAATAATATATTAATTGTATCATTAATCGTTATAGATGGTATTTTTTATTTATTTTTTATAAAAAAAATACACCTATAATTCTTTTTAATATACTTTTTATAAAAAAGTTTATATTTCATATTTTTTCACAATTTTTTTATATAAACTTTTTTAAAAAAAATAAAAATAGAAGTTTGAATCAATTTTTTAAAAAATTGCTAATATAGCTATTTTAGTTTTTTATAATCAAAAATCTGACTGATATATTAAAAAAATATATTGATATTAAAAACATTATTTTTATTTTTATCAAATAAAATTTCGTTAAAACTTTGTGTAAACATTACATTTTTCAAAAAAAATAAAGCAAATTTTTTATTTTAAAAAACAAATATAAACAGCTAATTTTTCTTTTAAAATTAATGATATGAAATTAATTAAATAATACTTGAATACGCATTTTTAATTCGAAAAAACATCTAATCTATTATGTACAATTTTCAAAGTTTATTAAAGCTTGCACAACAAAAATATTTTTATTACTCAAAGAAATAAATACGATTTGATATTATATATCAATTAATTAATTTTTATAAAATTGCTAGTATTTTAATAAATTTATTATTACAATAATTAACAAAATGAACAAAAACTTACAAAAAAATGATTACCAGCATAAAATGCTATTTTGCAAAATAGCATGTATTATTTTTAATGCATTAAAAAATATATACAAATCATATAAAAAACGTGTAAATAATTGAACTTATCTTTTTAAACAAGTTGGTGAAAAAAAATTTACATTCTGATATTTTTTCCATTCAATTGGCGTATAAGTATGTAGTCCCAATGCATGAACGCCATTAGATAATTCTTCTTCTAAAACAAGATATACAGTTCTATGACGCTGTAAAAGATTTTTTTGAATAAATTTTTCCGTAACTAAAATAATTTTAAAATGAGTTGCCATATTTTTTGAAAAATTATGTTTCATACTCTCATTTTTAACTATTAAATACAGAGGCAAAAAAAAATTTGTAAGTTTTTTTTTAATTTTTATAGACATATTATCAATATTAGAAATATTATTCATATAATTTATTAACATTTTTAATTAATACTTTTATTTTAATAAAATTTATATATTCTAAAATATCTATATCATATTAATACTTATTAATCAAATCAAATTTATTAATGCAAAAAATATAAACATCAAAATATATTTTTTTCAATAGAAAAAATTTAATACTTTTCGAAAAAATATAAAAAATATATAACATAACAAAATTTTAATAAGAAATAATAACCAATTCAATAAAAAATAACAACCAAACTAAAATATAAAAAATACAAAATAAAAATAAAACATAAAAAAAGATATATTTTCTATGCTTATTGTATTTATATCTCTTTTATATTTATTTTCAACATATCTTACCAGATATCTTATATACATAATCACTTTATATTTTTTGTATTAAATATTAATAAAAATAATATAAAAAATTATATTTAATATCATTTATTTAAAATATTTTTAAAATTAAAATATCAAAAACGATTAAAAAATAACATTCTTTTTCATATGTGATATGTATTCAAAAATATAATGATCAATTTCTAATCAAAATTTATATTTATACAAATAAATAGTATTTTTAAAAAATTTTAACTCTAGATAATTTATTTTATAATCAAGATAATATATAATATTTTTAACAAAAAATAAATTAATTACTGTATTAAATTTTTTAAAAATTTTATATTTATATACTTTCAAAATTAATATCAAATATACAAAAAAATATATTTATCAAACATAAAAATGATTTAGTCGAATATTTTTAAATTAATTGTATTTAATTATATATTGTTTATATATTCTCTGAATATTATGAAATTAATGGTAAAATCAACGATTATATCTAAAAAACAAACAAAAAATAAATTAGCATGATTTCTAAGATTGGAGTGACTAAATGAGAGTTATAAAATATAAAAAAAGCATCAAAATTATCTCATTGATTACTGTTTTCTCTATACTTACTGGATGCAGTATAACATTAATGGATCCAAAAGGAGCAATCAGCGTTGAACAAAAAAAACTCATAATAACATCAGTTACTTTAATGCTAATTATTGTCATTCCAGTAATTTTTATGACTATTTTTTTTGCAATAAAATATCGTGAAAATAACAAATACGCAACTTATCGACCAAATTGGGACAAATCACATAAAATTGAATTATTTTGTTGGACAATTCCTATTTTTATTATTTTTATTCTCGCAATTATTACATGGAAAACTACTCATAAATTAGATCCTTATAAACCACTCATAAACAAAAAAAATCCTATTACTATTCAAGTAATCGCTAGCGATTGGAAATGGATATTTATTTATCCAGAAAAAAATATAGCTACTATTAATGAAATCGCTTTTCCTATAAATGTACCAATCAACTTTAAAGTAACATCAGCTTCAGTAATGAATTCTTTTTTTATTCCTGCTTTAGGTAGTCAAATTTATGCCATGGCAGGCATGCAAAGCAAATTACACCTAATAGCTAATAAACCTGGAATCTATAAAGGATTTTCATCTAGTTATAGTGGTCATGGATTTTCAGATATGAAATTTAATGTTATTACAACTATTAATAAAAAAAGTTTTGAAAAATGGATTGAAAAAGTCAAAAAATCAAAAAAAAATATAAATAGCATATCTCAATTTAATGAATTAGCAAAACCGAGCTACAATGTAGATGTTACTTACTTTTCTAATGTAAAAGCAAATTTATACGAAGATATTATATCAAAATTTGGACATACACATCACATTCAGAATACTCATCAAATCATAAATTCTAAACAGCATTCTTTACAGAAAAAACAGAAAAATAAATAAAGGAATAAATAATATGTTCGGTAAATTAACAATTGATGCAATTCCTTTCCATGAACCAATAATTATAATAACTTTAATTTTTGTATTATTAACTGGTTTTACTATCTTAGGAATTATAACCTATTATGGAAAATGGAAATGGCTTTGGAATGAATGGTTAACCACCGTAGATCATAAAAAAATTGGCATAATGTACATTATTACTGCAATGATAATGCTACTTCGTGGTTTTGCAGATGCAATCATGATGCGGACCCAACAAGCACTGGTTTCATCTGGTGAAAATGGATTTTTAACACCACATCATTATGATCAAATTTTTACTGCTCATGGTGTAATAATGATTTTCTTTATGGCAACACCTTTTGTTATAGGATTAATAAACTTAATAGTACCATTACAAATTGGTGCTCGAGATGTAGCATTTCCATCTCTAAATTCTATCAGCTTTTGGTTATTTATTGTTGGTGTAATATTAATTAATTTATCATTAGGAATAGGTGAATTTGCCCAAACAGGTTGGTTAGCATACCCTCCATTATCCGGAAAAGAATATAATCCTGGAGTTGGAGTAGATTATTGGATATGGAGTTTACAAATATCTGGAATTGGAACCACACTTACTGGAATCAATTTTTTTACAACAATTATACGTATGCGCGCTCCTGGCATGACAATGATGAAAATGCCAGTTTTTACCTGGACTGCACTTTGTACCAACGTATTAATTATTGCAGCATTTCCTATTTTAACAGTTACAATTGGACTTTTAACATTAGATCGATACTTAGATACTCACTTTTTTACTAATGATTTTGGTGGAAATATGATGATGTATGTTAATCTAATTTGGGCTTGGGGTCATCCAGAAGTTTACATATTAATATTACCTGCTTTTGGAATATTTTCTGAAGTGACAGCAACATTCTGTAAAAAACGTTTATTCGGTTATACATCGCTTGTATGGGCTACAATTGTTATTACTATAATGTCATTTATAGTATGGTTACACCATTTTTTTACTATGGGTTCAGGTGCAAATGTTAATGCATTTTTTGGTATAGCTACTATGATTATTGCCATTCCAACTGGGGTTAAAATATTTAATTGGTTATTTACCATGTATCATGGGCGAATTCAATACACAACACCAATGTTATGGACTATTAGTTTTATAATCACATTTTCTATTGGTGGAATGACTGGAGTATTATTAGCTGTTCCAGGTATAAATTTTATTTTACATAACAGTTTATTTTTGATTGCTCATTTTCATAATGTAATTATTGGTGGGGTTATCTTTGGTTGTTTTGCCGGCATAACATATTGGTTTCCAAAAGCATTTGGTTTTAAATTAAATGAAAAATGGGGGATGCGTGCTTTTTGGTTATGGATTACTGGTTTCTTTATTGGGTTCATGCCACTTTATATACTAGGATTTATGGGGATGACTCGTAGATTAAGTCAAAATATTGATCCACAATATCAATTCATGCTTATAATAGCTGTTATTGGAACTACACTGATTGGTATAGGAATATTATGCCAAATCATCCAAATCATTACCAGCATTTTTGATCGTAAAAAAAATTGTGATTTTACTGGAGACCCATGGAATGGACGTACTCTAGAATGGGCAATATCATCTCCTGCACCTTTTTATAATTTCGCCATAATACCAAAAATTAATACACGTGATGCTTGGTGGGATACAAAAGAAAAAGGTCTTGCTTATAAAAAACCAAAAATATATAAATCAATTCATATGCCAAAAAATACTTCTATAGGTTTCATTATCTTAATATTTTCTTTAATTTTAGGTTTTGCTATGGTATGGCATATTTGGTATTTAGCGATAATTGGATTTACTGGTATTATACTAACTTGGATTGCTAAAACATTTGACGAAAACATTGCTTATTATATTCCTGGAAATAAAATCAGGCAAATTGAAAATTTTTATTATAACAAAATAAAAAATAGGTCTTAATAATGTCAATAAACTTAATCAACAAGAAATTTAATATCAATAAAAATCATGAAAATTATAATAGTGAAACAAAAATATTTGGTTTTTGGATTTATTTAATGAGTGATCTAATTTTGTTTGCCTGTCTTTTTGCTACATATTTTGTTTTAGTTAATAATGTTGCAGAGGGACCAACAGGAAAAGAAATTTTTAAAATTGATTTTGTACTAAAAGAAACTTTACTTTTATTATCTAGCAGTCTCACTTATGCATTTACAATATTTTCTATGCATAAAAAAAAGATAAATTACGTCAAATTATGGTTGGTTATTACTTTTTTATTAGGTTCATATTTTATAAATATGGAACTTTATGAATTTCATACATTAATTTCGCAGGGTTATGGACCTAATAAAAGTGCTTTTTTATCTGCTTTCTTTACATTAATTAGCACACACGGGATTCATATCAGTTTTGGTTTAATATGGATTATTATAATGTTGATTCATATTTCATATCGTGGACTAACTATAATTAATCAAACACGTTTACATTGCTTAAGTCTTTTTTGGCATTTTTTGGATATTATTTGGATTTTTATATTTAGTTTCGTATATTTATTTGGAGTAATAAAATGAATAATATTTCATTCATAGAATGTTTAAAAGGCAAGCAAAGCAGTATTAAAACATATCTTATCGGTTTTATATTATCCATAATTTTAACAATTATCCCATTTTTAATGGTTATAAACAATACTACATCTCATAATAATATTGTTTTAACTATTATTATTACAGGAATCAGTCAAATTTTAATACATCTTATTTATTTTTTACATATACATACTACATCAAATAATAATTGGAATATAATATCTTTACTATTTACTATATTAGTAATTATTATTATAGTAACAGGTTCTATATGGATCATGTATAATTTAAATATAAATATGTTACTAGATTAAAATCTGATATGTTAAAAGAATATTTACAAGTTATTAAACCAGGAATTATTTTAGGTAATTTGATTTCTGTTATTGGTGGATTTTTACTAGCATCTAAAGGAAACATAAATTATTTTTTATTTATCAATACATTACTAGGCGTATCATTAATTGTTGCTTCCGCATGTGTTTTTAATAACTATATTGATAGAGATATTGATAAAATAATGGAAAGAACAAAAAATCGTCTTTTCACTAAAAAAATAATAAACATAAAAAAATATTTAATTTATGCTTCTATACTAGGAATTTCTGGCATAATATTATTATATATTAATACTAATATTTTATCAGTCGTTTTTAGCATAATAGGTTTCATAATTTACGTTTTTATTTATAGTCTATATATGAAACGCAATTCTTTATATGGAACCATAATAGGGAGTTTATCTGGTGCTACACCACCAGTTATCGGTTATTGTGCTGTTTCGAATAAATGTGATTTAGCTGCTTTAATTTTATTGTTAATTTTTAGTTTATGGCAAATGCCACATTTTTATGCAATCGCTATTTTTCACCTTCAAGACTACAAAAATGCAAATATTCCGATATTACCTGTTATTAAAGACATTCATATAACAAAAAATCATATTTTTTTATATATTACAGCTTTTATAATAGCAACTACAATGCTAACTATTACTGGTTACACTGGATACAAATACCTTATAGTTTCTACTATAATTAGTCTATATTGGCTAAAAATTTCTATATCTGGTTTCAAAAAAAATCATAATAACAAACTATGGGCACGAAAAATATTCATTTTTTCTCTCATAGCTATTACATTTCTTAGTATTATGATGTCTATCGACCATAGTGTTTCTATTAAACCAATACTTATCAATATCATATTATGATTTTCATAGAAAATATTAAAAATGAATTATATATTTTAAAAAGTTATATTATTCTATCAACAACAATCATTTTTTATATCTAATAATACTTTTAAAAGTATATTAACTAATTTAGAAAATAGTTTTATAATATTCATATAAAAAATTCATAATTAAAAATTAATCATAGTATTTTCATGACACCTAAAGAAGTAAAAACAATTTTTGGATTAGGATCAGTATTCACATTACGTATGCTAGGTATGTTAATGGTGCTACCAATACTAACCAGCTATGGACGAAATTTAAAAGATGCTAATGATTTTTTATTAGGTTTAGCAATTGGAATGTATGGTATTACACAAGCTTTATTTCAAATTCCAATGGGTTTAATGTCTGATAGATTTGGAAGAAAAAAAATAATTATTAATTGTTTATGGATTTTTGTCATTGGCAGTATCATCGCTGCATCAACAAATTCTATTTGGGGTATTATAATAGGTAGAACCTTACAAGGTTCAGGTGCTATTTCTGCTACTATTATGGCATTACTTACAGATCTAATTCATGAAAAAAACAGAACAAAAGCCATAGCTTTTATGGGTATAAGTTTTGGTATTACTTTTGCTATTTCAATAATTATAGGTCCAATTATCACTCATATAATCGGATTACATGGTCTTTTTTGGATAATAAGTTTATTTGGCTTACTAGGAATATTAATAATAAAGCTTTATGTACCAAACCCTCCATATAAAGTTTTGAATAATGATATAAATTTCATAAAAAACACAATAAAAAAAATAATAAAAAATCCAGAACTACTAAAAATTAATTATGGAATTTTTTGTTTACATAGTTTACTAATAATAAATTTTATAGCTGTTCCATTAATAATGATTGATTTAGGTATTCCAACTCATCAACATTGGAAAATATATTTAAGTACTTTGCTTATTTCTTTTATAAGCATAATACCTTTTGTTATTTATGCAAATAATCCATATCGAACAAAAAAAGTATTTTTACTATGTATCATAATTTTATTTATATCTGAATTAATATTTTATTTTTTTAACCAGCAATTTTTATTCATACTAACTGGACTTCAACTATTTTTTATCGCATTTAATATTATGGAAACATTATTACCTTCACTTATCAGCAAAAAAGTAGATAAAAAATACAAAGGAGCTGCAATGGGAATTTATTCTACTAGTCAATTTCTCGGTGTTGCCTTAGGAGGAGTTTTAGGTGGATGGCTATTACAATTAAGTAATGATAATTACATTTTTATTGCAGGAATGTTTTTTTGTATATTTTGGTTTTTAATAAACTTTAAAATACATACCTCTTTTAAATTTAAATAAAATTTCATAAATTTTAAATAAAAAATATATTGTTTATTATTATACAAATATAATAAAAAGTATTTGTAAAAAATAAAAACAAAAAAAAATCAAATAAATCTTTTCTTCATTTATTATTATTTTATAGAATAAATATATCACGTATCAAAATATAATATTACTCATTTATCATTAAAATTAATTTTACGAAAATACTCAATATCATCTTCTAGATTAGTGTGGGTAACTTAATAATAATCAATAATCTGGAAAATTAAAATCATCTATCAATAAAAACAAAAAATATAAAAAAGAAAAATAAACATAAATTTTATCAAAAGAACATGATACTGTATTCATCAATACTTGATTTTGGAAAATAAAAATAATGATATCTAAAACACCAAAACTATCATTTAAAAATAAATTGCAATGGGTAAAAAATCGTATTAATCAAATATTATTAGAGCAATTTAAAAACCTTCCATTTAATCAAACACAACTTATTACAGCAATGCAATATGGGACATTAATTGGTGGAAAAAGAATTAGACCTTTTTTAGTATATAGTATTGGTGAAATGTTAAATGTTTCTATAGAAAATCTAGACACACCTGCTGCAGCTATCGAATGTATTCATGCATATTCATTAATCCATGATGATTTACCTGCAATGGATAACGATTCCATACGTCGTGGAAAACCTACATGCCATGCCACTTTTGGTGAAGCACATGCAATTTTAGCTGGAGATGCATTACAAACATTAGCATTTGACATCTTATCAAATGGTAATATGCCTAATGCAAATGATCATCATCGTCTTGCTATGATACGTGAACTTATAAATGCTTCTGGAATAACAGGTATGTGCAGTGGTCAAGCATTAGAGATTGAATCAAAAGGAAAAATTGATACAAAAAGATTAGAATGTATTCATAATAAAAAAACAGGTGCCTTAATTCGAGCAGCAATCCGCATGAGCACATTTATTTCTCATTATCAAGAAGTAGCATTATTAAGATTATTAGATGATTACGCTAATACTATCGGTTTAATGTTTCAAATACATGACGATATTCTTGATATAAGAAATGATGCAGGAATTTCAAAAAAAAATAAATACACAAATAAAAAAAATACTTATCCATTATTAATCGGTCTTAATGCAACAAAGAAAAAAATAAAAAAATTATATACACAAGCTTTAAATATTCTTGATATTTTAAAAAAAAAATATGAATTTAATACAACAACATTAAAAAATTTTACAAACTTCATGATCAAACGAAAAAGTTAATTTTCTAAAAAATAGAATTTTATTATTATATAATTTTTTAAAAAAATTATTATATTATCAAAATTAACAAAAAATAATTATTATATTACAAAAAAATATGAGTATTGATACCACTTTTTATCCAATTTTATCATTAATAAATACACCAAAAGAATTACGACTGTTACCAAAAAAAAATCTAGAAAAATTATCTCAAGAATTAAGAGAATTTTTATTAAACACTATCAGCCTTTCTAGTGGACATTTTGCTTCTGGATTAGGAACTGTTGAATTAACTATTGCTTTGCATTATGTCTACAAAACACCATTTGATAACATTATTTGGGATGTGGGACATCAAGCGTATCCACATAAAATATTAACTGGGCGCCGTGATAAAATTTGTACAATAAGAAAAAAAAATGGTTTACACCCATTTCCTTGTCATACAGAAAGCGAATATGACAGTTTTAGCGTTGGTCATTCATCCACTTCTATAAGTGCAGGATTAGGAATGGCAGTAGCGGCAGAATATGAAAATAAAAACAGAAAAACTGTTTGTATCATTGGTGATGGAGCAATTACTGCAGGTATCGCTTTTGAAGCAATGAATCATGCTGGTGATATTCATAAAGATATACTAGTAATTTTAAATGATAACAAAATGTCTATATCAGAAAATGTTGGTGCACTAAATAATTATTTATCAAAAATTTCATTTGCTAATATATATACTGGTTTAAGTAAAAAAGAAAAAAACATATTTTCTAATATACCATTAATTAATTTTTTTCTAAAAAAAACAAAAGAAAATCTTAAAGGAATAATAACAAAAAATACTATATTTGAAAAATTAGGATTTAATTATATAGGACCAATTTATGGTCATGATGTATTAAAATTAGTACAAACATTAAAAAAAATTCGTGAACTAAAAGGTCCACAATTTTTACATGTGATCACACAAAAGGGAAAAGGTTATACGCCAGCTGAAAAAGATCCAATTACCTGGCATGCCGTACCTAAATTTAATTTATCAAATTTTTCTTTACCTAAAAATCATAATACTCAATTAACTTTTTCACAAATTTTTGGTGAATGGTTATGTGAAGAAGCCGCCAATGATCCTAAATTAATAGCAATTACACCAGCCATGCGAGAAGGATCAGGCATGACTAAATTTTCAAAAACTTATCCAAAACAATATTTTGATGTAGCTATCGCTGAACAACATGCCGTTACTTTTGCAGCCGGTCTTGCCATCAGGGGTTACAAACCTGTTGTTGCTATTTATTCCACTTTTTTACAACGCGCATATGATCAAGTGATTCATGATGTAGCTATTCAAAAATTACCCATTCTTTTTGCTATCGATAGAGCTGGTATAGTGGGAGAAGATGGACAAACTCATCAAGGTGCTTTTGATTTATCTTTTTTACGTTGTTTGCCTAATATGATTATTATGTCTCCAAGCAATGAAAATGAATGTCGAAAAATGTTACATACTGCTCATCATTATAAAAATGGGCCAATAGCAGTTCGTTATCCAAAAGGAGGGGTATCTGACGTTACTTTACAACCTTTATCAAAAATTCAAATCGGTAAAGGGATAATTTGCCGAAAAGGCAAAAAAATTGCAATTCTTAATTTTGGCACATTATTAATTGAAGCTATGAAAGCAGGAGAAATACTTAATATAACTGTTGTTGATATGAGATTTGTAAAACCTTTAGATGAAAAATTAATACTGCAAATAATCAAAAAACATACGTTATTAGTAACATTAGAAGAAAATTCAATTATTGGAGGAGCTGGTAGTGGTGTCAATGAATTTTTACTAAAAAATAATTATATGATACCTGTAATTAATCTTGGCTTACCTGATCAATTCATAAAACAAGGTAACAAAAAAGAAATACAAACTGAATTAGGCCTTCATTCAACAGGAATAATAGAATCAATCAAAAATTTTTATCATAAGAAAAATAAAAAACATGCAAAAAAGAAAAAACTATATAAATAAACGATCAAAATAAACACTAAAAAATAATACAAAATATTGTAAAATTAACAAAATAATTACAGAAAAAAAAGCTGCTATTACATCATCGAACATAATACCAAAACCTCCTAAAATTTTTTTATGAAACCAAATAATAGGCCAAGGCTTTAATATGTCAAAAAAACGAAAAATCATAAATGCTATTAATACCCAAACTAAATTAATGTTATAAATAGACATAAGTGTCAACCACATTCCAACGAACTCATCCCAAACAATACTACTATGATCATATACTTTCATATCATCTGAAATTTTTTGACAAATTAGAATACCTATTAAAAAACAAAAAACAATAAAGAAACAACACCACCAGAAAGACAATAACCAATGCATCAATAACCAAAATGGAATAGAAATTAATGAACCTATTGTTCCTGGAGCTAAAGGAGAGAAACCACTACCAAATCCAGTTCCAAAAAAATACAAAGGATGAAAAATAGTCAAAAAATATTTTTTATTCATAATTTTAAAATGTATTCAAATATTTTTTACAAGAAATTATATTTTAAAAGTATACCAATCTATTTTTTATGAGTAAAAAATATTTTTTATCGTAAATAATATTAAAAACTTTAAAAGTTTCATTTTTTATTCACAAAAAAATAAAAAATCATTAAGTTTTATAGATTTTCATAAAATTTGTTTTTTATAAAAAATTTTAAAAATTATACAAAAATTAAACAATAGCATTTATAAATAATTATATTATAAGTAAAATTATTTATATAATTTTATAAAAAAAATCAAAATTTTTAAAAAATTACTATAAAAATACTATTAAAATAATATAATTATACATATTTATTGATAATTTTTAAAAATTACTTTTTACGTGCAATATTGACAACTTTATCTAAAATAGCATTAACAAATGTATGGCTTTTCTCCGCACCAAATATTTTTGCCAATTCAATAGCTTCGTTAATAATAACTTTATAAGGTACGTCGTTACAATAACAAAGTTCAAAAGTAGCTAAACGTAAAACAGATTTTTCTATATAACCAAGTTGCTTCATATGACGAAAAAGATAAGGAGTTATTTTTTTATCTAACTCAGAAACATTGTTAGAAACTCCATTTACTAATTCATGAAAATAAGAAATATCAACATTAGACATATCCTGTTCAGAAAAAAAAACTATTTTTATATCATCAATACTATTTCCTGATAATTCCCAAGAGTAAATTGCTTGTACAGCGCGCTCACGTGCTCGATGACGAGTATTAGATTTCACAAACTTTCCTATTTTACAAATAATGTTTATTAACTTTTAATATCATGAATTATATTAATCATTTCAAGAACTGACAAAGCAGCATCTACACCTTTGTTTCCTGATTTTGTGCCTGAACGCTCAATTGCTTGTTCAATATTTTCCGTTATTAAAACCCCAAATCCAACAGGAATATTACTTTTCATGACAATATTAGAAATTCCAGAACTACATATATCAAAAAGATATGAAAAATGTTTTGTTGCACCACGTATAATAGTAGCAATCGCGATAATACCATCATATTTTTTTGTATCTGATAATGTTTTAACTATTAAAGGAAGTTCATAAGCTCCAGGTAACCAAACTACTGTTATATTTTCTTTCTTTACCAAACCAACACGTTCTAAAGTATCAATAGCTCCTTTTAACAAACTACTATTTACAAAATGATTGCAACGTGCAATAGCTATTGCTATACGAGCTTTAGGTGCTGTTATAAAACTTTTTATAATACGCATAAAAATCTCTCATGATGATTTAAATTACATTAATATTATTATATTTTTTATGTTGATTTAATTTTATAAAAAATAAAAATATCACTAATATTTTTTCTTGTTAGTTATCTCTATAAATTACTTTGATGATTTTATTTTAATTAGCAAATTATTTTATAATGGTTTAAGTCTTAAACGTACATCAAAACCGATACATTCCACGTTAATAAATTTAAATAAAGAGGCATTACTTATTTTTTCTAATGCTGGAATATCAAATAAACCTTTTGCTTGCTTACCTAAAATTTTAGGTGCAATATAAATAATTAATTCATCAATTAATTTTAATTGTAACAAAGAACCAGCTAATTTTGGTCCACTTTCAATAAAAATTGAATTAATGTTCCGTTTACCTAATTGTGTCATCACTAACATCAAATCAAATCCTTTTTTGTAACTAGGTATAATGATTTCTTTTACATGATCCATCCAATTCTGTAAGATTGGTTTAGAACGAATCAGCCAACACTCCCCTGTAACTTTTGTAATTACATGTTCTGAAGTAACTTGATTATTCCTATCTAAAATAATTCTGATTGGTTGTCGAATTTGTTCTTTAGGATAAATATTTTTTAATTTTGATGTAAAATCTTCCCACCGAACATTTAAAGAAGGATTGTCATTAATTACTGTACTACTAGTAGTTAAAACTGCACTGGCTTTTGCTCTAAAAGTTTGTACATCTTTTCGAGCTTCAGAAGAAGTCAGCCATTTACTTTCACCAGAAGCAAGTGCTGTCTTACCATCAAGTGATGCCGCTAATTTAAGTTGAATATATGGAAAACCAGTACGCATTCGTTTTAAAAAACCTTTATTCAAATCTTCTGCTTCATCTATTAATAAACCGTGCAATACTTTTATTCCAGCTTTTTGCAATTTTAACAAACCACGTCCTTGAATTTTTGGATTGGGGTCTTGCATAGAAACACAAACACAACTTATACCTGCATTAATTAAAGCATTAACACAGGGGGGAGTTTTACCATAATGGCTACAAGGTTCTAATGTAATATAAGCTGTTGCACCTTGAGCTTTTTTTCCAGCCATTTTTAAAGCATTAATCTCAGCATGTGATTCGCCTGCTTTATAATGAAAACCTTCACCAACAATTTTTCCATTATAAACAATTACACATCCAACATTTGGATTTGGCGATGTAGTAAATTGCCCTTTTTTTGCTAAATATAATGCACGATACATAAAAATTTTATGACACAATATCATTTTCAATCCTGTAAAGTAGCAATTTCTTTACAAAATTCACGTATATCTGCAAAATTACGATATACAGAAACAAAACGTATATAAGCAACTTTATCTATTTTTTTTAATTCCGCCATTACTATTTTCCCTATTATATTTGAAGAAATTTCTTGTTCTCCTGTTTTTCGCAAAAATAATTTTACATTATTAATGGCTGTTTCTAAAACATCAGAACTTACAGACAGTTTTTCTAATGCTTTTTGCATACCTTTTCTTATCTTATCTTCATTAAATAATTCACGTATATTATTATTTTTTACTACAAAAGGCATAACTAATACAGCTATTTCAAAAGTAGTAAAACGTTCATGACATACAGTGCATTCTCGACGACGACGAATCTTTGAACCATCCCCAAGTAAACGTGAATTAATAACTTTAGTATTGAAAGCATTACAAAATACACAATACACAGAATTTCCTTATTATATTCTTACTAATCTAGATCAATAACTTTAAAAAAGTTATAATTGATTTACATAATTACAAATAAAAATATTTATCTCAAAAAATATTCATTATTATCTTCTTTTAATGGAATTAAATGCTTGCGTTTTATTCCCATAATTAACACTAATGCAGAAGCAACATAAATTGAAGAAATACTTCCAATGATAACACCAATCAAAAACACCAATGAAAATCCTTTAAGCATGACACCACCAAATATATAAAGCATTGATATTACTAACAAAGTACTTATGGATGTAATCAATGTTCTTTTTAATGTTTGTGTTAAAGAAATATTAACTATCATATAAGACGATATATGATGCATTTTATGAAAATTTTCACGAATTCGATCAAAAATAACAATACTATCATTTAATGAATATCCTATTACTGACATTAATGAAGCAATAATAGTCATATCAAATTCAATCTTAAATAATGATAATATCCCTAATATAAAAATCACATCATGTATCAATGTAATTACAGTAGCGAATGCTAAACGCCATTCAAAACGTACACTAACATAAATTAAAATACCAAAAAAAGCAGATAAAATTGCTATTAATCCTTTTTTAATTAATTCATCTCCTACACTAGGTCCAACAAATTCAACTCTCTTCAAAAATGCTTTATTATCAATATTTTTATTAATTATAGAAATAATTGATTGATCAATTTTTTCATTTTTCAAAATTTGATTGGGAGGTATTCGAATTATGATATTATGAACATTACCAAAATATTGAATCAATATTTTTTTATGATTATAAAACATCAAATTTTCTCTAATTTTATCTAGATTTACCAATTTACTGAAAGTAATCTCAATAACCGTACCACCAGTAAAATCTAATCCAAAATAAAAACCTTTTAATGAAATAATCATTAATGAAATAATTAGCAAAACTATTGAAATAGAGAATGCAAAATAATTTAAAGACATAAAATCAATAATTTTATATTTTTTATTTAAATATTTTACTGTATAATTTTGTAGCACAATTAAATTCCTTAAAAATATCTTAAATAGATAACTTTTTAAGTCGTTTACCACCATACAATAAATTTACAATAGCACGAGTAAATATAATTGTAGTAAACATAGATGTTACAATACCAATAATTGTCGTAACAGCAAAACCTTTGATAAAACCGGAACCTACTACATACAAAATTATTGATGTAATACCAGTAGTTAAGTTTGCATCTACGATACTAGAAAATGAACCTTTATAACCTTCATTTATAGCTTGTTGTACAGAACGACCATTTTTTAATTCTTCTTTAATACGTTCATTAATTAAAACAGTGGCATCAACAGATATAGCAACAATTAAAATAATACCAGCAATTCCAGGCATAGTTAAAGTAACTCCAGGTAATACAGACATAATACCAACTATCAATATTAAATTTGTTAATAAAGCAAAAATTGCAATAATACCAAACTTACGATAATAAATTACCAAAAACAACATAGAAACCAATAAACCTGATAATGATGCTTTAATGCCTTCTTCAATATTTTGTAATCCTAATGCTGGTCCAATTGTTATTTCTTGAATAATTTTAATAGGTGAAACCAATGCACCAGACTTTAATAATAAAGATAACTGGCGAGCTTCTGTAGGATTAGTAATACCAGTAATACGAAATTTATTGCTAAAATAACTAGAAATTCTAGCAATATTAATAATTTTTTCATCTTTTACTAAAATGGTATCACCATTAGCATTTTTTTGTCCAGTATCCTGATATTCCACTAATAAAGTTGCTATAAGTTTATTTTGATTATTACGTGTAAAATCAGACATAATAGAACCACCTATATTATCTAAACTAATACTAACCTGTACATGACCCATTTCATCAAAATCATATTGTGCATTAGTAATATGATCACCAGTTAAAATTATTCGTTTATATAACAAAACAGACTGGCCATCACGGGTATATTTTATTTCTGAATCATCAGGAACATAAAAACTATGCATAATAGAATTATTAATATCCATATTGACTAACCGAAATTCTAGCATAGCTGTTGCACTTAGAATTTCCTTAGCTCTTGCCGTATCCTGAATACCAGGTAATTCGACAACAATACAATTACCTTGACGTTGTATCAATGGTTCCATAATTCCTAATTGATTAACGCGATTACGAATAATGTTAATATTTTGAGATAATGCATAATTTCGAGCTTCATCAACCCGTTCATTTTTTATTAATGCAATTAATTTACTATTTTTTATTTCAAAAAAGAAATCATTATACCGATCTTTCAAATAATCTCTGGATTTTAAACATTCATAATTATCATGAAATCGCACTTCAATACCATAATTATTAATTTTACGTATACTTAAATATGATAACTTTTTTTTACGCAAATCATTGCCGATACTATCCATTGTATATTCTTGTAATTTATTTAAAATTTTATCTATATCTACTGATATTAAAAAATGCACACCACCACGTAAATCTAAACCTAGTTTTATAGGTTCAGCACCTACAAATTTTAACCAATAAGGTGTAATAGGTGCTAAATTTAATGCAATAATATATTTTTCACCTAAGTTAGAAAGCAAAATTTCTCTTGCATTAAGCTGCAAATTTACATTATCAAAACATACAAGAATTTCATCATTTTGTAATTTTATGGATTTAATAGCTATTTTTTCTTTTTTTAAAATACTAATAATTTTATTAAAAATTGCTTCATTTACAAAATTTCCCCTTACTCCAACAATTTGAATAGCCGGATCTTCTCCAAAAAGATTGGGTAGTGCATAAATTATACCAATAATCCAAACACTTACTATAAAAAAATTCTTCCATAAAGGATAACGATTTAACAAAATTTTTCTCTTTTACACAATTTAAAATCAAATAAATTTCATGGTACCTTTTGGCAATACTGCTGTAACAAAATCTTGCTTAATAGTCACTTCATTTGTATCATTCAATGCAAGAACAATATAACCTGTTGCAGATATTTTTATAACACGTCCAATAATTCCACCTGTTGTTAATATTTCATCACCTTTAGAAATAGAATCTATCAATTTTTTATGTTCTTTAGCACGTTTTTGTTGTGGCCGTAAAATCATAAAATAAAAAATTAATCCAAAAATAACTAACATAATAATTAAGGAATAAGTGTTTTCTTGAGATCCAACATCTACTAGAGCTACTGCTTCAGAAATAAAAAAATTCATTGAAAGTTTCCTTATTATCACAAAGATCCATAACTACAAAATTGTTCAAAACTAATGACATTGTATATATGTTAAAAAACAAAAAATATTTTTTATAAAAATTAATAATCATTATATGTTTACATGTTAAAAATTTAGATATATATACTAACTTTGATAATAATCAAACAAGCATTAGATATAGCAAAAAAATTATTCTCAATCAAAAGACAGTTATTGTTAATAATAATTAATTAAAATATGCATATAAAAATAAAATTTTATTTAAAAAATATATATAATACATTGCAAAAACCTTTTAATTAATATTTTTATTGACAATTAACATTTTTTATTACTTAAATTTTTATTAAAAAATACTATATTATTTTAGTATATTTTAATTAAAAAAATCCAAATATAGTAAGAAAATCTTCAAAATTTGTTGAAATATAATATATATTTTTTCAGAAAATAAAATATATAATAAATATTTTAATATATAAAAAATTTATTCTTAATCTTATTATATAAACATTTTTAATTATTTATATAAAAAATTAAAAATAACATTAACAATTAAAAATGTAATTTTAGTAAATTACTTTCTTTTTTATTAATTTATCAATCAATAAAAAAGAATCAAATTTTAATTTTAAGAAAAAATTAATCTCTAAAATTATCAACAGAGGCTCAAAAAATCTAGAATTCAGAGTTTACTAAAATTTATTGTTTTTTATATAAAATTATTGTTATATTATTTAATAATACTTTTCAAAAAATGAAATAAATTTGTCAATTAACATTTTTTAAAGATGACACTTTTTATATCATTTTTTTATTTAATACTAGGTACAAATATAATTCAAATAAAAAAAACTTAAAAAAGAATAATTACATTATTTTTAATAAACATCCATTAATATTTTAATTAATGCTGTATTTTACAAATAAAAAATTTTAAATTTATTCATATAAAATTAAAAAAACTAAATTTTTTCTTATCATAAATAAAAATTATCTATTACTTTGTTTGTAAAAAACCTTCAAACAAAAAAAATCAAAAAAATATGATAATCAAAAATCTAAAAAAATAGCAATATAAAATCAAAAATACAAAAATTTTTTATAGCACTTCTTTATCAAGAAATATGAAATACATAATATAAACAATAAAAATAAATATTTTAAAAAAATCTACAATTACCAAAAGTATATTTTATATAAGCAGTAAAAATATCTGTTTTATATTAGATTAGTAGTTTTACAAAATAACAATTTACACTACATAAATTTAAATAACTACATTTGAGTAATTATACATAAAAATTACAAACAAGACAGTAAATAATTTTGTATATATTATATCAAGAGATTAGAACAAATTATGCTTACATGAAAAAAGTATTTATTATCAATTATCATAATTCATAATAAATATTGCACCAAGAAGTTTCTAGTAAGAAAATCTATCTAGTAAGAAAACTATTAAAAAATATCTTTATGTAATTAGTTTTTTAAAAAAAATACACTTACTTTCTAGAAAATAGCTTTAATTCTTAAAATAGCTAATACAGTTATTTATATAGAAGATAAAAATATAATTTTAAAATATCTGAAAACGTCCTAAATAATTTGAAATATTAAACAACAAAAACTATAATAAAAAATAATGAAACTGAAGAAATATCACTACCTAAAAGTAATAAAAATTTTGATTTATATTTTTTTTACATGTTATTTATAGCAAATCATATTTAACATATTAATATAATACAATCAAAAAAAACCAGTACTTTACTATAAATTTAGTACTTTAGTTTATGCAAAACTACACCCGATTTTGCAAACTACAGACATCAGCAAAAAAAACTTAAATATAATAAATTCTCTTATAAATATCCATGCTTCTTTTAGTATTTTTTAATTAAAGTTATAATTGAAAATTAATATTTTTCACCTACATAAATACTACAAAAATCCTAAACATTAAAACCAAAATATATTTAAAGTTTAAATTATATATCATCATTATTAAATAAATATTTTATATGTTTATAAAACTTCAATTAAAAAATAAATATCTGTACTTTCTAAAAAAAATAATTTTTTATTTTAATATTTTTATATTTTAAAAAAATATCTTTAAAATAAAATAAGGATACATTTAAAAATAAAAATAATGTTATTTTTATTTTAATAAAATAAAAATTATTTGTAATATATATAAAATAATTAGCAATTTACTTTTAAAAAGTAATTCATTATTGTTTTTGTATATGTTTATTATATATAATTTTTATAAAAAAAAATCATATATATTCTATATAATAAAAATTCTTTGAGAAAAAAATAAAAATTATGCTAAACATATATTATATGTATTGTTTTTATTAAAAATTAAATTAATAAAAAAAATTATATGGTATTAAAATTTTTAATAAAAAACAAAAATTTATAATATAAAAATATAATTATTAATCAATACAAAAAATAAAAAAATATTATGAGATTATTAAGTCTCTTTATTATAAAAAAAGTTTATAAAATCATATTTTATTAATACTTTTTGTTTTTACTAAAATATTTTTCTTATATTTTATAACTATAAATATTATAACTATACATAAAATTCTATTTTAATAATTATAAAATTACTATTATGTTAGTATGATTACAGTTTTATAAAAAATAACAAAAATATTTTTGTTATATCAGTAATTACTGTTAAAAAATATTAATATTTTATATATTTAAATCATAATAATTATTTTTTAAATAACTAAATTTTAAAATATTATAAAAATTTAAATATATTCCTTTTTTTTTATAAAATTTAAAAAACTTAACAAAATACTTCTGAATAAGAAGACATCATATTGAATTAATATAAATTATGTATTTAAATATCGTTATTTATTTTTTGTAATCAAAAATTTAAGATAAAAAATCTATTGTGCTAAGCATCATTAACAATAATTTTTATTAAAAATTAAAATATATAAACAACTTATTTTAAGTTAATATTACTTTAAAAATCCATTTAATATATTATAAAAATATCAGATTAATTATTAATGCATATTATATTTACAATTTAAAAACAAAAATTTATATGAATTTTATTAAAAAATATTTTTATATTTTGATATTAATATATAAAAATATAATGTTTCATGATAAATATTTAAGATTTTTATTCTACATATTATTTTTTAAATAAATAAGTTATATTTATAAAATAATTTATTAAATGATATTATAATACCAAATTAATATAATTAAAATTCAAAAATTTATATCAAAAATTATTAAAAACTATAATAAAAAATAATATTTTTAAATCAAATTATATTAACATAACAATAACATTTATAACACATGCTATTTTTTGGAGAAAAAGATGAAATATCCATTAATTATAGGAAATTGGAAACTCAATGGTAATAGTCAAATGGTAAAAACCTTTATACAAAAAATATCTAATACATTAAAAAACGTTATTTTTTGTAAAATAGTAATTGCACCACCAATTTTATATTTAACAGAAGCAAAAAAAAAATTAAATAATAGTAAAATAGAACTTTGTGCACAAAATGTTGATATAAATCTTTCTGGATCTTTTACAGGTGAAATCTCTGCAAAAATGCTAAAAGATATTGGAACAAAATACATTATTATTGGACATTCAGAAAGAAGAAAATATCATAAAGAAAATAATTTTTATATTGTGAAAAAGTTTTCTATTGCAAAATCACAAGGGCTAATACCAGTACTTTGTATTGGTGAAAATAAAAAAGAATACAATTCTGGAAAAACACAAGAGGTTTGTGCATATCAAATTGATCAGATCTTAAATGTTTTAGGTGTTAATGCTTTCGAAAATAGTGTTATTGCTTATGAACCAATTTGGGCAATTGGGACAGGAAAAGCAGCTACTCCAGAACATGCTCAAAAAGTACATCAATTTATTCGTCAACATATTGGCAAAAAAAATCTTGCTATTGCAAAACAAATTATTATTCAATATGGCGGCTCAGTAAATGAAAACAATGCTAGAGATTTTTTTATGCAATCTGATATTGATGGTGCATTAATTGGGAAATCATCACTAAAATCTGATATTTTTTCTACTATTGTAAATATTGCTGCATCAACAAAATTTAGTGCTATTAAAACAACAATAAATAAATAATCAAAAAATATTGTTTTATAAATTGATACTATATTTTAATTGTATTATTAATTTAATTATAATTTAATTTTTAATAAAATTAAAATATCTCATCAGTTAATAAATATATTTTTTTCATATAAAAAATCCTTCAAAAATTATAAGATTAAAACCATTTTTTTAGATAATCATATGAAAAATACTATAATTTATTAAAATTTATTATGTAATGTTCTTTATCAAAATATATTTTATGTACAATTTCTAATTTATGATACTATATTTCTTTTTTTTAAAACCATAATTTGATTAAATTTCTTTAATTTAAAAAAAATATTTTATGCAATAAAAAATAAAAAACATAGTCAGAATTAAAAATAATTTTCTGAATTTTGCGATTTACTTGACAGTACGTAATGTTGGAAATAAAATAACATCACGAATGGTATGACTATTCGTCAACAACATTATCATACGATCAATACCAATTCCTAAACCAGCTGTTGGCGGCAATCCATGTTCTAAAGCTATAATATAATCTTCATCATAAAAAATACCATCTTGATAATCTTCTTTATTTCTCTGACGAATTTTCTGAATAAAACGTTTAGATTGTTCTTCTGGATCATTCAATTCAGAAAAACCATTACAAATTTCATGTCCAGCAACAAACAATTCAAATCGATCTGCAATAAAAAAATTCTTATCGCTATGACGAGATAATGGAGATACTTCAGTAGGATATTCAGTAATAAATGTTGGTTGGATTAAATGATTTTCAACTTTTTTGTTAAAAATCTCAAATTGCAAACGTCCTAATCCCCAATGTTTTTTAACTTCAATATTAAATAATTTCATAATCATACTTACTTTATCAAAATTATCTAAATCAGTAATATTTATTTCCTTGCAATATTTGCTTATTGCTTCTTTCATAGTCATTCGCACAAAAGGTTGTCCAAAATCCAACAAATAATCACCATATTTTATTTGTGTTTTACCTAACACTTCTTGTGTAACAGTATGAAATAATTCTTCAATTAAAAAAATAAGATCTTTATAATCAGCATAAGCCATATAAAATTCCATCATAGTAAATTCTGGATTATGCCAAGATGAAATACCCTCATTACGAAAATTACGATTAATTTCAAAAATTCGTTCAAATCCACCAATGACTAAACGTTTTAAATAAAGTTCTGGCGATACACGCAAATACATATCAATATTTAATGTATTGTGATGAGTAATAAATGGGCGAGCAGAAGCACCACCAGGTATTACCTGCATCATAGGTGTTTCGACTTCCATAAAATTTTTACTAAGCATAAAATTTCTTAAAACAGATAGTACTTTTGAACGAATGATAAAAATTTTTCTTGATCTATTATTTACTATTAAATCTAAATAACGTTGACGATAACGTATTTCTTGATCTGTAAGTCCATGAAATTTATTTGGTAATGAACGTAATGCTTTTGTTAATAAATAAATTTTATGACAACGTATTGTTAATTCACCCGTTTTAGTTCTAAACAATTTACCTTTAACACCTACAATATCTCCTAAATCCAATTTTTTAATTTTTTTTTGATAAATATCTTCAGTCAAATCATTAGAAGAAACATAAATTTGAATACAACCACCCATATCTTGTAAAGTAATAAAAGAAGCTTTCCCCATAATTCTTTTTGTAAGAATCCGTCCTGCAACAGAAAATTCAAGATTTGAATTAACAAAAATATCGGAATCTTGGTGATTATATTTTATATGTAAATCACTAGATAAATGTTCACGACGAAAATTATTAGGAAAAGCAATATTATCATCACGTAATTCCATTAATTTATCTCGACGAGATTTAAATTTATCATTATTTAAATCAATAAATGCTTTTTGATCTTCTTTATGAAACATTTTTTCCTCTATAATCCCGCTTTTAAACTTGCTTCAATAAATTCATCTAGATCTCCATCTAAAACAGCTTGTGTATTACGATTCTCAATACCTGTACGTAAATCTTTAATTCGAGGATTATCTAATATATAAGAACGAATTTGACTGCTCCAACTAATATCGGCTTTGTTTTTTTCTAAAGCTTTTTTATCAGCATTTTTTTTCTGAATTTCTAATTCACATAATTTGGCTTTTAATCTTCTTAATGCCTGTTCTTTATTTTTATGCTGTGACCGATCGTTTTGACATTGAGTTATAATACCAGTAGGAATATGAGTAATTCTTACTGCTGATTCTGTTTTATTTACATGTTGACCTCCAGCTCCTGATGCTCTATAAACATCAATTCTTAAATCTACTGAATTAATTTCAACATCAGTAGAATCCTCTATTTCAGGATAAACGAAAACAGAACTAAAAGAAGTATGACGACGTCTATTTGCATCGAAAGGACTTTTACGCACTAACCGGTGAACTCCTGTTTCAGTACGCAACCAACCGTAAGCATATTCACCAATAACTTTTATTGTTGCAGATTTTATACCTGAAATATCACTATGTGAGATTTCAATTATTTCTGTTTGAAAATTCCTAGAATCAGCCCAACGTAAATACATTCTCATTAACATATTAGTCCAATCTTGTGCTTCAACACCACCTGAACCAGACTGTAAATCAAGATAACAATTATTGAAATAACTTGCTTCTGAAAGAATATTATAAAATTCTAGATCTTTAATATTTTTTTTTAAATGATCTAATTCAATAATTAAGTATTTAAATATTTCTAAATCATTAGATTCTACAGCTACTTCAAAAAATTCAAATATATCTGATAAATTATCAATTAAAAAATCAATTTTTTTTACTATTTTTTTAATAGAAGAAAATTCTTGACTTAAGAATTGAACCTTCTTACAATTTTCCCATATTTTTTGTTTTTTAAGTTCTATTTTTATTTCTTCTAAACGATATTTTTTTTGATCATAATCAAAGACACCTCTTTAAAATATTAATCCGTTTACATACATCTTGTATTTTATTTTTTAGTACATTGCTTTCAAACATATTTTTTATCTTATATAATAAATATTATGACAATTTATGAAATATACATTTTTTCTTATTTAATCTCATAGTATAACTATAATATTAAAAATTTTAAAAAATTTTTTGTGATACAACAATTTTGGAAGAAAAAATAATTATCGAAAAGAAATATCATGAAGATATTTTATCTTTAATTTTGAAACTACAACCTTAATATTGGATATCATTTTTAAATATAAACAAGATTTGTTTTATATTTTATTTAAACATGATTAAAATAAAAAACTATACGTCTCCTCTTATAACTATACATCTCCTCTTATAATAGAAAAATATTTTGATAAAAAAAGATAATCAAGAAAAATTCTTTATAATATTTATCTAAAATTGCAATATGTATTATAATTTTATTTTTAATTATCCGTAAAAAGTAAATAATTTATACTAAAGATAAAAAATCTAATAAATTATAAAAAATATCAATCAAATATAAATTTCTATCTTTTTTTTAATTTTTAATAAAAAAATTAAAATATTACAAATACTTATAAAAAGTAAAATCATATAAAAAAATTGATCATATAAAAATAACTCTCAAATAAAAAATTAACAATATTTATTTATTATTTTTTTTATAAAATAAAAAATCCATAATAATAATTAACATACTATTTTTTTTAAATTTAATCAAATTGCAAATTATATTATATATAATATATTCAATAATAAAGCTACAATATTTTATTAACTTAACATTTCAAAAATATTTCAACAAATAACCAAAATATCTTAATATATAAAAATGTTATTTTTATTTTGAATTACACAAAAATTGTAAAATCTCGACATATATAATTAATATTTTTTAGTAAAATGTTTGTGCATTTACAACTGTTACATATCATATAAATATTTTTATTAGTAAATTTAAATAAATATTATTAATGATATTGATATTCCTAAAACTATCATAATCTTAAAAAATTGATACTACTTATTGTAATTTAAATTATTTATTAAAAATAATCAAAAAATGATTATTTTTAATAATTTTTATTCATCATATTTTCTTAAATTTTCTTTTATTTTTTTTAAAACAAATCCGATATCAGGTAATATTCCATACCATAATTTAACAGAAAAAGCCGCTTGACTAATTAACATACCAATACCATCAGCATATTTTAATACTCCATTTTCTATAGCAAATTTTAAAAAAGATGTTTTATTAAATGAATAAAACATATCATAACAAATAGTTTTTTTGTTAAATATTTTATGAGAAATTCTGGGGATATCTCCAGTAACACTAGAAGATGTCGCATTAATAACTAAATCATATTTTGGTACATTAATAAATTCCATCTTTAATGAATTTATTGTACCTATAGATAAAAATCTTTTCACAAGCGTTTTGGTCTTATTGAACGTTCGATTCGTAAGTGTTATTTGACAGCCATAATTTAAAAGAGAAGGTATGACACCAGAAGACGCACCACCGGAACCTATTAGTAATATATGCATTCCTCTTTGAATAAAATTTAAACGTTTAAGATCAAAAAGTAAACCGATACCGTCAGTATTATCACCTAATAATTTTTTATTTTCTATTTTTTTTAAAGTATTAACAGAACCAGATAAATAAGCCCGTTTAGTAAATTTATGGACTTTTTTACATACTAATTCTTTAAAAGGCAATGTAATATTTGCTCCCTTCCCACCTAATGCAAAAAAAATATCTAATTCTTTTGCAAATTTATTTATAGAAACTAATTTTTTTGTATAATCATATGGAATACCAATTTGTTGAGCAAATAATTTATGAATAAATGGTGATTGAGTATGAGATATTGGATTTCCAAATATTACAAATTTTTCTTTTAAATTAATCTTTTCTATACAAACAACCTTTTATTATATCACGAATTTCTGATGGGTTTTTATATCCACCAACGACACCATCTAAAATAAACACTTTATCATTAAACTGTGAAATTACTTCTTCTGTTGTTCTACAAGGTGGTTCTCCATGTAAATTAGCACTAGTGGAAATTAATGGTTTACCGTAAACACAACACAAATCTTTAATTAATGGAAAATTAGTAATTCGAACTGCAATTGAATCAAACGTTCCTATTAACCATTTTGAAATATTTTTTTTAGCAGGTAACACCCAAGTAATAGGTTTTTTCTGCATAGAAACAATTATTTTTTTTTGTACAATAGTTAATTTTTTATCATCAATATAAGGAATTAATTGTTCATATGACGATGCTATTAAAATCAATCCTTTTTTCCATGAACGCTTCTTTAATAAAAACAATTTATGAATTGCCTGTTCATTATCAGGATCACATCCTAATCCAAAAACAGCTTCTGTCGGATAAGCTATGATTTCACCTTTTTTCAAGGCTACAATAATATTATGAAAAGAAAAAAATATCTTATTAAACATTTTCTAACTCATTCCATATCGCTTTATTAGTAATATTTATTACAATAAAATTTTTTCATAACTTATCAAAAAAATTCTAAAATTTTTATCATGAAAGTATACTTAATATAAATAATATATATTAAAATATATATAAAACTATTAATAGTAAATCAATTTTATGTTCTCTATATATTTTTTCTTTAACCTTTAACTATAATTTAATTTTAAAAAAATATCATAGTTATATTAAATATTATTTTGATAATTAACTATCATCTATCTTTTATATAAAACAATAATTTCTCATTTTATATCAATTTTAGTATATGATCTTAATTTTTAATAAAAATATAAACACAATTTAAATTATTTAATTATAAATTTATAATAAAAAAAATATGATCGCACAATAAAGATTAGGAAAAAAAATAATTGTATTAATATTGAATATCAATAAAAAAATAATAATTTTATAGAAAATATATCAATAAAAATCATAAATTTAATAAAAATCACTGATTACAAAATGATTATGAATACATAAAAAAATCAAAAAAATAAAATACATATGTCAAAGAACATTATTCAAAAATTTAAAAGATAAAAATTATTTACGATAAATATTGTAAATAATGTTTTTTATATAAAAAACATTTATTTTTTACAATTGTTATTATTTAGCAATACCAAAAAAATATTCAATATATTATCAAATGTTATTTAATTACCATCTAGTAACCTTAAAACCCTATTTAAGAAATATTACATTTAACAATAAAATTTATACAAATATTTTCTTAAAAAATACACATTTTTCCAGAAAAATATTTTTATATATTTCTTGATAAAAAAAATATGTAAACTTTTATAAAAAATATAAAAATTATAGATTTTAAAAAAGCAAAAAAATAATAAATTTATATTATTTTCATTAAAAATAAATTTGTTATACAATAAACAAACATATATAAATTAAGCAATAATATAAAGTTATGTAACACAAAAAAAATATCAAAAATAGTATTGATCATAAAATTTAAAAAAATAAAAATAACAAGATAAAATTATAGCAAAAGTTAAAAAATTTCATATTAACATAATAAATTTTTAAAAATTTATCATTTTTATGATATAAAAAATAAAATAAAATATGAGAAATAAAAAAAATAAAATACACTCACAAAAAATTAAATTACTAAAGCAATTTAATCAAAATGTAACATTAATAATATGTCAATATTAAATATATTATATTACCCAGATGAACGTCTAAGAAATATTGCAACTACTGTAAAAAAAATTGATTCAAACATACAACATATAGTAAACGATATGTTCGAAACAATGTATGAAAAAAAAGGTATCGGATTAGCTGCAACACAAGTTAATATCAATAAAAGAATTATTGTCATTGACATTTCTACATCTTTTTCTGAAAAATTAACATTAATAAACCCTGTTATATTAGAAAAATCTGGTTCAATAAAAAGTCAAGAAGGATGTCTTTCTATACCAGAACAACATGCATTTATTTCGCGCTATAAATATATTAAAATAAAAGCCTTTAATATAAATGGTAAAGAATTTGAATTAAAAAATGACAGTTTACTTTCTATTTGTATTCAACATGAAATTGATCACCTAAATGGAAAATTATTTATTGATTATCTTTCCGCATTAAAACGTCAACGTATTTTAAAAAAACTCAACAAACTCAAACGAATAAAAGAAAAAAATAGGAATTGTTAAGTTGTCACATTATCTAAGAATAATTTTCGCTGGTACTCCTGATTTTGCAGCACAACATTTAAAAGTGCTAGTTGACAAAAAAGATAAATATGAAATTATTGGAGTTTTAACACAACCTGATAAACCATCTGGAAGAGGAAAAAAAATAACATCTAGTGCAGTAAAAATATTAGCAAATAAAATGAATATTCCTGTTTTTCAACCAAAAACATTAAAAACAAAAGAAAGCCAAAACTGGATTAAAAATCAACATGCTGACATTATGATTGTCATTGCATATGGAATTATTATACCTGAAATAGTACTCAATCTTCTCCCTATGGGATGTATAAATCTTCATTGTTCATTATTGCCTAGATGGAGAGGCGCTACACCAATTCAACATTCTATTTTAGCTGGAGATAAAACAACAGGAATTAGCATTATTCAAATGGATATAGGAATAGATACAGGAAATATACTTTATCAAACCACCTGTCCAATTGAAATAAATGATACAACTAGAACACTATATCAAAAACTAGAAAAAATTGGACCAATAGCTCTACAAAATACTCTTGATTTGCTTACTTCTGGAAAAATAAAATCAAAAAAACAAAATCATATTTTTGTTAAATATGCAAAAAAAATTAAAAAAAAAGAAGCATTAATTAATTGGAAATCATCAGCAATACAAATTGAAAGATGTATCAGAGCATTTAATCCTTGGCCAGTTAGTTATTTCATTATTGAAAATACATTAATAAAAGTATGGGATGCTCAAGTTATTTTTGCAAATATTTATTTATCTCCTGGAACGATTTTAAACGTTAATAAAACTGGTTTAAAAGTAATCACTTCAAAAAATATTTTAAATATTTTAAAAATACAACCAGCGGGAAAAAAAATAATGTTAGTTAAAAATTTTATAAATTCTCATCATAAATTATTTATTCCTGGAAAAATAATTCATTAAAAAACAGAATAAAAAATTACTATTTTAGTATAGGTGATCATTTAAATGCATAAAAAAAATAATGTTAGAAGTATTTGTGCTCAAATAATTTTGCAAGTTATGGATCAAAAAAAAACATTAAATAGTGCACTTATAAAATATAAAAAAAAATTATCAGATAAAGACAAAGCCCTTCTACAAGAACTAAGTTTTGGGATACTTAGGGTTTTACCTATGCTACAATGGTTTATTCAACAATTAATAAAAAAACCATTACATAAAAAAAAACAAATAATTAATTATCTTATCATGGTAGGTATTTATCAACTTAATTTTACACGTATTCCATCATATGCTGTAATAAATGAAACTGTAAATGGGGCTATTTTATTAAAAAATTCTAAATTAAAAAAATTTATTAATGCGGTTTTAAGAGCATTTCAAAGACAAAGAAAAAAATTAAATAAAAAAATAAAAAATAAAAAAAATAATCATTTACATCCTCAGTGGTTATTAAAAAAAATTCAAAAAGCTTATCCCTATCATTGGAAAAAAATTATTACAGAAAATAATCAAAAACCTCCTATGTGGATAAGAGTAAATCAATTATATCATTCAACTCATCAATATTATGAATTACTAAAAATAAGTAACATTTCGGCCACTTTAAGTAAAGATTGTCTTTCTGCAATTAAATTAAATCAACCATGCAAAATCAATCAATTACCAGGATTTGATCAAGGTTGGATAACCATCCAAGATATATCTTCACAAAAATGTGTAGAATTATTAAACCCTAAAAATCATGAATATATTCTTGATCTCTGCGCTGCACCAGGTGGAAAAACTACTCATATACTTGAAATTGCTCCAAAAGCTTATGTTTTAGCAGTTGATATAAACAAATCACGAATACAATATATTAAAGATAATTTTAATCGATTGAAATTACATGCAAAAATTATAGTAGGAGATGGACGTTATCCAGAAAAATGGATAACATCAGAAAAAAAATTTGATCGTATATTATTAGATTTACCTTGTTCTGCCAGTGGTGTAATTCGTAGACATCCAGATATTAAATGGATTAAAAATCCTACAGAGATTCTAAATTTAATAAAATTACAATATGAAATTCTTGAAGCTATTTGGCCTTATTTAAAAAATCAAGGTACTCTTGTTTATAGCACTTGTTCTATTTTACCAGATGAAAATCAAAAACAAATCAAAAAATTTCTTTTTTATTACAAAGAAGCATATTTAAAATACGACATTGGTTGGGGGACCCAAATTTTACCAACCAAAAATGGAGGAGATGGTTTTTTTTATACTTCTTTAGTAAAAAAATAATATTAATCTTAATATTATAATTGAATATTAACAAAATGAAAATATCATGAAAATTATTATTTTAGGTGTGGGACAAGTTGGTGAAACACTTGCAGAAAATTTAGTTGATGAAAATAACGATATTACTATTATCGATACAAATAGTGAACGTTTACATCAATTACAAGATAAATTTGATCTTAAAGTTATCACCGGATATGCTTCTTATCCTAGAGTCTTAAAAGAAGCTGGAGCTGAAGATGCCGACATGTTAATTGCTGTAACCAATTCAGATGAAACCAATATGATCGCCTGTCAAATTGCTGATTCTCTATTTCATACTCCAAATAAAATTGCTAGAATACGATCATCTGAATATATTAAAGAGAATAAAAAACTTTTTCTTCCTAATGGGAAGATACCTATTGATTATCTAATTTCACCAGAACAACTTGTAATTGATTACATTTATAAATTAATTCAATATCCTGGAGCACTTCAAGTTGTTAATTTTGCAAACAATAAAGTTAGTATTGTAGCTGCAAAAGCATACTATGGCGGTTTACTTGTAGGTAATTCACTATCACACATAAAAGAACATTTACCTCATATTGATACTCGGATTGTTGCAATATTTCGCAAAGAAAAACCAATAAGACCACAAGGATCTACTATTATTGAAGCAAGTGATGAAATTTTTTTTGTTGTAGCAACAGAACATATTCGTGCAGTTATGAATGAACTACAACGCTTAGAAAAACCATATAAACGTATTATGATAGTCGGAGGTGGTAATATTGGTGCTGGTTTAGCAAAAAAAATAGAAAAAAAATATAATATTAAATTAATAGAAAGAAATCAAAAAAGAGCAAATGAATTAGTAGAATTATTACATCACACAATAGTTTTTTATGGAAATGCTTCAGATCAAGAATTACTCACTAAAGAGCATATTGAAACAATAGATGTTTTTATAGCAGTTACAAATGATGATGAAGCAAACATTATGTCAGCTATGCTTGCAAAAAAAATGGGTGCAAAAAAAGTAATAGTTTTAATTCAACGTGCTGCTTATGTAGATTTAGTACAAGGAGAAGTAATAGATATTGCTATATCACCTCAACAAGTAACAATTTCAGCATTATTAGGACATATTCGTAAAGCTGGGATCATTAATGTCTCGTCTTTACGAAAAGGTATTGCAGAAGCGATAGAAGTTATTGGACATGGTGATGTAACTACATCAAAAATAGTGGGTAAAAAAATTAAGAAAATTAAACTTCCTCCTGGAACAATTATTTGTGCTATTGTTCGTAATGATGAAGTTATTATTGCTAATAACGATCAAATTATTAAACAAGGAGATCATATAATTATTTTTATAACTGATAAAAAATATGTACATGAGGTAGAAAAGATTTTTCAACCTAGTCCATTTTTTTTATGATATCTTAATTTTATATATACGTATAAATATTGATTAATAACATATTTTTTATTATAAAATATGTTTTTTAAATAAATTTTATATTAATTTATTGCCTTTAAGAAATAGAAATTATTTTTAATATCAGATTTTTTATATAAATATTCCAAAAATTCAATATACAAAAAATTTAATGGATACAGTCTAATCAAATCAATATAGATTAAACTTTAAAGAAATAAATCACAAATGCTTTTTTATTATCATAATATAAAAAAATACATTTATAAGAATAAAGCTTAATTGTGATTTGCAATATTTCTATTCACTTTTAATTTGCAAAAAACAAACTCTATTATTAAACTAGACTTTATTTTTAGAAAATATTCTTGATATTTTTAATATCAAAAAAAATATATTTTTTTAATATATAAAAAATAAATCGTATATACCTATCTCTATATACGATAGGTATCAAATGCCAAAAACATAAAAAACATAATTTTCTTATATTTATTTGAAGATAAATAAAGATATTTTTATATCTAAAATTTATTTTGATTCAAAAAAATTAAAAAAATTAAATTATTTTTTAATTATATCTCCTTTAGATTTTAAAATTCGATCAACAAATTCAATATAAGCCATAGGTGCATTATCACCTGCACGAAAACCACATTTCATAATACGTGTATAACCACCTTTACGTTTCAAAAAACGCACTCCAACTTCATGGAATAATTTTTCTACAATCTGATTATCACGAATACGTGAAAATACTAAACGACGATGAGCTAAATTATCAATCTTTGCAAAAGTAATTAATGGTTCAACAATTCGACGTAATTCTTTTGCTTTTGATAAAGTTGTTTTAATAATTTCATAACGAATTAAAGAACTAGCCATATTTTGCAACATGGCGTAGCGATGGCTACTATTACGATTAAATTTACGACCACTCTTACGATGACGCATGACCTTATCCCTTTTTTTTTAAAACCTGTATTAATAAATATATGATCATTTTATTCATCAGCAATACTTGCTGGTGGCCAATTATCTAAACGCATACCTAATGATAACCCTCTTGATGCTAAAACATCCTTAATTTCAGTAAGTGATTTTTTACCAAGATTAGGAGTTTTTAATAATTCAACTTCAGTACGTTGCACTAAATCACCAATATAGTGAATAGCTTCTGCTTTCAAACAATTTGCAGAACGCACAGTTAACTCTAAATCGTCTACTGCACGAAGTAAAATTGGGTCAAATTCTGGTTTTTCATCTTTTACTTCTGTTTTGCTGGCTACATCACGTAAATCAACAAAAGCTTCAAGTTGTTCAGCTAAAATTGTTGCTGCTCGACGAATGGCTTCTTCTGGATCAATTGTACCATTTGTTTCTAATTCAATTACTAACTTATCTAAATCAGTACGTTGTTCTACACGAGTAGCTTCAACATTATAAGCAATTCTTTCTATTGGACTATAACATGCATCAACTAATAAACGACCTATTGGACGTTCATCTAATTCTGATTGAAGTCGAATAGCAGCTGGAACATATCCACGTCCACGTTGTACTTTAATCCGCATGTTTATAGAAGCAATCTCATCAGTTAAATGACAAATAACATGTTGAGGTTTAACAATTTCTATATCATCATTAGGACTAACATCTGCTGCAGTAACAGGTCCAATACCAGATTTATTCAATATCAAAATTACTTCATCTTTACTATGCACTTTTACTGCTAATCCTTTTAAATTAAGAAGAATTTCTAAAATATCTTCTTGTACACCTTCTTTAGTACTATATTCATGTAATACACCATCAATTTCAATTTCTGTTACAGCACAACCAGGCATAGATGAAAGCAAAATACGACGTAATGCATTCCCGAGAGTGTGCCCAAACCCACGTTCTAAAGGCTCTAATGTTACTTTAGCATGTGTCGCACTAATTTGTTCAATATCAACCAAACGAGGTTTAAGAAATTCTGTTATAGAAGCCTGCATTATACCCTCTCTGTTTTTCTAAGCTTTACTTAGAATAAAGCTCGACGATTAAGTGTTCATTAATATCCGCAGATAAATCACTACGTTCAGGAATATGTTTGAATACACCTTCCATTTTAGCAGAATCAACATCTATCCAATTTGGCTTTTCACGTTGCTCAAAAAGTTCTAAAGCAGCATTAATGCGAGATTGTTTTTTTGCTTTTTCACGAATGCTAATAATATCATTAGGAGAAACTTGATAAGAAGCAATATTAACTACCTGACCGTTAACCATAACTGATTTATGATTAACTATTTGACGTGCTTCAGCACGCGTTGCACCAAATCCCATCCTATAAACGATATTATCTAAACGACATTCCAATAAATTTAACAAATTTCTACTAGTATTTCCTTTCAATCGCATTGCTTCTTTATAATAATTACGAAATTGACGTTCTAAAACACCATAAATACGACGTACTTTTTGTTTTTCACGCAACTGTACACCATAATCAGATAAACGTAATTTACGTGTAGCATGTTGTCCTGGTGCTTGTTCTAATTTACATTTACTATCAATTGAACGCACATCAGATTTTAAAAAAAGATCTGTACATTCTCTACGGCTAAGCTTCAGCTTAGGACCTAAATATCTAGCCATTTTTTCTCCAAGAAATCCTAAAACATAACGCAATCAAACACGACGTTTTTTTGGTGGACGACAACCGTTATGAGGTATTGGAGTTACATCATTTATATTCGTAATACGAAAACCCGCTGCATTTAAAGCACGAATAGTTGACTCACGTCCTGGTCCTGGTCCTTTAACCATAACTTCTAAATTTTTTATACCATATTCTTTTACTATTTCAGCACAGCGTTCTGCTGCAACTTGAGCAGCAAAAGGGGTAGATTTACGAGAACCACGAAAACCAGAACCACCTGCAGTAGCCCAACCTAACACGTTACCTTGACGATCAGTTATCGTAACAATAGTGTTATTAAAAGACGCATGAATATGAGCTACACCATCTAAAATTTGCTTTTTTGCACGTTTACGTAAACGTGCAGATATTTTAGTCATTATTTAATACCTCTCTTCTCCTCTAAACGCGGGATATTTATTTTTTTATCAATTTACGGGGGCCCTTACAAGTACGTGCATTAGTCTTAGTGCGTTGACCACGAACAGGAAGACCGCGGCGATGACGTAAACCACGATAGCAACCAAGATCAATCAGACGCTTGATATTTAAAGTAACTTCACGACGTAAATCACCCTCGACAATATATTTAGCAACTTCTTCACGCAATTGATGGATTTGCTCTTCAGACAACTCACTGACCTTAACATATTCAGAAATACCAGTCTCTATGCAAATTAAACGCGCACGATTTTTACCGATACCATAAATAGATGTTAATGCAATTACAGTGTGTTTATGGTCAGGAATGTTAATGCCTGCTATACGGGTCACTATGTACTCCTAAAATTTAACTTTGTATAAAGTGTACTGAAAAAATATTTTCAAAATACTGAAAAAACTATACTTTTTTCCTATAAAAAATTTTGGATAAATCAATAATCAACTTAACTTAAACTTTGTAAAAAATATTTTTTATTAACCTTGACGTTGTTTGTGTCTCGGTTCAACACTACAAATTACACGAAGACTACCTTTTCTTTTAATAATTTTACAATTACGACATAACTTTTTAACAGAAGCCCGAACTTTCATTTTTATGATCCGTAAAATTTATAACTACCATTACAAAAACTTGATTATTTTCCTTTAAGATTTGCTTTTTTTAATGCAGATTCATATTGACTGGACATCATAAGAGTTTGCACTTGAGACATAAAATCCATGATTACAACAACAACAATTAAAAATGAAGTACCACCAAAGTAAAATGGAACGTTTATTGCATCACGCATAAATTCTGGTATTAAGCAAATAAAAGTAATATATAAAGCACCAACTAATGTTAAACGTGTCATTATTTGATCAATATATTTAGATGTTTGTTCTCCAGGTCGAATTCCAGGTACAAATGCACCTGATTTTTTAAGATTATCGGCTGTTTCTCTTGGATTAAAAATTAATGCTGTATAAAAAAAACAAAAGAAAATAATTGCAGATGAATACAATAATACATAAAGAGGTTGTCCTGGTTGTAGATACATTGAAATCATGGTCAACCAGCTCCAACCTGTTCCATCACCAAACCAAGAAACTATTGTTCCAGGAAACAAAATAATACTAGAAGCAAAAATTGCAGGAATGACACCTGCCATATTTATTTTTAATGGTAAATGTGTAGTTTGTGCAGCAAAAATACGCCGACCTTGTTGACGTTTTGCATAATTTACAACTATTTGACGCTGTGCTCGTTCCATAAAAACAACAAAATAAGTAACAGAAAATATTAAAAACAAAATTAAAAATAATGGAAAAAAATGTAAATCACCTTGTCGCACTTTTTCAAAAGTATTAGCGATTGCTGGAGGTAATCCAGCTACTATACCAGCAAAAATAATAATCGAAATTCCGTTTGCAATACCTTTTTCAGTAATTTGTTCACCTAACCACATTAAAAATATTGTTCCTGTAACTAAACTAATAACAGCCGTACAATAAAAGGGAATATCTGGATTAATAACTAATCCGTGCATACCATCCATATTTGGTAAACCTATTGCAACTCCAATAGATTGAAATATCGCTAATACTAAAGTACCGTAACGTGTATATTGATTAATTTTACGTCGACCAGATTCACCTTCTTTTTTTATTTCTGCTAATCGTGAATTTAATACAGTAAGTAATTGAACAATAATTGATGCTGAAATATATGGAACAATACCTAATGCAAAAATAGAAGCGCGACTAAGTGCACCACCAGAAAACATATTAAACATTTCGATAATAGTGCCCTTTTGCTCTTGAAATAATTTAGTAAGAACAGTAGCATCAATTCCGGGAATAGGAATAAAGGAACCGATACGAAAAACAATCAGTGCTAAAATAACAAAAAAAATTCTACTTTTTAGTTCACTGATTCCAGCTTTAGCACTTTGAAAATCTAAACCTAATTGTTTTTTTGCCATCTACAATTTATTCCTCAATTTTACCCCCAGCGGCTTCAATAATATTCTTTGCACCTTTAGTTACACGAATACCACTTACAGTTATTGGATAATCAATTTTACCGGATAGAATAATTTTTGCATATTTTATATGAATACCAACTATATTAGCAGATTTTAATATATTTAAATTAATGATATTACCTTTAACTTTAATAACATCCGATAAACGTAATTCTATTGTTTTTTGTACTTTTCGTGAAAGAAAACCAAATTTTGGTAAACGACGATATAAAGGCATTTGACCACCTTCAAAACCACGACGAATAGTACCTCCAGAACGAGATTTTTGACCTTTATGACCACGTCCAGCAGTTTTTCCTAAACCAGAACCAATTCCACGACCTACACGTTTTGGTACATGTTTAGCGCCTTCAGTTGGAGACAAAGTATTTAAACGCATTCATTATTTTCCTTAACTTTAACCATATAATTTATTAAATTTATCATCCCTCTAATAGCTAGTGTATCCTCACGTTCTACACTATGACCGATATGGCGTAAACCTAAACCGCTTAATGTTGCTTTATGTTTTGGTAAACGACCAATAGCACTTCTTACTTGTGTAATTTTAATATTTTTATTCATAGTTATACGTTACCAAGAATTTCTTTAACAGATTTGCCACGCTTAGATGCAATCATTTTTGGAGACTTCATACTATCTAAAGCATTAAGAGTTGCACATACTACATTAATTGGATTAGTTGAACCATAAGTTTTAGCTAATACATTATGTATACCTGCCACTTCTAATACAGCACGCATAGCACCTCCTGCTATAATACCAGTACCATCATGAGCTGGTTTCATAAAGACACGAGAACCAGTATGAACACCTTTTACAGCATGATATAATGTACCATTATTAAGAGCAATATTTTTTATATTTCTACGAGCTTTTTCCATTGCTTTTTGAATCGCAGCTGGTACTTCACGTGCTTTTCCATATCCAAAACCAACACGACCATTACCATCACCTACAACGGTTAAAGCAGTAAAACTAAAAATACGTCCACCTTTAACAGTTTTTGATACACGATTTACTGTAATTAACTTTTCTTGTAATTCGCTAACTTGTTTTTCAAAATGAGCCATTATGTAAAAACCTTTAGTTCAAAAATTCAATCCTGCTTTACGAGCAGCATCTGCTAATTCTTTAATTCGACCATGATATTGAAAACCAGAACGATCAAAAGATACATTTTTTATACCTTTTGCTAATGCTCGTTCAGCAATCAATTTTCCAACTACCATTGCCGCTATTTTATTTCCAGTATATTTCACCTCTTTATTAATGACTTTTTCTGTAGTAGAAGCAGTAACTAAAGTATCATAATTTTCTGGTTCAATAATTTGCGCATAAATATGACGAGAAGTACGATGTACAATTAATCGAATCGCATTTAATTGGTTTAATTTAGCTCTAGTTTTTGTTCTTCGACGAATACGCGCTATTTTTTTATTCATACAATCAACCTACTTTTTTTTAGATTCTTTAGTAAAGATAATTTCATTAGCGTAGCGAATACCCTTTCCTTTATATTTTTCAGGAGGTCGATAAGAACGTAATTCTGCAGCTACTTGACCAATAAGCTGTTTATTTGCACTTTTCAAAATAATTTCAGTTTGTGAAGGACATGTTCCAAAAACACTAACTGGCAAAGTATATGTAATCAAATGAGAAAATCCTAAAGACAAACTAATGATTTTTTCTTTTATCGCCACACGATAACCTATACCAACTAATTGAAGTGTTTTACTAAATCCTTCCGTAACACCAATCACCATTGCATTAATCAAAGATCGAGTGGTACCAGCTTGTGTACGTGCATCAATAAAACTTTTATTAAATAAAAAAGTTAATTGGTTATCAAAATATTTTATTTTAACAAATTCATGAATTTTACGCGTAAGCTCTCCATTTTTACCTTGAATTGTTATCAATTGACCATCAAGTTTAACATTTACATCAACAGGAACAACAATAGGCATTTTTGCTATACGAGACATTTTTTCTCCTGAATTAAGATACATAACAAAGGATTTCACCACCCAATCCTACTTCACGAGCAACTCGATCAGTCATAACACCTTTAGAAGTAGAAATAATAGCAATACCTAAACCCGCTAATACTTGTGGAAGTGCTTCTTTCTTTTTATATATACGTAAACTTGGACGGCTGATACGTTCAATACTTTCTACTACAGGTTTACCTTCAAAATATTTTAATGTAATTTCTAATACTGGTTTAATATCTCCTTTGATTTTGTAATTTATAATATATCCTTCTGCTTTTAGTACTTTACTTATTGCTACTTTTAATTTGCTTGAAGGCATACTAATTGATGCTAAAGTTGCATTTTGACCGTTTCGAATATGTGTTAACATATCTGCAATTGGATCTTGGATACTCATTTGTCTTTGTCCTCTAAGTAAAATAGACAAATAAAAATTACCAGCTAGCTTTTCTAAGTCCGGGAATTTCACCACGCATAGCAAATTCGCGTACTTTAATCCGACTTAAACCAAATTTACGTAAAAAACCATGAGGTCGCCCTGTTTGTCGACACCGATTACGTCGACGAGAAAGACTAGAATCACGAGGTAATGCTTGCAACTTAAGAACAGCATGCCATCTTTCTTCATCAGAAGAGTTAATATTAGAAATAATAGTCTTTAATTTTGTGCGTTTTAAAAAAAATTTTTTAGCTAATTTTTCACGTTTTAAGTCACGTGCTTTCATTGATTTTTTAGCCATAAATACCCTCACAAAAAATCACTAATCCTGCATTTATTTACGAAAAGGAAAATCAAAAGCCTTCAGAAGTGCAAAACTTTCATTATCTGATTTTGCAGTGGTATTAATGCTAATATCTAAACCACGTACCCGATCTACTTTATCATAATCAATTTCAGGAAAAATAATTTGTTCGCGTACACCCATATTATAATTACCACGCCCATCAAAAGACTTAATTGATAAACCACGAAAATCACGAATACGTGGCATAGCAATAAAAATTAATCGTTCAAAAAAATCCCACATACGTTTACCACGCAAAGTTACTTTGCATCCTATTGGATAACCCTGACGAATTTTAAAAATTGCAACAGATTTACGTGCTTTAGTTATAAAAGGTTTTTGTCCTGTTATGAGAGCTAAATCAGATGCTGCATTATCAAGTAACTTTTTATCATTAACAGCTTCACCAACACCCATATTCAAAATAATTTTCTCTATCCTAGGAACTTGCATGATAGACTTGTAGTTAAATTGAAACATCATTTTTTTTACTATAGTCTCTTTATAGTAATCATGCAGTTTTTGCATCCCATAACCTCAAAATTATTTAATAGCTTCATTAGTAGATTTAAAAAATCGAATTTTTTTGTTATTTTCAATTCGAAAGCCTATACGGTCAGCTTTTCCGATAATTGAATTAAAAATTGCAACATTTGAAATATCAATTTGTGCTTCTTTTTCAATAATTCCACCTGGTTGATTTAAAGAAGGAACAGGTTTTTGATGCTTTTTGACTAAATTAACACCTTCAACAATTAATTTACTAGAAGATTTTTTAGAGAAAAAAATTTTTTTTACCTTACCCCGTTTACCTTTATCTTTACCAACTAATATTATAACTTCATCATCACAACGAATTTTAGCTCCCATTATTTAAAAATACTCCTATTAAAAATTATAGCACCTCTGGTGCTAAAGAAATAATTTTCATAAATTTCTCACTGCGCAATTCTCGAGTTACTGAACCAAAAATACGTGTACCTATAACCTGTTCATTTGTATTGTTCAATAAAACACAAGCATTATTATCAAAACGAATCAAAGAACCATCAGGACGACGAACACCTTTTTTTGTTCGAACAACAACTGCTTTCAATACATCACTCTTCTTTACTTTAGCACGTGGAGTAGCTTCTTTAACAGTGATTTTAATAATATCACCAATATTTGCATAACGACGATTTGAACCACCTAAAACTTTTATGCACATCACACGACGTGCTCCAGAGTTATCGGCTACATTTAATATAGTTTGTTCTTGGATCATATATTACTTTTTCCATATTATTTTTTTAAGCAAATTAAAAATTTTGCAAACCTTTATTTAAATTATAAAATTATTAATTTTATATAATCATTTTAAATAAAAAAATTTTATTCAAAAAATCTTATTTAAAGAATATTTTTTTCTACAATACGAATAAGTTTCCATGATTTTGTTTTTGATATTGGACGACTTTCACGTATTTCTACTAAATCACCAATTTTACATTCATTGTCTTCATCATGTACATGCAATTTAGTAGTACGACGTATAAATTTACCATATAAAGGATGTTTTACCATACGTTTAATGGCAACAACAATAGATTTTTGCATTTTATTACTGATAACAACACCTTGTAAAATACGAATTTTATCACTCATTATACACTCACTTTTTCAGTTAACAAAGTTTTAATCCGTGCAATATGACGACGTATTTGTTTTAATAAATGAAATTGTTTTAACTGACCACTGCTTAACTGCATAGTCAAATTAAATTTTTCACGCATTGAATGAAGCAGTTCAATCTTTAAATCTTCAATATTTTTTTTTCGTAATTCTTGTGCTTTCATTACATTACCGTTTTGGTTACAAAAATAGTTTTAATGGGTAATTTTGCTGCAGCTAATTTAAATGCTTCACGCGCTAAATTTTCCGAAACCCCATCTATTTCATAAAGAATTTTTCCAGGTTGAGCTAAAGCAACCCAGTATTCTACATTACCTTTACCTTTCCCCATACGAACTTCAAGTGGTTTTTGAGTAATAGGTTTATCTGGAAATATACGAATCCAAATTTTTCCTTCACGTTTAACACTGCGTGTCATAGCACGACGAGCTGATTCAATTTGACGTGCAGTTATCCGTCCACGATTTACTGCTTTCATACCAAAAGAACCAAAACTAATATCTGTACCTTTAGCAAAACCACGATTACGTCCTTTTTGCATCTTACGAAATTTTGTGCGTTTTGGTTGTAACATTCGCGCGACTCTCCTTACGTGTAGATTTCATATTGTTATTTTTTAGTTTGAATGATAAATTTTTCACTTGTTTTAAAACAGTCATACCACCTAAAATTTCACCCTTAAAAATCCAAACTTTTACTCCAAGCACACCATAAGTAGTTTTTGCTTCAGCAATATTATAATCAATTTCTGCACGCAACGTATGTAATGGAACACGACCTTCTCTATACCATTCAGTTCGTGCAATTTCAGCACCACCTAACCGGCCACTAACTTCTACTTTTATACCTTTTGCACCTAAACGAATAGCATTTTGCACTGCACGTTTCATGGCTCGGCGGAACATGACACGTCGTTCAAGTTGTAAAGCAATACTATAAGCAACTAATTTCGCATCTAATTCGGGTCTACGTACTTCAGAAATATTAATTTGTGCTGGTACTCCAGTAATATCAGATACTCTTTTACGTAATTTTTCAACATCTTCACCTTTTTTACCTATAACAATACCAGGACGAGCAGTATGAATAGTTACACGAATACTCTTTGCAGGACGTTCTATTTCAATACGTGAAATAGACGCTTTTGCTAATTCTTTATTTAAATATTTACGTACTTGAAAATCACTATTTAGGTTATCAGCAAATTCTTTTGTATTTGCATACCAAGTAGAATTCCAATGTTTGATGATACCTAACCGCAGTCCATTAGGATGTACTTTTTGACCCATTGCTAATTCTCTCCAAAAAAGTGCCTTATTTATCAGACACCACTACAGTAATATGGCTGGTACGTTTTAAAATACGATCAGCTCTTCCTTTAGCACGAGGCATAATGCGTTTCATTGTAGAACCTTCATTCACAAAAATTTTTTTTACTTTTAAATCATCAATATCAGCACCATCGTTATGTTCAGCATTTGCAATAGCAGACTCAAGAACTTTTTTTACTAAACTAGCAGCTTTTTTATTAGTATAATTTAAAATTTCAATAGCTTGAAATACTTTTTTGCCACGAATTAAATCTGCTACTAAACGAATTTTCTGAGCAGAAGAGCGAGCATAACGGTGCATGGCAATAGTTTCCATTGTTTTATACCTTTAGCGTTTTTTTACTTTTTTGTCAGCTACATGACCACGATAGGTACGAGTAGGTGAAAACTCACCTAACTTATGACCGACCATATCATCAGTAACATATACTGGAATATGTTGACGACCATTATGAACAGCTATAGTTAACCCGATCATGTTAGGAAAAATGGTTGATCGACGTGACCAAGTTTTCATTGGTTTTTTATCACCATTTTTTAATGCTTTTTCTACCTTTTTTAATAAGTGTACATCAATAAAAGGGCCTTTTTTAAGAGAACGTGGCATAATTTTTATCCTCTCTAATTATTTATCAGAACGGTGATGTATTATATATTTATCAGTACGTTTGTTTCTTCTGGTTTTTTTTCCTTTTGTTTGTATCCCCCATGGAGTTACAGGATGTTTACCAAAATTACGACCTTCACCACCGCCATGAGGATGATCTACTGGATTCATGGCTGTACCACGAACTTTAGGACGAATACCACGCCAACGATTAGCACCTGCCTTACCAAAAATACGTAGCATATGTTCTACATTACCCACTTCACCTAATGTAGCACGACAATCAGAAAATATTTTTCTCATTTCTCCAGAACGCAAACGAACAGTGACATAACTATTTTCTCTTGCAATAATTTGCATGTAAGCACCAGCTGCACGGGCTAACTGTCCACCTTTACCTGGTTTTAATTCAACATTATGAACAATTGAACCTATTGGAATATTACACATAGGCAAACTATTACCTATTTTAATTGCTGCATTTTTGCCTGATTCAATAATATCGCCAATTTTTAAATTTTTTGGTGCCAAAATATAACGACGCTCTCCGTCTTTATATAAAAGTAATGCAATATTTGCAGAACGATTTGGATCATATTCTATTCGTTCAACAATACTTGCAATACCATCTTTTTTTCGCTTAAAATCTATCAAACGATAATGTTGTTTATGACCACCACCAATATGACGTGTAGTAATACGTCCATTGTTATTACGTCCACCGGTTTTTTTATTTTTTTGTAATAATGGAGCATAAGACTTACCCTTATACAATTCAGGGTTAACAACTTTGACTACATGGCGACGACCAGGAGATGTAGGTTTGCATTTAACAACTACCATAACTTTTTATATTCCTCCCGTTTACTGCGTAGTGCCAATAAAGTCAATTTTTTGTCCTTCTTTTAAAGTAACATAAGCCTTTTTCCAAGAATTTTTACGACCTCTTTTTTTTTGAGAATGAACTTTCATTTTTCCCTTAACTAATAAAGTATTTACATTTTTTACTTCAACTTCAAATATTTTATGTATTGCATTTTTTATTTTTGATTTTGTAGCATCTCTAGCAACTTTAAGAACAATAGTATTATTTCTCTTTATTGCTGTAGAAGCTTTTTCAGACATATGTGGTCCACATAATATTTTTAATAACAATTCTTCACGAGTCATGCCAGTATCTCTTCAGTTTTTTTTACTGCATCAACAGTTATAATGACATTGTCAAAAGAAATTAAGCTAACAGGATCAATGTTTATTACATCACAAATATTAACTTTATATAAATTCCGCGCTGCTAAAAATAAATTTTTATCAACATTATGCGTAATAATCAAAACATTATATAAAGTCATATCTTTTAATTTTTGCAGTAAAATTTTAGTTTTTGGTTCCGCTAGCATAAATTTTTGGACAACAATTAAACGGTTTTGACGCAATAGTTCAGAAAAAATACTTCTCAAAGCAGCTCGATACATTTTTTTATTTACTTTTTGACTATGATCCTGGGGTTTATTAGCAAAAGCCATTGCACCAGAACGCCAAATTGGACTTCTTATTGAACCAGCACGTGCACGACCAGTGCCTTTTTGACGCCAGGGTTTTTTGCCAGAACCTGAGACTTCAGAACGATTTTTCTGAGATCTAGTACCTTGACGAGCACCAGCTAAATAAGCAACAATTACCTGATGAATCAATGATTCATTAAAATTAAGTCCGAAGATAGTTTCAGAAACAAGCAGCGTACTTTTTTCATCTTTTATTACCAATTCCATTACTATTTCCTAGACATTTATGATTTAATTGCTTTTTTTACAATGACATTACTACCGATAGCACCTGGAATACCACCTTTCACTAATAATAAATTACGTGCAGAATCAATCCGTATTACAGATAAACTTTGAATTGTTACACGCTCATTACCTAATTGACCTGCCATTTTTTTACCTTTAAATACTTTACCAGGAGTTTGATTTTGACCAATAGAACCAGGAACACGATGTGATAATGAATTACCATGACTAGCATCTTGAGTATGAAAATTCCAACGTTTTACTGTTCCAGAAAAACCTTTTCCTTTTGAAATACCAACAACATCTACTTTTTTCATATTAGAAAAAAAATCGATAGTAATCGTTTGACCTAAAACAAATTCTTCACTTGAATTTACTTTAAATTCACGTAAAACTCTACCGGCTTCAACACCAGCTTTAGCAAAATGTCCAACCTCGGGTTTTTTTAACCGACTAGCTTTTTTATTACCTGTAGTAACTTGAATTGCATTATAACCTTCTTTTTCTAAACTTTTAATTTGAGTTACTCTATTATTTTCGATTTGGATAACAGTCACAGGAATAGAGATACCATTCTCACTAAAAATACGTGTCATTCCTATTTTTTTTCCGATTAAACCAATCATTTGTTTTAACCTCTTAATTACTTTTATGCACAACTTTTTTTCAACTTAAGATAATTTAACCTAAGCTAATTTGTACATCTACACCTGCCGCCAAATCTAAACGCATCAGAGCATCAACAGTTTTTTCAGTTGGTTCTACTATGTCAACTAAACGTTTATGAGTACGAATTTCATACTGATCACGTGCATCTTTATTTACATGAGGTGAAATAAGAACTGTAAAACGTTCTTTACGTGTAGGCAATGGGATTGGACCACGCACTTGAGCACCAGTTCTTTTAGCAGTTTCAACAATTTCAACAGTGGATTGATCAATTAAACGATGATCAAAAGCTTTTAACCTAATACGGATTCTTTGGTTCTGCATAAGACCAGAACTCCAACTATTCACAATATAAAATTATTCCTATTAACCATTTATAGTTGATAGGAGAGAAGTAGAATTATTACTATAATAACCTATTTAAAAACAACAGAGGTTATTAAAATACAGTTTTAACTGTCATAGATAATTTTTATAAATTTTCACAAATATACTTTTTGAAATAAAAGCAAAAATTATTATACGCAATTACAAAATAAGAGCAAGTTATAGATTTTAGATCAAATTTTATTATTTACCAATAATAAATTCATAAAAAAATTAATATAAGAAATATTATGAACTTACTTTTTAAAAATTTAGAAATTGATTAATATTTTTTAAAATTTCAAATACTGATACAAAAGTAAATTGCATTATATAAAAATTAAAATTAAAAAATTATCTTTTTATTCATAAAAATACAAAAATAACCATAATATTCTTTATATTCAAAACTTTTTATAATTACATCATTATAAATTTGCATGATTCATAAAATTTATCATTCATTATAACAGGTAAAAATATTTATTAAACCAAAAAATTAATCAATGAACTAATTATTTTATCAAAAAACAAAAAACTGTATCCATATTAATTAATAAAATAATATGTTTATCAAATAATTTTGATAAAATTTTCATAAAAAACATCAAATATAATATATTATTTTTTAATACATATTTATTTTTAACAATTATATAACATATTTTATTTGCAAATCAAAAGTGATTAGATAATATTGGATTTTATCATATCTATTATTAATTTATTTAATTCATTTTTAATGTCTATCTATTAATTAAATCAGTATAAAATTCTAAATAAATACTATTGTTAGTATTTTTAATAAATTTTATTAACAACAATTTTTATTAAAAATAATTAATATTTTTTATGTTTTATAAAAACATGTTTTATATTTTTAATTTTATTATTTTTTTGTTATCTTTTTTTATCAATGATTAATTCTTCCTTTCATTAGTTTAAATATCAAATTTTTTATGACAAAAACAGCTATATGTTTTTTATATCATTAAAATAATTTTGTCTTTATCAATATAAAAAATCGAATATTAATATAAAATTTTTCACAAAAATTATAAAAATTCTGATAAAAACTTGCAAAAATAATCTTTTTTTTAAAAAAATATAATTTTTATATAGTTTTTTATATATTAATAATTTTTTGTTAAGATAAGAATTATTAAAGTTGTATAAAAATAAAAAATATAAAAAATAGAGCAATATAAAAATATAGAAAAAATATTTTTTGTTTAATTTTTAAAAATTTTTAATTCTAAAAAAAATGTGATGCTGATAGGCAGATTCGAACCACCGACCTCATCCTTACCAAGGATGTGCTCTAACCTTATTGAGCTATATCAGCAAATTATATTAGAAAAATATTATTTTTATACATTTTCTGGAGCGGGCAGCGGGAATCGAACCCGCATTATCAGCTTGGAAGGCTGAAATAATAACCATTATACGATACCCGCAAAAATAAATTTTTACTTTTATTTTAATTAATTAATTAAAATATTATACTTTTTACAATTAATTAATAATATATTCATATTTATAATTGTTATTCATTGTAAATTTATATAAATTTACAATGAATAACAATTAAGTTTATAATGGTGGTGGGAGAAGGATTCGAACCTTCGAAGTCTATGACGGCAGATTTACAGTCTGCTCCCTTTAACCACTCGGGAATCCCACCATTTTAAAATATCTAATCTTACATAAAACTTATATAATAACTGAAACCTAAAAAAGATTAATGTTGCTTATTAATATTACTATTTATGACATATAAATAATATTAGTTTTTTTATTTTAATTAGAAAAAATATAATTTGCAATACAAAAATTAAAATAATTTTTATTATATTTTATAATGTTTTTTATTTTTATTTAGAAAAAATTATTTATAAATAATGAAATTATTTATGATAATACTTTTTATTTTAAATAAATAAAATAATTTTTTATTATCTTAAATAATAAAAAAAAATTAATGTAAAATTAAATATTATCAAATAAAAAATAATAAAAATAAATTTAAAATATAAAAATTCTTAAAAATTTTATTTTTTATAAATAATCACAAACATTTTTTAACAATAAAATATATTGACTTATGAAAAAAAAAGAAAAATTTTCAATAGAAACTTATCTAGAATTTAATCCTGAAAATTGGATGATATTTTGTAAAACACTCCCAATTCAACTTTCAAAAAAAAACAAAGAATCATTACAATTTCAAGGAATAAATTATAAAATTCAAATGAAAGAAATCAACACAATTTATATTCCTATTACAGAACTACTTAATTTTTATATAAGTTTAAATTTACATCAAAAGAGTTTTTTAAAAAAAACATCAGATACTACTAATATGAATAAAATACCTTATGTTATTGGTATAGTAGGAAGTGTTGCAGTTGGAAAAAGTACAACTGCTAATTTATTAAAAAAATTATTAAGTAGTGAACCTCTACATCATAGAGTTGAACTTATAACAACAGATAGTTTTTTATATCCAAATAAAACCCTGCAAGATAAAGGATTAATGCATAAAAAGGGATTTCCTCAATCTTATGACATGCATAAATTAATAAAATTTATAACTGAAATAAAATCAGGAATCACAAAAGTGACAGCTCCAATATATTCACATTTTGTTTATGATATTATTCCAAATAAAAAAAAAATTATCCATCGACCAGATGTACTTATTTTAGAAGGTTTAAATATTTTACAAAATAATACAAATTGCCGACATAAATCAAATCATCTTTTGGTTTCAGATTTTCTTGATTTTTCAATTTATGTTGATGCTCCAGAAAATTTATTAAGAAAGTGGTATATAAAAAGATTTTTAAGATTTTGTCAAAAAGCATTCTCTAATTCAAAATCTTATTTTTACAATTATTCAAGATTAAACAAAAAAGAAATAACAAAAATAGCTCAAGCCATATGGGAAAAAATTAATAAAATTAATTTAGAAAAAAATATTATACCTACAAAAGAAAAAGCAGAACTTATTATAACTAAAAGTTATAATCACTCTATTATAAAAATACAATTGAAAAAATAATTTTGTATAATCAATTTATTTTTTAATAAAATTTATCGCCTGAACTTAAAGAAATAATTTCACCACAATAAGAAAAGATTTCACCATTTTGTTTTAATAAAATAGCCCCATTTTGATTAACTCCTTTTACAATACCAATCTCATCACGATTACCAATTCTCAATTTTACTTTTTTATCTAAAAAATTATCTAAAGCTAACCAACGTTCAATAAAGGGAGCAAAACCATATTTTTCAAAAATCAATAATTCATTACGCAAAACTACAATAAGTTTACCAGCAATTATATTTTTTTCTATTTTTATTCCTGATCGTTCAAGATTAATCCAATTTTGATTAATTTTTTTTCCATGAGTACGACTCATAGAAATATTTATTCCAATACCAATGATAATATCTACCATATATCTAATTTTACTCTTCATTTCAATTAAAATTCCAGCAAGTTTTTTTTCATTAAGATAAAGATCATTAGGCCATTTTACTTTTATATTACTACCAATTAATTGATTAAGAGTTTCCGCTATGACAATAGCGACTACCAAACTTAATCCTACTATAGAAGTACGAGTATCTTCTAAATACCAATATAATGATAAATAAAGATTACATCCAAAGGGAGAAATCCAATTACGACCATAACGTCCCCTACCAGCTATTTGATATTCTGCTACACAAGCATCACCAGATTTCAATTGATCAACATAATCTAAATAATCTAATAAATATTGATTAGTGGAATTAAGAACGGATTTTACAAAAATTTTCCCTTTTTTAACCAAACTATAAATTTTTTTATAATCTAATAAATCTATTTTTTTAGTAATCTGATAAAGATCATTATTAATGATATTCACTTCAACACCTAATCTACGTAATATATTGATATGTTTATTAAAATCAACAAATGTAAGACCAAATACTTGAATTAAGTTATCACCTAAATGAATACTACCATCAGAAAGTATTTTTATAAGTTCTAAAGAAATGTCTAAATCTTTCATTAAAGAACATCCATAGGATTTATTTTACCGTATGCATCAATAAAATGAACTTCCGGTTCTAAGATAATATCAAATTTTTTCATAACGTTTTTACTAATATAACTAGCTAATTTTATAATATCTGTTCCAATTGCATTATTTTTATTAATTAAAACTACAGCTTGATGTATATCTACTGCTGCACCACCACATTGATAACCTTTAAGATTACATTGATCAATAAGCCACCCAGCAGAAAGTTTTACTTTTCCATCTAATTGAAGATATGTGGGACATTGAGGATAAAGAATCTTAATTTTATTTGCAATTATTTGAGAAACAATTGGATTTTTAAAAAAACTACCTGCATTCCCAATTACAAATGGATCAGGTAATTTATGTTTTCTAATATTGCAAATTATATTAAATATATTTTCTGGTGTAATTTTTCTTATTTCTAATGAAATTAATTCACCGTATGTTAATATTGGTTTCCATAACTTCTTAAGTTTTAATCCTACGGAAATTACTGCAAAATTTTTATGAGATTTATATTTTAAAATACTATTTCTATAACTGAATTGACATTCACTGACATTTAAACAATATTTTTTTTTATTATTCAAATCAATTATGTTTACATAATGACAAACATCTTTGAATTCAATTCCATAAGCTCCAATATTTTGTATAGGTGCTGCACCTACAGATCCAGGAATTAAAGCCATATTTTCTAATCCATAAATACCAAGCTTAATAAGTTTTTTGATTAATTCGTGCCAATTATTTCCTGCTCCTACGTGTATAAACCAATCATGAGATGATTCCGTTATATGTAATGCAGTAATTTTGTTTAAAATTATTGCACCTTGAAAATCTTTTACAAAAAGAACATTACTTCCTTCTCCCAATAATACAACAGGCCACCCTTTTGATTTTGCACGTCCCCATAAAAATAATAATTCTTCTATTGAAAAAGCTGAATATATTGCTTTAGCTTTCACATCAAGATTAAAAGTATTGTATATTTTATTATATTTATTATAAATTTTATGATACATATATAACACTCTATTATCTGTATTGTTTTTTTTATATTTTAAAAATTATAACAATAAAAAAATACTTTATATTAATAAATGGTTTTATGAAAAACATAAAAAAAATATTCAAAAAGCCACTCATTTTTAAATGAGTGGCTTTTTGAATAAAAGCCTGACAGTTCCCTACTCTCACATGAGGAAACCCCACACTACCATCGGCACTACGGCATTTCACTTCTGAGTTCGGAATGGAATATATCAGGTGGTACCACCGCGCTAAAACTGCCAGACAAATTTTTTGTGTTTTTTATTATATTTTTACTATAAAAAACAGTGCAAACTATAAAAAACAATAAAAGCTAATCTTTTTAAACATCTTTGGTGTTATGAAGTTAAGCCTCTCGGGTTATTAGTACTGGTTAGCTGAACGTATCACTACGCTTACACACCCAGCCTATCTACGTCCTGATCTCGAACACCCCTTATAGGACAATTATTTGTCAGGGAAGACTAATCTTGAGGCAAGTTTCCCGCTTAGATGCTTTCAGCGGTTATCTTTCCCGCACTTAGCTACCAGGCAATGCCATTGGCATGACAACCTGAACACCAGTGGTGCGTCCACTCCGGTCCTCTCGTACTAGGAGCAGCCCCTCTCAATCTTCCTTCGCCCACGGCAGATAGGGACCGAACTGTCTCACGACGTTCTAAACCCAGCTCGCGTACCACTTTAAATGGCGAACAGCCATACCCTTGGGACCTACTACAGCCCCAGGATGTGATGAGCCGACATCGAGGTGCCAAACGCCGCCGTCGATATGAACTCTTGGGCGGTATCAGCCTGTTATCCCCGGAGTACCTTTTATTCGTTGAGCGATGGCCTTTCCATTCAGAACCACCGGATCACTAAGACCTACTTTCGTATCTGCTCGCGTTGTCACGCTCGCAGTTAAGCTGGCTTATGCCTTTACACTAACCTCACGATGTCCGACCGTGATTAGCCAACCTTTGTGCTCCTCCGTTACACTTTAGGAGGAGACCGCCCCAGTCAAACTACCCACCAGACACTGTTCTTAATCCGGATTACGGACTGAAGTTAGAACATCAAACTTCAAAGGGTGGTATTTCACTGTTAGCTCCACATGAGCTGACGCTCATACTTCATAGCCTCCCACCTATTCTACACATTAAAATTCAATATTCAGTGTCAAGCTATAGTAAAGGTTCACGGGGTCTTTCCGTCTTGCCGCGGGTACGCTGCATCTTCACAGCGAATTCAATTTCACTGAGTCTCGGGTGGAGACAGTCTGGCCATCATTACGCCATTCGTGCAGGTCGGAACTTACCCGACAAGGAATTTCGCTACCTTAGGACCGTTATAGTTACGGCCGCCGTTTACTGGGGCTTCGATCAAGAGCTTTGCTTTTATAAAAAGCTTACCCCATCAATTAACCTTCCAGCACCGGGCAGGCGTCACACCGTATACGTCCACTTTCATGTTTGCACAGTGCTGTGTTTTTAATAAACAGTTGCAGCCAGCTGTTATCTGCGGCTGACTTCAGCTTCAGAACGCATGGTTCTTTACTTAATGTCAGCGTGCCTTCTCCCGAAGTTACGGCACTATTTTGCCTAGTTCCTTCACCCGAGTTCTCTCAAGCGCCTTAGTATTCTCTACTTAACCACCTGTGTCGGTTTTGGGTACGATTAATAATTGCCTATCGCTTAGAGGCTTTTCTTGTAAGCAGGGTATCAACTACTTCACTACCTTAGTAGTTCGTCATCACGCCTCAATGTTATAGTTATGTGGATTTTCCTGCATAACTCACCTACACGCTTAAACCGAGATTACCGTCACTCGGATAGCCTAACCTTCTTCACCCCCCCTTCGCAACAATTTTAGTACAGGAATATTAACCTGTTTTCCATCGACTACGCTTTTCAGCCTCGCCTTAGGGGTCGACTTACCCTGCCCCGATTAACGTTGGACAGGAACCCTTGGTTTTTCGGCGAGCAGGTTTTTCACCTGCTTTATCGTTACTTATGTCAGCATTCGCACTTCTGATACCTCCAATAGACTTTTCAATCTACCTTCTACAGCTTACAGAACGCTCCCCTACCCAGCAAAAAAAATATTGCTGCCGCAGCTTCGGTGCATGATTTAGCCCCGTTACATCTTCCGCGCAGACCGACTCAACCAGTGAGCTATTACGCTTTCTTTAAATGATGGCTGCTTCTAAGCCAACATCCTGGCTATCTAAGCCTTTCCACTTCGTTTCCCACTTAATCATAACTTAGGGACCTTAGCTGGCGGTCTGGGTTGTTTCCCTCTTCACGACGGATATTATCACCCGCCGTGTGTCTCCCGTGGTCGCATTCTTTAGTATTCGTAGTTTGCATCGGGTTGGTAAGTCGGGATGACCCCCTAGCCGAAACAGTGCTCTACCCCCAAAGATGAACCCACGAGGCGCTACCTAAATAGCTTTCGGGGAGAACCAGCTATCTCCCGGTTTGATTGGCCTTTCACCCCTAGCCACAAGTCATCCGCTAATTTTTCAACATTAGTCGGTTCGGTCCTCCAATTAGTGTTACCTAACTTTCAACCTGCCCATGGCTAGATCACCGGGTTTCGGGTCTATACCCTGCAACTTAACGCCCAGTTAAGACTCGGTTTCCCTACGGCTCCCTTAATCAGTTAACCTTGCTACAGAATATAAGTCGCTGACCCATTATACAAAAGGTACGCGGTCACCCCACCACTAAGCCTCCTCAAAAATTAGAGGTTTATTAAATTTTATTTAATAATAAAATGATATAAACATTTTAGCTTAGTGGTGGGGCTCCCACTGCTTGTACGTATACGGTTTCAGGTTCTATTTCACTCCCCTCGCCGGGGTTCTTTTCACCTTTCCCTCACGGTACTAGTTCACTATCGGTCAATCAGGAGTATTTAGCCTTGGAGGATGGTCCCCCCATCTTCAGACAAGATAACACGTGTCCCGCCCTACTTATTAAAAGTTTACAATAATAACAACTTTAGATACGGGGCTATCACCCTTTATCGCTGATTTTTCCAAATCATTCTCCTGAAGTTAATATTGATTTTAACTTTTGGCTTTTCCCCATTCGCTCGCCACTACTAAGGGAATCTCATTTTGATTTCTTTTCCTCAGGGTACTAAGATGTTTCAATTCCCCTGGTTTGCCTCGTTAAACTATGAATTCATAAAACGATAGTGTATTAATACACTGGGTTTCCCCATTCGGAAATCATCGGTTATTACGCCTCATATCAGCTTGCCGATGCTTTTCGCAGATTAGCACGTCCTTCATCGCCTCTGATTGCCTAGGCATTCACCGTATACGCTTACTTCGCTTAACTTCACAACCCAAAGATGTTTATACCTAAATATACCTAAATAAAGGTAATTTATGAAAATTCAATTACGAAAAATTAACTTATAAACTTCTCAAGTTTTATTTTTCATTTTTTTCTTTGTCTTGTTTTGCAATTATCATATATTTAATATTTTAATAAAGTTTAATATTATGATAAATTTTAGTTAATTAGCTTTTTCAAATTGTTAAAGAGCATATATTTCTGATTTTTAGCTTTTACTAAACAGTAAAAAAGATTGCTAAAAAATCTTTCAATATATTAAAAATTTAAAATATTTTTAAATGCTTTGTTAAATGCTTTGGTGGAGCCAAGCGGGATTGAACCGCTGACCTCCTGCGTGCAAAGCAGGTGCTCTACCAGCTGAGCTATAGCCCCTCTTTATCTTAATTTTATCATTATACTTTTTTGTAATAATTAGCTAAGATTTATAGTATGCAATCAATATGGTAGGCCTGAGTGGACTTGAACCACCGACCTCACCCTTATCAGGGGTGTGCTCTAACCATCTGAGCTACAAGCCTAATGATATTTAATATCAGACAATCTATGTGGGCACCTTTACAATTCATCTATTAAATGATAAGGAGGTGATCCAACCGCAGGTTCCCCTACGGTTACCTTGTTACGACTTCACCCCAGTTATGAATCACAAAGTGGTAAGCACCATCCCGAAGGTTAAGCTACCTACTTCTTTTGCAACCCACTTCCATGGTGTGACGGGCGGTGTGTACAAGGCCCGGGAACGTATTCACCGCGACATGCTGATTCGCGATTACTAGCGATTCCGACTTTATGGAGTCGAGTTGCAGACTCCAATCCGAACTTAAACGTACTTTTTGAGTTCCGCTTCTCTTTACAGGCTTGCTTCTCTTTGTATACGCTATTGTAGCACGTGTGTAGCCCTACTCGTAAGGGCCATGATGACTTGACGTCATCCCCACCTTCCTCCGGTTTATCACCGGCAGTCTCCTTTGAGTTCCCGACTTTATTCGCTGGCAACAAAGGATAAGGGTTGCGCTCGTTGCGGGACTTAACCCAACATTTCACAACACGAGCTGACGACAGCCATGCAGCACCTGTCTCAAAGTTCCCGAAGGCACCCGAACATTTCTGCTCAGTACTTTGGATGTCAAGAGTAGGTAAGGTTCTTCGCGTTGCATCGAATTAAACCACATGCTCCACCGCTTGTGCGGGCCCCCGTCAATTCATTTGAGTTTTAACCTTGCGGCCGTACTCCCCAGGCGGTCGATTTAACGCGTTAGCTCCGGAAGCCACAGTTCAAGACCGCAACCTCCAAATCGACATTGTTTACGGCATGGACTACCAGGGTATCTAATCCTGTTTGCTCCCCACGCTTTCGCACATGAGCGTCAGTTTTTGTCCAGGAGGCCGCCTTCGCCACTGGTATTCCTCCATATCTCTACACATTTCACCGCTACACATGGAATTCTACCTCCCTCTACAAAACTCTAGTTAATCAGTTTTGAATGCCATTCCAAGGTTAAGCCCGGGGATTTCACATCCAACTTAATTAACCGCCTGCGTGCCCTTTACGCCCAGTAATTCCGATTAACGCTCGCACCCTCCGTATTACCGCGGCTGCTGGCACAGAGTTAGCCGGTGCTTCTTATTTCGGTATCGTCAAATATTAAAGATGTTAACTTTAATATCTTCCTCCCGACTGAAAGTACTTTACAACCCGAAGGCCTTCTTCATACACGCGGCATGGCTGCATCAGGCTTTCGCCCATTGTGCAATATTCCCCACTGCTGCCTCCCGTAGGAGTCTGGGCCGTGTCTCAGTCCCAGTGTGGCTGGTCATCCTCTCAGACCAGCTAGAGATCGTTGCCTAGGTGAACCTTTACTCCACCTACTAGCTAATCTCATATGGGTTCATCCTAAGGTGTGAGGCCACAGTTTTATGTGAGGTCCCCCACTTTACTCCTAAGAGATTATGCGGTATTAGCTACCGTTTCCAATAGTTATCCCCCGCCTTAGGGTAGATCCCCATATTTTACTCACCCGTCCGCCGCTCGCTGAAAAAAATAGAAATTCTATTTTTTTCGCTGCCGCTCGACTTGCATGTGTTAGGCCTGCCGCCAGCGTTCAATCTGAGCCATGATCAAACTCTTCAATTAAAAGTTTGATGCTTAAAAAATATCAAATACAAAAAATTTTGTTTTTTTATTCTTTAAGACTTTATTATTTTGATGTTTTTGTTAGTGCCCACATAGATTGTCTGATTAAATTGTTAAAGAGCGTTTTTACTATTTTAAATAATCATTTTACTTTTTGAAATGATAAAGTCAAGTAGTTATTTTAATTTCTTAATAATTTAATTTTAATACCAAAAAATTAAATATAAAATTAAATATAAAGAACATAAAAAATTTAATTAAATATTTTTAAAATCCAACATTTTATATCTAAGCTTTAATTTTTAATTTAATAAAGCTAAATTATAGTTATATTAAACAAATTACCAAAATAAGAAAATATTTACAAATTCACAAATTAAAATTAATAAAAATAATTATGATGATCAATTGTATTAATTTTAAATGAATTTTAAATTTTTTATATTTTAAATATTTTTATAACAATTAAAATTTATAAAATTAAAAATTATATGAAAAATATATTTTAACAATTTTTTATAGAAAAAGAAAAATTGTATCAACTATATAGTCTTCAATACTTATAAAAATCGTCTATACTTGTAAAATTTTTAATAAAATTAGATGTATTTTTTATTCTACAAACAAAAAATAGCATATGTTTTTTAAAAAAAAATGAATATTATTAATATAATGTTATAAGCATATTTTTTATAATTAATTAACTAATCATTAATTGTTAATTTTTGCAAAAATTTGACAGATTTAAACAAATAATAATAAAAATTTAATATTTAAAAAATCAAAAAACATTACAATTATTCTATAATTTTTTTTATAATTAAGAATGATCTAATAATTTACTTATTAAATCAAATCAAAAAATTAAAATATTATAATTTTTTATAAAAATTATCACAATTGCAGAATAAAAAACATGAATCTCATTTCAAAAAATGATTCATAATTTAAATATATACAATATAAGACAATAATAACTATAAAAAATATTTATTAACAAAAATTACAAAATATCAATAACTTCCATTTGATTTTTAATAGACCATACACTACATTGAACTTGGCCAATATGTTTTTTTTGAAGTAATAACATTACTAAACGAGATTGTCCAATACCACCACCTATTGTTTGTGGCATATAACCTTTTAATAAATCTTGATGCCATTCGAAAAGCATTCTATTATGATATCCTGTTATTTCTAATTGATTTTTAAGTGACTTTTCATCAACACGTATACCCATTGAAGAAATCTCAAATGCATTTTGTAATATAGGATTCCATACAATAAGATCACCATTTAAACCAATGAATCCTTCACTATTCTGTGTAGTCCAATCATCATAGTCAGGGGCACGTATATCGTGAACAAAACCATGAGATAATTTTCCACCAATACCAATAATAAAAACTGCACCTAATTTTTTAACTATGGCATATTCTCTTTCATTGGAATTAAGATGAGGATAACGTTGTAGTAATTCTTCACTATGAATAAAAAAAATCTGATCAGGTAAAAATGGAATTAAATTAAATTTAAAACTAACAACCTCTTCCGTTTTTTTAATTATTTGATAAATTTCAATAACTGTTTTTTTTAAATAATCCAAAGACCGATCTTTTTTTAAAATTACTTTTTCCCAATCCCATTGATCAACAAAAACAGAATGCATAGGTGTTAAACAATCTTCATCAGGACGTAATGCCTTCATATGAGTATATATACCTTCTCCTGGTTCAAAATTAAAACGACCTAAAGTTTTACGTTTCCATTTAGCTAACGAATGTACAATTTCAAACACAACATTTGGGATAGATTTTATTTTAACTTGTACTGCTTGCTCATATCCTGATAAATTATCTTGAATACCATCACCAAAACGACTTAAAAGAGGAGACTGTATTTCAATTAAAGATAATTTTTTTTCTAACAAATTTGAAAAATAAGATTTAATAAAATTAATTTGTTTTTGTTTTTCTATAAATAATTTTTCCATTCTTGACTCCATATAGTTTTTTATTATTTATTTTTTATTAACAATTTATTATCTTAATCTTAATAAAGATATATATCTTAATAAGAATTCTTAATAAGAATATATTACGTTATGTTTATAATAACGTTATATTTATAATATATACATTTTAAAATAAATAACTTTTTAGATCCGATCAAAAGCAATATATTATTTTTAATATCTTCAAAAAAGTACAAAAAATTATTTAAAATAATGTAATATCAAACAAAACATCAAAAAGACCAATTCAACTTATAAAAAAAATCAAAAAACATTTTATTTTTAAAATAATTAGAAAATTTATATAAATAAATATTATTTTGTATCTAAAATTATCAAAATAAAATAAAAAACAAAATAATATTTTATCATGATTAATATAATCTATACATGTACTGATTAATTAAAAACACAAAAAATAATAAAACTGAATTCGCAAACACAAAAATAAGAAGCTATTAAAATAAACTTATTATAATTTTTTTGCTATGCTAAATTCAAACTCATAAAAAATAAAAATTTATATTTTCAAAAAAATATCAAAAAAAATATTGAGGTTGATAATGACAAAAATAACATTAATAACTGGTAGTACAATGGGGACCGCTGAATATATAGCTGAATATACAGCTGAAATATTAGAAAAATATAATTTTGAAACTAACATAAAACACGGACCGAATCTAATAGATCTATCAATGCAAGGTATATGGTTAATTGTGTGTTCTACTCATGGTGCAGGTGAACTACCTGAAAACATAGAATCTTTAGCAAAAGAAATTAACAAAAAAAAACCTAATCTTAACAAGATTTTTTATGGTGCAATAGGAATAGGAAGCAAGGAATATGATACTTTTTGTAGTGCAATTCATAAACTAGATGTTTTGCTAAAAAAACACAATGCTAAAAGAATAGGAAAAATTTTAGAAATTGATATTTTAGAATCTAATCTTATAGAAAATTTAGCAAAAAATTGGATTGAAAAATGGAAAAATAATATTATTAATGTACAAATTACAAAAAATTAGTAATAATTTTGTTGATAAGTTTGAGAATAACCTGTGTTTATAAATAAAAAAACTGATAAACAATGATATATTGTGTATAACTTATTATATTAATACAAACTTATCCTATGTACGATCACTTATCATTCACAATTAAATATCATTCACAAGATCATAATCTTATTAAGATATTTTAATTTATCAACAGATAATCATTATTATAATAAAAAGAATAATAAATAAATATTTATAATTATTTATTTTAAACTTGTGTAATATAAAGTTAATATTTTTTTTAAAAAAATCTTTAACGAAATTAATTATTTTTTATTATAAAATTATTCAAATTTTAAAAATCATTCAAAAAATAAGGTTTAAAAAACAATGTTTTATCCAAAAAAATTTGAAGTTATTGTTATCGGGGGGGGGCATGCTGGGACAGAAGCAGCTTTAGCTGCTTCTCGAATGGGATGTAAAACTTTACTAATAACTCATAATATTGAAACTTTAGGTCAAATGTCATGTAATCCAGCTATTGGTGGAATTGGTAAAGGTCATCTAGTAAAAGAAATTGATGCATTAGGTGGATTAATGGCTATAGCAACTGATAAATCAGGAATCCAATTCAAAACACTTAATGCAAAAAAAGGACCTGCAGTACGCGCAACAAGAGCACAAACTGATAGGATACTTTATAAAAACAATGTTCGAATGGTATTAGAAAAACAAAATAACTTAATGATATTCCAACAAAATATTGTTGATCTCATTGTAAATAATGATCATGTTGTCGGAGTAATAACACAAATTGGATTGAAGTTTTATGCAAAATCTGTATTACTAACTGTAGGAACATTTCTCAATGGTAAAATATACATAGGATCAAAAAGTTTTGATGGTGGTAGAGCAGGTGATCCTTCTTCTATTAATTTATCAAATAAACTAAAAGAATTACCATTAAGAATGAATAGATTAAAAACAGGAACTCCACCTAGATTAGACAAAAGAAGTATTAATTTTTCAGAATTAGTAGCACAATTTAGTGATACTCCAATACCAGTATTTTCTTTTCTTGGAAAACCAAATCAACATCCAAAACAATTGCCTTGTTATATAACTTACACCAATGAAAAAACTCATCAAATAATTCGTGAAAATTTAAAATATAGTCCGATATATACAGGCATAATTCAAAGTGTAGGACCACGTTATTGCCCTTCTATTGAAGATAAAATAGTTCGATTTTCTCATAGATCTTCGCATCAAATATTCTTAGAACCAGAAGGACTTACAAGCAACGAAATTTATCCTAATGGAATTTCTACAAGTTTACCTTTTGATACACAAACAAAAATGATTCATTCAATAAAAGGTTTAGAAAATGCCGACATTACTAGACCTGGATATTCTATAGAATATGATTTTTTTGATCCTCGTGATCTAAAATTAACTTTAGAAAGTAAATTTATCAAAGGACTTTTTTTAGCTGGTCAAATTAATGGTACCACAGGTTATGAAGAAGCTGCAGCACAGGGATTATTAGCTGGGATTAATGCTGCTCTTTATGCTTATGAAAAAACAGGATGGTACCCTCGTCGTGATCAAGCTTACATTGGTGTTTTAGTTGATGATCTTTGTACATTAGGTACAACAGAACCCTATCGCATGTTTACATCAAGAGCAGAATATCGAATTACGTTACGTGAAGATAATGCTGATTTGCGATTAACTGAAAAAGGTTATGAACTCGGATTAATTAATAATGATCGATGGAAAACATTCTGCCATAAAATTGAATTCATTGAAAAAGAACGCCAAAGATTACGTAATCTTTGGATACATCCTAATTGCAAACATATTAATGATATTAAAAAGATTTTAAATGTACCAATTTCCAAAAAAACTAATGGAGAAGAATTATTACGTCGTCCGGAAATAAATTACAAATTGCTTACTTCATTAAAATATTTTTCACCAACAGTTATTCATGATGTTCAAATCACAAATCAAATTGAAATTCAAATAAAATACGAAGGTTATCTTGTCCGTCAACAAGAAGAAATAAAAAAACATTTATGCAATGAATACATAACTTTGCCAATTAATGTAGATTACAAAAATATTAATGGTCTTTCTAATGAAGTAATAGCAAAACTTAATGCTCATAAACCAATTTCTATTGGTCAAGCATCACGTATATCAGGAATTACTCCTGCAGCAATATCTATTTTATTAGTATGGTTAAAAAAACAAGGTTTATTACGCATAAATACTTAATTTTAAAAAATATTTATTTTGAAAAATATTTAAAATATACTTTTATATTAATATTTGATTAATCTTAATTAATCTAGAAAAGATAGTTTTATACAATAAAAAACAGTTTTATACATCAAAAACAATTTTAAATTACTCATTATTCAAATAATTTTATAAAATGATTTTTGTCAAATATGATCAATAATATGTGGAAATTATGTATACAAAATATTTTTTTTTTAGAAAATATCTAATTCAACATTATCAAAAAATACCATTTTTTATTTCTAAATATATTATTATATTATCACAAACAATTAAAAAATATTGTATTTTTAGAAACATAAAGATACTTCAAAAATGAAGACAAAAATATTTTTCATAATTAAAAATATATTCAAATAATCAGTAATTTCACATTTATTTTTTTAAAAAAAGAAATCTTTTTTCCTAAAAGAAGATCAAACGAGGATTGATTTCAATTATATTTTTGTTTTAATAATATTTAAATATTTGCTATGTTTCAAAAACATATTTAAAATTAATAAATCAAAAAAATAATAATGAATAATTTATGATTAATTGCATATAACAAATCTATTGAATTAGATTTCGTATATAGTTATAATGTATATTAAAAAATAACAAATCATACAAATTATTATAATAAATAAAATGTAAAAAACATGTTTTATAATAAAAAATGTTTTTATAATAAATAATATTTGTCTGTTGATGTTTTTTGTATTTGTTACTTTTGATACAAAAAATTAAAATATCTTTTATTAAAAAATGAAATAATTTATAAAAATTAATTATAAAATTCATTATTTTGAGTCATTATTCAAATGACAAAAATCTTTTTTGATTATATGATTATAAAATTAATTTAAGAGTTAACAATTAATCATTTAAAACTTAACTAAAAATTAACTTTTCATGAATCTATTTTAATAAATCTATAAAGAAGAATTTTAAAAAAAAGGAAAAAGGGAAAAGCATCATGTCTGTTTCAAAAGAAATGATGATCAAAAAAAATTATATAGAACACCATTTAGATAATCTTCAATTAGATTTAAATACTTTTAAATTAATTGATCCATTGAATAAAAATGAACTGTCATTTTGGACATTAAATATTGATTCACTCTTTTTTTCAATATTTCTTGGAATTATTTTTTTGAGTGTATTTAGAATAATTGCTATTAATTCAACTAGTTCTGTGCCAAATAAATTACAAACTGCAATAGAAATTATTGTTAATTTTGTTAACTATTTTGTTTATGATATTTATCATGGAAAAAGTAAAATTATTGCACCATTAGCTTTAACAGTTTTTGTCTGGATTTTTATGATGAATATAATGGACTTATTACCTATTGACTTCCTGCCTTATATTGGGAAGGAATATTTATTTTTACCTGCATTACGTGTTGTGCCAACCACAGATGTAAACATCACTATATCTATGGCTATTAATGTATTTGTTTTAATTATTTTTTATAGCATAAAAATCAAAGGGTTAAAAAAATTCATAAAAGAATTAATTTTACAACCATTTAATCATCTTATTTTTATTCCTCTTAATTTAATATTAGAGGGTATTAGTTTTTTGTCTAAACCAATATCACTGAGTTTGAGATTATTTGGTAATATGTACGCAGGTGAATTGATTTTTATTCTTATTGCTGCTTTATTACCATGGTGGTTACAGTGGATACTAAATGTACCTTGGGCTATTTTTCATATACTTGTCATTACTTTACAATCTTTTATTTTTATGATTTTAACAATTATTTATTTATCAATGGCATCAGAAAAAAAATGATAATAATTTTTTAATTTTTTTTTTACTAAAAAGGAAAAATCTATGATGGAAAACTTCAATATAGATCTGTTATATATAGCAGCTGGTATAATGATGGGATTGGCCGCAATTGGTGCTGCAATTGGTATTGGAATACTAGGTGGAAAATTTTTAGAAGGTGCTGCACGTCAACCAGACTTAATTCCACTGTTACGAACTCAGTTTTTTATTGTCATGGGATTAGTCGATGCAATTCCTATGATTACTGTCGGATTGGGTTTATATATGATATTTGTGATTTCCTAATTATATAACATAAAATTTTAAAAACTAAATTTAAAAGAAAAATTTTACTATGAATTTTAATGCAACAATTTTAGGTCAAGCTATTGCATTTTTTCTATTTGTTTTTTTCTGTATGAAATATGTATGGAAACCTATCATAAATGTAATTGAAAAGCGTCAAAAAGAAATTAGAGAAAATTTAATTTCTGCAGAACAAACAAAAAATGAATCAAAATTAATAAAAATAGATGCAAAAAAAGAATTGCGAATAGCAAAACAAAAAGCTGAAAAAATTATAAATGAAGCCGATAAAAAACGAATTCAAATTATTGAAAAAGCTAAATTAGAAGCTAAAATAGAACAAAAAAAAATAATTTCTCAAGCAAATATTGAAATTGAAATTCACCGAAAACATATTTGTAAAGAATTACATAAAGAAATTGCAAATTTAGCTATTTTAGGAGCGGAAAAAATAATTGAACATTCTGTTAATACAAAGATTAGTAATCAAATTGTTAACAATCTTCTTGATGAAATTAAAAAAAAAGATAGTAGGATATCATTAAAATGATTACAATTGCTAGACCATACGCTAAAGCAATTTTTGATCTTGCAGAAAAAGATGAATCTCTTGATGAATACCAAAATATGCTAACATTTATTGTGGATATAATTAACACAAAAGAAATTAATCAGCTTATTTCTTCTGTAATAGCACCTAAAAAAATAGCAACAATATTAATTTCAATTTGTGGTGATAACAGATTGAATAAATACATAAAAAATTTAATTTACATTACAGCTCACAATAACAGATTAAAAGTATTACCTGAAGTTTTAAAACAATTTATTTCGTTACGTAATTCTCTAGAAAAAAAGATTAATATTAATATTACTTCTGCTTATAAATTAAATGAAAAACAGAAATTAAAAATCTTAGAAACAATAAAAAATAAACTTTTATGTTCAGTGAATTTAAATTATATATCCGATAAATCTTTGATAGGAGGAATAATAATTAATATTGGAGATTTAGTTATTGATGGTAGTATACGTAATCGTATTAAGCAGTTAAATAATACATTAAAATTTTTAGGAGAATTGTAAGAATGAAACTAAATTCTACTGAAATCAGTGAGTTAATAAAAAAACGCATTCTTCAATTTGAAATAAACACATCTCATAATGAAGGTACAATCATTACTGTTGGTGATGGAATAATTCGTATTCATGGTTTATCTGATGTGATGCAAAGTGAAATGATATCAATACCTGGTAATCAATATGCTATTGCATTTAATTTGGAACGTGATCTGGTTTCTGCAGTAGTTATGGGATCATATCTTCATTTAACTGAAGGCATGAAAGTAAAATGTACTGGTCGTATTTTTGAAGCACCTGTAGGTCGAGGACTACTTGGACGTGTACTTAATACATTAGGTGAACCTATTGATGGAAAAGGTATTCTTGAACACAATGGTTTTTTACCCGTAGAAGTTATGGCTCCTGGAGTTATTGACCGTCAATCTGTTGATCAACCTTTACAAACAGGATACAAATCAATTGATGCAATGATTCCTATTGGACGTGGTCAACGCGAATTAATCATTGGTGATCGACAAACTGGAAAAACTACATTAGCTCTTGATACTATTATCAATCAAAAGCATTCAAAAATAAAATGTATTTATGTAGCTATTGGTCAAAAAATTTCCACTATTAGTAATATTGTACATAAATTAGAAGAACATAATGCACTCAATAACACAATAATTGTTGTTGCAACAGCTTCTGAAGCTCCAATATTACAATATCTTGTACCATATGTTGGATGTGTAATGGGTGAATATTTTAGAAATCGTGGAGAAGATGCTTTAATCGTGTATGATGATCTTTCCAAACAAGCCATTGCTTATCGGCAAATTTCTTTATTATTAAGAAGACCTCCTGGACGTGAAGCTTACCCCGGTGATATTTTTTATATTCATGCGCGTTTATTAGAAAGAGCTGCACGTGTTAATAGTCAATATGTTGAAAAACATACTAAAGGAAAAATAAAAAACAAAACTGGTTCATTAACAGCATTACCTATTATTGAAACTCAAGAAGGTGATGTTTCTTCTTTTGTACCAACTAATGTTATTTCAATTACAGATGGACAAATTTTTTTAGAATCTAAATTATTTAATTCTGGCATTCGTCCTGCAATTAATCCTGCAATATCAGTATCACGTGTAGGAAGTGCAGCACAAACTAATATTATAAAAAAATTATCTGCTGGTATTCGTACTACATTAGCACAATATCATGAATTATCTGCATTTTCACAATTTTTATCTGATTTAGATGAAGAAACACGTCAACAACTAAGTCATGGACAAAAAGTTACAGAGTTATTAAAACAACAACAATATAAACCAATGTCTATTGCAGAACAAGCTTTGTCTTTATTTTCTGCTGTATATGGTTATCTTAAAAACATTGAATTAAAAGAAGTAAACAAGTTTGAAACATCATTATTAAATTATGCTAATTGTAAATTTCCCATGTTATTAAAAAAGATAAACCAAACAGGTGAATATAATAAAGAAATAGAAAATGAATTAAGTCATATATTGCATTCTTTTAAAAAAGAATATTTTTTTTAAAAAACTATATGCAAATTTTATTTCTATCGCTTAACAAAAAAGAGGAGGAATAAAAATGGCGATCGCTAAAGAAACACGTAATAAAATAAACAGTATCAAAAATACGCAAAAAATTACCAAAGCAATGGAAACAGTTGCAGTTTCAAAAATGCGAAAAATACAGGAACGTTTATTAGCAAATCGTTCTTATGCAAAAACTATGCAACGTTTAATTTCTCATCTAAAATTAGCTAATTTAGAATATAAACATCCATATTTCAAACAACGTGAAGTTAAAAGTATAGGATATTTAGTTATTTCAACTGATCATGGTTTATGTGGTGGATTAAATATTAATTTATTTAAAAAATTGTTAACCGATATTAAAGTTAATTTAGAAAAAAATATCAAAATTAAATTAGCATTAATTGGTTTACAAGCAATTTCATTTTTTAATACCATTAACTGCAAGATTATTTCTAAAACAGCTAATATGGAATGGCAATCTTTATTGTTAAATATTATTAAACCTACAAAAATTTTATTAGACTCTTACGAAAAAAAAAATATTGACAAATTATATCTTGTGACTAACAAGTTTGTTAATACCATAACTCAATTACCAAGTATTATCCAATTATTACCTTTAATGAAACAGAATAATCAAAAAATAAAAAAAACTGTAGATTATTTATATGAACCAGATTCTAAGACAATCTTAGATACTGTTTTGTTTCGTTATATTGAATCACAAGTTTATAATGGTCTTATAGAAAATTTAGCCAGTGAACAAGCTGCTCGTATGGTAGCAATGAAATCAGCTACAGATAATTGTGGTAATATGATAAAAGAATTATTATTAACTTATAACAAATGTCGTCAAAGTCATATTACTCAAGAACTTAGCGAAATTATTGTAGGAGCTTCTGCAGTTCAATAAAATATATGTACATATTTATAAAAGAGGATTTAGGATGAATACTGGAAAAATTATTCAAATAATCGGTTCCATAGTAGATGTTGAATTTCCTCAAGATTCTATGCCTAAAATCTATTATATGCTCAAAGTTGACAATGGTAATAAAAAATTAGTTTTAGAAGTTCAACAACACCTAGGTGGTGGAGTTGTTCGTTGTATTGCAATGGGAAGTTCTGATGGTTTGAAACGTGGTTTAACAGTTATTAATTTAAAACATCCAATTCAAGTACCTGTTGGTAAAGCTACTTTAGGTCGTATAATGAATGTATTAGGTGATCCTATAGACATGAAAGGAAAAATTAATGCAAAAGAGTACTGGAATATTCATCGATCACCTATTAATTATGAAAATTTATCTCATTCAACTGAATTACTGGAAACAGGCATCAAAGTAATGGATCTTATTTGTCCATTCGCAAAGGGAAATAAGATAGGTTTATTTGGTGGTGCCGGTGTTGGAAAAACAGTAAATATGATGGAACTTATTCGTAATATTGCAATTAAACATTCTGGTTATTCCGTTTTTACAGGTGTCGGAGAACGTACTCGTGAAGGTAATGATTTTTATTGTGAAATGACAGATCCCAATGTATTAAACAAAGTATCTCTTGTATATGGACAAATGAATGAACCAGCTGGAAATCGGTTACGTGTTGCTTTGACAGGATTAACTCTTGCAGAAAAATTTCGTGATGAAGGTCGAGATGTATTATTGTTTATTGATAATATCTATCGCTATACATTAGCAGGAACAGAAGTATCAGCTTTATTAGGTCGGATGCCATCAGCAGTTGGATATCAACCTACTTTAGCTGAAGAAATGGGTTTATTTCAAGAAAGAATAACATCGACTAAAAATGGTTCTATAACTTCTGTTCAAGCAGTATATGTTCCTGCAGATGATTTGACTGATCCATCACCAGCAACTACTTTTTCACATTTAGACGCAACAGTTGTATTAAGTCGTCAAATTGCATCATTAGGAATTTATCCCGCTGTAGATCCATTAAATTCAACTAGTCGTCATCTCGATCCAATTATTGTTGGAGAAGAACATTATGAAGTAGCACGTGGTGTTCAATCAGTTTTACAACGTTATCAAGAGCTTAAAGATATCATTGCTATTTTAGGTATGGATGAATTATCAGAAGAAGATAAATTAATTGTTTCTAGAGCTAGAAAAATACAACGTTTTTTATCACAACCATTTTTTGTGGCTGAAGTTTTTACTGGTTCACATGGAAAATTTGTATCATTAAAAGATACAATAAATGGTTTTAAAAAAATTTTAAATGGTGATTATGATCATTTATCTGAACAAACATTTTATATGGTAGGAACTATAGAAGAAGCTATTGAAAAAGCTAAAAAAAAATAACATTCTCCTATCTAGGAATATTTTATAATGTCTATAAAAACATATCATCTTTTTGTTGTAAGTCCAGAAAAAAAAATATTTGATGATTTTGTCAAAAAAATCATAATTAAAGGAAGTGAAGGAGAATTAGGTATTTATCCTCAACATATTTCTATGTTAACTTTGATTAAACCTTGTTTTTTATCTATTACAAAAAAAGTTGACAAGGAAATTATTTATATTTCTTCTGGTATTTTAGAAATACAAAAAAATAATGTTATGATATTAGCTGAAATAGCCATACATGCTAAAGATTTTAAAAATAACTTAAATATCGCTAAATTATCAATTTTTAAATGTAAAGCAGAAGAATATATTCTATCACTAAATAATAATATCAATAAAGTAAAAGAATTATCAAAATTTAAAAAAGCTATTAAAAAATTTCAAATTATTGAAAAAATAAATTAAAAAATGATGATTTATAATATATTTAGCAATAAGTGATAAAAATATAAAAATTAAATGTACAGGGAGTGAGACACTATGTTTTTGTTTCGCTCTTTTTTTTTAATATAAAATAGAAAATTATTTTAAAATATATATATTAATAAAAAAATTTCTTTTACATTAACTAATGGAATTACTAGATTTTTTATGTCTATGAAGCAAATAAGTGTTGTAATCCTTGCTGCTGGAAGGGGTACTCGAATGTATTCTGATTTGCCTAAAGTTTTACATCTTTTGGCAGGTAAACCAATGATTCAATATGTTATTGATACATCAATAACACTTGGTGCATCTAATATTCATGTTGTTTATGGTTATGGTGCGAATTTACTTAAATTAGCTTTAGTTGATCAACCAATCCATTGGATATTACAAGAAGAACAATTAGGAACAGGACATGCAATGCAAAAAGCATCTTCTTATTTTTCAGATAATGAAGATATTTTAATGCTTTATGGTGATTCTCCACTTATTAAAAAAGAAACACTAAAAAAATTAATAAAATCTAAAATTCATGGAGGGATTGGTTTATTAACTGCAATAGTAGATGAACCAAAAGGTTATGGAAGAATTATTCGTCAAAAAGGTAAAGTAATTGGTATTGTAGAACAAAAAGATGCAACTCGTAATCAATTAAAAATTAAAGAAATAAATAGTGGTATATTAGTTGCTAATGGTGGTGATTTAAAAAGATGGTTAAAAAAAATTAACAAAAATAATGCTCAAAATGAATATTATATTACTGATGTAATTTCATTGGCTTATCAAGAAAATTGTAAAATTAACATTGTACATCCTAAAAATTTCAGTGAAATAAAAGGAGTTAATAATTGTTTAGAACTCGCAACTCTTGAACGCATATATCAACAAGAACAAGCAGAGAAACTATTATTAAATGGAGTTATGATTATTGATCCTATTCGTTTTGATATAAGAGGTACATTAAAACATGGTCGTAATGTAATTATTGATACTAATGTTATTATTGAAGGAAATGTTACATTAGGTAATAATGTTTATATTCATACTGGATGTGTATTAAAAAATTGTATTATTCATGATAATTCAATTATTAATCCTTATTCTTTTATAGAAGAATCAGAATTATCTATGGACTGTATTGTTGGTCCTTTTGCTCGTTTGCGTCCAAAAACTAAACTTGCTAATAAAGTACATATTGGTAATTTTGTAGAAGTTAAAAATTCAGTTTTTGGTGTAGCTTCTAAAGCAGGTCACTTAAGTTATTTAGGTGATACAAAAATTGGTAGTAATGTTAATATTGGTGCTGGAATAATCACTTGTAATTATGATGGTGTTAATAAATTTGAAACAATTATTAATGATGATGTTTTTCTTGGTTCAGATAGTCAATTAATTGCACCTATTTCAATTGGTAAAGGAGCAACTATTGGTGCTGGAACTACATTAACTAATGATGTTGAAGAAAATGAACTGGTTATTAGTCGTGTAAAACAAAAACATATTCGTAATTGGAAACGTCCAGTAAAAAAAAATGGTAAAAAGGTTATAAAATAAATACCAAATATAATAAATTATATTATGTTATGAAAATGTAATAACATAACATTATATTTTTTGGAATATAAAATTTATGTGTGGAATTGTAGGTGCAGTGGCACAACGTGATATAGCTGAAATTCTTATTGAAGGACTTCGCAGATTAGAATATCGAGGTTATGATTCTGCAGGTTTAGCTGTTGTTGATAATAAAACTAATCTAACATGGTTACGTGAATTAGGAAAAGTTCAAAGTTTAGCTAAAAAATTAGAAAAATATTTTGTAGTTGGTGGCACTGGTATTGCACATACCCGTTGGGCTACTCATGGAAAACCTAGCAAAAAAAATGCTCATCCTCATATTTCTGAAAATATTGCTATTGTTCATAATGGTATTATTGAAAATTATCAAGAACTACGAAAAAAGCTTAAAATAAAAAAATATGTTTTTACTTCACAAACCGATACTGAAGTAATTGCTCATTTGATACATTTAGAATTACAAAATGGAGGAAAATTTTTTCAAGTAATTCAGCGTGTTACTAAACAATTAAAAGGCACATATGCTATAGCTGTTATGAATACTCATATTCCTGGAATGTTGGTAGCTGCAAGGTTTGGTAGCCCCTTAATTATAGGCTTAGGTGTTGGTGAAAATTTTTTAGCATCTGATCAACTTGCTTTATTACCAGTTACCCGTCGTTTTATTTATTTAGAAGAAGGTGATGTTGTTGAAATTACTCGTAGAACAGTTTTTATTTTTGATAAAAAAGGTTTTCAAGTTCAACGAAAAAAAATAGAATCTAATATTAAATTCAATACTAGCGAAAAAGGTATTTATAGACATTATATGCAAAAAGAAATATACGAACAACCATTAGCAATAAAAAATACTTTAGAAGGACGTGTTAATAATAATAATGTTTTTTTTAGTGAATTAAATAAAATAGAAAAAAATATTTTAATTAAAGTAGAACATGTTCAAATTGTTGCTTGTGGTACTTCATATAATGCTGGAATGGTTGCTCATTATTGGTTTGAATCCTTATTGGGTATACCATGTGATGTAGAAATTGCTTCAGAATTTCGTTATAGAAGGCCAGCACGTAGAAAAAATAGCTTATTAATTACTATTTCTCAATCAGGTGAAACAGCAGATACATTAGCTGCATTGCGTTTATCAAAAACACTAGGTTATTTAATATCTTTATCTATATGTAATGTTTCTGGATCTTCTTTAGTACGTGAATCAGATATTGCATTGATGACAAAAGCTGGAATAGAAATTGGTGTGGCATCTACTAAAACTTTTACTACTCAATTAACTATTTTATTATTACTGGTTGCATATATGGTCCGTTTAAAAAACAAAAATATTTTTCTTGAAAAAAATATAATACAAGCATTACATGCTTTGCCTGCTCGGATTAATAGTATGTTTTTAAAGGAACACATGATCAAAGTTTTAGCTGAAGATTTTTCTGATAAAAATCATTCTCTTTTTTTAGGAAGAGGTGATCAATTTCCAATAGCTGTTGAAGGCGCATTAAAATTAAAAGAAATTTCTTATATTCATGCAGAAGCATATGCTGCTGGTGAATTAAAGCATGGACCGTTAGCATTGATCGATGCAGATATGCCGGTTATTATTATTGCTCCAAATAATGAGTTGTTAGAAAAACTAAAATCAAACATTGAAGAAGTTCGTGCTAGGGGAGGATTATTATATGTTTTTGCTGATAAAAATGCTGGTTTTGTTAACAGTAAGAACATGAAAATTATTCCATTGCCTCATGTTGAAGAATTAATTGCTCCAATTTTTTATGTCGTCCCTCTTCAATTATTATCTTATCATATTGCTTTGATTAAAGGAACTGATGTTGATCAACCAAGAAATTTAGCTAAATCAGTAACAGTTGAATAAAAAATAATATTTTTACTTATGAATGATTATTAAATGATTTCATAATCATGTCATTATTATATTTATTCTAAAACTTATTTTTGTTACCTAATTTTTTAATATTTTTTAATGATATTGAATAATATTATTATTATTCATACAATTTTTTATAAAATTACATATATAATCATTCAAAAATAAAATTTTTATTAATTATAAGGAATTTCAAATGTTGTTATATTTCAAACAAAAAAATATATTTTTAATTTCATGTTTTTTTTTGTTTTTTATAGTTGGTTGTAGTACAAAAAATCCAATAAATGAAAAAAACAAAAAAAATATTCATCAAAATATACCAGTAAGAGGTATATGGATAGCTACAGTCTCTTGTCTTGATTGGCCTTCTGTTACATCAGTTAATATTCATTCAGACAAATTAAGAATTAAAGTACAAAAAAAAACATTAATTGATAAACTTGATAATTTGGTTAAAATAGGAATTAATACAGTTTTTTTCAAGTTAAACCAGATGGCACAGCACTCTATCATTCTAATATTCTTCCCTGGTCTTCAGTATTAACTGGTGTAATTGGTAAAGATCCAGGTTATGATCCATTGGCATTTATTATCGAAGAAGCTCATAAAAGAAATTTAAAAATACATGCCTGGTTAAATCCATATCGTGTTTCAATGGATATACATCCAAAAACTATTGCTGCTTTAAAAAAAACAATTTTTTTATCACTTCCAAGTATTTACGTTTTACATCAAGATTGGATAAGAACTGCTTATAATCGTTTTGTACTTGATCCAGGATTACCTCAAGTGCGTAATTGGATCACTAATATTGTCGTTGAATTAATTAGAAATTATAATATAGATGGAATACAATTTGACGATTATTTTTATAATGAAATATCTTCATCAAGATTAAATGATGATTTAACATATAAAAAATATGGAAAAAATTTTTCAGATAAAGGAAATTGGAGAAGAAATAATACTTTGCTATTAATCAGAAAAGTATCTTCGATAATTAATTTTTTAAAACCAAATATTGAATTTGGTATTAGTCCTGATGCTGTTTGGAGAAACTTTGTAGATGATCCAAGAGGTTCTAAAACACAATCCGCTGGATCTAGTTATGATAAAGCTTATGCGGATACTAGATTATGGGTAGAAGAAGGTTTATTGGATTACATTGCTCCACAAATATATTGGTCTTTTTCTCGTGAAATTGTGAAATACGATGTTATTGCAAAATGGTGGACTAATATTGTTAAAACGAATAATACTAAATTATATATTGGTATTGCATTATATAAAGCTGGTACAGAATCTGATATTGAACCAGATTGGAATTTAGATGGAGGTGTTTTTGAATTAAAAAAACAATTTGATTTTAATGATTCTTTACCTGAAATTCAAGGAATAATTTTGTTTAGAGAATCTTTTTTACAATATTACAAAACTAAAAATGCAGTAAATTATATAAGATCTAGATGGAATGGGTTATATTGATTTTTTATTTTTTAATTAAATCTTTTATAAAAGATACATTATATTTCATAATTCCAATAATATTTTTAATATTGTTGATTTTTTAGCAATGATCTTTTAAATGAGCAATAATAAGTATGAAAAATATAGGATTAATTGGGTGGAGAGGTATGGTAGGTTCTGTTCTTTTAGAACGAATTTTTAAAGAACGTAATTTTGATAATATGGCATTTGTTTTTTTTTCTACTTCTCAATATGGTCAGTATGCACCAAATTATGGACAAAATGAAAAAATATTACAAAACGCATTTGATATTAATAGGTTAAAAGTGTTAGATATAATTATTACTTGTCAAGGTAATAATTATACGAATAAAATTTATCCTAAATTGCAAAAAATTGGATGGTCAGGTTATTGGGTAGATGCTGCATCTTTATTGCGCATGAAAAAAAATAGTATTATTATACTTGATCCAGTTAATCGTCCACATATTGATGTAAGTTTAAATAAAGGAATAAAAACATTTGTTGGTGCTAATTGTACTGTTAGTTTAATGTTAATGGCTCTAAATGGATTGTTCAAAGAAAAATTAATTGAATGGATTTCAGTAGCAACATATCAAGCAGTATCTGGTGCAGGTGCACGAAATATTCAACAATTACTATTTCATATGGGTGCATTATATTCACATATTGCTGATGAATTAGAAAATCCTGCTAAATCTATTTTAGCAATTGAAAAAAAAGCTACAATATTTATGCGTAATTTGATAATGAATAATAAACTTTTTGACCAATCATTAGTTACTAATTTAATACCTTGGATAGATACACAATTATCAAATGGACAAAGTCGTGAAGAATGGAAAGGTCAAGCAGAAACTAATAAAATATTAAATAATAATCATGGTTATGATTTTATTCCTGTTGATGGTATATGTGTTCGTATTGGTACATTACGTTGTCATAGTCAAGCTTTTACTATCAAATTAAAAAAAAATGTTTCTCTTAATGATATTCAGAAAATATTATTAGCTTATAATCCTTGGTTACATATCATTCCTAATGATAGAGAATCAACAATTAAAAAACTAACACCTATTGCAGTTGCAGGAACATTAAATATTCTTGTTGGACGGCTTCGAAAATTAAATATTGGTTTAAAATATTTATCTGCTTTTACAATTGCTGATCAATTATTATGGGGAGCAGCAGAACCTTTGTACCGTATGTTAAAGATTTTATGTGAAAGTGATTAAATTAATAACAATTATATGTCTATGTTTTCTACATTAAGTGCATTTTTTTCTATAAATTTTTTTCTAGGTTCAACAGCATCACCCATTAAAGTATTTAATAGTTGATCAGCAGCAATTGGATCCTTAATTGTAACACGCATCATAGAACGTGTTTTAGGATTCATGGTAGTTTCCCATAATTGTTCAGGATTCATTTCACCTAATCCTTTATAACGTTGTACGATTAATCCACGTTGTGATTCTTTTGATAACCAATTTAACGCTTCTACAAATGTACGAATTGGTTTACGACGATCTCCTTTTGTAACATATGCACCATCTTTGATAAGATCTCTTATTTGATCACCAGTTTTTTTTATATGACGATATTCGATGCTCTGAATAAAATTTAAATCTAAATGATAAGCAGTATCTATTCCATGAGTTCTAATCATAAGTATTGGTTCAAATAACGCATTTTGAGTATTTTTATGAATGTGATAATTATAAGTACTAGCATTTTTTTCATGACTTGATAAACGAGATAATAACATTTGCATCCAATGTTCTATTTTGGAATGATTTTTTAAAATATTTTCTTCTAAGTTAGGTTGGTAAATAAGATTATTTAACAGAGTATATGGATAAATACGTTTTAAACGTTTAATAATTTTCTGTGTTGTATAATAATTGATGATAATGTTTTCTAATTCTTTTCCTTTTAATACGGAAAGATTGGGATTAATATGAATTGCAGCATTTTCTAATGCTATTGAAATTAAATATTTATTCATTGAATCATCATCTTTCACGTACTGTTCTTCTTTTCCTTTTTTTACTTTATATAAAGGTGGTTGAGCAATATAAAGATAACCTCTATTAATAATTTCTGGCATCTGGCGATAAAAAAATGTTAACAATAATGTTCTGATATGGGAACCATCAACATCAGCATCAGTCATGATAATAATAGTATGATACCTTAATTTGTCTGGGTTATATTCTTCTCTTCCAATCCCACATCCTAATGCCGTGATTAAAGTCATAACTTCTTGTGAAGATAATATTTTATCAAAACGAGCTTTTTCTATATTAAGAATTTTACCTTTTAAAGGTAAAATTGCTTGATTTTTTCGGTTTCTACCTTGTTTTGCAGATCCACCAGCAGAATCACCTTCTACTAAATAAAGTTCTGAAAAAGCAGGATTTTTTTCCTGACAATCTGCTAATTTTCCTGGTAGTCCTGTAATCTCAAAACTACCTTTACGACGAGATATTTCACGTGCTCTACGAGCAGCTTCACGTGCATGAGCAGCATCAATTATTTTGTTAATGATAATTTTTGCATCATTAGGATTTTCTAATAAATATTCAATTAATTTTTCACTCATTAATGTTTCAACAATTGTTTTTACTTCAGAAGAAACTAATTTATCTTTTGTTTGTGAAGAAAATTTTGGATCAGGAACTTTAAGAGAAATAACTGCAATTAATCCTTCACGTGCATCATCACCAGTAGTGTTGATTTTTGTTTTTTTTTGATAACCCTCTTTATCTATATAATTATTTAGTGTTCGTGTTATTGCTGTACGAAAACCAATTAAATGAGTTCCTCCATCTTTTTGTGGAATATTATTTGTAAAACAATAAATATTTTCTTGAAAACTATCATTCCATTGCATGGATATTTCTACATTAATAGTATTTTTTTCAGTAGAAAAATAAAAAATATTTGGATGAATTACCATTTTATTAGAACTCAAGTATTGAACAAAGGCTTTAATACCACCTTCATAAAAAAAATTTTCTTCTTTTTTATTACGTTCATCTATTAAAGAAATAGATATACCAGAATTAAGGAAGGAAAGTTCACGTAATCTTTTTTCTAAAATATTATATTCAAATTTTGTAACAGTTTTAAATATTTCTAAATTTGGCCAAAAACGAATATAAGTACCTAATTTATCAGTTTTCCCAATAATCTTTAAAGGAGCTTCTGGAACTCCAAATTGATATCTTTGTTGATAAATTTTTCCTGCACGGTTAATAACTAATTCTAATTTTTCTGATAAAGCATTCACAACAGAAATCCCTACACCATGTAATCCACCTGAAACTTTATAAGAATTATCATCAAATTTTCCACCAGCATGTAAAATAGTCATAATAACTTCTGCAGCAGAAATACCTTCTTCTGTATGAATATCTGTAGGAATACCACGACCATTATCTAACACAGATATAGAATTATCTATATGTATGGTTACAATAATATTATTACAATATCCTGCAAGAGCTTCGTCAATAGCATTGTCGATAATTTCAAATACCATGTGATGCAGTCCAGTACCATCTTCAGTATCACCAATATACATACCTGGTCGTTTGCGAACAGCATCTAATCCTTTTAATACTTTGATACTTGATGAGTCATATATATTTAACATCAATTTTTCTCACTACTGTGCTATAGAGTTTTATGTTTAATTTTTTTATGTTATATAAAATGCATTTTATAGAAAATATTTAAAATTTGTGATTTATCATATTAATATAATAATATTTTGTATGTATTTTGTATTTATTAATAATATATTTTAATATAAACATGATTTTTATGTTATTTTTTTGATTATGTGTAAATTAAAGATTTTAACCCCTCGTTTGAAATTGATATATCTGTTGTTTATTTGATTACTAAAAAATCATAAAATTATTTATTTCATATTTATATGTATTTATAAATATGCAAATAAATAATTTTGAGTTTTTGTGATAATTTTTATATTTTTAATATATACAATATATTAAATTAATCACATAAGTAAAAATTATTATTTTTTATGAGTTTTTTATTTTCAATTGAAAAGTTTAAATCTTATATTCTCATTGGCATAATAACATAAGTTACATCATTGTTCTCTGAATTTTTTATTTGTATACTGGAATTTGCATCAGTTAATAATATATTCACTTGTTTACATTTGAGCGCATTTAAAACATCTAAAATATAATTAACATTAAAAGCAATGTTTATTGTTGTATTTTTATAATTAACATCAACAATTTCTTCTGATTCTTCTTTTTCTGTATTTTTTGCTGTAATTTTAATTTGATTATTAGTTATAGAAAGATTTACGCTGCGAAATTTTTCATTTGATAAAATTGCTGCTCGTGAAAATGCTTCTTTTAATTTATTACAATCACCAAGTAATATTTTATCTGGATTGTTTGGTATAACACGTTGGTAATCAGGAAAACAACCGTCAATTAATTTAGAAGTAAAAATAATATTATCAATATGAGCTCTAATGTTATTATTACCTATTTGTAATGTAATTAATTCTTCACTATTATCTAATAATCTTATAAATTCTATAATTCCTTTGCGTGGTATTATAACTGAATATTTTGGTAAGATTTGATTTATGTTAAGTGAACATAATGCTAACCGATGTCCATCAGTAGCTACAGCATATAATTTTTTGCCTTCTGTTTTAAATAACATACCATTTAGATAATAACGTACATCTTGATTAGCCATTGAAAATTTTGTTGTCTCAATGAGACGTTTTAAAGTAGATTTTGGTACTTTAAATTCAACTTCACTTTTCCAATTGCTGAGGTTAGGAAAATCAATAGCAGGAAGAGTTATAAGTGAAAAACGACTATAACCAGACAATAATAATAAACGATTGTTTTTTGAAATGACTTGTATGATAGAATGATTAGGTAATCCACGACAAATATCAAAAAATTTTTTTGCAGGAACAGTAATTACACCATTTTCACTTTCATGTATTAATTTTATTTTTGATATCATTTCTATTTCTAGATCAGTAGTTGTTAATGATAAGAATGTTTCATTAACTTTTAATAATATATGATTTAATATAGGTAATATGGCACGTCCACTTAATGAATTACTAACTTGTTGCAAAGGTTTAAGTAATTGTTCACGTTCAATAGTAAATTTCATAGTATTATGATGACAATGTTCTTATTAAATTAAAAAAATCTTCTTTTATATTTTGATTATCTTTTCGCAATTGTTCAATTTTTCGACAAGCATGTAATACTGTGGTATGATCTCGTCCACCAAAGGCTTCCCCAATTTCTGGCAAACTATGATTTGTCAATTCTTTCGCCAATGCCATTGCTATATGTCTTGGGCGTGTAACAGAACGAAAACGACGTTTAGATAATAAATCAATAACTTTTATTTTATAATATTCAGCAACTGTTTTTTGAATATGATCAATAGTTACCAATTTTTCTTGTAAAGCTAGTAAATCTCTTAATGCTTCACGCACAAAATCGATTGTAATAGTACGACCAGTAAAATTTGCATTAGCAATAACTCTGTTTAATGCCCCCTCTAGTTCTCGAACATTTGACCGTAAACGTTTAGCAATAAAAAAAGCAACTTCATCAGGTAATTGAATTTTGTTTTCATCAGATTTTTTCATCAAAATAGCTACACGTGTTTCTAATTCTGGAGGTTCAATTGCAACAGTTAATCCCCATCCAAAACGGGATTTTAATCTATCTTCAACTCCATGAATTTCTTTTGGATATCGATCAGAAGTTAAAATAATTTGTTGATTACCTTCAAGTAAAGCATTAAAAGTATGAAAAAATTCTTCTTGAGAACGTTCTTTATTAGCAAAAAATTGAATATCATCAATTAATAATGCATCTACAGAACGGTAATAACGTTTAAAATCTTCAATAACATTATTTTGTAATGCTTTTACCATATCTTGTACAAATCGTTCAGAATGCATATATACTGCTTTTGTACCTGTTGTTTTTCTTGTTATAATATTTCCTACTGCATGAAGTAAATGTGTTTTGCCTAACCCTGTTTCACCATAAATAAACAGAGGGTTGTAAGCTTTTCCAGGATTATTAGCAACTTGATTTGCAGCAGCACGGGCAAGTTGGTTAGATTTACCTTCAACAAAATTATTAAATGTGTGTTTATGGTTTATATTCGAATAATAAATATTTTTAATATTTCTGTTTTTGTTACCTCCCCAATTAAGAGTATGTTTAAAATGAATTTTTTCTGAAATATTTTTTTTTATAGGAATATCTTGTGTAACATGAATTTCTGTTATTTTAGGTTTATTACCTATTTCAAATTTTAAATTAGGAACATTAGATCCACAAAAATCATTTAATAATTCATTAATATTATTAATATATTTATTTTTTACCCAATCTAATACAAAACGATTAGGAGCATAAAGTGCTAATGTGTTATTACTCAATTCTGCTTGGAGAGGGCGTATCCACATACTAAATTCTGTGGCAGGTAACTCATCCTGCAATCGAGCAAGACACTGTTGCCAAAGTGAAAATGACA